>JBGSSA010000020.1:0-19530 GCA_041737295.1 Bacteroidales bacterium | reverse complement strand
CGCCGCTTGTCTGGGGATCCGCCAGGATAACTTTTTGATATTCCGTAAGGTCGCTGATCTTTTCTTCATAGCTCTTCCAGTTCCTGTAAGTTCCACCGGGGATGCAGTTTTTACCGATATACAATGCAAGGTTCTCCACCCTGGGTATGGAGGAAAAGCGTATGCGTGCAGAAACATTGCTGCCTTCACAAATCTCCAGCAAATGCCCCAGTAAGCCGAATCCGGTCACATCAGTCATTGCCTGAACCGAATCCATTTTTCCAAGTTCCATTCCGGTAGAATTCAATTTTGTCATCCAGGCAACCGAACTTCTGTAATCCTGGTCATCGAGTACACCCTTTTTGCCGGCCGTGCTTAAGATACCAATACCCAGGGGTTTGGTTATAAACAGCCTGCAACCGGGTTTTGCCGTATTATTTCTTTTCACCTGCCCGGCAGGTATTATACCGGTAACTGCCAGACCGAAAATTGGATCCGATATATCAATGCTGTGCCCACCGGCAAGAGGAATTCCGGCCTCCCGGCAACTATCCACAGCACCTTCGATCACACGGGCGGCCATTTCGGGGGGAAGTTTTGAAACCGGCCAGCCAAGAATGGATACCGCCATCAGCGGCCTCCCGCCCATGGCGTATACGTCGCTGATCGCGTTGGTTGCGGCAATGCTTCCAAAATCATACGGATCATCCACGATTGGCGTAAAAAAATCCGTTGTGCTGATCATCGCCATCCCGTTACCCAGGTCATAGACGGCTGCATCATCACGTGATTCGCAACCCACAAGCAGGTGTTCAAAGGCGGATTTATCCGGGATATGATGAATAATTCCACCCAGGTCAGCGGGAGATATCTTGCAGCCGCAGCCGGCACCCGGACTGAATTGCGTTAGTTTAATGTTCGGATTTATCATGGGTTTATCATTTTTTTAAGAATACTTTTGGCGATTTCTCCCGGATTTTCATCCGCTACAACAAGGGTATTGATTTCCTCGCGGGTATGCATTCCCATACTTCTGTCATACACTTTATCATAATACTTTAAAACGATCTCCACAGCCTTTTCCATATGTCGTTCCAGAACATATTTTTTCGCCTGCAACGCATTTTCGCTGCCCAGCCGCCGATCGATACGACTAATGGCTTCAATCAGTAACCCCGTTTCACCCGCGGTATACGAGTCAACCAATCGCCTTACCCTTTCATGAAATGGCACAACCACATTAACAAACCTGGCGGATGACATCCTGGCATAAAAAGGTTTTGGAATAAATACCTGCCCGATTGCCAGGCTTTCATCCTCTATAAAAAGCGGATTTGTGGCATCTGATTTGGATAAACTTTCAAACAACTCATTTTCAAACTGTTCAGTAGAAGGTTGCGGAGGCATGCCGAGATGACCGAAAACTGATCCCTTATGCCGTGCCAGCCGTTCCAGATGAATGACCTGCCCTCCCCCTTTTTCAATTTCCTCCAGTATTTCGGTCTTTCCTGCACCAGTCATACCTCCAATAACTACGAGGTTCGGGACAGGCCGGCTGAAATAGTCATGAACATGCTTTCGCCAGGACTTATATCCCCCTTCAAGAGTATGCGATTTCAGTCCGGATGTATTGAAAAGCCATGCCATGCTGTTGCTTCGCATGCCTCCCCGCCAGCAATAGAGTGCAAGTTCCCCCCCGGGGGTGAGATCTGTGGCCCTGTTCACAAATTCACTCATTTTCGGGCCCACCAGTTCAAGCCCTTTCATCATGGCATCTTTTGATCCTTTTTGAAGGTAAAGGGTACCTACAATTGATCTTTCTTCATTGGTGAAAAGCGGCAAACTTAAGGAACCCGGAATATGCCCGCGATCATATTCGGCAGGTGACCTGACATCCAAAACCGGGCAGTACTGACTCTTTTCCAGGAAGTTACTAATATCAAGCTTATAATCAGTCATTTGATCAATCAAAATTCACATGGTCGAAGGTGGACAAATCGTGGGCCTTTTTGTGGTATTGCTTTGCGACCTTGTTGTTGCCGGCGGCAGTATTAATCCGGCTTAGACCAAAATATCCGTATGAAGTGCAGTCTGAAGCTATGGTTCCATAAAGTTCTGCCTTATTGATGCCTGTCCAGTAAAGATTTTCTGCTCCCACAGGGTCATCATATCTTTGTTCCCGGATCACACCCTTAAAAATGTCTATTTGTGCCTGGTAATAGCGGTTAAGGGATTCATAAGGCATACCGTTTAAAAGTGATTCTGCCTCACCGAATTTCTTAATAAAAAGAAGATCACGAATATATTGAAGCTTATATTGATGATTACCGGGAAATGTCTCTTTAAGCTTTTTGCTGTATTTAATTGCCTTAACCGGATCCTTCTCAAAATCCTGGTAAATACCTGCCAGGAAAGTCATGGACTCGGCAGCCAGAAAAATCGCTGAATCGGCAGAAATCTTTAATTGTTGTAAACCAAGTTTCTTATTTCCATGCGGAAAAAAAACCAATACCGGCTTATAGACAGGATGCGCATTGGCATAAGCTTCGCGGTAATAATTATACAAGCCGGTAATAAAATAAAAGTCCTTAAAGGTTTTTGTGTAATCAAAGGATTTCATCACCCATTGATAGGTTTTTGGGGCAAGTGAGATCACTTTTCCACTCAACCCGTTATCGGCGTAAAACATCAGGAGCAAACCGGCAGAACCAAGGCCTGACAACAGGTCTTCCGCATCCGAATCGTCTTTTTTCAACTCCGCTTCTGCCAGGGATTTAGCCTTTTCAAGATAATTTTCAAAGTCTTCCGCGCTTTTGCTGCCGGGTGTCAGTGGAAAATTCCTCCAATAAACTTCCATACCCTTATACAGATATGAAATTGCGCATTCTCCGCATTTTTTATCCAGGTACCCGGATATCTCCATGGCTTCTTCAAACTGAAAATTATAAATGCAGACTATTCCTTTTTTAATTTTATCAAGGACTTGCTGATCCTGCAACACCTGTCCATCCGATTTGCCCGGGAAACCAAAAGTGCATAATAACACCAGGAGGATTTTACCAGCATTGCCTGTAACCGCTTGTTGAAAACACCTGTATCTACTTGATTGCAGCATGGTTTACAGCTCTCTTAAATTCTGCAAATTCTTCGTTCATTTCAGCTGATGTAATGGCACCACCGGTCCTGACCAGTATCATATACCTGAATTCAACCGTCTCGTCCTGCTTCAGGCTCAATGTATTTTCAGCTTCCCCGGGATTATATGCCATTCTTCCGACACTATTGAGACTGAACAACCCGTATCCCCGGGCATGCCAGGTACCGGGATAGCCGGGGTTTGAAGGGTTGTCAAACATGCAGACTGATATTTCCTCACCTGCTTTGGTGGCGGTCAGGCTCATCCAGGATGCCCGGGTGCCCCAAACTGCATCCTTTTCTTTACCTTCACTGCTGCGAAAAACGCCGTTTACGCCTTCATTGTTTAATACAGGTACTGTTGTCGGTTTCCCGGAAGCATCTGTAAAAACCTCAGGAGTTTCAGATGGTGTTTCAAAGGCACGATCCATTCGAAGGGCAAAAAAACCTTCCTTATTGTCTCCAAATTTTACCGGACCATTTGTCGCTTTAAATTTTGTAATCCTTATGATTTTCCGGTTAACCTTGTCACCCGAAAATATCAACGTAGTCTCCTCATCAAGCAATACCTGTCCCTGGTGATTGACCCACTGGCAGTTGAAAACCAGCGACCCGGCTTCAGCTCCTCCATCCGTCCTGACAATTTTTACATTTTTTACGCTTCCGTATCGCGATTTATCCGCTTCAGGTATGGCATATGAATTATTCCAGAAATCCAGCCCGTTTACATCACCATATGTGAACCAGCATCCAACCTGGTGCGGATGGTCAACCCGCTCGCCCGGCCTCGGTTTCAAAGGAAAGCCACGGGTAACCTCAGTGCCTGTTGAGGTGCAGAGCGGGTATAAAACCGGTTTTGCCAGGGTTTCGGGATAAATAAATGAGGTAAAAAATTTACCGCCAATGGTTACATCCACCTTACGGGAATTGTCATCGCGTTGAAATGACACCCGGGTGTGTTCGGATTTTTCCATTTGAGAAAAAACCGGGATAAGCATGAATGTCAGCAGAATTGGTATGAATATTTTATACATATTATGTTGTCATATGATGTGTTAGATAACGCATATCCTCTTATTTGCAGGATGATGTAGAGATGGGTTTGAAACCCATCTCTGCATGATATTATTCCAGGGAAATATTCGTAACTATCCCATTAATACGTGAAAATTTTTCCGCCCGCCATAACTTCCTGGTTCTTTTCGTCGAAAGTACTTCGCATACCGGTACGATAGGCGGCATTTGCCATTATGCAGGCAATGGCATGGTTCAATCCAGCCTCAACAGGGGCATTCGGTTGTTTTCTTGATCTTACGCATTCCATCCAGTTGCGCATGTGTGCTGAAGTAAGCGGATCTCCGCTCGTGTTGGCATCTGTTGTCACCTGCACTTCCGGAAGTTTAAACGGCATAAGGAGGTTCGGCTGCAGATTCATGGCAGCAGCCTCTTCCGCCTGCAATCCCCCTTCCGGGGTGATTGTATTATTGTCGAGATTCATCATACCTGCATTGGAATAATACAACTCCTTTGTTCCTCCTGCAGAATTTGTAAACCGTGATGTATAGACGACCTCAAATCCCTGTTTTGCATTATCAGGCGGGCCGTAATCAAAGACCGCCGTGAGTGTATCTGCATTTGTCCGGCCATCCTGCCACTGATAAATTCCGCCGTTAGCAGCCACACTGCGGGGATGTGACAATCCTGTAAACCAGTGAACCGTATCAATCTGGTGGCACATCCATTGACCGGGAATACCTGAGGAATATGGCCAGAACAACCGGAATTCAAGATATTTCCGCGGATCCCATTTTTCTGCAGGCCTGTTTAGAAGATACCGTTTCCAGTCAGTATCCTGTTCCCGAATGGAGGAAACAAGTGACGGACGGCGCCATCGGCCCGGCTGATTAACATTCCAGCTCATTTCAACCATCACGATATTGCCAAACTTACCCGATTGAATGAAGCGCCCGGCTTCCTGGTAATTCACGCCACTGCGCCGCTGTGAACCGATCTGTACAACAATTCTGTTATCCCTGCAAGCTTTTACAGCTGCCCTGGCATCGGCCATTGTCTCTGCAAACGGTTTTTCCACATAGGCATCCTTTTTGGCCCTGGCGGCTTCCACCAGGTGCAAGGCATGCTGAAAATCGGCTGTACTTATAATTACCGCATCAATATCCTTCCGACTGTACAACTCATCATTATTGGCACACAGGGCTATATCCCATCCGGTTTTTTCCCTGATCAGTGCTTTACCCTCCTCGCGCCTCACTTTCCATATGTCACTGAGGGCTACAATTTCAAAATTCAGTTCTGCTGCATGTTCCATAAAACAGGGGAGCAGGGAACCTTTAAAACGATCGGAAAAACCGACGATCCCTACCCTCACCTTGTCATTTGCCTTTAGCACATTGCCTCCAAAGGCAGCGCCAAATACATGGTTGCTCAGCGACAGTCCGGCAGTGCCGATGGCTACATTCCTGATAAAAGTTCTCCTGTTTTCCATGGCGTTATTTTTGGAGGGTTACCAAATTCTTAAACAAGTCCTTATTGGCCTTCAGCTTTTCTTCATTGCCATACACACAATATACCTGCTGCCCCAGGATCTTATCCAGCACGGTACTCATGCTCCGGATATCCTCCGGTGTTGTGGCAAGTACAGCATCACGGTCCTTCTGAAGGGCTTCCTTTGTAGTTTTTTCCATATACCTTCGAAAGGCCACCTCGCCTTTTTCTGCAGGTGTCAACAGGTTATCGAGGTTGGCAATTGTGCCGATAATATATCGGGACATGGTAGTTGTATCCGCCTGGAAGTTCGATAAATAATCAATCGTACCCTTGTAATTGTCAAGCGTTTCTTTCAGGTTTGGATCACGGTAGGATGCCAGGTAAAACGCCCCGCTTTTACTGATACCTGAAAACCCGCCATACGCTCCGCCAACAACCCTGATCCGGGTCTGCAGCCAGTCTGTTGACATTACCTGGCTCAGAACGTTCCATTTTCCATCCCAGGGAATTCCCAGTTTCCTGAAATCATATCCCTGCAGCACATACTGCACTTTGGATGCAGTTTCGATCCCTTCATTTCTGGCGTCCGGCTTAAGGTTCCATACCAAATAGGTTAGCGGTTTTTCCGCTAATGCGGCAGACAGGATGGGCAGATTTTTTGTATAGACATTGAAATCTTCCTGGCTTGCAGTTGTTCCGGCTAACAGGTTATTTTTTGTAAATAAGGCATCCTTTACCTGGTTAAGTTGTGCAATGATGCCGGACGGATCCTCAGCATACCGCTTCACGAGATCGGTTACGAACCAGTAATAAGTGGCTCCGCGGATCATGTCATTGAAAACTCCCCGTTGTGAATAATATGATTCCAGGCGGTTAAGGGCAACTCCATATCCGTTCTGTGTCACACTGGATTCAAGCTGCGACTGGTGTCTGCGAAGCAATTCACCCAGCCTGTCCTTGTTGTCGAGTTTTGTTTTGGTAAGGATCTCAGCCAGCAAATACAAGGACGTATCCATCTTTTCTGTGGCTGTCTTCATCTGGATCCTGAATTCCGGCAACATTTTATTGTCATCATAATCAGGCAGGAAAACCGCCAGCGAGGTATTAAACCCGCCTGTGTTAATATTCAAGGCCTTATCCAGTCTTTCGTATGAATAACCTCCTGCATCCATTTTTCCAAGCAACTCCGTCAGAACAGCGGCATATGGGATCATCTCCTGGGGCAATACACGGAGATCGAACCAGTAATTCATATATACAATATGATTGGTGAACTCATCATGGTAAAGCTGTGTAATGCCATCCAGGTTTTGTGAAGTGACATCATACCAGGTAGCATCACGGTTAATGTCCCCAAGTTTGAGCACCGGCATGGTGGCAAGGGCTTCCGGACTGTCTTCCTTTTTCTGGTAAGCCACCAGGTCGCTTGTGATCTTTACAATTGTATCCAGGTCTGCAGGGGCCAGCTTCTTCTTGTATTCGGCAAGCCGGGCGGTTGTTTTTTTTGCGTTTTCCTTCTCCAGTCCGGGCTTTGGCTCCAACGTAACTACAAGGCCATACGGATTATCAATAAAATCCTTTTGTATTATTTCCTCCAGGTACGTGGTGGTTAACGAGGTTTTCAGCGTTGCCAGCTGGCTTTCATACTCCAGTGCCGGAAACGGATCATTTGTAAAAAGCCAGCTTGTCATGCTTCTGACATTATAGGCTATCCCCTTCTGGGCATCATCCCCCTCCCTCAGCCTGAATTCCATCCTGTTTATTGATCCCCGGAGGGCTTCCCTGTCGATTTTTTCTTTCACCACCTCTTTCAGCGTTTCGATGATGATCGAACGGAAAGAGTCTTTATCCGCCGCGTTTGCATTCTGCACCACAATACTGAACATATTCTGCTGCATATTTTGGGAAACTCCATATATGTCTTTTCCAATGCCGGCTGCATTCAGGGCCTTTCTGACAGGTGCGGATTCCTGGTTCACCAGCACATCGGCCAATATGTCGAGGGCAATCACGGAAGCCTGGTCATAACCCTTGCCTATAACCCAGTTCATTGCCAGATAAGTCTGGTGATCAACAGGCGCACCATCAATCACGGGATAATTTCCGTTAACTTCCTTAATGGCAGCAAAAGGCGGGTTTAATTTCACACCCTCACCCAAATCGGCCTTATCATAGTTGGAAAGATATTCCTTGTCGATGAAGGCAAGTTCCTGCTCCAGATCAGCATTTCCATACAGAAATATATAACTGTTTGAAGGATGATAGTGTCTTTTGTGAAAACTTACAAAATCCTCATATGTCAGGGAGGGAATGGCTGAAGGATATCCTCCCGAAGAATACCTGTACCCGTTATCCGGAAAAAGATTTCGTTGGATCTGGTACCACAGTTCCCGTTCAGGACTTGAAAAAGCGCCTTTCATTTCATTATATACAACTCCCTTGTATTCCAACGGTGAATCCTTACTGTTAAGCTCATAATGCCATCCCTCCTGCATAAAGATCCGGGGTTCGGTATAAATAAGGGGATTGAAAACAGCATCGAGGTAAACATGCATCAGGTTAAAGTAGTCCTTGGTATTCACACTCGCGACAGGAAATATGGTGAAGTCGGGATATGTCATCGCGTTTAAGAATGTATTCAGCGAGCCCTTCGAGAGTACGTCGAACGGACTCTTTACCGGAAAATTCCTGGAACCGTTTAACAGTGAATGTTCCATGATATGCGGAGTTCCTGCATCTGATTCAGGTATCGTTTTAAACGCAATACTGAACGTGTTATTCGGATCATCTGCCGCGATTTTTAATACCCGGGCGCCGCTTTTAATATGTTCAAAAAGATAGCAGTCCGCGTTTACTTCTTTGACAAATTTTTTCTCTACCAGGCGATAGCCTGAATAGGATGTTTCATTGTTACAGGCAGACGATAAAGACATCATAGTTACTAAAATAATAATGGCGGTTAATGGCCGTAAGTGAAAAGGTTTTGATTTCATACTGGTAAGGTTAGGCAAATGGAATGTGAATTGGTTACAGGTGAATAAAAGTAAGAAAATTTACCATACATGGTAAAAAAGAAACCTGCATAATACTTAATTCAATTCTCTAAAGCCCGGCAGTAGTTATTGCACTTTCTTATAGAAGTCAGTGCTTTCAAAAATTTTATCGGCTGATTGCGCCACAAATCCTCCGAATAATTCACCGTTTGGCAGGGTATATCGTTGGGCAAATTCATAATAGCAGGATGGTATACTGAAAGTACCCTCCTCAAATTCAACAGGAATAATATCGGCCATTGTACTGGATTGCTGTAAATAGTCAGTCAGGCTGCCTTTCACCTCGCCGCCGGAACTGTTTAAAAGAAATCCATTATCTTTCAACAGCTGATTGACCTTCAGAATTGAATTGTATTTTTTCAGGGAATTTACACTTACCGTGAAGTGGTTAGCCCTGAATCCGAAAACGTAGAACCATGCTGCATATTCCGATTCCTCTCGTAAATCGGTATAAACCTTGTATGAAAGCGGTTTAAGCAGGCTTCCGCTGAAAATCAGGTCTGCAGAGTCAAATTTTTCAGGGGGCTGGCTGTCGAGATTGTCTTTAAACAGCTGCTGAAGTTTTCCTGAAAATTCAGGAAGGATCAGCTGGCTGATAAATACCCGGGGTGCCCCGGGATTGCCCGGGATCTCGTAATGCCGGGCAAACAAATGCTTATCTTTAAAAATGTATTCTCCCTTTGCCACATATCCCTGCAGAAGAAAGGGCCGGGCAATAACATCGATGCTGATTGCCGGATAATCCAGGGTTCGGAAAGCAATATGGTCGTTCACGATAATTTCCCCTTCCCGGTCAAACAGGTCAACTATTTTTTGAACAGAAGGATTCCGTTCGGTATAATCAACCCAAAGTCGGTTAAAAATTGTATCCAGGTCCATAACTGTAAAATATCCGTAAATAGCTGTTAACTAACATCCGGGGATTGACAATTGTTCAGGTTTATTTTTTCCGATCAGCCGGAATAAACCAAATTGTATACGCGTTGAATGTAAGGTTCAGGGTGATATACCATCCATCCTGCAACTCCCATGTCCTGTTTACTTCCGAAGTTTGCGCCTGAAGACCCGCATGCAGATTCATGTAATTTTCAAGGCTCTCATTTATATTTCCCGTAAGAAAAGATTTGTCTATGTGAGGGTGGTTAAAGTCAAGGTTATTCTGTAAGAGCAGGTCTTTCAGTTTCACCAGGCAATGCTGCAGCCCTATCGGGGCAAGAATGTAGGTTATACAATAGGCTCCGTTGTAGGCAAGCAGATCTTCATAATTTTTGAAAGTTTTTGAATTGCTCTTAAATGGGGTTGCCTTTTCCAGATCAACCCCTTTCACCTGGGTATAAACCGGTAAACCAATGAACAAAAAGACAAGTATATTCCCTAAAATTCTTTTCATAATCCTCCTTACTCCATACTCCTTACTCCATACTCCTTACTCCTTACTCCATACTCCTTACTCCTTACTCCATACTCCTTACTCCTTACTCCTTAGTGGCTAAATTACAACCGATCGGGGAGAAAACAATCAGGGTTAACAGGAGATCGGCAAAAATTTTAACCGCTGAGATATGGAGTTGTGTTTAACTGTCGCTTTGGAGGCCGCCGAGAAATCTCATTGCATTCGATTAACCACTCCAGAACTTAGATACTCATAATCTCCGAAATCTGCGAAAATCCGCGAGAACTTCCGGATTCTTTCCTATTTTTAATGAATTAACGATGACCTCAATTTGATCATCATTTACCAGGGATATAAATCTATAAAATCAAATAAAATTATGAAAACACGTGCAGTGAAAATGTTGGCAGCCCTTTTTACGATGGCTATGGTTTCTTTTACAGGAAAACCAGACAAAAATGCTCTTTCCCTGTATGCTGAACTCGACAGGGGTTCTGCTCCCAATACACTCGCGAAAAAGGAGAAAGATAAGGGCTGGATCCTTCTGTTTAACGGAACTTCCAGGGAAGGATGGCATGGATACAATATGTCAGGTTTTCCAGACAGCTGGACCATTGAAGACGGTGCTTTCACCATGAACAGCAAAGGGGGACAGGAAGACCAGGATATTATCACCAATAAGAAATACAAGGCCTTCGCATTCAGTTTTGATTTTAAACTGACCAAGGGCGCCAACAGCGGGATCATTTTCCAGCTGGAGGAAAATCCGAAGTACAAATTTCCCTATGAAACAGGTCCGGAGTTTCAGATCATTGACCATGACAATTGGCCTGACAAACTGGAAGACTGGCAAATAATGGGTGCCAATTATGCCATGTATCCTCCGGCTGAAAAACCATATAAGCCGGTCGGCGAATGGAATAACGCGTTGCTGGTGGTTGACGGAAATCATGTTACGCACGTGTTAAACGGAGTTGTCGTGGTAACCTATGAAAAATACTCCGATGACTGGAAAAAAAGACGCGATAGTGGAAAATGGTCTGATTTCCCTGACTATGGGAAATATGATGAGGGAAATATTTCACTCCAAAATCATGGTACAAAGGTTTGGTACCGCAATTTGAAAATAAAGGCATTTTAACCAGACAATACTTTACACGATGAAAACAACTCATAATTCCCGGCGGGATTTTATCCGGAAAAGTGCATTCGCCTCAGCCGCACTTACAATATTGCCCAGTCATGTGATCAGCGGGTTGGGACATACCGCCCCCAGTGATAAACTCAATATTGCCGGGATTGGCATTGGCGGCAAGGGACACCCGAACCTGGTGGGCATGGCTACCGAAAATATCGTGGGGTTGTGCGATGTGGACCGGAAGTACGCGGATCCCTGTTTTAAGGAATTTCCGAAGGCTAAGCAGTATACCGACTGGCGTAAGATGTTTGATGAAATGAAAAACTCATTCGATGCCGTGATGGTGTCCACTGCGGATCATACCCATGCCATCATAGCAGCTACTGCTCTTACCATGGGCAAGCATGTGTATTGCCAGAAGCCGCTTACCCATTCTGTTTATGAATCGCGCCTGCTCACAAAGCTTGCAGCCAAACATAAGGTGGCCACGCAAATGGGGAACCAGGGCAATTCCGGGGATGGCGTACGCCAGGTCTGTGAATGGATCTGGAATGGTGAAATCGGGGAAGTGAAAGAGGTTCATGCCTGGACTGACCGTCCGATATGGCCACAGGGATTGCCGCGACCAACAGAGGTAATGCCCGTCCCGGCCACCCTCGATTGGGATCTGTTCATCGGTCCTGCTCCTTTCCGCCCATACAATTCAATTTATACACCCTGGAACTGGAGGGGCTGGTGGGATTTCGGCACAGGGGCCTTTGGGGATATGGCGTGCCATGTTCTCGACCCGGTTTACCAGTCATTGAAACTTGGCTATCCCGATAAGGTGCGTGGCAGTTCAACGATTGTCAATACGGAATCGGCACCACAGGCTGAATCGGTCGAATTTTCATTTCCTGCCCGGGCTAACCTCGATAAGGTGAATATGCCGCCTGTCAGGATTTACTGGTATGATGGAGGGTTGCTTCCAAACCGGTCCGATCTTATCCCCGACGGGGAAAACCTGATGTCGGACGGATTGGGCGGATGTATCTTTGTTGGTTCAAAAGACACCCTAATTTGTGATTGTGGCGGATTCAGACCCAGATTGGTTTCCGGACGCGTTCCCGGCGTAACTCCATATCTTCGGCGGATTCCCGGGGCAATTGGTTATGTGGACGGGCCGCATGAACAGGATTGGATCCGTGCCTGCAAAGAATCCCCTGAGAACAGGATTCAGCCTACATCAAATTTCGCTTATTCAGGACCATTTAATGAAATGGTACTATTGGGTGTACTGGCTATCCGCCTGCAAAGTCTGAACAGGACCCTTATATGGAATGCTGAGAAAATGCAATTCGATAACATCTCCGCGGGTGATGAATTGAGTATTGTCACGTCCAACGAATTCAGCGTAATTGACGGCCATCCCACGTTTGATAAACAATTTGCAAAAAGCAACGCCCTTGAAAGCGCAACCAGTTATATTCGGCATTCATATCGCGAGGGTTGGAAACTGCCCGCTATGCCGGCATAATTTTCAACCAGGCAAAGAACACTTCCATGAATAAAAATACACGGTATTTGTATTTCATCTGTATGATTGCCACCATGGGTGGACTTATGTTCGGTTTCGACGTGGCAATCATATCAGGAGCCGTGCCGTTCATACAATCCTATTTTCACTGGAACGAGCTTCAACTGGGTTGGGGAGTGAGCTCTCTACTGGTAGGCGCCATCATCGGGGCTTTTGGGTCAGGTGTCTTTACCGACAGGTATGGACGCAAGAAGGTACTGATCTTTATTGCCCTGTCCTTTGCCGTCTCCTGCGGAGCCACCGCCCTTGCAACGGATCCGGCTGTATTCATTGCTGCCCGCATATTGGGCGGATTGGCTGTGGGTTCGGCTTCCGTGCTTTCACCGATGTATGTATCTGAAGTTTCACCTCCCGACAAGAGAGGAATGCTCGTAGCCATCTATCAGTTCACAATCACTTTTGGTATCCTGATATCCTATTTTATCAATTACTGGCTTCATGATATTGACAACAACTGGCGCTGGATGTTTGCCACCGGGATCATTCCTTCCGTACTATTTTTTACAGGATTGTTCTTTATTCCGGAAAGTCCACGCTGGCTGTACAAGGCAGGTTTCAGGGACAAATCAATGAAAGTGCTCACCCGAATCGGCGGTCTTGCCCTGGCTGAAGTAGAAATTAAAGAAATTGCCGCATCACTCGAAGGCAATTCCCGCAAAGTTTCATTCCGTGAATTGCTCAGTCCGGCCTACCGGAAAGTTTTACTGGTGGGTTTCTTTCTGGCTGTGCTGGTGCAGGTGAGCGGGATCAATACGGTAATTGACTATGCCCCCAAAATTCTTATGGCAGCCGGGATACAGATTAAATCTGCCCTACTGCAGACCTCGCTGATCGGACTGATCAATGGAATTTCCACATTTGTGGCTATATTGCTGATTGATAAGGTGGGACGCCGAATGCTTTACATGGTTGGATCAGCCGGTATGGCCTTTTCCCTGATCATCCTTTCCCTCTCCTTTTATTTTAAACTGAACAGCATGATCACGCTGGCCTGCATCATGCTTTTCATAGCCTTTTTCTCCTCATGCGTCGGCCCTGCATTCTGGACGCTTGTATCTGAAATTTTTCCGAACCGGATCCGCGGCACTGCCGTCGCGTTTGCATCATTCACCCAATGGATCTTCAATTTCCTTGTAGTGCTTTTCTTTCCTTATTTCCTTGCATTTGTCGGGGGAGCAACCACCTTTCTGTTCCTTGCCCTCATGTGTATTGTTCAATGGTTGTTCAGTTATTTCTATATTCCTGAAACCAAAGGAATATCGTTGGAAAAGATTGAGGAATTGTGGGTGTGAATTGTGATCCCTCTCCATAGATGATTCTTTACCAGGCAATTTTCTTTAAATTCTCAATACCCCGCAAAGCTTTTTTTCCTTAAAGGCCAGCGCCCGCGAAATCTACTTTTCGAATTAACGTGACGTTGGCAGTCCTCAACAATTTCATTCTTCGTTTGTAATTATATGAAAATGAATGGACGTTCCGGATGACATTGATCCATTATATTCCATATAAAATTGTTGACGGAAGGTCCCAAAATCAGGCTGTAAAATGAGAAAAATTGGATTACCGGTAATGATGTGCCTTATTGCTTTGAACAGCATCGGCCAGGATGCAGAGAGAAAAAACGCCCTTTCCCTAAACTTGGGTATGGTGTATTTGGCAAGACAGGACCTGATATTTTCACCCCTCATCCAAACAGACCTTTCCCTTATGAACCCGGCATTGGAATACACGAGGGAAGGTAAAATTTTTCACAAAGTGCATATCGATTATGCCAATTTTAATCCAATGGTTTCAGTTTCATATGAATTTACCGACCATGGCGAGACTAAAATGGCCAATCCACACAACATCACCATAGTGAATATAGATTACCTTATCGGGAAAAAGGTAACGGAAACGATGAGATCAACATTCACTGCAGGGGGACTTTTAACCGCGAATGTGCAGGCAGCAAATTTTGTTTATGGAAGGATCAGCAGTTTTGGATATTATTCCGCTTTTGGCCTGGGAGTATTTGGCCGAAAAGAAGTATCCCTGAGCGAAAAAGGGAAACTGTCGGCCACGCTCCAATTTCCAATAGTGACCTGGCTTGCACGTTCTCCTTACCTTGTAAATGATGATGAGTTTATCGAAAACATAAGTTCACATTCAGGGTTGAAAAGTTTTATGGCTTTTATCGGGGATGGCGGGCTTGTTACATGGAACAAGTTGCAAACCTTCGACCTGGAAATAGACTATAGGCATCGTTTAAATGAAAAGTTCGAATTGGGAATTGGCTATTTGTTTGAATTTAGCCATGCAAACGACCCAAGAAATTTCCTTTTCTATGGGAATACCTTAATCTTTTCAGGAACCTTCAGATTTTAAAATATATGCAACCATTAAAAAAAATACTGGCTGTCTCCCTCCTGTTTGTTATAATGGCAGGATGCGAGAAATTCTTCATTGAACCTCCCAAAAACAATCCTGAAGCTGTTTTTGAAAATTTATGGACAACCTTCCATGAAGAATATGCTCCTTTTGAAGAAAGAAGCATTAACTGGCAGGAGGAATACGAACGATTTCGCCCCATGGTGAACCCGAATACTACAAATGATGAACTGTTTTCAGTACTATCCATGCTTCTGGAAACACTGGATGATGGTCATGTATCCCTTACGGCCCCGGACAGGGATGTTTTCTATTCAAATAAAATCAGAAGAGAGCAGGCCGACAGTGAACTGTTTAGTATTCCGGTTATTAAAAACTACCTCGAAACGGGATTTAAAGAAGGTGATGAGAACAGTTATATTTATGGAAAAATAAAGAATGAAAATGTAGCCTACATATATTTTGATTATGTAGCGGAAAACTTTTTTAAGCTGAACAACTTTTTAAATGAATATGGGAGTGTCAATGGTTATATTATTGATCTCCGGCACAATCAGGGCGGTGATTTTACCTATTGTTTTTCTGAAATCGGCAGGTTAACTGATCAATCGCGTTATGTGTTTCGAAGCAAAACAAAAAATGGCAAAGGCCAAAACGACTATACTGACTGGCATGAATGGTATATTTCCCCAAAAGGAGAGTACATCGGCAAACCAATTGTAGTACTTACCGACCGGCACACAATCAGTGCCGGTGAACGTTCAGTAATGGCATTCCAGACTTTACCGAATGTTACCGTTATGGGGGATACAACGAATGGTGCCCATGGAACCATGATAGGCAGGGAATTGGCTAATGGATGGTTTTATTCACTCGTACCTCAAAAAGTAGAATTGTCAGACGGCAGATCGTATGAAGGAATTGGACTGGCTCCTGATATGTATATCAAAAACGATCTTCCAGATATCCGCGCTGGTATCGATAATACCCTGCAATCAGCCATCGATCGGTTGAAATAGCCTGAAAATTTTATAAATTAATTACTTCAAAAATGAAAACTCAATGGAAAGTCACATTCATGGCTCTTATAATGCTGTCGATGAATGCTGAAGGGATAAATGCCCAAATCCAGTCAAATGACCAACTTCATCAGTTATTTGAGAAATACTATGATGAACGGCTGAAACTTTTTCCATTGTCGGCTACAGCTGTTGGGGATAGCCGGTACAATAACGTCTTACAGATAGAAGGATCAAAAGAATTTATTAACCAGCTAATTGAATTCTATACAAAATACCAGGCAGATTTAAACACCTTCAAACCTGAAAACCTCAATGCTGATGACCGTATCTCACTTTCCATTTTAAAACACATCCTGAACCAGGAACTGAAAGCCCGGCAATTCCATCCCGAACTGATGCCCATCACGCAGTTCACCTCATTGCCCTTAACTATGGGACAGCTTGGCAGCGGCCTGGGCGATCAGCCCTTTAAAAGTGTTCAGGATTATGAAAACTGGCTCCAGCGGGTAAATGCTTTTTCTGTCTGGACGGATACTACGATTGCAAATCTCCGAAAAGGTATACAGGCAGGAATGGTATTGCCCAGAGCATTAGTAGTTAAAATGATACCTCAGTATGAAAAACTAGCCATAAACGATACATCAAAAAATGTCTTCTATGGTCCTGTAAGACATTTTCCCGGCCATTTTTCCAACGAAGATAAAATCCGGTTGAGCAATGAATTTAACCAGACAATAAACGAAAAGTTAATTCCTTCCTATAAAAAATTAGGTGCTTTTATAAGTGGAGAATACCTCGAAGCAGCGCGATCCACGAGCGGTATAAACGCATTGCCTGAAGGAGACGCGATGTACAAATACTTAGTATCTGTTTATACAACCACGGACAAAACGCCGGAGGAAATTTATCAAACAGGTTTGAAAGAAGTACGGAGAATTACAAATGAAATGGAGCAACTTAAGGGTAAAATGGGATTCAATGGCAGTTTAAAGGAATTATTCAAGTATATGCAGACCGATAAAAAGTTTATGCCCTTTACTACTGAAAAGGAAGTGTTGGACAGTTACAGGGAAGTATTGATTAAAATTCAGCCCCAGATAAACAGGCTGTTTGGTGCAGTTCCCAAAACTCCATTTGAAATCAGACCAACTGAATCCTTTCGGGCTGCATCAGCCGCTCCGCAATATAACAGGAGCTCGGCTGATGGTACGCGCCCTGGTATTTTCTATGTACCTATTGTGGATCCGACCAAAATAAATGTAACGAACTGGGCCCTTGAAGGGACCTTTTTGCATGAAGCTATTCCGGGACATCATTTCCAGGTTTCACTTCAACAGGAAAATACCGAATTGCCTAAATTCAGGCGATTCTCATTCCTTCCTGCCTTTGGGGAAGGATGGGCACTTTATTGCGAATCGCTTGGTGAAGAATTGGGATGTTATACGGATCCGTATCAAAAGATGGGGTACTACGGAAATGAAATTCATCGTGCGATTCGCCTGGTTGTGGATGTCGGGTTGCATACCGGAAAAATGACAAGGGAGGAAGCAATCCGGTATATAATTGATAACGAAGCGATGTCAGAAAGTATTGCCACCCAGGAAATAGAACGGTATATGGCGATGCCGGGCCAGGCATTGTCCTATAAAACCGGGGAATTGAAAATCGTTGAACTCCGTGACAAATATCAAAAAAAGTTGGGAAGCCAATTCAACCTGAGAGATTTTCACGATATCCTGTTGAAGGGAGGCGGCATGCCGCTGAGTATTTTAGAAACCTATCTCGATGAATGGGCTGAACAACCATCAGGGATATAAATAAACACGTTGTTTTTCACCGCGTAATGCAGAAAAAATAGTAGTTTTGCTGCGTTCAAGCTTTTTTTGACATACCAGTTGAATTGAGTTTGGAGATTGAGGGAGCTGCTCGCTACAGCTCCTTTTTTATTTGCATAAGGTCATGTAAAATTGAATGGCTGCGGGTAACGCGGAAATAACGGACCGATTGCTATCGCAAGCCGGAGATATTTTACATAGATCATGTGAATATGCCACTAATTTTTTAGGCTCTGACGCTGTTGGCTGTAGTTCTATTTATTCAAAAATATATTCGTATTTTGTTATTCTGATTTCTTTAATAGGATCTTGATCATCTTGGTGGTCCGATCTCCAATCTTCTGTTTTTTTAACTACAAATCCTTTTTCATCCAGACTATAAGCAAAACGGCTTTTAGGCGGAGCTGTTGAAGGCGCATAATGACAATTAGACCTGATTGATTCTAATAAATTCGTATTTTTCCTTCCAATAATGTCCCCTAAAAAAAATGGATCCAAATTAATTTTATTTATACGATTATCGAATTCGAAATAATCAGAACATCCGCTTGGAAAAGTAATATTTATATTATTTCCATCTTGATAGTGATAATTTAAAATAAATATGTTTGATGCAACATATTTCGAGTTGATTTTGTAACCATTAGTATCGTATTCATAAAATGTTTTAGACTTGCGGAAGTTAGAGTTATAATAAACGCTGTCAATACTGCTATCTGCCTGATTATTAGAATTCAGATAATAAAAGGTTTTTCTATAAAAATTTTCTGTATTACTTTCTTGGGTTACTTCCACCAAGCCCATTTTGTTATTAATAAATTCTGTATAGTTCAATTTTTCGGATTCAAAATATTCAACTTTATTAATAATTAAATCGTTATTTAAGTAAATTTTGTATTTATAGGATTTAAAGTTCAGACTATTAAGATCTTTTGAACATCCTATTAAAATCGTGAAGAGTGAAATAAAACCAGCCCTAATCCAGATTTTCATGTTGATGTTTTTTCAAAATTGAACCACTAAAATTTTTAAATTTATCGTTTGCTTATTTCCATACAAATTCTTCACGGTATTGAATTTCATTCAGATTAGACAAATATTATTTTCTTCGCTCCTAATACACCCAGTAAAACCTTTAAAAATACTATCACTTAATCCTGATGCTGATTTGAACTCTTTAAAAATTCTAACCAACTTTTTGGTAAAACAGTTTAAAATCAATAGGTTATAAAATCAATTTTTGGTACATTTTTGCCAATTTTATCACCAAAAAGTTAGCATAAGAAATCAGCATCTCCGATTCAAGGGGAATGAACGCCAATTACCTACAACGTTCGCGTGTATGATCATTTGCGTTGCCAATGTGATTCTGTATCCAGATACACCAATGCAACCCAAAGTGATACTGTTCGCAGCTTGATACCAAGCAATTGATTATACACGCTGTTGCACTAAATCCCACCCCTGAAAAAGGGGCGGGATAGCACTTTTTGTGTCAGACATGTTAAATGAGTTCACGAA
>JBGSSA010000157.1:0-1652 GCA_041737295.1 Bacteroidales bacterium | reverse complement strand
GGCTTTCAAATGGTGAATGCTACGTTCTGTTATTAAAATCGGGTGATTTAAACGGAGATGGCAGGAAAGATATCATCCTGGCAACTTCGAGAGGAATAAAGGTATATAATGTTTTGGCAAATAACCTCCTTGAAGATCAGTATGATCTGTCCAGGGCTTCCAGTCACGAAGATGAAGCAAATAGCGCACCTAACTTTCTTGAAGTAGCTGACATGACTGGTGACGGGAAGGATGAGGTGATCATGGCTGATAATTTCCAGAGCCAGGAACCGGATGGCACGCAATACTTCATACTGAATGTTTTTCAGTATGACAGTGTGTTTAACGAGAAGCGAATTTCATATCTTACAGAATTTGAAAAGATTGATAAAGACATTACCCTGGGAACAGGAGGAGCTTACCGGAGACATTATGCCATTGTGGCTGCTGATTTTGATGGGGAGATATTCAGGTTGGGAGAATACACCAGTTATGCCTGCTGGCAAAATGTGGTGACACCCGTATCGGTATTGAACACTCCGCCTGTGCACATTGACTATATAAATGGTTCCGTAAGGGACATTAGCAGCTGTTTTGGACAAAACACCTGCGAAAGCAGCATTCAGAAGCTGGAAACGAATTCAAATGCTTCATCCTTTTCCATCAGGGCAAGTCATTCCGGTGACTGGGGATATGTGCCAAAAGTGGATTACCTGGGGCTGGATATAGGCAAAATCTTTGGTGGCGATCTTGAGCAGGTGAGCACAACCAATACCCGGATTTCTGAATCGAAAGAAACCTTTGTTTTCCAGACATCTTCAATGGATGAACACCGTAGCAGCGATGATGCAATTCTATCTACGGTTTGCAATTACCAGAAATGGGAGTATCCGCTTTATGGCATGAACAATGTGTTTCTTGGAAACATAATTGTTGTGAAGACAGATATTGCCAAAAATGAAGAGTGGATCAACGGAAAGGATATCATGGATATTTCGGGCTTGCTTCAGTTGCATGAGCAGGGTAACCTCTTGTCATACCGGAAATTTTACGATGATACAATCACCTTGAAGAAAATTGTGCCCGATATACGGCAGATCATATCCATTGCCAGTGATCACAGGCTCGATAACAATTCATCATTTGAAGAAAGTATATCCTGGAGCAAAAATTTTGAAAATTCCTATGCTTCAAAAACCAATATCATGGAGATAAGCCCCTCCACAGGAGTGGATTTTTTTGGAATTCACTATTTTGACCTGCGCGATGAATCCATCGCCGAGGAGGAGACCATCGAAACGCAAAAATTCGAGGTTGGGGAAAGTTTCGGGTTGATTTTGAAGGGCAATGATTTACAGGGTGATATTTATGCTTACTCGGTAAGACCGTATTATTACTGGTCAACGAATGGTGCCCTGGTTGTGGATTATATGGTTGATTTGAGCGAGGGCTCTTTCTGGAAAGACAATTTCAGTGTTCAGGATCCCGGGTTCCTGTTTCCAAACCGGCTCGATTCCCTGAAGGTGAAATCGGAAGAATCTAAAATAACGGATTTGGATGAGTATAGTAAAACACCATCCGTTTATCTTGACCCAACCGTTCCAAATACAGGAGACACGGTTGTGATTACCGCCTTAATTCACAATTTGAGTTTAAGTCCTACCTCATCCGGG
>JBGSSA010000123.1:0-17682 GCA_041737295.1 Bacteroidales bacterium | reverse complement strand
AGTGGTATGGCAGTCGGTACAATCCGTGGATAACCCTGCTGATGAATGATTGGGATTTGTGGTCTGGTTGTAATCCTGCTGGTGGCAGGAAACACATACGGGTGAAGTATTTGTATAGTTACCGTTTGTATGACAGAGGTTACAATCGGTAAGTGCATGCCCGCCGGTGAGCGGGAACTGCGTGTGGTCAAACGTGGCCGGTTTCCAGCCCGGATTTGTGGAGTGGCATTGGTTACACGTGGTCGGGTACTGAGCCGAAATGTGATTGGGATTGGAAGCCTGGTTATAATTATCCAGGTGGCAGGAAACACATTCGGGGGAAATATTTGTATACGATCCGCTTGTATGGCATGTATTGCAATCCGAAATTGCATGTCCGGATGTAAGCGGAAAGAATGAATGATTAATGGTTGACCCGTTCCAGTTCCATTCGAAATTGTTCAGGGCATGGCATTCCACGCAGTTGACAGACATGCCGGATTGCACGTGGTTGGGCTTTGTGGTAGCATAATAATTGGCCTGGTGACAATCAAAGCACTCAATTCCCTGGGGTTCGAAGCGAAGCAGGGAGGCTGACGTGTGACATTGTGAACATTCCGCGGTAACATGGGGCCCGACGAGTGGAAACCGGCTTTGCCGGTGCAGGGCGGTGATGTTCTCAACGATCCATGATGTTGGGGTATGGCATCGGGCGCAATCAGGCCCCGTGGTGTTTTCATGCATATCAGCATGGCAATCGATGCATCCGGTTTTTGCATCCGAAAATACAAGGGAAACGTGGCACGACCTGCAATTCGTTTCCGAGTGAACCCCAGTCAGGGTCAGGGCTGTGGTGTTGTGATCAAATGAGTAGGTTGCCGGATCCAGATCCCAGCTGCTGGGGTTATGGCATACATTGCAACTTACTTTAAACTTGTCACCATGCGGGGAATCTGTGTTAAAAGCTAACATCAGGAACGCAAGGACAGGAAGTATGATCAATGACAGGATTCGCATGTTGCCTCCTTTATTTTATACAATATGTAGGTGGTCTGACCTTCAGTCTTATTCTTATGACATCCCCCGCAATTCACTTTCGCGTGTTGTCCGTCCAGGGCAAATGCCGTCTTGTTGTGGTCAAAATCCTGTATTTTCCATATTCCGGATATATGGCAGCGTGAACAGTCGGTGGTTCCTTCTTTTTCAAATTGCTTTTGATGGACATCGGTATGGCAATCTTCACAACGCCGGGTAAGGCCGGCAAATTGCTGTGATTCCTTGCCGGTATTATCTTTCCGAAAGTGACACAGCCTGCAACTTACCTGTTCATGAGATCCCGAAAGAATATAGCCTGTAGAGGAATGATTAAAATTTACCGTGCCCCACTTTTCAGTGGTATGACAGGTTGCACAATTCGATTCAGGATAATACGTTGCAGTGATAATATCCTTATGTATATCTGTATGACAGTCTTTGCAATTGATCCCGATTCCCCGGAAATTCCAGTTGGTCTGCTTTTTATGACATTCAAAGCAGGGAATGGCCAGGTGGGCGCCCTGGAGCGGGAAGGTACCCGTATTGTGCTGTTCAATTGTATATGAAGATGGCGTAAAACCTTTCACGCTGTGGCAGGTTGAACAATCCGGCGATATCCCCTTGTCTGCAAACTGTTTTTTGTGATAGTCGGTATGACAATCGGTGCATCGCGTGTGTTTTAAAGCAGCTGTATAGCTGGTCTTATGACATGCTTTACAGGTTACCGTTTTATGTTTTCCTTCAAGCGGGTAACCTGTTTTATTGTGATCGAATTTGTCCATTCCCCGTATTGCCTGAAAGGATGTTTCACTATGACACTGGCGGCAATCCTGGCCAAACTGGTTCTGATGGGGATCCTGATGGCAGTTTGTGCAACTGGCAAACTGAATATCCCGGAACTGCTGGAATTTCTTCCCGTCTGCCATTTCCACCTTGTGACATTTAATACATTCAACATTTGCATGTTTTCCTGTCAGGGCAAATCGTGCCCTGGCATGATCAAAGGCTGTAGCCGGTTTAAATGAATTCGGATTATGGCAAGTCAGGCAGTCCGGGGATAGGGTTTTCTGATGGTAATCGGCATGACAGGCTAAACAGGAGGAACTGAGTCCCAGGTAGGTATTCTTTTTAGACTTTAGTTTGGGATCTGTGATATATTTCTGGGTGTGACAATCTCTGCAGCTTTTTTTAGCATGAGGTATTGATAACGGGTACCCGGTGAGGTTGTGATTGAACGTTTCAACATTCATCCGGATAAGCTGAAATTTTCTTCCATTGTGTTCGCTATGGCAACTCATACATTGTTTGCCCTTTACATCAGGAGATGAATGATACCCTTTCTGAGCCCTGATACGCTGGTTAATTTCAGTATGACATTTCAGACACCTCTCATTTGAAACTTTATTGCCCAGGACGTGACATTGAGTGCAATTGGATATCCCCTCGAGATCCGAGTGGGGAGTGGATAATTCTCCGGGGGATAGTTGTGCTGTAGAAAATAGAAATGACTGCGTCAGTATGAAAATCACGACAGCCAGTTTTTGATTTAAACCCTGCATAAAAAAGGTCTTAGGATAGTTAACAAGATACTAATGTTTCCTAACGGTTTCACCAAACTTCTTCTCAATTTTAATTCCCGCCTTCTCCAAAAACTGAGTAGGCAGTTCACCCCCTGCAAAGATATAGACCAGGTCATTTTTTAATTTGACGTGCGATCCATCTTTGCTGTTTGCCAGGGTGATGCTGTCATCCTCGATAGACAGGAGATTTGTATTCAGTTGTACGTCAAGCTTCCTGTCTGCCATAGCCTTATTCAGGGCTTCACTGTTCCGGGGTTTAATCCGGTTAAAAACTTCATTCCGGTAAGAAAGGATAACATGATTTTGTTCTGCCAGCAGCAAGGCCGATTCAATGGCAGAGTCACCCCCGCCCACAACAATAATTTCTTTTCCGGTAATCCCTTCGGGTTCCAGGAGACGGTAGGCAACCTTTTCCTTCATTTCACCCGGAATGTTCAGTTTTCGGGGTGTTCCCCGCCTTCCTATGGCCAGCAGCACGCTGGAAGCTGTGTATTCTTCTCCTTTGGATGTAGTCACTTTAAAAAAACCATTTTCCGCAACAATTACTTCTACTTTTGAATTCTCCTGAACGGAAATATTGTTTTTTTTCAGAACAGATTGCCATAAGTCGAGCAACTCAGCCTTACTGGTTTCGAATAGTTTGATTTTCCCAAAAAGAGGGAGGTCCATAGGAGATGTCATCACGATTTTTTTCCGGGGAAAGGTGAAAACTGTTCCCCCCAGCGTATCCTGTTCAAGGAGCAAAAACTTTTTATCGTGTTTTTTTGCGGTCAGACAGGCTGATATTCCGGCCGGGCCAGCGCCAATAATGATCATATCGTAGCCGGCCGGGTGATTTTTACTGAGGTTCCTGATCATATTTTCGGCCGCCTGACTGCCTTGTTCGACAGCATTTTTAATGAGACCCATTCCCCCCAATTCTCCTGCAATAAAAATTCCGGGTACGTTCGTTTCGAAATTCCGGTTTACATGGGGCAGCTCAACACCCCGCTTCTCCGTTCCTATGCGTAAACTAATAGCCTCGGTGGGACATGCGAGGAAACAGGCCCCATGGCCAATGCACTGGGATGCATTTATAATGTAGGCCTTTCCGTTTCTTATGCCTATAATATCCTTTTCAGGACAGGCAGAAATACAGGCACCTGTCTGGATGCAGCTGTTCAGATCAATATAAGGATGCAGCGAAACCGGCTCGTGGAGACCCGATTCTTTTGCCTGTCTTATTTTTTCATCGACAATTCTTGATTCTTTTCTTTTTTTGAAAATATATACTAATACAGTACCAATACATAATATGGCCACCAATGAATAGATCAATATGTTTTCCACCTGTATTTCCATAATCAGAAGATCCATTTATATCCAAAAACGAGGGTAACCCCAACATGAATGATCATTATCACCAGCATCACCAGAGCAAACGGCAGATGTGCGACATGCCAGTATTTGAATAAATTTTGCATAGTGTCAAGCAGTTCAATTTTCCTGCTCATTATTAAATCCTCCTTAACCAGGGATATCAGCTGTTTGTATTCCGCTTTGGGAATTCTGTTTCTCTTTAGAATTTTCTTAACTGCCTGAAGGGATTTGCGTTCATTTGCATATTTTGTGATCATCCGCGAAAATACATTCCGGCGATAGATTTCAACTTTCTTTTTTAATGAATTTTCTATCGTGTTATAGCTTTCTTCATCAAGATTGTAGGTATTCCTGATGATTCCGGCGACATTGCTTCTCACTTCTTTCACTTCATTCAGGCTTAGTTCACGGCCTTCAATAGAGCGCGGTATTTGAAGATAAATGAACCTCCCGATCACCCCGCTGAAAAAAACGGCAACCATGCTCCAAAAGCTCACGGCAACGATCCCCCCAAACTTGAAGGCAGTATGAAAAAGCACCAGGATCGGTCCCAGGGTGCACAAAAAAATATGAAAAACGAGCCAATTTTTTAATATCCCCAGCCTTAACAGGAAGCGGTATCTTTTACGCGCCATATAGGAAAATACACCGATGATAATAAATAATGACCCGATGATTCCAATTCCGTGTCCGAGGATACCACTTGGCTTAAGAAGATTATGATCCTGGTGATAATATCTTTCTTCAACACCGATCCTGTAATAGGATATCCCATTTAATACCAGCGCTATAAATGCAATAAAAATGATTCCGGCTAATATGCCAATAAATATTTTACGGGAGTTTTTTGGCATTTGGAAATTGGCGAAGTTTAACAGGCATTACATATGAACAAAGCTAAATACTTATAAATTGGTTTAACGGAGTAATTCTGATTAATGTATTTCATAGAGGTAATTTAGAATAATTCTGAATAAATTTATTAAAATGCCTAATCCGTAAGAGGATAAAAACAGCAAATGAATATCTTTACCCCCTGAAATAATTCTAATCCCGAAACAAATGAAAATCCGCATAATCATTCTCATCGTTTCTGTCGCGGTTCTCGCGGTTGTATTGTATTTTCAGTTACGAGGAGACAAAAAGAACGACAACCTGGCTCCGGGTGTTCACCAGGTAAAGGCTGAGGAAGTGATCCAGACAAGCAACTATACATACGTGCGTGTCTCGGAAGCCGGGCAGGATTACTGGTGTGCCATCAACAGAACGGAAATAGAGGTCGGAAGGACATATTTCTGGTTGAAAGGTTGGGAAATGAACAATTTTCAAAGCAGGGAGCTTGCGCGTGAGTTTGAGAGTATCTTTTTTATTGAAACACTTTCCGAAAAACCCATTCTTCCAGAAGGGCCCGTTCTTTCAGGGAATCCCATGACCGGGGGAAGTCCGATGCCTGGTGCTTCCATGGGTGGCAGGCAAAAAGTTGCTGAAAAGCAAGGGTTACGCGTTGAAAAGGCGGAAGGGGGAATCACAATCGCGGAGTTGTTTGGCAACCGGAAATCCTATGCAGGGAAAACAGTCCAGATTCGCGGGGAGGTGGTGAAATTTTCCCCCGGGATCATGAACAGGAACTGGGTGCATATTCAGGACGGCACCAAAAACGGAGTTGATTTCGATCTTGTGGTTACCACCCAGGACACCGTTGCTGTAGGCAGTATCAGGATATTTGAAGGGGTGATTTCCCTGGATATGGACTTTGGTGCCGGTTACACCTATGATGTGATCATGGAAAAAGCAAGAGTTGAATAGCGGCAAAATGACAACTCCGCATGTGTCCTTTTCCGGACATTCATAAGCAAAAGTGGACATTTTATTAAAGGCAATTTTTTCTTTAACCAGACGTAAATAATTGTAATAGAATATTATATAAGGTCTGGCATGGTTAATGATAATTGTATGCAGAAAGCTTATACAATTGAAAGCCATAACCATGAAATCAATATACTGCCTTGCACTGGTTTTAAGTCTTAGCCTTCCCGGGATCGTTTCCCGGGCACAGAGCCTCGAAGGCATCCAGGATATGTCATCCCCACAGGGTGAAACCCTTGATCTGGTAGCCGATCAAACACCTGCCCGTGGTCTTATAGACGGTGAAATTTCTTCACAGGAGGATGCAACCAATGAATTAGCCGGTGTTGAAACGTCAGCCTACAACGGGTTTGACTTTTTTTCATCTGAAGAAGCCCTGGAAATGACCCTCAGTTTTGACATCAGGGGCCTTGTTAAAACCAAGAATAAACCTGAATATTACGATGCCATACTGACGGTAAAGGAATCGGATTCAGATTCGATAACGCAACACATCAAGGTAAAGGCCAGGGGCTTTTTCCGTTGCGATTTTTGTTCATTTCCTCCCCTCATGATGAAATTTAAAAACAAGAACAGTGAAGCCATACAGGTTGAAGGAAAGACCCTGAAACTGGTCACTCATTGCCATCAGACACCCAAATTCGACCAATACGTCATGAAGGAGTACCTGGCCTATAAGTTGTTGAACAACCTTGATGCCAACTATAGCTTCAAAACCAGGCTTGTAAAGATTCATTACGTGGATGTAAACAAACCGAAAAATTCCTATACCGGGTATGGTATAGTGATTGAAAATGAAACCATGCTGGCACAGCGGAACAACGCGGTGGTCATAAAGAGCGATTTGTTTACTCCGGGGGATATGAACCCCACTTACATGAATCGCATGGCACTGTTCAATTATATGATCGGCAATACGGATTGGTCAGTTCAGATGCAGCACAACATAAAAATTCTGATGTCCTTTGATATGCCTAACAGTAAGGGCATACCTGTTCTGTATGATTTTGATTATTCGGGTTTGGTCAATACATATTATGCAGCCCCTTTCGAAGAGCTTCCGATTAAAACAGTAACGGATAGATATTACCAGGGCGTATGCACGAATGTAAATGAACTGAAGCCGCTCATCGATGAGTTTGCCGGGCTGAAGGACAAGATGCTGGGGACTATACGGGATTTTCCCTACCTGGCAAAAAATGACAAGAAGCAGGCGGAATCGTATATAAGCAGTTTTTATACCCTGTACAAGAACGAGAATTACATGATATCCCAGCTGAACAGCACCTGCAGAACTTTTTAACGGCGACCGACCAGCTATGCTTACCTGCATAGCTGGTTATTCACCCCGTCCGGCATCATAACCTGCTTATTAAATTCTTCAATGTTTGTAATGGATGCGAAACCACAAAACTATTCGCTATCCATGACGGAATGTATCCTCCCGGTTCACCGTGGAACTGGTAGGTAACCGTAACGTTTTGCTTATCATCTTCTTTCAGGTCCCAATATCCGGTTCCTTTCCGTATCCTTACCATGTCCTTATTTTCGGCAATGTAATCGGGCAAGGGCTTCAATAGTATATGCGCATGCTTCCCGTCCTGGTCAATGACTGTTTTCTGTTCAAATACGCTATCCCTGTCCTTTACAGTCAACGGACCCTTGGTTTGTATGTAATGGATATCATACAATTTCCCATCCTGTTTCAGGATCTTTGGATTCATGCAATCCGGGAACAGGTGCACGTAGTTTTCCACGTCAAGGATAACCGTAAGAACTTCATTAAGAGTGACACCGGGTATGACTGTCACTCCTTTGAATTCATCGAAAGATGATCCATCGACGGAGCGGGTATAAATTTCGATTCCGCCGGATCTTTTCTTTAATTTCCAATCAGTAGTATTCCCCGCACTAATAAAGGTTACAACCAGGAGAAGGAATAGTTTCATGGAATTTGATGATTTGATGATTTATTGATTTATTGATTTGTTGATGATTTGGAGATTTGATACCGGAAAGGTTTAATCGAATGCAATGAGATTTCTTCTTTGCGACCTCAATAAAGCCTGGTAAATATCTTACTTTTTTCTTTGCGTTAGAAATTTGGGATATCCCATTGTTATCCTGATTGATTTCTTCTGCACCCTGCAGAAGTCGAACTTCAAAACTTCAAAACTTCAAAACTTCCTAAAAGCAGAACATCCGAACTGCAAAACTGTTTTCTTAAATCTTCAAATCAACAAATCATTATATTCGCACATGGTATCCGGCAAATCCAAACCATCTTCCACCGCCATCATCATGGCCATTTATGTATGTGGCTTTCTGGCTGCATATTGTATTTTTCCCCTGTTATCTTTTTCCCATACCCTTATCAACCTGTTTGTTGCCGATGTTTTCGCAACCATTGTGATCTTTATATTCAGTATGATCTTCAGCAATTCCAGTGTATATGACCCATACTGGAGTGTGGTTCCTCCGGTTATTGCAATTTATCTCGCGGTAATTTTTCCGGATGCCAATGCCCCCAGGCAGCTTGTGATCCTGGTTCTTATATTGTTCTGGAGCATCCGGTTAACCATGAACTGGCTTCGGGGATGGCAGGGTTTGCGTTACCAGGACTGGCGGTATACGTCCATTGCTGAAAAAACCGGAAAGTTATATTGGTCTGTAAGCTTTCTCGGAATCCATTTTATGCCGACTGTATTTGTTTTCCTGGGTTGTCTTCCGCTTTGGTACGCCATGTCAGCGGCCACACCTTTCAATGTATATGATATTCTTGCCACGATTATTACCATTTCAGCGATACTCACGGAATGGATCGCCGATGAACAGCTTTACCGGTTTAAAAAAACAGACAGCCGCGGTACATTTATCCGGTCAGGTTTGTGGCAATATTCCCGGCATCCGAATTACCTCGGGGAAATCAGTTTTTGGGGTGGGATATACCTTTTTGTGTTGTCGGCTTCAGGATTTGAAAATTCTGCAGGGTACTGGACTATAATCGGCCTTGTAGCCATGATTTTGCTGTTTACCCTGATCAGTATTCCCCTGATGGAAAAAAGAAACAGGGACAGGAAACCCGGATATGAGGAATACAAAAGAAAAGTACCCCCTCTATTGCCCAGGATCTTTTAAAAACAGGATTAGCAACTTTCGCATTTCTGAGTTGTTTTAATAGTATCAATTATTAAAGCTTATTGGAAATGGAAACTATGCAAGATGTAAAAACAAAGAGTGCCCGCCAAAACCCGGAAAAAAGGGAGGGCAGGGTGGCAACCGCAACAGAAGATCAAAAAACAGGAATATCTTCTGATATATTTTTCTGGGCCACTGTCGGGGTCATGGCGGTTTCCCTGGGATATAAAATGGTTAGAAAGGGGAATGCGTCCGGGTTTATAAACCGGTGGACCCCTGCTGCAGTGCTGTTATTTGGAATTTACAACAAGATGGCAAAACGTTCGGCACGGGCGCGATCATAAGTTCATCGGGATCGGCGGGAAAAAAAGCGTCCCAGTGTCAGATAATTCCTTGTTTATCGATTTTTGGCTTTTCTGCGAGATATACAATACCCAGGAAGACCAGGATCAGTGAGGAATGGAATGCAAGACTCCCAAACAGCGACTGAATATGAATGAGCGTGCTGACGAAATAAAGGGCAATAGACAATCCCAGGTAACCGAAAAATTTCGCCAGGTTGTATTTCACAGGGAAATGCTTCTGTCCGATGAGATATGACAACACCATCATGGATCCGTAACAGATGAGGGTAGCCCATGCAGACCCGTAATACCCGTGTATCAGATGATCGGCTGACCGGGGGATCCACCAGAAATTCAAAGCAAGTGTGATCACGGCCCCGATGATGGACAGCCAGGCTCCCCAGGCGGTCTTGCCGGTAAGTTTGTACCAGATGGAAAGGTTATAATATACGCCCAGGAACAGGTTTGCCAGCATAAGCACAGGAATAACGAGCTTTCCCTCCCAATAATCCTTGCCCACCAGGACAGGCAGGATAAAATCATCAAGATAAACCATGGTGAAAAGGAAAATCAGGGCGACGACAATGATAAAATAGTCCATGATGCGGGCATATACGACCTTCGCATCCTTATCCCGAGACTTGGAGAAAAAGAAAGGTTCAGCTGCATACCGATAAGCCTGGATGAAAATAGTGATAAGGATCGATATTTTATAGCAGGCTGCATAAACGCCAACCTGGTGAGTAGCCATCGCCGCAGAGCCGGGAAGCAGATACCGGAGCATGATACGGTCAAATGTCTCATTGATGATACCGGCCATCCCGGCAAAAAGCAGGGGAAACGCATAAAAGAACATTCTCTTCCACAGATCGGGGTCTATCCTCCATTTAATGGTTACCATCTGGGGAAGAAGCAGCAACAGGGTGATGATGCTGGCCACAAGGTTTGAAATAAATATATATTCAATACCCCAGTCGGCGCGGTATACCAGGTTTATAGCCCCGGTCAGGATTCCATTGCTGCTATGGGTCAGTATGACCGGGCATAATATGATAAAGAAGAGGTTCAGTCCAATGTTGATGGTGATGTTGGCCATGTTGACGATGGCAAACCGCCTGGCCTTGTTTTGGGCGCGAAGCCGGGCAAACGGTATTGCAGCGAGGGCATCGAGGGCAAGTATCCAGGCGAACCAGAGCACATAGTTCTGGTTATCGGGATAATCGATCCACCGGGCAATTGATCCTGAAAAGACCGAGACAAACAACAAAAACGCAACGGACGAGACAACCAGGGAAATCATCCCGGTGCTGTAAACCTTTTCCTTTTCCTGCTCCTGCTCATTGAAACGGAAAAACGCCGTTTCCATCCCATACGTCAGCATTACCTTCAGAAAAGCCACAAACGAATAGAAGACATTGACCACACCGTAGGCTTCCGGAATGAAAACACGGGTATATAAGGGGACAAGCAGGTAACCAAGTATCCTGCCGAGAATACTGGGAATGCCGTAAATTGCAGTTTGTTGTGCGAGTCGTTTGATATCAGCCACGTCGCAAATTTATTGTTTACCCGGAATTCTACTCGTCCCTTGTCCCTTGTTCCTTGTCACTAATTGTCCCTTGTCACTTCTTCTGGTTCAGTCCCTTTTCCTTCAGGTGATTCAGCAGCAGGGTGGAAAATTTCTCAAACCATTCATCGAGGTTCTTGGGATTAGTGGCCTCCGACTGAACGGACCAAAGCAGTTTGTCTGTAGCGAGGTCATAGAGGTTGGTTTCCAGGAAATAGGATTTTTCAACCGAGTAGTAATCATCTGTATAAATCACCGGATAATAGTAATCATAGTAGCCATAAAAATTCCCGTAATAACCATAATTTACAGGAGTATAGGCATATCCCGGGTGATAGGTCTCAACCGTTCTTGTATCCAGCAAAGCCATTGAAATTACGGCATCGCAGCCCGTTTCCGTGAGGGCCTTTTTTAGCTGTTCCCTCGTAAAACTCTTTGTGAGAGAGAAATCCGGTGGAAAAATATCCGTGCATTGCACCACCTGAAATCCCCTGCCGGTTAACAATTTGGTGATCTGTGTTTCAATATAGTAATTGGCATCCTTGTTATTGGAAAGTACCACCACAAAGGGTTTTTTATAGGGGCCCATGGCTGCGGCATCCGGATCCGCCCAGGAACCTACGATTTTCTGACTTGGAGCGCATCCTGTAAGGATCATAGCTAGAAAAAGGATGGAGGCTATTGCGTATTTCATGACCTGGAATTTAGTTAGGAATAATACGCAATAGTACGAATTTTTTTTAAGTGACGGGAGACAAGTGACAAGAGACGAGATGCAGGGGGTTATACATAGATTTTGTAATTCTCAATCATTTTCTCAAGCCGTGCGGCCAGATATTCATTTCCTTCCTTCAGTTCATCATAAATAAACCGCGCTTCCAGGAGATATTCGGTTTTTTTCGAGGCATTCCAATCCTCAGGAGGTGGCTGCAGATTGGAGATCCGGTCGGCCAGTTTGACGGCCCAGATTTCTTTGGGCTGTGTTTTAATCCGGCTAAGGCAATCCTTCATGCGCTCCCGGGGCGGTACATATTTAATCTTCGTCAATGCCAAAACTCCCCGGGCAACATCAGCGCCGAAGGTTATAACCAGTTCATCAAAGGTGGCAGATGTATCTTCCAGAGTGTCATGCAACAAGGCAACCTGCACTGCCAGGCCGATGTTAAAGCCGTTGGTTTGAGGACCTGCAATCAATATTTCCATTGCCACATTGCATACATGCACAAGATATGGAAGTCTTGTCCCATTTATCGAATATTCATTCTCCCTATGTTTATGGGCAGCAAATACTATCGCGTTTTGATACAGGCTTTGTACAATCATGATCCCCTGGTTTTTGATAATTAGATGTTTTAATCAATATACCCTTACGAAAACGACTAAAACGTGTTAATTAATTTTGATGTATTCCATCATTTAGGGGATCAATCTGATAAAAGCAGGGCACATGCAATTGTCAGCCTGTTGGCGGATGATCTGCCCTGTGATGATCGGGGCGAAACACATTCCGGTCACTTTTTTTCTTAACCATTTTCAGGATCAAAATCATCAGGATTGCGCCGAGCATAGCCAGCGCCATATCCTTCTGGGCATCCCACATATCTCCCTGTTGCCCGTTATAGGCCTCCGCCTGGTCAGGGGAAAGAAATACCGAAAGCAGCCATTCAAATACCTCATACAGCATGCTCGTCGCCAAAACGAACAGCAGCGCGGCCCGACGTGTTAATTTCACAGGTATCCCATACCAGTTTTTATGGATCTCGATAAGCGGTATTATAAGCAGGAAGCCGTACATAAGATGAACGAACCTGTCATAATTATTTCGCTTAACCTGGAGAAGGGCATCGATGCTGAAACCAAAGATCGTTTGGATCCAGGTGTCATAGGGTGTATATGAATAGATCCACCGTGCGCCGATAATGTGCAGAAGGGTCAGCAAAACAACACAAAAATAGGAAAGGGTAGAAAGGCTATTTTTTAAATAGATATATGAAAGTAATCCGATCATTATGATTGTGGCTGAATGCTGAAGATACATCTCACGTGGATAGACGGGACGGATGCACGAAAGGATGAGGGCCAGTATCAGAAACAGCAGCAGGAAGAGCTTTGCCCTTTTATTATTCATGTAAAACAAAATCAAATTCCGTTTTTAATCCATCATAACCTGCATGGAAACCGACCAGTAATTCCCCGCAAAGTCCCTGAAAGAACAGCGCCGGTCGAATATTGTTAATTTGCGAAATATGCGAAATCAGTCGATAATTAATTTGTGTGACCAGTATTTGTTGTTCACCTTCACGCTGATGAGATACATGCCAAAAGGTAACCGGCGGGTGTCGAATTCATATTCCGCACGTGTGATCTTGTCACTGAAACGCACAGCACCCTGCATATCATAAATGCTGATTAGCGCATTCTTTGCAATATCCTGGTTCATTTCAAGCAGGAATTTTCCGGATTGGGGATCATTGAAAAACTGAATACCGGATAGTTCCTTTTCAGGGGAAATGCCTGAAGCATGATCTGAGATTTTATAAACAATGCCGTTGGAACGCCCGGCAACATAAAGTTCCCCATTACTATCCTCACCAAAGGTGCTGAATTGGTATCCGGAGAACTGTCCGAAATCCTCTTTTACCCATCCCGAGTCATTCATGTGTAAGGTCCAGATCATGTCGGAACAGTAATCTGCAAAGAAATATTTCCCGTAAAATCCGGAAACCGAATCTGCCCGGTAAACGTACCCTCCGGTAACTGAACATTCAGCGCCATGAGGATATGTGTAAACGGGATAAACGAGGGAACCAGGTGCGGCACATTCTTCACCATATAAAAGCTCATTTCCTTCATAACACCGCCAGCCGTAGTTTTCACCTCCAGGGCTGCCGGCAGGCTGCATGTCTATTTCTTCATAAAGGTTCTGCCCGACATCAGCGATCCACAAATCACCGGTTTTCCTGTCAAAGCTGAATTTCCACGGATTTCGCAGACCAAGTGCCCAGATTTCATTTCTTGCTGAAGTCAGCCCGTTAAAAGGATTGCTTTCAGGAATGGAATAGGGATCTCCGTTATCCACATCCAGTCGAAGCATCTTTCCCAGCAGAGAAGCCGGATTTTGAGCCCTTTTTTCCGGATCAAAACCCGAGCCCCCGTCACCCATTCCTATGTACAAATAGCCATCCGGTCCAAAAACCAATGAACCTCCATTGTGATTTTTGTAGGGCTGTGCTATGGTAATGATGTTTTTCCCGCTCCCAGGATCTGCAACATCCGGGTTTCCTGAAAGCCTGGTAAACCTTGAAATATACGTGCTGTCCCCGGCACCAGTATAATTCACATAAAAATAGCCATTGTTTTTATAATCCGGGTGGAAGGCCAGTCCCAGCAAGCCTTGCTCCCCTCCGTAGGTTACCTTTTCAGAAATATCAAGAAAGGGTTCCGCTTTCAGGGTACCGGTTGAATCTGCAATGAATATTGAACCCGGCTGATTGACAACAAAGAGTCGGCTGTCTCCTGCATGCGCAATGGCAGCAGGACTGGTAAACCCATCGGCGAAAGGGATCAGGAAGCCCTGATCCTGGGCATTTGAATGCACTGTTGCTGACAGCAGCACAGTCAAGATCCAACATACAGATACGGTTTTCACGGGCAATATGGTTTGTTATTATATTGATATATAAGTATATAGATAACAACTCAATATTGTCATTGTTCATGAGGTCTCCTATTATTTATTTTGTTCTGTAGCACACGAACTATCACATTTTATAATTGTTAAAGGTATTGAACGGGAGTCTGTTTTTTTTCAAAGCAGGCTTTATCCCGTTAACAATGAGTTTTCAAAACCTAAATTCTTTCCCACCATGTTAAAAGCAGTTGGTTTTTTCTGTATGGCTGTCTGCAGCGGGTCATTCGCAATAGCCCAGCAGGCAGTATCTGCAGACAAGGGTGGTGGAAACAAAACGGGAAGTGCTGTTAGTTTAACCACTGAGAAAACGAATTATACCTCATCCATTGGTAATTCCGGTGCGGTGACGGAGGGAGTAAATAAGGCGTACGAAATAAACGTTGTGAACCGGTTGGATCCGGGCTATGCCATCACACTGGAATGCGAGGTTAATCCGACCCCTGCAGCAGATTTTCTGATTCTGAAGATTAACCGGGAGGAGATTGAAAATATGAAGTACCAGTTAATCGATATGAACGGGAAGGTGATTGAAGAAGCGTTTATTGGTGGTGTCGAAACCAGTATTTCGCTCAGGTCCTACAAGCCTAAAAAGTACCAGCTTAAGGTATTTGACAATTCTGAAGAGATTAAGCTTTTTAATATCATCAAAACAAAACAGCCATAAGGAACCTTTGCCTGATTTTATACGTAATAAAATCAATAATCAATTTGTTTTCTTGTTTTTAACTTAAATTATCTAACCATGATCAGATTTCTTTCATTTATGATGATCCTTTCTTTTTTAGGTCTAAGTTCATGTAAAAAGGATTCTAACAGTCCCGCCAATTGTTCAGCTAACTGGGCTCTGGAAGTCCAGGATGAATTTACGGCACTTTCCAATGCTGCATCGGCTTATAGTTCAGATCCTACCGCAGAGACTTGCGTTGCATATAAAAACGCTTACCAGGATTACATTGACGTACTGAAGCCTTTAAAGAATTGTGCAACCTATACTGCCCAGCAAAAGGCAGATTTGCAGCAGGCAATTGACGAAGCGGAAGACGACATCGCCACCTTGTGCGAAGAATAATTTTGCTCACGGCCCGGTTCACCGGGTCTTTTTTTTTACTTTTTATCTTCAATATTAGAATCATGATAATTGCCCCCGGCATCGCCAACGCCATGTCTTCTTGAAGTTCCCATTTATACCCCTGCTGACCGTTATAGTTTCTGCCTGACTGCATAACTGCAAACCTTTTATTTACGTATTTTTGAATTATACCAGGAATATGAAAAATAAAAGGAGTTTAAGGGATAAATACGGGCCAACTGCATTGGTGGCGGGGGCATCTGAAGGGATAGGTGCGGCATTTTGCACCTGCCTTGCCGCAGAGGGGATCGACCTGGTCCTCATTGCCCGGCGGCCTGAACCGCTTCACCAATTCGCTGAATCGCTCGAAAAAAGATATTCTGTTCATACCCTCTGCATACCCTGTGACCTTTCGGCTCCCAATGCCATTGATCAGATAAGTGAATCGCTGGATGGTCGGCAAATCAACCTCCTGGTGTATAATGCAGCCAAGCCCTATATCGGACCATTTATAAAAAACACAGTTGGGATGCACATACAAATGGCACAAACCAATATGCTCACTCCCCTGCGCATGCTTCATGCCTTTGGCGGAAAAATGCTTGACGGCAAACGCGGAGGGATTATTCTGATGGCCTCCCTGGCAGGCTTCCAGGGAAGCGGTTTTCTATCCATGTATGCTGCCACCAAGGCCTTTAACAGGATCATAGCGGAAAGCCTCTGGTATGAATGGAAAGACAGCGGGGTAGATGTAATGGCGTGTTGTGCCGGGGCCACTTCAACCCGGAATTTTATCGAAACAAAACCGGAAAAAACCACTTTCCTGGCACCGCCGGTTCAATCACCAATGGAAGTGGCAAAGGAATGCCTCGAGCGGCTGGGAAGGCAACCCTCGTTCATTGCAGGAAGGGGAAACCGGATCGCTTCCTTTTTCATGCAAAAAATTCTTCCGCGGAAAACCGCTATCACTATTATGGGAGATACAACCCGGAGAATGTACCCTGATCAGGTCAATAAATAAAGGGGATTATTTTATAGGGAACCTTTTTCTCATATGTTTTCCAAAGGGCACCGTATTTTTGGGTGCACCGGCGGTTATCATCCAGCTGGCGGGTGAACAAGAGTGCCACATAATACAAGGGGTATAGCCAGGGCCATATCATGGCCGGGTATCCTGCACACAGGATAATGCCGGTTCCCATTAATATTTCCCCGAGGTAATTCACATGGCGGCTCAAGCCCCAAAATCCGTTAACAAGCAGGGTATGTTTTCCATCTGTAATGGTTTCAGGAACAATTCCCAAAAATGCCCTGCCCGGATCTTTTTTAAAGTAATATTTCTGGAGATTGGCGCCCCGGGACAGAATCCAGCCTGTGAAGAAAATCAGCGCATAAAGTATGAGCAGCCATGCCGGGGTGCCGGGATCCGGCAAATGGACCGTAGCCCATAAGAATAGTGCATAAAAATACGGATAGAAAAGGATACATCCCCAGCCCAGCTTAAAGCCAACCTTTTCGGCAAACAGGTCATACGTATAGAGATGCACTTCCTCAAAGGAGAGATAATCAATAAGGAAATACATGAGGAGAACAGTGGAAAGAAAAATTCCGGGAGAAGCAGAATGGCCATATTGAATGTGATGATGCGTCATAAAACTCAGGGCATTTAATGCGAGAAATGTTGCACCATAAAGGTAAAGCCACATTTTAGCATCAATTCTGCCATTCCAAAGCTGGATGTTGCCTATGCGGCCAAAAAAGAAATCGGCAAAAAATGATTTTCTTACCGGAGGGTAGGATAAAACAACCGCCAGGCTGAAAATCAGCCCGAGCAGGCATGCACCTGCAAATCCATACCACCGGTAAGTGTAGAGCCAATCGAACGGGATTATGTTAAAAGATCCCGTTATGAACCAGGTACATAAAAGGACAATAAATACGAAGATCCCATTCAGGTGATACCTCATTTTTTCATTTGAACCGGGTTTTGTGATGTAACCGTTCACCCAGCGGCCAGGAAGGATGGCGTTCAGAATGAAAATGACGATGGCCAG
>JBGSSA010000037.1:0-29326 GCA_041737295.1 Bacteroidales bacterium | reverse complement strand
ATCCCAGCCAGATCACAGAACCAATGATGCCCCTTCAGGGGCATTTTTTATTTGCTGTAGTCATGAAAGCACTTCCTGTGCTTTTGATGGCGGAAGCAAATAAAAAATGACAGCAGCATTGCTGCGACATCATTGGTTCTGTGGCAAATCTCCCCGTGGCGCGGCGGATCATAAGCGATAGCGAAATAATCCCAGTTCTTCACTTCCGGATTCTACCTTGAGGTCTTTAGGTTTCCCTGAAATTTGGGTAACTTTAATACGAGTTTTTGCAATTTTGCACTATGAATGGTTATACCAGGAAAAAATGAAAAATTGCACATTCTACAAGACTACCCGAATCGAATTCAGTAAGGGAAGACAGAAAAATCCACAGATGACTATAACATAAAGATATAAACCACAGCTATGAGTAGCAAAAACATCTTTCTAAAGTGCACCCTTTTATTTATTCTAACACTAAGCATATATACAATGAATGCACAAAACAACATAAACGAAAATCAGTCTTTGAATCCACAACAGAAAAGCATTGTAAGCATTGCCGCATTGACTGCGGTTGGCGACTTGGAGCACTTAAAAATACAATTAAATGCAGGGCTTGATGCAGGGCTTACTATCAACGAAATAAAAGAAGTGCTGGTACAACTCTATGCATATTGCGGTTTCCCACGAAGCCTTAACGGTATAAATACTTTTATGAATGTTGTGGAAGAAAGAAAAGCCAAAGGTATAACTGATGTGGAAGGCAAAGATGCTTCGCCTATTTCCGGCACTGCAAATAAATACGAGACCGGGAAGAAAACGTTGCAAACGCTTACAGGACGGGAAGAAAAAGGTCCCAAGACCGGGGCAAATGCCTTTGCACCAGCCATTGATACTTTTTTAAAAGAACATCTCTTTGCTGATATATTCAGCCGTGATATACTTACCCACCAGCAGCGCGAATTAGCAACCATTTCTATGCTTTCAGCGATGGATGGTGTAGCATCACAACTTCAGTTTCACCTGGCTGTAGGGATGAATATCGGACTTACAGAAGGCCAGTTGAACCAGGTCTTTTCGATTATAGAAACACATATTGGAAAGCAGCAGGCAGAAATAGCAAAAATTGTATTATTGAAAATGGCGGATAAATAATTCTTAGTTTCTGCACCCATCAACGATCAGGTTTAGCATATCAAAACCATTATCGAAAAAATCGCCGCTCGTGTAAGGCCATGCTGTGTATAGAATTACAAGATTTTTAACAGGAACAATCAGTAAAATTTGTCCACCGTGACCATGCGCATAGAATCCCTGGTTTCTTTGATCAATCCAAAAATAGAATCCATATGGACTATTATTTCCGGAGGTTACCTGAGGGGAAGCGGCAGTCGCCAAATAATTATTATCTATAAGCTGCGTTCCCAGCCAATTTCCGTCTTGCAAAAGCAACTGACCTACTTTGGCAAAATCACGCGGCTTAAGATAAAGACTGAATGCCCCGTAAGTAGTCCCGTCAAGCGCACTCTCCCACTGCCAATCGCTGATGTTTAGTGATTCGAAAAGGTTTTCACGGGCATATTCAGCCTCAGGCATACCTGTTTTTATCTCTATTGCTTTCGATACCAGTTGTGGTGCCCCGTCATTATAATTCATTATAGTTCCCGGTTCATGAAGCCTATTAAATGAAAGTACGAATTCGGCCGAATTTCCCTTGTTTTGATAAAGTTGCAGCGTATTTTCATCATTGTTGAATTCTAACCCGGTTTGCATCGTCAATGCATCCCTCAATGTTATTTCGCGTTTTACGGTGTCCCCATCAAACAGCTCGGGGTATATATCATACAACTTATCATCCACTGAAATATCGACTCCATTTTGAATGGCCACACCCATCATGATGGAAGTGAAAGATTTTGTACATGACTGAATATTAGCAAACTGATCGCGGTCTGCAGGATCATGCGGATACGCTTCAGCGACCAGTTTTCCGTTACGGATTACCAGTAAACTGCGCGCCATCAGGAAACGATTGTCATCGTATAACAGGCGATAAGCCTGCTCGAGTTTCGAACGATCTACCTGTTCGTTTTCCGGTGTGGAGATGATCCAGTCATCGTTAATTGCAGTTGGTTCATATCCACCATATTCTTTCTTAAAGGGCTTATCCTTCAGACAGGCATTAATCAGAAGGAATAAGACTATGACAGAGAGAAAACTTTTCATTGCTAAAAAAATATATTATAAAAAATACTATGATCGAGTGTTTGATATTTGTTCGCATAGCTTGCCTGCATAGTATGATACACCAGGCTGTATCCGACCGAGCGATTCTTCCTTCTTTTAGATTGGAAACTCATTTCAAGACCCGTTTTCAGATAAAAATGATTGTCAGGAAAAGCACTTTCAGGATTACTTGCAAGATTCTTTAAAATCCCTCCGAATTTCATGTTGTCAATCTTATACTGACGGTTCGATACCGGCCGGAAAATGCATGAGATAACGGGAATATCAAGATCGAAGCTGAATGATTTGCCTCGCATTCCAAAGTTGACCCTGTTAGCGATTCCCCCACTCAGGTAGTTAGCGAAATAAAGATGACTTTCGTCCCAGTTAAAATATGCACTGGTTCCATATTGCCAGTCGACAACCGGACCAACATAATAGTCCATATTACCGTTGCCTGCAACAGCAAAAAGATATTTATAATTGCCATTTAATATAATGTTTGCAGCTGATGGAAAATCTTCATAAGCCGTACTCATAAGCGAGATTTTCAGTCCTGCAGTATATTCTGATATATTTTTAGTAATCCTGGAATGCTGGTATGAAATCCCAAAGGCATATCCGCCAAATACTTTTGGATGAATATTTTCATCCTTAAATTGGGTGTACCCTGATGCAATTGTTATACTGTTTAGCTTTACAGGCAATTCATTGCTTCCCTGAGCAAAAGTCAAACAGATCTGAAGTGCCAATATTAGTGTCAGTAGGGTTCTCATTCGAATTTCCTATGGTTATGAATAGAATTTTTTTTTGATTGAAATATAATATTTTTCCTGTGAAAGGTGGTCAATAGACCTGAATTCTATCAAAAAAGACAAATCTTGAGACAAATCAGGTAAGGTATTGGCCTATATTATTATCATATTTGATTTACATATTTTAAAAAATACACCCTTGTGAAACATTAAGCCTAAATTCTTAAAAATGATTAAAATACTACTGTTAATAGTTTTTTCCTTTATCGGTTTCGCTGTTTCAGCCAGGGAAATTAATGTAGCAAAAACAGGCAATGACTCAAATAAGGGAACAAAAGAATCACCTCTTCTGACAATTCAGGCTGCAGCATATATTGCTCAGCCGGGTGATGTAATCATGGTTCATGAGGGGGTTTATCGCGAAGGGGTAAATCCACCGCGTGGAGGTACATCCGATGACAAAAGAATAGTATATCAAGCCGCAGATGGCGAAGATGTGGTAATTAAAGGTTCGGAAATTATCAAAAATTGGGTAAAATTTACCGGAACCGTTTGGAAAGCCACCATTCCTGATTCACTGTTTGGTTTATACAACCCTTACAAAGACCTGATACACGGTGACTGGTTTGTGGATAAAGGCCGGAAACACCATACAGGCGAAGTGTATATGAATGGGAAATCTCTTTGGGAGATGGAAATTCTTGAAAAAGTTCTTCACCCAACCCCGGCAAAAGATGCCCCGGATGCAGAAGGTTCTGTATATACCTGGTTTTGTGAGAGCGACGAGGAATACACCTACATCTATGCGAATTTTCATGAAGCGGATCCCAATAAAGAATTAGTTGAAATTAATGTTCGTAAAAGCTGTTTTTATCCCGATTCCACGGGCATTAACTTTATTACAGTAAAAGGATTTCAGATGAGCCAGGCCGCTACCCAATGGGCGCCACCCACAGCCGGGCAAATAGGGTTGATTGGCACGAACTGGAGCAAAGGGTGGATCATTGAAAACAATGTCATCAGAAATTCCAAATGTGCGGGTATCACACTCGGGAAATATGGCGACGAATTCGACAATACCTCGGCCAATTCTGCTGAAGGTTATATTGAAACCGTAAAACGTGCATTGGAAAAGGGATGGGGCAAAGAGAATATAGGATCGCATATCGTAAGGAATAATACGATTTCCGATTGTGAACAAGTTGGTATTTGTGGTAGTTTGGGCGGTATATTTAGCACCATAGAAAACAATAATATTTATGACATCTATACAAAACGCCAATTTACAGGCCCCGAAACTGCCGGGATAAAAATTCATGCCTCCATTGATATGCTTATCAAAAACAACCGTGTGGTGAATGCCGGGAGGGGAATCTGGCTGGACTGGATGGCCCAGGGAGCAAGGGTGACAGCAAATCTTTGCTATAACAACAATATGCAGGACTTTTATTCTGAAGTAAATCACGGCCCCTACCTGGTAGATAATAACCTGTTTTTATCCCTTTGCTCAGTTTGGGACATGTCACAGGGAGGAGCATACGCCCATAATCTGATGGGTGGAAGACTAAACATGAGTCCGCATGAAAGAATCACACCCTATCATTTTCCACATTCTACTGAAATTGCAGGCTACCATGAACTCCTGGGAGGAGACAACCGCTTCATAAATAATATATTCCTAAAAGAGTGCAGGTTGAATATTGAACAGGAAAATCCTGAACTTGAAACCCGCTTGTACTATGGGTTGGAAGATTTCGGTCTCAGTGCCTATAATAAGTCAAATTTATCCGTAGTGGCACGTTGCAATGCTTATTTGAATGGTGCTTTGCCCTTTGAAAAAGAAAATGATCCCCTGGAACTACCTTCTGACCCAAACCTGCTTATCGAAGAAAATGAAAAGGGTATTTTCCTTTCCTTTGAATTTGACGAAAAGTTAGTTAAAATGAAAAATAGCGTAGTGAGAACAGAACTACTGGGGGAAACTTTAATCTCTAAACAAGCTTTTGTAAATCCCGACAACTCGCCCATTATCATTGATGCAGATTATTCAGGCAATAAAAGGGACAAAGACAATCCTATGGTTGGCCCATTTGAAATTAAGGGAAAGGGGATAATGAAAATTAAAGTGTGGTAATTGGATCGTAATAAGAAATTAATGCAATTTTAAGAAGAGTCTATTAAATATTTACCTATGAAGAAGTCAATATTATCATTATTGGCCATTGCCAGTTTTTTTACTGCAACCGCACAAGTTTTAAACAATCATAAAACAGATGTAGACAATCCTCATGGCAAACCCTACGAATGGCCCGATAATCAACCCAAAGATTGCCCTTTCCCTGAGTCAGGGGAAATCACCAAAGTTGTTTTCACCGGCCGTTATGCCAATTACACCCATGCCGATACCTGGTTTCCCATGTGGGCTGCTGATGGTAACTGCTACTCGCCTTTCACCGATGGTACGGTTGATGACTACATGAGTGTCGGCCATTATACCAATATGCTCAAGATCTATGAAAATAAAAACCACCGTACCGGACAGGCAGTTATGATAGGAGATGATCCAACATCACTGGAAGTAACCGGATTGGGAAGTATGTCTACCAACTATGATAACTTCTATCCATGTGCCAGCGTTATTGCCGACGGTATTTGGTATTACGGCCATTATGATGCCTTTAACGAGGTGGGCTATTTTGCAGGTTGGCGCTATTCGAAAAATTGGAACCATTTTACCGAAGAGCAGAATTATCCCTGGGAAAACCCCTATTGGACTAGCGTGTATGACGTATCTGCCGATTCCCGTTATTTCGATTTTGGAGTAGAAAATGAAGTGGAGCCCGGTCATATTGCCGTTAATTACAAAACCATTTATAACAAAAAAACCGGCTACGGCTGGAATAAACCGTTGACTGGTGATCTCGTCCGGGAGCATGAGGTTAAAACCATGAAAGATTTCAGCTATTGTGATGAGGACAGAACTTTTACAATAGATGTAAAAAACGGAGAATACAGGGTGCTGATCTTTATTGGTGACAGAGGAAACGTCTCGCGGGATTTGATATCTGTTTGCGCAGAAAGTGAGAAGAAAATCGATAATATGAGTACCACAGCAGGAGACCCGGGTAATGAGGTGCTGCCCTTTGAATTTAATGTAACTGTAAATGATGGGAAACTGGATTTGCTGTTTCAGGATGGCGGTGGCAAAGATCCTTTCTGGATGGTCAATGCCCTTTATATCAGACCCCACAATGACGATAACTTTTTCAATGAAAAGGGGAAGGCGAAATTCCGCGTTCCCCGCGCCGTGGTGTTCGGCCAGGATAATAAGCTGTCGCCCGACGGGAAAATCTACCTCGTTTCCCATGGGTATTCCAGTGGGACCGGGACCAACAACTGGGCCAATGGTGATGCACTCTATCTATGTCGTGTTGACGAAGGGATCGAAAATGTGACTGATCACACCAGATACGAATTCTGGACTGGAAAAGAATGGTCATCCTCAGTCGAAAATGCCGGTCCAATTCTCGAATGGCCCGACAATATTGGAGGAGCTACAATTACCTGGAATCCCGGATTGAAAAAGTATATTCTTGTTACACATCACAATGCGAAAACTGGAATTGAAAACGCCAATGAACATCGAACTATTATAATGGAATCTGATCAAATAACAGGTCCTTATAAAACCATTCACTATATGACAAACTGGGGGCCGGGTTCTTATTTCGGGAACATTCCGGCAAAATATATCAGTGAGGATGGGAAAACAGCCTGGTTGGTTATTGCAGCCAACTGCTGGGCCGAACCTGCAAATCCAACGCAGTGCATTTATTCATGTTCCATGCACGAAATCAAATTTGTGACCTCAGATGATGAATAGTCCCAACAGTGCAGTAAACCTCCCAACATGGGAACCCTCAAGCATTCCATATTCATCCAACACTTTTTCTGAGTCCGGATAGTATTTCCATGGATATTTCCTCAATAGGCTTATTGGTAACGTCTATTTTCGTCCAACGAGCCTGGCGTTTATAGATACCGAAAGAATATTCCAGCTCTTTCTGAACATAAGATAGTTTTGCATAATCCCCCAAATTCCCGCCCAGATGCTTTTCACGGACTTTTCTTAATTCGGACAGATGGTCAGGTGTGGTGGTAAGACAGAATACCCGTTCGGGGGGGATCCTAAAGAGTTCTTCCGGTGGTTCTATCCCAAAAACGAGCGGAATGTTGGCTACCATCCATCCCTTATGGGCCAGGTAAATACTAACCGGTGTCTTGACCGTTCTGGACACACCCAGAATAACTATTTCGGCCTTATCCAGTTCTTCAATTCTTTGTCCGTCATCATGACGTAAAGTATATTCAACAGCCTCTATGCGTTTGAAATAGGGCTTATTCAATTCATAATAAATACCCGGCTTTTCAGAGGGTAAATGGGAAAAATGATTCGAAAAATGAGCCAGAAGGGGTCCTATGAGGTCAATGGTTTCAACATCATAAAGACGGCCCTGTTTATTAATGACGTCCCGAAGCTTCCGGGAAACCACGGTAAACACTACCAGACCTTTTGTGAGGCTGGCTTCGGCTACTATTTCCAGGATTTGATTCTCAGTGCTAACGTGCGGATATATTTTGGTCTGAACATTGATGTTCTCAAATTGCACAAGGGCAGCACTTAATACCTGTTCCGCAGTTCGTCCGGTTCCGTCGGAAATGATAAATATTTGTTGAATCATATAGTAATTTATTGTTATATACTGATTTGCATAATGGGCAACTGTTACCCAGTGGTTCATCCTGTAGATGCGTACCTAAGGTAAGAATTTTAAAGGTTAAATGACAAAAATGTCTACCATAAGCTTTAGAGTATAATTTTAGTAAAAAGCGCTTTGCTGCTTTCCTTCCATCGTTTAAACCATTATATTTGATTTTCTCAAATAATGAACCAACATCTCACTAAAAACCCGGAAAAATTATTGCTTTCCATTTTCGCATTACTTTTATTTTTCAACTTTTCAACGGCAGCCCAACCACTGATTACTGCACAATCCACATCCTGTATCGGTAAGGATAGCACACTATTTCAAATTACCCTTCGTGGAGAAACATACCCGTTTGACCATGCGGATTATGGTCTGTATATTCCGGAAGTTGATACTATTCGCGGCGTGCTGGTACTTCAACATGGATGCGGCATGGAGCAATTCGGTATTACCCGGCCTTATGACGTTCAATACCAGTCCTTTGCCGGAAAGTGGCATCTTGCCATCCTGGAGACGGCACTCTACGGGAACTGCAGCGGTTGGAAAGACGCCCATTCAGGTTCGGCGGATGCCTTGTTAAAAGCGCTTGACGAACTCGGAAAATTATCGGGACACGACGAACTTAGGCTTGCCCCCTGGCTTCTATGGGGCCATTCTGGTGGTGGTTACTGGGTACTTTCCATGATCCAGGCATTTCCAGAAAGAACACTTGCAGCGTTTTGTTATTCGCCTGCATGGGAAATTCCGAATGGTAAATTTCCAGCCACCGTGAAAGACATCCCTGTATTCATTCGGCATGCAGGAGCCGGTGAAGCCCCGAACGGTGGCACCAATTGCTGCTGGGCTTCGTCAGCAGGTGCCTTCAATGCACTCCGGAAATTAGATGCCCCGGCAAGCGTTGCCTACACAGCGGGTCAAAACCATAATTTCAGCTTTGTACGCCATATGGCCATTCCATTTTATGAGGCTGCTTTAAAACAACGACTTCCAACCGGGATTCAAACTGCATTGAAACCGTTGGACCGTAACCGATCATGGCTCGGCGATACCCTGACCCATGCTGTTTTCAAAGAATCAACATATACAGGCAGTAAAGAAACGTTGTGCCTGCTTCCTGATTCAATTACAGCTGTAAAGTGGCAGGAATACGTAAATACGGGCAATGTTGCCGACAACACACCGCCACCTGCACCTTATGATCTGCAGGTTAACGGGGTGAAAGATTCTGTCGAACTTTCCTGGAAGGCTGACGCGGATATCGAATCCGGCATCAAACGCTTTAATATTTACAGGAATGGGGCTCATATCGGACGTTTTCCTGCCTCCGGCACTTACCAGACATTCGATACCAATGGAGACAATACTATTCCGAAATTACTCCCCGGCATGAAATTCAGGATTGCAATGACCGAATTCGGTGCCCCGGCCGCCATGACAAAGGCAATCATTTCCATACGTACGGTAAATAATTTCGATTGGGAATCAGAGGAAACAAAAATACTATTAGATTTTCACTTACTTAAATCACAATAAAAATGAGACTATTTCTTGCCGCAGCAGTGCTGATTTCAGCAATTTTTACAAACGACCTGGCTGCCCAGGATAAGGAGGATGAAAAGCCATCCAAATTTTCTCCGGGTGTCGATTTTTACAGCAGTTATATCTGGCGTGGTTCAAAACTGGGAACAGGCCCGGCAGTGCAACCCTATTTGGAATTTGCCACAGGCGGGCTGACCATAGGTGCCTGGGGTTCCTTTGATGCATCAGGATTTGGTGAAACAGATATTTATGCTTCCTATAGCCTGCCATTTGGTTTAAGCATCGGGATTACCGATTATTATTATCCCGATCTCGATTACTTTGATTATTCTGATTCAACCGGGAGTCATGCGTTTGAACTGACCGCCGGTTATGAAATAAAAGGTCTCAGTCTCAGTGCAAACTATATTATCAACCAGGCAGGAGGAGTTGAATCAGAAGGAGGCGACATGTACTTCGAGGCAGCTTATGCTTTCAACCATTTCGGCATTTTTATAGGAGCCGGAAACGGCTGGACCACTTCCGACGGTGATTTTGCCATTTGCAATGTTGGAATAATGGCTGAAAAGGAAATAAAAATAACGGACAGTTTTTCAATACCCATAAATGGGCAGGTAATTTTAAATCCCGACAAAAAAAGCCTGTTTGTGGTAGTCGGATTTTCACTATAGATATTGGGAAGGCGGAGCTTACAAACTCCGCCTTCCCTTGTATTATTGCCGGTTACTTCAACAGCCGTGATACCTTTTACTTCCTTCTCCCCTGTTTTTTCCTTTTATTGCGGTATTTTTTAACCTGCCGGTATACTGGCCATGCCGCGATAAGAATAACCAATCCGACTATGGTGTAGATCATTCTGTTATCCAGGTTATCCCCCCTGGCACGGCTCCACATCTCAAGAACCTGGTCATTTTTATCGAGGAAGTCATGCAGCAGCACGCACCGTTCTACCACACTGATGTCGGGATACTGGATTGAGTTTACAAGCAAACTGTCATTGCCCTCACCGAAGAAATAGCTCAGGTTTACCGTAGATGTGAGAGTAGTATCTATTTGTTCATCCAGTATTTCAGAAGTTCCTATTGCACTTGTATACCCGCTTATGTCCATATTACGCAGGGCAATACCGGGTTGACATAAATAATTGAGAAAATAACTGGCAGCCTTTACGTTACGTGCATTTTTAGGAATCACCCATCCATCAAACCATATATTGCTGCCCTCCTGCGGCACCGAAAAATCGAGAGAAACATTCACACTGGCAGCTTCTTCAATGGCCCAGACAGCATCTCCGCTCCAGGCATAATTCATCCAGACTTCTCCCTTTGTCATCATTTCTTTGCCAAAATCAGCTTCCCAGCCGGCCAGGTTTGGCTGCAGCAGCTTTAATTGTTTTTCCACCATAGCGATATCATCCGCCGTGTGATCATTTGACACATCATACCGGGTGCGTTTCCCCGATGCAATTTCTTCCCGAAAACCCCAAATGGCGGCCACATTATACACATCCCAATAATGGTCCTTCATCAGGATTTTTCCCTTGTTTTTCGGGTTCCAGAAACATTCCCAGGATTGAACCTCCCCTGCTGTGATCAGCTTTGTATTATACAAAATTCCTGAAGTGCCCCACATATAGGGAACCATATAATCCAGGGCCTTTTTATCGGGAACGCTGAAAGCATCCATCCGTTCAAGCAGAAAAGGAGAGATGTTTCCCAGGAAATCACCGGTCTTTCCAAAATTCCGGTCAATGGGAAGCAACAGGTTTTCTTTTAACATGCGTTCAATAATGTATTGCGTGGGACATACAAGGTCGAAATCCTCTTTGCCCAGCGCAACCTTTGTATACATAACTTCGGCCATATCAAAAGTCTGGTACATGATCTCCACATCTTCCCCGGTTTGCTCCTTGTACCATTTGGGAAATTCCTGCAACAGGTCCTCATCGATATAATCGGCCCAGTTGTATATTTTCAGGATTTTTTTTCGGGACTCATCGTTTTCCTTGCAGGAATTAGAAACGAATACAACGGTCATTAACAGAAGAATCACTTTAATGACGCTCAAATTCAAGGCTTTTGGAGATTTTCTCATTGTTTTCAGGTTAATTTTTTTGCAGCTCTTCGATTAATAATGATCAACAGCACGAGAACAGTGACAAAAATAATAGCCGACAGGGGTCTTAGTGCCGGCGTGAGTCCACCTTTTCGCGCATCAGCATATATATAGGTAGAAATGGTTTCAAGACCTTCGTTACCAATTGTAAACAAGGTAACCACAAAATCATCTATCGACAACGTGAAAGCCAGTATAAATCCGCTGACCATGCCGGGTTTCAACTCGGGAAGAACAATTCTCCGGAGCGCCAGCAAAGGGGTGGCACCAAGATCAAGTGCCGCTTCGTAGAGGCTGGGATTCATGCGGCGAAGACGGGGCAATACGCTCAGCACTACATAGGGCGTACAAAAGGTGATATGGGCCAGGATGACCGTTGTATACCCCTGGGATATGCCGAGCCATACGAAAAGCAGAAAAAGAGATATGGCAGTGATAATATCCGGGTTCAAAATAGGTATTGAATTCACCATATGGACAATTTTTTGCTGCCGTGTACTCAGGTTATAAATGCCTATTGCCGCTATGGTTCCCAGCAATGTCGACACCAACGCCGCGATGAATCCGATAATAAGGGTATTCCACAGCGCACTGGTGAGCGAATGTTGCACCCCGCCATGAAAAAGGGAAGTATAAAGCTTAAGTGAAAATCCTGTCCAGTTTCCCAGGACTTTTGCTTCGGTAAAGGAAAAAATGATGATGATAATGATGGGGGCATAAAGCAGCAACAGCAATACTCCAAGATAAGAAGATGCAAGTACTCTCTTCATCAGATCAGTCCTCCTTCCTCTGCCTGCCGGGTGTTTCCCTGGTTGCTGAGCATTGAAATCACACTGATCAGCACAAGCATCACCAGGGAGAGGGCAGCTCCATAATTCCACATGCCGTTATAAATATTCTCCTGCAGGGTTGTGCCAAACAGTTTAATATTATTGATTGTAAGCAGTTCGGCAATTGCAAAGGTTGAAATAACCGGCATAAAGACCATCATTATACCGCTGCTGATACCCGGTACGGATAACGGTAAAATGGTTCGGAAGAATACCTGCCTTGGGTTTGCTCCAAGGTCCTGTGCCGCTTCTATCAGGTTGTGATCGGTCTTCTGAAGTACATTGTATATCGGGTAAATCATAAAGGGAAGAAAGTTATACACCATTCCAAAGAGCAATGCACCCTCTCCGAGCGGCAATCTGAGGAATCCGAAAAGTGCCACAGTGGCCAGGGTCCTTATAAGAAAATTAATCCACATGGGAAGTATAAAAAGCATCACAAGGAGACTTGCCCCGCGTGATTCCATTCTGCTCAAGATATAGGCTGCCGGATACCCTATTAAAAGGCATATTATTGTTGTAATCAATGCCACACCAATCGAATAAATGAGAATCTTCAATGCTTCCGGATGCATCAAAAATTTCCGGAAATTAATAAAAGAAAAACCACCCTCTTCGCTGGTAAAGGCATAAAACACAATGAGTGCCAGGGGAACCAGCACAAAAAACATGAGAAAGAGAATATAGGGTATTGACCAGTTCCTTCTCAGGCTAAAAAAGGATAAAATTTTCTTCAACACTCGTACAGAAATTTATTCATTTTCAACTTGAATTGATTCAGGTGCAATACTGATCCCTACCCGGTCACCATCATCCCAAATATCATTTGTGTCTACAAAAATGTGTTCGTTCCCTTCTGTCAAAATAGTAATGTGGTAATGATCGCCCTTATATAAAATGAAAAATACTGTTCCGCTTACAATCCCGTCTTCCTCGTTATCGTGTAATACAATATTGTTGAAATCAATCTTCAGTTTCACGGCGGTACCGCTTTCAATTCCACGGGTATTGCACTCAAATGCGCTCCCGAGGAATCGAACATGCGATTCATCTTCGATGGTGCCATCAAAAGTATTGCAGAGCCTTTCCTTTTTCATGACCTGAATATCAAAGGGTTTGATACGCATCCCGACCGTGTCGCCCACATCGAAACCATTATAATCCTGAATCATGATCTCAAAACCATCGGAAGTGTTAACCATCATTTCATAATGCACCCCTTTGAAAATGCTCGAGGTAACCTGTCCGCTAAACTGTGCTGCTTCCAGCTTTTCAAAAATATAAATATCTTCCGGGCGGACGACTACATCTACCATTTCATTTGGTGCAAACCCTTTATCAACGCATTCAAACGGATGGCCGGCAAATTCGACAAGACAATCCGCTATCATAACTCCGTTAAGAATGTTGCTTTCACCGATAAAATCAGCCACAAAGGAATTTTCAGGTTCATTATAGATCTGGGCGGGGGTGCCGATTTGTTGTATAACCCCTTCCCTCATTACCACAATCCGGTCGCTGAGGGTCAGCGCTTCTTCCTGGTCGTGGGTGATATAAACAAAGCTAATGCCCAATTTTCTGTGCATTGCCTTTATTTCCATCTGCATATCCCTGCGCATTTTCAGGTCAAGGGCCGCAAGGGGTTCGTCGAGGAGTAATACATCAGGTTCATTCACTATAGCACGGGCAATGGCGACGCGCTGCTGTTGCCCTCCTGAAAGGGTATCCACGTCGCGCTCTTCATAATCGGTCATGGTGACAATCTTCAGCACCTGCATCACCTTTTTCTGGATGACTTCTTCGGGCAATTTTTTCAGCTTAAGTCCGAATGCTATGTTATTATATACATTCAGGTGCGGGAACAGGGCGTATTTCTGAAAAACCGTATTCACCGGCCGCTTGTATGGCGGGGTGAAGGTCATGTCCTCCCCGGCAATCGTAATTTTTCCTTCTGAAGCTTTGAGAAGGCCTCCGATGAGTCGCATAAGGGTGGTTTTTCCGCACCCTGAAGGCCCCAGAATTGTAACAAATTCACCCTTCCTGATAGAAAGGTTTATATCCTGAAGAACTATCCTGCCCCCGAAAGAATGGGACAGGTGCTCTACAGTGATGATATCATTATCGGCCATTCTCAGAAGGGATATATGAAATGAGATTAAGAACAAGTGTCGGATCAAGTCCTGATCACTATAACCACCGTCAAAAATAAATAATTATATGAATTATGATCCCGGTAACCCATAAGAATTTTACAGCAAATTCTTAAGAGTCCATCAGCTTTAAACAATATTGCCCCAATATAAATAACTGAAACGAGAGAGAAGTTTTGGATTTATTGTTTTACAGAGAATATGTAAAAATTTTAACGCGGAGAACACTAAATTTATGTTTACCAGTCTTTTGAGGACGCAGAGAATCTCATTGCATTCGATTTACATTTACAGAATTAGATATTGTTAATCTGCGAAATCTGCGAATATCTGCGATGTGACCAGGAGTCCGGGCAGGTTCTCATTTATAACGAAGTCAGTTCCTCGTAGGCCATCAGAAGGTTATGATTCGGGTCCCCATTCATATCCTGCACGCCTGTAATCGTTGTTGTTCTAAGAATATCTTCTTTGCTTTTTCCGCTTTTGATCTCACCGGAAACAAAGCTCAGTAGCTTTTCAAGGTAGTTTTTGAAGTTGTTCACCTCGCTGACTGAACCCGTTACTGCTGCCGGATCAAAGGCATGTCCAAAAATATAGATCGTTTCTTTGTTAAATGTACGTTGCACCTGGTCCAGGATAACTATCCAGTGTTTTATACTGGCGCCTGCACTGCGGTCAATAAACGGGTAACGTTTGTTAAAAAGCAAGTCGCCAAGGTGAACAACATTGGCATTTTCAAAATGAATAATGCTGTCGCCGTTGGTATGACCCTCACCAAAATAGTAAGCCCGTATTTGCTCCGGTCCGATCTTCACCTTCCAGGTATCGCTGAACGTAGTATCCGGATAGAGTTGCTTATCTTCATTTTGATTTCGTTTGGCCGAAGCCACCTGGTTTATCAAGCTGTTTTCGTGAGCAACTACATGTTCAACCAGGCCTTTAAATGCAATATTTCCGCTGGTGTGATCGCCATGATGGTGTGTATTGATAAGATATTTAAAGGAACGATCCGATTGCTTTTTTAATTCGGCGATCAGATGCTGTGACTGTTCCGGAAACTGGGAGTCTACCAATACGATACCCTCTGTTGTAACTAAGCAGGCTATGGTTCCTCCCTTTTCAGTAAATATGCTTACACCTTTTCTGATTTCCTTTAATGTCCAGGGAGTATCCCTGGCGCCGGGCTGAGCCAGGAGATGTTTCCCTGTTACAATCGATAATGCGATAGAGACTGCGGAGTTGTATAGAAATTCACGGCGTTTCATAAGGCTGTCCGGTCAGAATTAATTAAAGAGAAATTCCGAGGTTTAAACAGCAATTCCGGATAAATTGTTCAGTTATCCTCCTTGTCTTCCATTTCCGTTATTACTTCCATTTCCATTATTACTTCCATTCCCCTTATTTCTTCCGTTCCCGTTATTCCTTCCATTCCCGTTTCCGTTTTTCCTGTATTGGTTTCCTTTCTCCATCGGAGAAGTGATGATCTGCTCCAATTCATCCACACTGATATATACCGGGTTATAAGATAATCCCAGTTGGGTTAGTTGCCTGATGAAAGCCCTCAGGTGGTTGCGCGATCCTTTTAAGAGGTTTTCAAAAACGATTATAATATTCTCGTTTGTCACCACACTAAGACATTGATTCAAATCCTTAATATCCATTTCTTCAATTAAGGCACCTGTCATCAAGGCTTCGTCAATTGATACTGATCCCTTAAGAATCAGCTCATTGTACAATGACTGGAATTCCGGATTCGTAAATTTGCCAGTTTCACCAATCAGCGTATCGGCTGACCCATAGTATTTCAAAAGCATTATAACGGCATTCAGGTGTCTTTCCTCTGCTTTTGCTATATTGGAAAAGATCATCCTGCCAAATTTTTCATAAAGAACATAGTATACGTCCCGGGCAAGTTTTTCTTCCTCTTTCATCCCGAGCAGGAGAGACATCTCATCGTCTGTAATTGGCGGTGTATCCAAAAGGACTGCCTGTAAGTTTCCGTCAATTACTGAAGTAGTTCCGTCTTCTGCAACCTTCAGAATACTTACATAATCTTCATTCTCGCTGATCATTTGCTCTTTTTCACAAGCGAATGATCCCAGAAGCATGATAAAAAGTATCATCGGTATGGTGTAATATTTTATTAAGGTTTTCATGGTAAGATATTTTATTGTTAATAATTGACTGTCATTTCACGGTATTCCGGCTTAGTTGCAAGGAGGCTGTTTCAAAGGATACATCTTTTGAGACAGCCTCCTGTAGCTCCCAATTTATTCGCTGCCGCTTTTACTACCATGTCTGTACCGGAATTGATAATTGTACTGGTTGCCGTCTTTTTCAACTACCATATCGCCATCGCATCCGTTACCGGTATGTTGTATGGTCATATTTCCCCTGGCACTATTGGTTATCTCCATCCTTCCGGCGGCTACAGACCAACGGTTCTGCAATTCTGCGCAATGAACCAATACCAGCGGTTCTGTAATCTCCCGGTTATATGCTTCACCGAGCACATTTACACCGTTAGCTGAACCTGTTACATAAATTGTATCATTCATCGGATTCATTTTCCTGGCCCATTCGCGAACATGACTTGCAGTGCGTGTCATAACGGCACCCTCACCAAACGTGACTTTGCCAGCCTCAAGGTGTATGGCAATTTGCAACCGGTTTTGCTCATTAAGACCCGTGTTGGTCATGGTGCGCGTTCCCTCTACCTTTGCCCCGTTGAAGTAAAAATCGTTGAAGGTCATAACCTGCTCTGCATTCTGCCTGTACCAACGGTTTGAGATGTTGATCCTGATCTGGCCCGACCGGGTTATAGTGTCACCATTGTATACAACGCTGCATCCTTCCCCAAAATCAATAATCACTTCTTTAGGGAATGTGGTACTGTCGGGATGATTTACCGTAACGGTATAACATTCTCCAACGAAAGTTGATTTCAAACCTGAAGTGACATAATTGTTTTCATCCAGTGTTTGAATCTCTGCAAGTGCAAGATTGTCCACGTCGTCATATAACGCTTCAACATAAGTTTCATCCTGGGCAAGTGCAATATCGGTTTCTGATATGCTTCCCCCATCATCATCCTTTGAACAGGATGGCATGAATAATACAACAGATGATAAAATTAACATTCCGGGTAACCAATTTATTCTTTTCATAATCTTGAGAATTTAGTTTTTATACTATGAACGTTGAAGCAATTTTATTTTATTAATGTTCTTTATTGCTTCTCTGTAATTAATCCGCTTAATCTTTTGTTTACCCTACTTTTTAATAGGTATTTTTTGTTAAACCCCTTCGTGGCTTGCATTCGCCCAGGGTCATCACCAGATGCTTTTTCAATAAGAGATTTTGAGGAATATAGCCGGAGTGAATGGAACAGCCTCGGCATAAAGGCTCACGGTAGTTGATTCATCCGTTGGTATCCGTGTATAATTGGAGTACCTTATATTTTCGGTGTTCAGAACATTCAATATGGATATGCCGGCATCGATTTTTACCTTCCGCGTGGAAATACTGTAAATCATATCCATATCAAGCCTGTTATATGGCTTTGTATAATTGGTAACCTCCGGTAACAGATCCGGGTCGGGGAAACCTGACCCGAAAACATAACAGGCCGAAAAGTGAAATTTTTTTATTTTCATAAGTCCTGCCAACTTCAGTTCGTGCCGCTGGTCATGCATGGCTGGTGTATACGCGTCACTCGGGAAGTACGGAAACTTTTCCTCTGTTTTACTCAAGGTGTAAGCAATCCAGAAGGATTGACTTTTAAACTCCTTTTTTAAGAAAATATCCAGGCCTTTTGTTTTACTGTCCCCCTCATGGGCAACTGATCCGGCTGAAGTCTCCAGGTATCGGGTAATACCCCCGGTATTTCTCAGATAACCTTCAATGCTGGCCGTATAATTGTGCCTGTTGAATGAAAAACCAAGTGCGTAACTTCTCGAATCAAGCACAGAAATCCCGTTATTGTTACATATGGACCAGGCCAGTTTATAGTTTCCTGAAGCATCAATGATTCTGTTCCGGGCTACAAACTGGTTGTACATCCCGAAAGCGGCATTCAGTCTGAAAACTTCAGCAATCCTGTATATTGCCGAGATCCGTGGTTGAAAGTATATTTTTCCGGAAAGGGTATGGAAATTCAATCGTATGCCCGGACTGACCGTAAAGTTCTTCAATGGTGAAATATTATCCTGCAGGTAAACATAAGGCACTGCAAGATCCTCATTTACCGTATCACGAATGGTGTTGATATGGTTGTCGGTTAAATAATACAGCAATCCGGCCCCAATATCTGCTGTTTGCTTTTCAGTCAGGGTAATCTTATTGTCAATCCTTCCGTTTATTTCATTAATTGTGTTTTTTGTTTGTTCATTTATACTGGTAAATACCTGGTTTCCTGATGTTCTAGCGGTTTCCTCAAGATAGTCCCTGTCGGTATTCAACAATGAGTAGCTGACGGTAAAATTGCTGGTGTTTTTTTCTTTCCATCGGAATCCGTAAAATGCAGCGCCGCCAAACTGTGTGTTCCGTTCATTGTAGTCGAGTGTGATGGCCTTCTGCATAGTTTCCTCGTCAAAGGCATAGTTGAAATTGTCATTTCCCCCATAAAGGCTTATGTAATAATTGGTCTTTGCCCCGCTGCCGGAATACTTCAGGTTCAAATCACGAAACATGTAATCCGGTATCAGATAGTAATCGGCACCGCCATTCTGACGGCCCCTTCCGGACCCTGAGGAAGAATATTCTTCCGGATTATACAGATTAAAATAGGTTTGACGATAAGCCATCAGGAGAGAGGACTTTTTACGGAAAGGGACACTAACCAATCCGTTCAACGTCATATTGTTTATGGTCAGTTGCACTGAAGGTGACAGTCGGTTTCCATCTGTACCTGTAATTTCAACAATTCCGCCGACTTTTTCGCCATATTCTGCACCACCACCCCCTTTTAGGACTTTTATATCTTTTGCCACAAATGGATTCACTGCACTGATATTATCATTAAAATTTTTCATTCCATACAGTGTGAACCCGTCAAAAATAACCTGGCTCTGACCTTCGTAACTTCCCCAAATTATCAGATCGGATGATTGTTCCCCCGATGCCAGAATTCCAGGCTGAAGCCTTAGCAGGTTAAATACAGAGTTGTCTCCATTCCCGGGCAGAAAATAGGCTATTTTATGGTTCAGTTTGATTGAGCCCGGCGAAATTCCTGTTTGTATTGACTTCTCCACAACAGAACCAATAACGATAATCTCATTCATTGAAATTACAGATGGAGTAAGCCTGAAATTATAGTGAGTACCCCTGGGTACAATGGTATCAAGAATATAATACCCCAGGCAGGAAATTTTTAAATAAAAAAGACTATCACTGGCCGATGTGTAGGAGAAATTACCCCTTGCATCAGAAATGATGCCCTTATTGTTAATCAGGATACCTGAAAATGGGAGGGTCTCATGACTGGTTTTGTCGGATACACTCCCGGAAATTATGTAGTTTTTGGGTTTTTCCTTAACCGCAACCGTGAAAATAATGTATACCTCCTCGCTAACTTCATATCGCAGGGGCAAATCTTTAAACAGGTAATCAAGCGCCTGAGACGGTGAAGCAAACCTTTTCCCAACCGTCAGTTTGTAAGCGGATAACTGTCGATCATCAAATGAAACCATTAAACCGTAATTGTCGCGTAACTGTATGAGTATTTTATTCAATGGTTCATCTGTACAGTTGATCCTGATTTCCTGGGAAATTGCGGAGAAGGTCAGGAACAGGAAAAGCAGAGTAACCAGGGAATTTTTAGCAGGTATTTTTTTAATTATTCCGGGTAATGATGTATTCATCTTGCGACTGCTGGGAGAATTTTAAATTAAATGGTTTGCATACCATATCTAACGCTTGTTCAACAGAGGAATTGCGCATGAAGGTTCCGGTATAGATGTTTTCAATATCTCCCGGAATTTGAATAACAACGTCATATTGTCTTCCGATTTCTTCAAACACCAGTTGCAGGTGAACCGACGTGAAACTTAATTTATTCTCAAGCCACAATATGGTTTGTTCAGTATTAATACCGGTTTGTACATCGAGGTCACCTGTTGGATTTAGCAGGGCCCTTTGTCCCGGAAGGATTACCACCTCATTATCTCCCCTGCTTTCCGTCACCCTTACTTTACCGGTTACACAGGTAACCTGGTAACTGTTTTTCCTGGAATATATATTGAAACTGGTACCCAACACGGCTGTTTTTCCATAGGTTGAAGTTACCTCAAATTTCTTTCCGGGATTGACTTCGAAGAATGCCTCCCCCTCGAGGCTGACCTTTCTCGAAAAAATCCAAAGCAAGGGTTTATAGGTTAAAATTGACTGGGCATTCAACCTTACTTTTGAATTGTCAGGCAGCAGAATACTGCTGTGTTGCCCGGCTGGCACTTCAATGGTTTTTTTATAGAACTGCATGGCAACTGTAAGTCCGACTAATAATGTAAAAGCAGCTGCGATTGCCATTTTCCTCCACGGACTTATCAAAACCCGGACTTTTACCGGTTTTGAGGCATCGATTTTCATTTCCAGCTCAGCCCAGATTTCCTCCTTGCTCTTACCCCAATCAATAGGAGTAGAAGGGAAGACATCCAATGGATTCGCTGAAAAGTCGACTTTCGGTTTGCTATTTTTTCTTATTTCAGACATTTATTCCTGTAGTGTTTTTTTTAAATAGGCCAATGTTATACTCATTCTTTTTTCTACCGCCTTTACACTTAGGTCGAGACGTTCGGCTATTTCGTGGTATTTAAGTCCCTCCATCCTGGCCATCATGAAAACAATACGTTGTTTCTCACTTAATTCACCCAGTGCTTTGGTATAATTCTCAAAAAGTTGTTTATACCGTAACTCATCCTCCGGTGAAAAATCAACATCATCATTTTTCAATGTAGTTCTGTAATTCATTTCCAAAGTTTCCCTCCTGTACCTGCTTATAAACATATCGCCGGCTATTTTATACAATAGGCGGAGGGCAGTCTTCGGGTCAATATCGAGTTGCTTTTCCCAAATCCTCATAAAAACATCCTGTGCCAGATCCGATGCCTGTTCCTTTTCTGCGCCCCGATAAAATAAATAACTACGTACAGAATCGAAATAGGAGTCAAATAATACTTTAAATTCTTCCTTGGTCAATGTGATTAGAACTAGGTTGCTAACAATGAATCATTTCTTCATTAAAGTTAGTTAATCTAAAACCGAACGAGAATAAATCTACCCTACTTTATGAACAGGTATTTATTAACGGGCCAAGTCAGGTTAACCCATGTCAATAAAAAAGTTGTCCTCTTTCAACTTTTGAATTGTCGCCCCGGTAGCCTAAATCATTTATTTGTATAAGTTTTAAGGTTAATTTTGTACAAGAGTTGATGAACTGAAATATCTTAAGAACATGCAAGGAAATTTCGATACAATTATCCAGGATCAACGGCCGGTTATAGTTGATTTTCATGCACTCTGGTGCGGACCCTGTAAAGCGCAATCCCCCATATTAAAGGATGTTGCAATGGAATTGGGGGATCGTATCCGGGTCATAAAGATTGATGTAGATAAGAATCCGGAAATAGCGAACCGATATGGTATCCAGGGGGTTCCCACCCTCATCATTTTCAAAAAGGGTGAAGTTAAATATAAACAGGCCGGAGTGCACAACAGGACCCAATTGGTGAATTTGATAAATACAAATCTCTAATTTCGAGATACATAGATTTTATATTAGTAATTAAATCCTTTATAATGAAAAACCGTTTGTTATTGATATCAGCTGCATTGATGATTTTGGTGAACAGTCATGCAGGAGAACCGGTGAAACCGGAAACAAAAACAAATACGGCAAGTCCGGTTGTTTACCTCACCAATGAAACATTTAAGCAAAAAATCTTCAATTATGAGGTAAATAAGGAATGGAAATATGCCGGGAACAAGCCTGCTATCATTGATTTCTATGCCGACTGGTGCGGCCCGTGCAGGAAGGTTTCCCCAATCATTGAGGAACTGGCAAGAGAATATAACGGTAAGATTATAGTTTACAAAGTTGATACGGAAAAGGAACAGGTATTGTCCCAGAATCTTGGAATCCAAAGTCTGCCGACAATATTATTTATTCCTGCCCAGGGAGACCCGCAGGCCATTATGGGAGCATTGCCCAAGGAAGAGCTTAAAAAGGCGATTCAGGAGATTTTACTAGTGAAATAACCCTACTGGTTCGATCCGGTTTCTGCAAGCTTAATCACGTCCTCCCGCAGAATCGCCTGCATTTTTACGGGTTCCTCGAATAAGGGACTATGGGCGGATTGTTCGAATGTATAGAATTCTTTTACAGGAGCTTTCAACTTATGGAAGTACTCCTTTGCCAGGGTAAAAGACACTGTATAATCATAGATGCCATGAAAGAAATAAACCGGAATGTCAAGTGACGGAACCTGGATGGCCAGATCTGTGGCAAGCATCTCATCCCAGAGTGAGCTAACTCCGGACTCTGATTTGCCGCGCCACATGTTCAGTTTTTCCATTACTGTATAATCGCGGCATGCAAGAGAGGGCAAAAAGATTCCCGTGATTACCGAATTCATTTCATGTGTTGTGCCAATGCCGAGGCTGTGCATGGCCGGATCCCGGACAGCAAGGTATGAACCAGGTGTTCCTTCATTTAAGGTAACCGGTGCTGCCTCAAGTTTGCGAACCATTTTTGTGTTTCCGGATTCTTTGAACCGGGCAAGCATATATTCCTGCGCGAGCAACTCGGATTTAAGCTGAAACGTCATCTGGGCCACACCGAGGTATGCGTGGTAAAGTTCCGGCATCCTTGCAGCAGCCTGGATGCCGATGAAGGTACCCCCGGAATGTCCCATTATATAGATTTTTTCCTTCTTAAATCTTTTCCTCAGGTAGTTTGTAACTTCCCGGGTATCCGAAATCATTTGCTCAAGGGTCATAGTCTCCGGAGAAATATTCGCGCTGTATGAGAGACCTGAACCTCGCTGTTCCCACCATACCATGGTGAATTGATCTTCAAGTCCCGTAGGGTATTTCTTTGTCAGGAAATAATCAGGCAGACCTCCGTGCAGGTATAGGAGTACCGGATTTGCAGTATCCCTGCCCTTAATAAACATACCCTGCTCTACCCCATTGATATGAATAAAGATTTTTTCTGAAATGCTTCCTGTCAGCGGATTTCCACGCTCATCCAGGAAAGGCAAGGGTTTTCCCGGGCTTATTACAAGTAAAATCCCGACAATAATGAGCAAGCCCGCCAATATAACTGAAATAATGAAGAGCATAGTTCCACCCCTATTTTTTAGAATTGATAGAATAGAAAACCGATTCATCACGAACTCAATTAGAACTCAAAATTATCAATTTAACTGACAATTGAGACAATATCCATCCCATCCTCCAGGTCAAGCATGGCATTAATCAACCTGACCTTAATATATTGATTCAGATCCGCGGGTTTAATATCGCGAGTGAAAATCATTTTATGTTCAAGGTAAAATTCCCTTTTGGTACCTTTAAGGAGAGGGGTGGCCGGCGTATACCACCTAGTGCCGTCAAGCAGTGCAACATTTGAGAAGGAAGTGTCGGTAATGAAACCATTCTTTACAAGGAGGATGTCAGATCCTTCGGGCTCAGGAACGCTGTTTTTCAATTTTTCAAGAGCACTCCGGTCGGAATATTTAAACGGATATTCGATCTCATCAGCATCAAGAAGATATAGCTTCCCCACTTCGCGTTTAACATAGGGAATAAACTCGCAGGTTTCCGGCTCTTTTGAATATCCAAATCTGCATCGGTAAACAGTGTGATGATCCAGTTCAGGAATATGAATTATTTCTGTTAATTCCCAGGGCTGACCTGACTGAAATAATGCTCTGCGGGTATTATTGACGCGATTGTTATGATAATAAATGTTTTGTAACTTATTGTTAATCAATTTAATGGTTTCAAATAATTGGCACATATACTTTAGCCTTTAGTTCTTCATATTCTTGGAGTGGATCGCTTAAAAATGTTATTCCTCCGCCGCTCCTGAAACGCATGACTCCATTGTAGTTTTCAATAAACCTGATCATTACCGCGCTGTCGAGATTGATTCCATTAAAAACACCCCATACTCCTGTATAATAACCCCGGTCCTCTTTTTCCACTTCCCGTATGATGGCCATTGTTTTCCGCTTGGGGGCGCCGGAAACCGAACCGGCAGGCAATAAGGTGAAGATAATATCACCCAGTCTGCCCGGATAATCTTCAGGCAATTTTCCACTGATCTGCGATGAAACCTGCAATAGATCTCCTTCATGTGTATTAATCTTTTCAACATACCGGTACCGGTTTACCTTCACATTAGAAGCCACCATGCTCAGGTCGTTCCGGAGAAGATCCACAATGGTATTATGTTCCGCAATTTCTTTCTTATCTTCCAGTAATTCCCTTTCCGAATCGAGCCCGATTGACTTTATTGTTCCCTTCATGGGGAATGTTGAAATAGCGCCATCCACGATTGTAATAAATGTTTCGGGAGAAAAACACACAAATTCATCTTCCACCAGCAATTTATATTTAGCTGTACTTGCTGAATAAATCTCCGTGAAGGTTAGATCGGTCTCAACATGTGTTGGAAAGGTGAGATTGGTGAGAAATGTATTGCCTGCATTAATTTGCTTTTGAATTTTCACAAATGCTGAATTGTACAGCTCGAATGATATGGGGAATTTCCTGAAGGCAAAACTATCCTTTACTTTCCCGTAAGGGCTTGAATTATTCCCATATTGGAAGCTATACCTTATTGTTCCGGGTAATGGTTTATTCAGCGGAAATATCCTGATGGCCTTCATTTCGAAGTCGATTATAAACAGAAAGGGCACTCCTGACCCTCCCATGAAGTTCATCAGGCTGATCGCTTCCGATTTGCTTAATTTTTCCTTGTCCAATTGTTAAATGATATGCACCGCAAAGTAATAAAGTTGGATTACTATACAAATAAAAACCATAGCCTGGTTGTCAAAAAACAGACCATGAATCCAAGGACGATAGGAAGGAATGTTGAAACAAGGGTCCATTTCACACTTTTCGTTTCTTTAAAAATCGTGTAAATTGTTGTCGAGCATGGATTATGCAACAAACTGAATAACATTAGGTTAATCCCTGTCAGCAGTGTCCAGCCCCCGGCATGCAGGATATTCCCTGTATCTGTAACCGAATCGAGTTCAAACATTACGCCGGCACCGGAACCTTCGCCGGCAATTCCCATGCTGAGTACGGTAAGCATCAGCACCGTGGGGATGACAATTTCGTTAGCCGGAATGGCAATAATATAGGCAAGTAATATCACTCCGTTCAGTCCGAAAACAAATGCAAATGGATTTGACCAGTTTATAAAATGTTCCGCGAGGCTTAGGTCACCGATGTGGATGTTAGACACCAACCAGATAACCAGGCCGGCAGGGATAGCGAAAACAACCGCTCTCCATAATACAAATATAGTCCGGTCAATCAACGAGGTATACAGGGTTTGCAAAATTCGGGGAGGACGATAGGGAGGAAGTTCCAGGCTGAAAGCAGATGCTTCGCCCTTTAATACGGATTTACTCAGGCCCCAGGAAACGACAAGGCTTAAAAAAATACCCAGCAGGGCAATTCCCACTACTGCACCGGCAGAAACCAGTCCGGCCAAATGGGCAGGCACGATGCCCCCGATGAAAATGGAAGCTATCAGGATTTGTGTAGGCCAGCGTCCGTTGCACAATGAGAAATTATTAGTGATGATGGCAACCAGCCGCTCGCGGGGGCTGTCGATTACCCTTGCGGCAATGACACCGGCAGCATTGCAGCCAAATCCCATACTCATTGTAAGTGCCTGTTTGCCGTGGGCACCTGCCTTCCGGTAAAGACTGTCCATGTTGAATGCCACCCTGGGCAGATATCCAAAGTCCTCAAGCAATGTAAAAAGAGGGAAGAAAATAGCCATGGGAGGCAACATAACTGAAATAACCCAGGCCATGGCAAGATATGCGCCATCGATAAGCATACCGCTAAGCCACCATGGCATGCCAATGGAAGCCGCTGCACTTTTCAGGATCGGTTGAATTGTATCGATCAGCAAATTGGCCAGTAAGCCTGAAGGAACATTTGCACCCGTAACCGTCAGCCAGAATACGATTGCCAGTAACAGGAACATAATCGGGAACCCAAGCCACCGGCTGGTCACCAGTTTATCAATTTTCAGATCCAGGCCGTAAGCCTGTTTTTCGTTATTCATTCTGACCGTTTTACGGGCAATGCGTGAGGCATCTTCATATATAGATTCGATGACAGTATCGTGAAAATCCACGCCAAGATCCCATCGTACGGCATTGGCCGTTGAAAGGATCTTTTCCCTGTCATGTACTGATGTGTTTTCCATTGTTGCCATTTTATTCCTGGACTACTGATAAACCTGTCTTTATGGTTCCCAATTCACCGCTCCGTATTGCCTCTATGATTGTATTATCTCCTTCGAGTAGCCGCAAGGCCACCCAGTTAAGATTGGGGAGATCAGGAAATTGTTGGGAAAGTTGCTTCGACAGGGTTGATATGGCATGGTTCAGTTTGGAGGACCGGCTTTGCATTTTATGCGGCTGGCAAACATAGCTGCCTGAGGCAACTTCATCGATGGCTGATGTAAGCTCCTTCATGCCCTCTTTCCGGCGTGCGGCTGCAGGAATAACAGGTATTCCCAATTCCCTCGATAATGCTCTAACGTCGATCTCAATTTGTTTACGACGGGCCTCGTCCATCAGATTCAGGCATAACACGGCACGATCCGTAATTTCCAGTATTTGTAGGGTAAGATTGAGATTCCGCTCCAGCCGGGTGGCATCAACCACAATGACTGTTACGTCGGGCTGCCCGAACAGGATAAAATTCCTTGCCACTTCCTCATCCGTACTTGTAGAGAGAAGTGAATATGTTCCCGGCAGATCAACAACTTTATACCTTTTTCCTTTATATGAATAGCCGCCTTCTGCACGGGTAACCGTTTTTCCCGGCCAGTTACCGGTATGCTGGCGCAAGCCCGTAAGATTATTGAAAACGGTACTTTTCCCTGTATTCGGATTTCCTGCCATCGCCACCACATAATCCACCTGTTCCATATTAATACCAAGCCGGATGAGGTTATCTGTATTATGAACAGGACAACTTTCACAACTATGCTGAGTGCCCATACGTTTTATTGTTTTTCCTGTGAATAAATATCATATCTGCCTGTTTCTTCCTTATGCCAATGGTAGCGCCCATTACGCGGTAACCTACAGGATCCCCGGAGGCGCTTTTCAATTCAGCCGAGATTGAACTTCCGGGTACGATGCCAAGATCCATTAGCCTTCTGCGTTGCTGGCCCCTGCAGTTTGGTGAAATGCCGGCAATTTCTCCCTTTTCCCCAATTTTGAGTGATGAGAGCGAGATATATTTTGGAGTCAACGTGGCCTTGCCGCTTAGTGGTTCCACCGTTATCTGGGCAGCGAAGAGGGGGGTTAAGACACATTCTTCCCCATCTGCGGCAAAGATTACTTTGGATTCATCCCTGGATGTAACATATACCTGCATGCCGGGGTAGAGTCCAAGAACAACCAGCTGTTCATAAATGCTGCGGGGTTCGTCCTCGATATGAATTATCCGGCCCATCTCACCTTCATTCAGGCAACTGAGCGGCTGCCCTTTAGGAACAGGTAATTCACCGCTTGTGGTAGGTATTGGATCACCGTGCGGGTCAAATACAGGGTTGCCGATCCGGGCTGCCAGCTTTTCCGTATCTTCCGATGTCACCCGGTGTTCAAGCCAGTCAGCTTCCTTATGCCAGTTGGTTTGGGCAATATTAGTTTCATCCGCCAGGTAGCGTTCCCATATCCTGTGCACCCTGATAACCCTCAGGGAATAGGACCTTCCAGTTTCTGTTAATGATATCGCATGGTTCTTCATCGCAATCAGTCCCATATCGTGGAGCCGGCCAAGCAATGCAGTTGCCTTATCACTTGTGATATTCAGATTTCCGGCAACGCTATTCATATCACACGAAAGGCTTTTATATTCGCAATCAAACAGGTATTTGAGCGCATCTTCAAGCATTACCCTGTAATTCAACTTTTTAATCCTGAAGAACCGGGCAAGTAATCCTTTTCCAGGCCAAAAAATCCATGAAAGAATACCGCCTGCAACCACTACTGCAAAAATCAGCCAGCCCGCACCAATCATTAATAATAGTATAGTCATTGGTTAGGGATTTTCGATTTATTTTCCCCACTTGTCTTTTTCACATACAGTGTTCCGGCAATTTCAACATTTAATAAAATGCGGACATTGTTTATTTCTGTTTCGGTCATTTTGCTTTTTGCATACTGTTTTTTCACAAACAGGAATGAACCTACAGTCAGACCGTTTGCATGGCAAAAATCAAAGAATTCCTTATCAGAACTTGAAAGCCGGGTTATTTCATATTCTCTCCCGGCGTCTGCCGATGACAGCAGGATGCTTTCATTATCCTGCGGGATAAACCCCTGGTTATCGGGTATAGGGTCCCCGTGCGGGTCAATTGTCGGATGTCCAAGAAAAAGGCTGATCCTCTCTGAAAGAAAATCGGAAGTCAGATGCTCAAGCAATTCCGCTTCACGGTGAATTTCATGCAGTGACAAGCCAAACACCTGGTGAAGAAAGGTTTCCCATAAACGGTGTTTACGGATAACCTGCAGGGCAACCTTTTTACCGGCAGCAGTAAGTTTCAGCTTCCTGTATTTTTCATAATCGATCAGATTCTTCAACGCAAGCTTCCGGGCCATATCCGTCGCAGCTGCATTGGTGATACCAAGTGCCCTGGCGATGGAACCCGGTTTGGTGTCCATTGATTCTTCCTGCTCTGAATTATAAAT
>JBGSSA010000033.1:0-40224 GCA_041737295.1 Bacteroidales bacterium | reverse complement strand
GAGCGGCAAAGAAAGTGGCTGGCTATTCTCATTATGGCAGGGCTGCTGAGTGGAAATTTCTGGGTTTACCCCGATAAAATCGCCAAGGGGTGGGATGCTTCACTGGCTCACCTGCCCTACCATCATCTGAGACATGAGATGATCAGCTATATCGACAAGCATTTTATTCCGGTGAATGAAACCGGTTCGCGCACTCCCAACACCTCCGTTATGGATAATATTGACCTTAACGGAGATCAACGGGCATTCCCATGGGCGGATCTGTCAAAAGACAACTATGTTTTTTACTCCAATATCTGCAATGTATTTACCAATGAGGAAATTGACGAACTGAAAACCCGGTGGCTCGTTGAAAAGGAGTATCGGTATTTACAGGTTAGAGTAACTCTTTACAAAAGAAAACTATAGTTCTGCAGTTTTGCAGTTTTGCAGTTTTGCAGTTTCCGGGTTATAACCTCGTAAATATTTTGTTAGTATGAACATGTAAAAAAATGTTACCGACAGATCCCTCGGTGGTAGCTGAACTGCAGAATTGCACAACCGCAGAACATTTTCACGGGATGGAAGAAATTCTACGAGATTTCCGAAACTCTAGCTGAAAAGCCGACTTCATGACTGCACGACTGCATGACTGCATCTACTTCTGGAAATGTTAATCGAATGCAATGAGATTTCTATGACCAGCCGACCACCGGGAGCTCACGGACATCTTTGAAAATAAAATATCAGGGAGTATATTTTGCCAAAGTTTCTACAGAATAAATTCCGTATTTTGTATTATATGAAATTACTCATTGATGAAGACGAACTTGAATTATTAAAGAGTTTGGAAGAATTCGCTTTCAAAGAGGGAAATAATTATGATTCCGCGAAAGGGTTTTATGCCGCTGAGGAGAGAATTTACCTTTACAATTGCGATTGCATCATCCTGGATATTAATCTAGAATTGACTCCCGATGGAAAATTTGCCGTAGTAAGCAACACCTCATCCAATGATGTAAGTATTATCGATGTTGAGAAATGGATGGTAATTGCGACCTTGCCCATCGGTAAAAACCCAAAACGATTGTGGGTGGCAAATACAAAATAGTATTTATGAGATTATTTCTTTTTTTTCTTATTACAAGCATTGGAATTTCAGCTTTTGCCCAAGGTACAGGAAGTATAACAGGGAAGGTTTTAGACCATCAAAATGAACCTGTTGAGTTCGTTAATGTTTACCTGACTTCTATAAAAGATACAACTACAATAATCACAGGGACTGTAACGGAAGAGCAAGGTGGTTTCAATTTAGCTAGAATCCCCTTCGGCGAATATTCGATACATTTCCAATTCTTAGGCTTTGTCAGCAATTCGCAGCAAGTAAGCATCAATGAGCAAAACTCAAAACAAACTTTACCCGCTATAATTCTTCAACCTGATGTAAAGCTGCTTGATGCGGTAAAAATAAGCGCAATAAGGAAGATGTATCAGAAAACAGAAGAAGGAGTAGTGGTGAACGCTTCTGAAAATATTACCCAGATTGGCGGTTCGGCTGCCGAACTGATGAAGAATATGCCGGGCGTGCAGGTAGGTGCAGAAGGAGAAATTTCACTTCGTGGGAAAAGCCCCCTGATTCTGATTAATGGAAGGGTTACAGGTATTGGTGGTGTTGACAGGGTTACCAACCTTGAACAAATCCCTGCAAGCAGTATCGCACGGATTGAAATCATCACAAACCCTTCGGCTAAGTATGATGCTGATGCCGAAGGTGGAATTATAAACATTGTATTAAAAAACAATATTAACAGGGGAACAAACGGTGCAGTAGCATTGGGTGGTGGCTTTGGCGACCGTTACCGTATAAACGGTTCAATTTTGCTTAATCACAACACAAAAAAATGGGATTTAGGAATCGCTTACGACAATTGGTTTACCACCCGTACACGCAATGTAAAAAGAGACCGTATTCAGTATGAGTTGCCAGATGAGTATTTTCTCACTCAGCGAAGGAATGACGAACGAACCATACAAACCCAGACCGCAAGGTTTAACGTTGCTTATAAACCAAATGAAAAGAACAGTTTTAGTTTAGAAGGTATATGGCTTTTTGAAGGACAGGACAACCTTGAAACTATTGTAAGCACCACAGAAACATCGATATATGAGTTTTCAAGCAGAAATAGCCGATTTTCAAACGAAATAAGACGTTTCAATACAGGTGAACTTTTGTTTAATTACGCAAGAAACCTCAATCAAAACAGGGCGCTTACAGTTGATGCAAGTTCTGCAATTGAATACAATAGAGAAAACACCGACATTTCAACACAGAATTTATCCGAGCAAAATATTGAGATTGGTTCCCCCTATCTGCAAAAAACCCATTTTTACGAAAATGCCAATCTGACCAATTTCACGGTAAATTATATCCATCCTGTTAAAAAATCCGGAATAGTTGAAACTGGTTATAAAACCATACTTCGGTTTATTAATGATGATTATCTGCGTTCCAGCGAAAAAAACGATAGTTTTATCACCAATGCAGCTCATACTGATATTTTTAAATTCAACGAACAAATTCATGCTGTATATTTGCAATATACTGGTTGGATTGGCACTCAGCAAGAGCCAGTATGGAAATACCATTTTGGTATAAGGGCTGAACAGGTTTGGAATAGTGGCAATACCGGACAATCGTCATACGGTTTTTCAAACGACTATTTCCATTTGTTCCCTTCTGCATCGCTCTTATATTCTACTGCAAAAAAGAATACGCTTAAACTCGCATACAGCAAACGAATAAACAGGCCTACGATTGGTCAATACAGTCCATTTATTGATATTACCGATTCGTTGAACGTTTGGTCGGGCAATCCCGATATACAACCGGAACTTTCACATGCCCTCGAATTTACTTACAACCATGAATTTAAAAAAGGCAGCATTGTTTCTTCGCTATTTTACAGGCAAACAAGCAATAGCATTTTCCCTTATACAGTGCTTGATGGTAGCGGAGTCAGCATAACCCAACCGCAAAATTTTGGTAACTCATCTACCTATGGAGTAGAAGCTATTTTCGCAATTACACCAGTAAAATTCTGGACTGCCTATCTTAATGTTTCAGTGTACGAACAAAACATAGAACAAACCGACGAATTGCCTGCTATACTGCATAAGCAGGTGAACGGCTATGCAAAATTCATTAACAATTTTACTGTATGGAAAAACGGAAAGTTACAGATTACGGGCAACTACACTTCCCCCATTCTCATTCCTCAGGGCAGGCAGGATGAAGTGTATTTTATCGATCTGGGATTTCAGCAAAAAATCATGAAAGGTCAGGGCAGACTAGCATTGTCAGTTACCGATATTTTTAACACACAACAAAGCGTTAGTACAATCTCTGACAACAATTTTGAGTATTACCAATACCGCAAAGTAGATACGAGGGCAGTAATGCTAATTTTTGCATATACTTTTAAATCTGAGTTTAAAGAAAAACTTTTGGAGAATAAATTTAAAAACGAATAATTATGAAAGCAGCATTTTTAATGTTTTTAGCTACAATACTTATTGCAACATGAGCAATGGTTCGAGTAATAAACTTGCAGAAAAATTCCGTTCTGATATTCCTCTTAAAGAACTTAATTGCAGCCTATATAAATGACAAACAGGTATATATGAATGAACACCAGTTGGCAACAAGCGGTATAGTTAATTTCCGGTGCAGGGCGTATTAGAGCGGTAAAGCTCGTATAAAAAGTAGTTGTAACTTGAAAGAAAAGTGCTTCGAAATCGGCAACTAACCATACCGCCAACCATTAAACCAACTAATTCCAGAAAATCTTCCCGTTAAACTGCAAACTGCAAAACTGCAAAACTGCAAAACTTTTTCCCCCTTTTAGCTGTAACTTTATAACCAGTTAACCGTCCTACTCTTGAATCCGGATATTCTGAATGACTGTTGCCGACTATAACCGAAGTGTGGATGATTTTTCTGACGGCATTTACCGTTTCATCCTCAAGAACTTAAAAGACCACGACAGGGCAAAAGATGTGGTTCAGGATACTTATGAGAAATTGTGGGTAAAGGTTGGAGAGGTCTCCCCCGACAAAGCAAGGGCCTATCTGTTTACAACCGCCTATCATACCATGATCGACACGATCAGAAAAGAAAGCAGGAATGAGGATTTTGATGCAAAGAATCATGACAGGCAGATCATGGACACATCGTATACCGGTTTGTCCGAGATCCTCGAAGAAGCGGTGTCGCGGCTTCCGGCGGATCAGCGTTCAGTGATCCTTTTGCGCGATTATGAGGGATATTCTTATGAGGATATTGCTTCGATCACCGGGTTATCTGAGTCTCAGGTGAAGGTATATATTTTCAGGGGAAGGCTTTTTTTAAAGAACTTTTTGGGCAGCATAGAGGCTATTATCTGAAAGAAGATGACAATTCATAAGGGAAACATAGAAGCATATCTGCTGGATTATATCGAAGGTAATCTGGATGCATTGCTGACGGCGGAACTTATGGCGTTTCTTTCTGAAAATCCGGAGTATGAAAAGTGGATCCCGGAATATGACGGACATATATGCCTGGAATCCGGTCCGGTTTATGAGAACAAGATCTTCCTCAAAAAGAATTTCAGCGATATTCCGCAGATTGATGAGCATAATTTTGATGAATTCTGTATAGCCTCCGGGGAGGGATTGCTTGAAGGAAAGGACCAGGCCAGGTTGGATGAATATCTGGAACTGCATCCTGAAAAGCAACAGGTTTTCGATGTATACGGCACCCTCAGGTTGCAGCCGGACTATTTGCTTGTCTACCCGGACAAAAAAGATCTTAAAAAGCACGAACCGGTCGTCATTCCCCTCCGCTTTTTATATTATGCCATCGGGGTTGCGGCTTCAATAGCCCTGGTAGTCATGCTGGTTTCAAGGAAACCCGCCGCTGAGGTTTTTACCGGCAATGCACCGGCCAAATCAGCAATCCGCCCGACAGAAATGCCGGTGACGGTGCCCGGCAATCCTGTTCCTGCCGTTTCCCCTGGGAAATTGATCTCCACACCTGTCGCCGGCAAGGCAATTGTGGCAGATGTGGCCGTTGAGGAACCGGAACCTGCCCTTGAAAATACCCCTGATCTCCAGCCGCCGGTTGCTATTGAACCCATCCGTATTGCCGGGTTACGTGCAAAAAACAGGGAGCCTGAAATCCGCGGGGTGTTGCATCCTGCCGGGGCACCTGTTATCTACACGGAAACCCCGGAGATGGCTTCTGCAGCCCCTGAAACGCCTATCCGAATAATCGGCGCCGTCGTAAAAAAACTGAATTTATGGAAGGCCGCGGAATCAGCCGTTACCGGTTTCAACTACCTTACCGAAGCACGTTTATCCCTGGTCAGGACCACCGATGAGAATGGCAATTTCTCAAGCCTGAGTATTGAATCAGAGGATGATTTCAATTCAGGCAACAAAGTAAAATAGGGCTGTAACTTTCGCCGCGTTTCGTTCGTCCCACCCATACAAGCAATTGAAACTTCAAATAACAAAACGTATGAAAAGCACATGTACACTAATTTTATTGACCCTTTTATGGGTTTCCGTTCCGGCCCAGGAGCTTGATTCGCTAAAGGCTATTATGGGCGTGGAAGGGACTGATGATAAAGATGTCCCGGGTGAACCGGATGAAAAAATGTACGCTCCGGTTAAGGTCTATGACGATGGCGAAGAGGTGAGAGTAAACGTTGGCGACAAGGAAATGTTCAAGGTAGTGGATGACGGGGATTCCACCTATGTAAAACTGGGAAAGAACAAAATGCTGGAGGTTTACGACCATCCCGATTCAACCCGCATCCGTGTCGGAAACAGGGAGATCAGCATTGTTGAAAATGACAACAAAGCCGACATCCACATCGGAAGGATAAGGGATCATGGCCGGAATAAAGAGAGATTCCGCGGTCACTGGTCAGGATTCGAATGGGGAATGAACAACTTTCTTGATGATGATTTCACGCTGTCAAGGGAGGATGACGCAGACTTTATGGATCTGAATACCGGACGTTCGTGGGCTATTAACCTGAATTTCGCCCAGTACAGCCTGGGGTTTGGTACTTCATATTTCGGTGCAGTGACCGGGTTGGGATTGGAATTCAATAATTACTTTTTCGACAACAACAATACAATTGCAGAAATCGATGACCAGGTAGTGAATGTACCCCTCGATGGAGAAAATCTTTCGAAAAGCAAGCTCACCACAACTTTCCTGCGTGTTCCGGTTCTCCTGGAAGGCCAATTTCCACGTACCAACAGGGGAAAACGCGTGTTTATCTCAGCCGGTATCGTTACGGGAATCAAGCTGGGCTCTCATACCAAGGTTGTATTTGACGATAATGGAAAAGATAAAAGCAAAGACAAGGATGATTTCAACATCAATCCCTTTCGTTATGGACTGACCGCCCGCCTGGGGTACGGATGTTTCGCCCTGTACAGTGATTATTATTTCACACCGATGTTTGTCCGCGAGAAAGGTCCGGAACTTCATCCGTTCAACGTGGGCCTGTCGCTTACTTTTTAAGAGCTTAATCCATAATAAACAATATTTCACGTATTTGGTAGAGATGCAATGTATGGCATCTCTACCTTTTTTTTACCTTTACGGAAATATCATTTATGAAATCAGAAATTCTGTCTGATAAGGAAATCCGAATAATGACCCAGCAGATTCAATTGCCGGATATAGGCATTAGCGGACAGGAAAAAATTAAAAATTCCCGGGTGCTTGTCATCGGGGCAGGCGGTAAAGGAACTTCCGTGCTGCAAAGCCTCTCAGCCGCCGGTGTCGGAACCCTGGGCATAACAGATAATATGCTGGTGGAAGAAAATATCCTGCCACGCCAGAGTTTATATGGCGAAAAAGACCTTGGTAAACAGCGTGCCATAATCTCGGCTCAGCGCCTTTCCGAATCAGGCTGTTCCTCCGCGTTCACCCTGCATAATATATGCCTGATGGAAACCAATATTCTCGACATTATTGCTCCCTACAATCTGCTTGTGGATGCCACGGACAATTTTCCCGCGCACTACATGATCAATGACGCGGCCATTATTGCCGGAAAGCCTTATGTATACGGTTCGGTAAATCATAATACCGGGTATGTTTCCGCCTTCAACCTCCCGGGGGGGCCCTCTTTCAGATGCCTGTATCCACAGCGGATAAAGCGCAAGATTCCGTTGAAAAGTGAGGGAATTCCCGCGTTAAACCTCCTGTACCGGATTACCGGCACCCTAATGGCCGGGGAAGTCCTGAAGATAATCCAGGGATTGCCCTCTCCCCTGATGGGCAACCTGCTGCACTTTCACCTGGATACCTACATAAGCAAACTTGAACCCATCACCCGAAACGAAGAAAATTTCAGGATAAAAAGTTTTTAGCATTCCCGAAAGTCCACTTCAGCAAGCATTCTCTTATTGCTCCACTTCATTTATTTCCCTTTCCTTGCCTGTAATGTCAATAACTTTTTAACAAATGCGGAATCGCATTCAGGAATAATAACTACTTTGGTTATTTTATGATTAACCAAGCGTAGCATGCTTAAATCATTGCGATACAGGTTACTGGCCTGGTTTTTGGCGTTTGTGCTACTCACTGCTGCGCTGATTGTTCCGGTCAACCTGATCTATCAGTCCCGTGAAAAAAGTATCGGTCTCGTATCCCGGCAAATTAGTTCGCTGCATATAGATTTTCTTAAAGATACCAAGGCTGTCAATGATTTCCTGACAACCGAGCCTTCGAACACCGATTTTTTTGCAAAAGGGAATAATTCCTATCTTTCATACCATATCAGCAAGTCGGCCGGTATTCTCGCCGATCTTGACAAAATAAGGAATTCCGGACTTGTCCGTGATTTTGGCATCAGCAATCAGCTCGACGGGCTGAAGGCCAATCTCAAACATTATAACTTACTTCTTGACAGCCTTGTGTACCTTGTGTACAAGCGCGGATACCGCAATTTCGGACTGGAAGGGGAATTGTATAATTATGGCTCCCTGCTTGAATCTGCACACGGATTGCCCAACAGCGACGTATACCGGCTCAGAAAGATTGAAAACGACTATTTCTTTAATCATGATACGGCCTCCGTGGCAAAATTCAGCCGCATTGCCGCGGGATTGAAAAAAACAGTTCCGGATAACGGGAATACGGCCGGACTCATTGACAGCTATGAAGAGGCCTTTCTGAGGCTGGTTGACCTTGACAGTCAAACGGGGATACGAAAAAATATCGCGCTAAAAGCGCAATTGAACAAGCAAAGCTCGGATATTGAAGATATTTTTACCCGTGTCACGGAAAAGACGTCCACCATGCAGGAGGCTATGCTTGACCGGCTTACCCGGTTTTATATCCTGTCGCTGATTTTTATCCTTATCCTGTCGGTTTTTTTCAGTTATGCTGCCTCACGTCATATTGTATCCCACCTTGAAGCCCTTACAAACTATATTTCTGTTCTTTCGAGCAGCCGGCAGGATCATTCCCAACCGATTGACCTGAGTAACTCGGCCCGTGAAATAAAGCAGATATACCGTGAATTCAGGAACCTCTTTTCCATGCTGAAAGTGTGGGAAAAACAACGGGATAAGGCCATACGCAGCGCTGAAGATACCCAGCAGCGTTACCAGGAACTGGCTGATATGCTTCCGCAAAGTGTTTTTGAAACCGATGCGATGGGCAATTATACATACGCGAACAAGGCCTGGCATAAGGCTTTCGGCTATACACTGACCGACATCAGGGAAGGGTTGAACCTGATTGAAACCCTGATCCCTGAATCACAGCAGGAAAATATCCTCGATCCCGGAAAAATTGAAAATTCCACCTTCCTGGCAATCCGCAAAGACGGCCGGCAGTTCCCTGTATCCGTTTATTCGGATAACATCGTGAAAGATGGCAGGATGGATGGCAGGCGCGGGATCATTATCGATATCACGGACAAGATCAACTATATTAAATCCCTGCAACAGGAAACCAGCAAAGCCAGGACTTCAGATGAACTGAAATCGTCCTTCCTGGCCAATATGTCGCATGAGATCCGGACCCCGATGAATTCGATCATCGGATTTTCAAATTTGCTGGCATCGGAACATATTCCTGACATTCAAAAGAAAGATTTTGTGCATTATATCCGCACCAGCAGTGAAATTCTGCTGAACCTGGTGGATGATATTATCGACATCGCGAAAATTGAAGCCGGTGAACTCAAGATTGTAAAAAAAGAATGTGAAATCTATTCCCTTGGACAGGAATTATTGACGATGTCTCAGGAAGTCAAGAAAAAATTCAACAAACACGAGATTGACCTTGTATACTTTCCGGAACCCGGCCGGCAGGAACTTTTCATGAAAACAGATCCTTTCAGGTTGAGGCAGATACTGATCAACCTGATCACCAACGCCATTAAGTTCACTGAAAAAGGATCGGTTGAATTCGGATTTTCAGTTAAGGATGAACGCAATCTTGAATTTTATGTAAAAGATACGGGCGTTGGCCTGACAAGGTCCGAGCTGGACCTGATATTTGAACGATTCAAACGGACGCGCCGTTCGGAGGAAAAAAATATCGTGGGAACCGGATTGGGTCTTGCGATTTCAAGAAACCTGGTACAGCTGATGGGCGGTGAAATGTGGGTTGATTCGGTTCCCGGCGGAGGAACAACATTTACATTCACCCTGCCCTACCTGAAAATAACCCGGTTGCCCGACAGGGTTGAAAATCCGGGACGTCAACCCAGGGCTTACAACTGGACCGGTGCGGGGATCCTCATCGTGGAGGATGATCCTGTAAGCCATGCATTTCTGAAGGAATTGTTCCGGCAGACCGGCGCTGATCTTTACCATGCCGGTAACGGACTGGAGGCTGTCAGTCAATTCAGAAAGATCAAAAATATTGACCTCGTGATCATGGATATCCAGATGCCTGAAATGGATGGTTTTGAAGCTACCCGGATAATCCGGTCGTTGAATGACAACATACCAGTTATAGCCCAAACTGCGTTTGCTATGTCGGATGACAAGGAAAAGATGAAACAGGCCGGATTCGACGATTATGTATCCAAACCCATTGATATCAACCAACTGCTTGCCATTGTCCATAGATGGATTACACGGTCGAAAACACGCGTCCAACCAAAGTTGTCCGGCGTTTTATCACCTCCGCCGCCTCCCGACCCCACCTTCTTTGGAAATTGAAGCGGATATTCTATCCTTAATCATCCATTATTCAACGATTCAAATTACTTTTGCTTTTATGCTTGTTTAGCAGTTTATGAGGCTTATTTTAACAAAACCGGTTCGCATTTTTATTATTGCACTGTTGTCCACTATCTTCCTTATAGTGGTCACTTCAGCGGTAATCTCCCTTTTTTATGAAAAAGCCGTTATCCGGTATATGAAAAAATACATGGACGAACACCTGCTTACCCAGATTTCAATGGATGAAATCCGGTTCAGCGTGTTAAAAGGTTTTCCCAGTGCCACAGTGGATATTAACCGGGTTGTAATGCTTTCGGGCGACCAGTTTTCAGCCCGCGACTTTCAGGGGTCATTTTCAGATACCTTGCTGAAGGCACGGAAAGTATCTTTCAGGTTCGACCTGATAAAGCTTTTTCAAAAGGACTACGTACTGAAAAAGATACAGATCTCCGATGGAGCTGTAAACATTCTGTTCGACAAGAAAGGAAGGCATAACCTGAAAATATGGAAAAGTGATGAAGCCGGCGGTACTTCAAAGTATACAGTAAACCTTCATGGAATTGTGGCCACCGATATGCATGTAAGATGGATTGACCTGCCACACAGGATAAACATGCAGACTTTTTCGCATACTACAAGTTTCAAGGGTACCTACAGGAATGAAATATTTTCCGGGGAAACCCACGGAAATTTCTCCGGGGCCAGCCTGTGGATCCGTGATACCCGCTGGATGAACAAGGCCTCGTTAATTGTGCAGTGCAAGATGAATTATTCGCACAATCATTTCAGGATCCAGGAAGGCATGGTTCGCCTGAATAAGGCAGATATCACCGTAAAAGGCGAATATACAACCGGTCCTCGCGGCAATATTGACCTGGCCCTGACCGTACCGAAGTTTGGACTGGATGAGCTCGTTTCATTGCTCCCGCTTAAACAGGACAGTGTGATCAGCCAGTACCGGTTTACAGGCAGGGGAACCCTCAGGGCCACATTGAAAGGCCCTGTATCAAATCCTGATAAGCTTCAGATCCATTCCGATTTTACGCTTATCGACTGTACAGCCCGTAATCTTAAAACCCGGATCAATATTAAGGGAATTCATGTTACCGGATCGGTTTCAGGAACCAATGCAACGAATTTTGCCCTCAACCTGAAGCAGTTTACGGCTTCGATGGGAAAGGGAAAGGTAGGTGGCAGCCTGGATATCAATAACCTGCGTGATCTGATGCTCCGGGCCAACATACATGCCGATCTTGACCTGGCTGCCCTGAGGGAATTTATCGACAAGGATACGATCGAATATCTCGGGGGAAGGGTCAGGGCCGATTTCACCGCCCAGGGGAAATTGAGCCTCCTTCGCACGGACTCCGCAGCAAATGCACTCGAATACCTTAAAACAGGCACGTTTTCTTTTCAGGATGTCGGCATCCAGCTTAAGAACTCCGTTTCTTCCATCAGGAACATAACCGGAAATGCCATTCTGAACAATTCAATCCGGTTCGACAGCATGTCGGTTACCCTCAACGGAAACAGGCTACTGCTCAGCGGTAACATTCAAAATCTAACCGGCTACCTTCTCAAAAACGGAACATTGATATCCGACCTTACGGTTAATGCCGAAAATTATTCGATCGATTATCTGTTGCAAAAAGACAACGCGTCAGGATCCGCCAAAAAAAGGGGATATGTTACCCTTTTCCCTCAACGGATGCGCATGAATGCAAGGCTGCACACGGGAGTATTTGATGCTGCCCGGTTCCATGCCACTGACCTTTCTCTCAGGGTCTCCCTTGCAGGCGATTCAATGTATATCCCCGATTTCTCCCTTACGTTCCGGGACGGCTCCATTACCGGAAACGCACTTATATCACAGAACAAAAAACATGTGGTTTCGATCACCTGCAATTCCGTTTCACAGCAGATTAATATTCAGGAGTTATTCACTGCATTTAATAATTTTGCGCAGAACTTTATTGTCGATAAAAATTTAAAAGGCAAACTGAATGGTACTATTGGCTTTTTTGCCCAATGGGATTCAACCCTTCGCTTCATACCCCGGTCACTTGAAGCCAATGGAAAACTCGAAATAACAGATGGTGAACTTGTGCAGTTTGAACCGATGCTGAAACTTTCAAAGTACATCAATGTGGATGAGCTTCGTGTCGTTCACTTCAAAACACTCAGAAATGATATCCAAATACGCGACAGGGTGGTGACAATACCTGAAATGGATATACATTCTTCGGCATTTAATATAAGTGCGGCAGGTCAGCAGACATTTGACAATTTATTTGAATACCGCATTAATGTGCTACTTTCGGAAGTGCTTTTCAACAACGCCCGGAAAAAGAAAAAAGAGATGAATGAGTTTTTTGTTGAGGACGACCCGAAATCCCAAACCACAATTCCCCTGATAATTGCCGGTACACCGGCTGATTTTTATGTTAAATTCGACAGGAAAAGGGCATTTTCATTATCCAAACGGAATACTGTGAAAACCCCGGAACAGAAAACGGCACTCCCTGATGCCGGAAACTTTAAAATTGAATGGGAAGGAGCGAAAAAAGAACCGGCCACACCGGTTACAGGAATAAAATCCGATAAATTGCCGGATAATCAGGATGACTTTAAAATTGAATGGGACGAAGAAAGTAAACAAGATAATAACGACCTTAATTAGAAACTGACCCTTTGAATCTGAATATTTACAAACAGAAGCAGCGTTGGAAATTACTGCTGTTTATTTTTGCCGTCATAATCGGCCTGACCTCCCTGCGATATACGAACCAGCTGGTGAAGAAAATGTCCCATGAGGAACACAAAAAGGCGGAAATGCTGGCGGAGGCATGGAAACAAATTATTAAAGCCGAGGCAAATGACCCGAACCTGAATTTTTATACCCGGGTAATCGCCGACAATGAAACAGTGCCTGTAATTGTGGTGGATAGCCTGAACAACATTCTTTTTACCAGGAATCTTGATTCGGTAAAGCAAAAAAATCCCCTGTACCTCGTCCGCAAACTGCAGCAGATGAAAGACAATTCCGGGCCTATTATTATTACATTGTCACCCGTAGAAAAACAGTATCTATATTATAACCAGTCCATTATTCTTACCCAGCTGGCGTATTATCCCTACATCCAGTTCGGCATTATCTTTATGTTTATCCTTGTCGCCTATTTTGCATTCAATACCTCTATGAAATTCGAGCAAAACCAGGTTTGGGTTGGGCTTTCTAAGGAAACAGCACACCAGCTTGGCACGCCCATCTCGTCGCTGATGGCCTGGGTTGAAATGATGAAGATCCGCAAGGGGGATGGCGAAATGCTGGTTGAACTGGAAAAGGATGTGAACCGCCTTGAAAAAATCACCGAGCGGTTTTCAAAAATAGGTTCCAAACCTGCACTTGTTAAAGATAATGTGATCACCGTCATTCTAACGGCTGTGAATTACCTCCGGTCACGGTCCTCCGGAAAAATACGGATCAACCTCAACCTGCCTGCCTACGAAGTAATTGTGCCGTTGAATGCCGCACTTTTTGAATGGGTTATTGAAAACCTCTGCAAGAATGCCATCGATGCGCTGAATGGACAGGGCCAGATTGAAATAGCACTGACCGATTTCACCCAGGTGATCTATATTGATATCCGCGATACGGGCAAGGGCATTCCTAAATCGATGTTTAAGACCATTTTTAAGCCCGGATTTACAACAAAGAAGAAGGGATGGGGGTTAGGCCTGTCCCTGGCAAAAAGGATCGTGGAGGCTTATCATGACGGCAAAATATTTGTACATCAGTCGGAACTGAACAAGGGATCCGTTATCCGGATAGTACTTAAGAAATGAAAGGGCAATTCACATTTTCCAAGAAAGAAAGACTGACAGGAAAATCGGGTATTGACCAGTTATTCAATGAGGGAAAATCATTCAACCTGTTTCCGTTCAGGGTTTTTTACCTTCCTGCCGTAAATCCGGCCGAACCTGCAGCCAGGCTGCTCATCGCTATCCCCAAAAAAAAAGTAAAACATGCAGTCGACCGGAACCGCCTGAGAAGGCTTGTACGGGAAGCTTACCGGTTGCATAAAGCGGGGTTTCTTGCCATCCTTGATGCAATTCCTGCAAAGGTGCATATTGCATTGATCTTCACAGGGGATAAGACGGATCTGAAATTTAAGGAAGTGGAATTGAAAATAATCGAATGCCTGGCCAGACTGGGTAAGATTATCGGGTCTGAATCCGGAAAATAAATTCAGTAAAGGTCCTTTCCGTATTCAATAAATACCCCATCCTCACCCCGGCTGAAAAGGGAAATATTATCCTGGCTGCATGGAAATCAACCATGAGTTCGACCCCGGCACTCTGATATGTACCGGTATACCTCTTGTCACTTCCCTCCCGTATGTCCGTTCCGTAGCTCCAGTCGTAAAACAAATCAGCCCGGATCCTTTTCAGATAAATGACCGGCTCCCACGACCAGTCAAGATACGCCAGCGGTAAAGCATAGTCCGCGGAAAAAGAGTTTATCTCTCCTGATATTGCCGAAGGATATCCTCTTGGAAAATCGATTCGGTTTATTGGAATATAATACAGGCCGGGATCCTGTTTCTGCCATCCTCCCTTAAGCAGCAGGTGATGGTGGGAACCGATACCGGGAATGTATAATCCGCCCTGCAACGAAAACATCGAACCCATCTGTCCCTCGTCCCACAGTGAATTCGTATAGGATGCGGAAACAAAGCCTCCAAACCGCGGAAAAAGGTCCCTGTGCGACATGCGCAGGTACCGTGTGGCATACAGATACGAGTGCAGGTAATTGAGCGTGTTATGCTCTGTTCCGTCAATGAAAAAATGAGTTGAATTTCGCTGGTATTCCACTTGCGGCTGCATGTAGGTTATATACTTGCCCCTGTCAAAGAACAGCGGGACATAGGTTCTCAGATGATAATCATAAAAAGAAGCTCCGCCGGGTTTCATCCCTTCCGGGTATGGATAGGATTGCTCCGGGCCCCCTGCCTGGCCCCATAGCTCAATAACCGGATACCATCCCCGCCATGTGATCTTTGGTGTAATATAATGATACCCGTCAGAATAATGATAACCAATACTTGAAATAAATGTACTTAACAAGTTCTGTGAAAATAACATAACACCCAATTCCACCGGCAGCGTATTATCGCTTCGGGGCATCCCGCCGAGGGGTACGTAAAAGGGAAGCCAGGAATGAGCATGGTATATATGGGCCAGTTTACCATAGGGAACGGCCTGGTGGGTTAATTGTCCGATCGAATCGGAAAGCAGGGTTTCGGCATACTCCGATCGTTTTGAATTCGGCCATATTCCGGATGGTTCATCGGAAATGGCAATTTGCTTCCATAAAGACGGGTCCAGCGGTATTTTCGCAATATCATATCCTCCGGCTGTGTAGGTGCTGAAAAGGAGCTCGGAGGAGTCGGCGGAAACGGCAGGATTCCAGGCTCCGAATTGTGAAAAGGTGACCTGGTATAATTTATGTTTCGTTACATCAAAGGCAAATACGTTTTCAATGGTTGTATACGAACTCCTGAACAGAATAAAATCCTTATAATGCAAGGGTTCTGAAATGTTGAACCGTGTATACGGAAGAAGCACGGTCCATTGCCCGTCAGAAAGATCAACCTGTTCCAGTTGTTTTCCGCGGGATGAAATTGTAATTACCGCGATTGTACTGTCAGAGGTCCATTCCGGAAAGGTAACTTCCCTGTTTTCAGGGGAGGGCAGCTGACACACCGGCTTTCCATCCGATGTCGAGATCAGGGTTAGGTAATGGGTATTCTGAAGATCGGTTTCCGAAACGGCAATTGTATTTCCATCGGGAGAGAAATCGGGAGAGAAATACCGGGTTTTCCGGGTGAGATTATGCAACTTGTTCGCAGACAGGTCAAATATCCTGATTTCAGAATAATTACGGAGGGCCCACCGGGGATCCGAGGCAATTTCATCCCAAAGGAGATAGCTTCCATGCAAATCCGTTTTCAAGCCGGAGAAAGTTCCGGTCGCCAGCAGGTTGGTTTCGTTTCCCGATGAATCAATAGCTACGAAAAAGTCCCGCTGATCAATACCCGATTTAACGGCAATCACTTTTCCTTCCCCGGATAGCCGCGGGAACCTGTAATTGGTGTAATCCCCGGTTTTCCGCGGGTTAATTTTTAAATAATCAGTATAGTTTATGGATTCTTCCTGCTTGTTATATAATATTTTAACCGAATCCACCATATTCCGGTATATCTTCTTCTTCCCCATATGATGCTTCGTGATAAAATAAATAGTCAGCGGAGAAAGCAGGAATGCATTCCGTGAGGAATATCCGATAGCCTCCGGCCAGATTCCGGGACCAAAATGTTCATTGGTCCAGTTTACCAGCTGGTATCCATACTGGTATGGATCAGGCACGAAATCCTTATAGGAACCCAGCAGGGTTTTGCTGTAAGGATATAATTTGTGGGTACTCATCAGGAGTGTCCGCAAGGGCATTTCAAATCCGGCAACTCTTCCCCTGCCCGCCGGTGACAACCGCGTCTCGTTCACCACGGCATCCCCCTCATAATACCACGATGGCATCAGGGCAGTAGCCCCGCCAATGGCAATTTCACCGGTCACATATTTAAGTGCGGAAATGGTCCCCTGGTCAAGCTGGCTGATCTGCACAACGTGCCTGTACTCATGCAGGGACAACTGGCCGATCCAATCCTGCGCATAGGAATCCTGTGGCGGGGTAACAATTAACTCCATACGGCGGGGTGTCCAGGTAACGAACCCGTTCGAACGCACGGAAGTCATGTTCAGCAGGATCGGTACTTTTTTTGCGGGCAGATTGTAGGGTTTTTGGGTAAGGACAGCTGTTTTTTCGAGGTTTCGGATCAGCAATTCGGCTTCTCTTTGTATTCCCATCGGGAAAACCACCTGGTAGCCCGGGGTGTTTATCTGCATCCATCGGGTAGATGCCGGGGATTCGCCGTTTACATAAAATTGCGCCTCTGATGGCTGCGCATAACAGAACAACATGACTATGAGAAGGCAAATGGTGCCGGATTTCATGAACGTGCTTATTTATCGGCAAAATTACTGTTTTCCTACTTTACAAAAGGATTCTTTTCTATTTTTGTACCTGAAAAATTACTTTTTTGAGAAGTTTCTTTACACATAATGTCAACAGCTTACTGGCTACTCTGAGTATTCATTTACTTGTGGTGATTATTTTCCTTTGGTTCAAACTGGGCGAAGCCCGGCAGGAGCAGAAGGACCAGGTTATGATCGAGTTCAACCCGGAGGTAACGCCCGTCGAAGACAAAACCGCAGAGGATGAAAAGACAGGTGAAGAAATTGAAAAAACTATGCCCAACCTCAGCGCGGGCGAAGTTCACAGTATTGCTTCCAACATGGCGGGCAAGCTGGATGAAAAGCTCAGCACCTCAAAATACGAACAGGAGGTAATGCAGGAATTGGGCATCAGCTCGCTGAAAGCAGAAAACAGGGTGTCTGATCAGCCGCCGACCCCTGATGAAAATGCAATTGACGCGGCGGCGGAAGAAAACACCCCCGGCCAGGAAGAAACTGTCCCCAATATAATCCGGAAGGATAATACAACGGTTTCCTATTTTCTTGAAAACCGCTGGCACCGTTATCTGTATATTCCCACCTATAAGTGCCAGGGTGGCGGTACTGTAATTATCGATATTGTGATTAACCAGACCGGCAAAGTGATATCAGCCACCATTGCTGAGAATAAATCAACACGCGATCAGTGCCTGCTGGAGGAAGCGTATCGTTCAGCATCATCTGCCGTATTTAATACAGATTCCAAATCACCTGCAAAACAATTAGGTACTATTACTTACGTATTTCTGGCTCAATAAAAGCTTCAATTTTCTGAAGATATGTCTGTTTACAGCGGCTCATATTACTCCGAGGATTCATCCTTTAAAAAAATCGCATCCCTTTCCGATACGGCATTTCAAACGGGTGCTGTTTATTATGAAGTACTCCGGGTAATGCAGGGGCACTGCCTTTTCCCCGATGATCACCTTCAACGTCTGCAGCATTCGGTATCGCTGGCAGGGTTGAAGTATACATTCAATTTACAGGTAGTAACCGGAATTATACAGGAGCTCATCCGGCTCAATGAGCTCAGGGACGGAAACATTCGCCTTGTCCTGCATGTGCAGGAAGGAGGCCCGCCGGTGCTGTATACCTATTGCATTCCTTTTTCCTACCCCTCCCCGGAAATGTATGAGACGGGTGTGCCGACTGCTGTTTTTAAAACTGTACGACGCCATCCGAACATCAAACAATATAATCACATATACCAGGAGCAGGTTCGTGATTTTATCCGGACAAGCGCTATTTATGAAGCGCTGTTGTGCGATGACAGGGATTGTATTACAGAAGGAAGCCGGTCGAATGTTTTTTTCATCAGCCGTGAAAATGTGATGACAGCACCGGGGGACCAGGTGTTGAAAGGAATCACCCGCGAGAAGGTTATAAGCTTATGCAAAAAATTGAATTACAAATTACTTGAATGCCCTATTTCAATTGACACATTACCTTTGATGGAAGCGGTTTTTCTGACGGGTACATCACCGAAAATCCTGCCGGTTAACCGGATTGGACTCAACACCTATTCCACAGGCCATCCCATGATGAAGAACCTGATGGCTGCCTATGACGAACTACTTTCCCGCCATCGCATGAACCGGTGACTGTTGCAAGAGTGCGCCGTATTCCTTCGGATTCTCCAAAACCGCCACAGCCTTTTGCAGATCTATATCCTGATCAAGGGAAGCTTGTATCCTTCCCTTCTGATAATAATACCGGCTGGCTATTTCTTCATACAGCAGTATTTTGATATCATTGCTGAACGTTCTAAGATCCTGTTCCTTATCGTGTGCCAGTTTAACTTTTAATGCAGCAAATTCTTCACTGGCCCTGTCAAAATATTTCTCCTGTCTGGCCGTCTTGATCAATTCTGTCAGCTGGTCATCGCTTTCCGTGGTATAGTCGTAATTCTTATCTTTTATATAATCCAGGAATTTCGCATATTCCTCGTCGGTTATTTTCAGTGCTTCCACGTTGTTCACCCTGGGATGGCTCAGGAAATAAAGTGTGGCATAATCGAAGAGCAGGTTCTTTGCGTACAGGCTAATGGCAATATTGCCAATTTGTTCCTGTTCCACTGGCACGTCTGGAGAGATTCCGCCTCCGTCATATACCTTTCTCCCGTTCCGGGTTGAAAATTCACGGATCAGCGAATCCGGAACGATGCCCACACTGCCGTCGGGATTCCGGTGAGCATAATCCAATGCCTGGATACACCGGCCGCTGGGGATATAATACTTGGCGGTGGTAACCTTTAACTGGGAATTATAGCTCAAAGGCCGGGTTGTCTGTACAAGTCCCTTCCCAAAAGTACGCTGGCCGATGATCAACGCACGGTCAAGATCCTGCAGGGCGCCGGCTACTATTTCAGAAGCCGAGGCTGAGCCCCTGTTCACGAGAACCACCATTGGCATTGCTGTATCCACCGGTAGGGAAGATGTGGTATAAACATTATCCCATTGTTTTACCTTACCCCTTGTGCTTACGACCTCTTTTCCCTTCCCTATAAAAAGGTTGCAGACATTTACCGATTCCATGAGAAGGCCACCCGGATTCCCGCGTAAATCAAGGATCACCGAAGTTGCTCCCTGTGCTTTAAGGGCCTTCAGGGCGTTTCCGGTTTCAAGCCCGGCATCTTTCGTGAAATTGGTAAGCTTAATGTATCCGATTTTGCCGGATACAAAGGCATAATAAGGAACATTGGGAATTGAAATTTTTCTTCGAACCAGGGATTTTTCAATAATACCGCTGGTTCCAATCCGGCTGATCTGAAGTTTCAGGGTTGTATTTGGAGTCCCTTTCAGCATTTCACTCACGGATCCGATCTCTTTACCCTTTGTAGAAACACCGTCAATGCTCAGGATGGTATCCCCTGCAAGGAGTCCGGCCTGTTGTGCTGGAAAATCAAGATAAGGTTCTGAGACCATTGCATAATTGCCTCCCTTTCGGATCAATGCGCCTATGCCTCCATATTCCCCGGTCGTCATAAAATTAAAATCCGCCATATCCTCTTCAGGAATATAGGTTGTATAAGGGTCAAGCGATGTGAGCATTCCATCGATAGCGGACTCGATTAACTTATCGGGTTTCGTATCATCCACATAAAACCGGTTCAACTCATTAAACAGGGAATAAAAAATCTCGAGGTTCTTCGCGATTTCGAATCCTTTGTCTTTAAGCGATACAAAACCAAAGGATAATGCCACTATGAGGGAAATCGCAATAATTCCCCATATCTTTCTTTTCACAGATTTTTCTTTCATTGCAGGTAAATTTGATATGCTTTTTGCATATGCAAAACTAAGCCAAAACCATGACATTCCCTGTGATGGCTTGTTTAATTCCGTTAAAAAAGGTTAATAGAGATCTTCGTCTGAAGACTCACGTGTATACAGGAGCGCCCGGCGACTGACCTTTTCCACCTCATAGGCTGTACGCCAGCTGAGTTTGTTGTCGTATAGCGCGATAAGCTCGTTTTTGCAAACGGGACAGATCATATCTTCAGAAGGATTCTTATTGCAACGCCTGCATAATTTTTTTGGCTTGACTGAGGCTAACGGCTTCATGAAAAATTGATTTGTATAATCGTATACGTAACAGGAAGTACGTGGTTACGAAGCAGACGAATCCGGTACAGGTGATATAGATCATCAGTTGCGGTTAATCTGCAGAAAATCAATCAATTTCCAGGACCGTAAAAAATCTATTTTTTACAGTTTTTGTTTTGTTCCCTGATAAACATATCAAGTGCCATAATCATTGAAGGAGCCTCAGGGCGGGGTGCCTGGAGGTCGAGACGCAAACCGGCATCGGCAACTGCTTTTGCGGTAGCAGCCCCGAAGGAGCCGATCCGGATTTCATTCTGCTGAAATTCCGGGAAATTCTTCAGCAGGGATTTTATACCTGAGGGACTGAAAAATACAAGCAAGTCGTAATTAATCACCGAAAAATCGCTTAAATCAGCACAAACATTATGGTACAAAATCGCCCTTTCATATTTTATCTGATGCCTGTCGAGCAATTCGGTCAATTCTTCATGCGGCAGATCGGAAAACGGAAGCAGAAATTTTTCATCCCCATGCTTGCTGACAATTTCAACCAGGTCATTGATGGTACCTGCCCCAAAGAAAATTTTCCGTTTTCTGTAAATAATATATTTCTGCAGGTAAAATGCCACCGATTCGGAAATGCAGAAATATTTCATCAGATCAGGTACAATGATCCTCAATTCTCCGCACATGCGGAAAAAATGGTCGATCGCGGTCTTACTGTTGAAGATCACGCCCGAATGATTCAGAATATCGATCCGCTGCTTGCGAAAATCCTTACAGGGTACACCCTCAACGTGGCTGAAAGGGCGAAAATCGATTTTTACATTATTTTTTTCAGCTAATTCGAAATAAGGCGACTTATCGGAATCCGGCTTGGGTTGAGAAACAAGTATTCTCTTTATCTTCATAAAAGCACAGCTTCTTTGTTAATAACTCTAAATCAGTGAAATAATAACTTTATACCCTATCAAAAGGGGCAAAAATTCAAGCGTACAAAGGTACAAAATCAAATAGAATAAAACTACATTTTTACGCCTAATAATTTGATAGGCTCTGATGCTCTTCCAGATAACGCCCAATATCAAGATACTGAGTCCTAAAACGAGCACCAGGGAAATTAATGGAAACGGAAAATAGTGGGCCGTGATGACAAGGGGAAAAAGAATTATTCCTGTTCCTTTATTAATAACAAGTGTATTGTGAATATACTCAGAAAACAGGTTGCGCTGCAGGAACAAGTGTCCGGTAATCCGCAGAAGGGCAATTCTTGAAAGGGAATATATAATAATAATGTTAAGCAGCAGCAAATAGAGGTTAAACTGGCCCATGGCCGAATCTACCCATTTAAAATGCGTTACTGCCTCATATATAAGAACAGAGAGCATAACAAAGTAAATAAAGTCGAGCACGATGGATACACGGCGTACGAGAACATTCCTTTCGCGGAAAAGCTTGGCCGACATTTGGAAACTGGATACGGCGCTGGCCAGAGTGGCAAAATACTTGCCATAAAACAGGCGGATCCAGATAAAAAGGAGGGCGATTACAAGAAAAATGCCCAAAAACCAGTCGAGGCTGTTGCTGTTTCTTCCCCGGGGTACAATTGTCTCAGGCTTCACGCCGGTAGTAGCCACGAATGATTCCTGGTCGCGTTTAAAAAACCCGTTCCGGGAAACGGCCCGAGTCAATCCGTTTTCAGTAAAAAAATTCAGGTTAAAATTCCATTCCGGCGGAAGGATTGCCTGTTTTTTCGGTATTTGAACCGGTTCCTCCTTAACGGGCACAGGAATTCTGGCGGTTTGTACACGCAGGATATCACCCGGATGCTCGACAAAATAGCCGACGGGTTCTTCCTGTTCAGACTGGATCGAAGGTTCTTCAGATTGAGAACTTAGGGTATCCGCCCGTTGTGTCTGCAAAACCGAATCACCGACTTGAAACTGGATGAATAATACGTTCATACCCTATTTAACCTGAAACCGCTGGCAAAGATAAGATATTAACTATTATGTTGTAATTGTCCGATTATATGTTTTTAATGTTTTAACTTGTCATTATCATGATGCCGGCTGTGGTCACGCCTTGTTTTCTTCGCCAGGTTTTCCTGAAAAGCTTTTTCAAGGTCTACACCGGTCTGATTTGCCAGGCAGATCAACACAAAAAGGATATCTGCCATTTCATCCGCCAGCGAGGAATCCTCTTCCAGGGATTTTGAAGATTGTTCCCCGTAAGTCCTGGCCATAATCCTGGCCAGTTCACCGGTTTCCTCCATCAGAAGGGCCAGGTTGGTGAGTTCGCTGAAATAGCGGACCCCGTATTCCCTGATCCAGCCGTCTACCCGTGACTGAGCTTCATTCAGTGTCATGAATCTTTGTTTTTCGTGTCGATTAATATAGTAACCGGACCGTCGTTAATCAGGTTGACTTTCATATCTGCGCCAAATTCCCCGGAGTAAACCGGGGCGCCCAGATCTTTACAAAGCTGTTGCAGAAAACTGGTATATAAAGGTATGGCAGTTTCCGGCCTGGCCGCTTTAATATAGGAGGGACGGTTCCCCTTCTTTGTATCCGCGAAAAGCGTGAACTGGCTTATCACGAGAATGTCTCCCCTCACATCCTGAACGGATAAATTCATCAGGTTGTTTTCATCGCCAAATATGCGCAGCCGGACGATCTTTCCTGAAAGCCATTCTATGTCGGCCCGGGTATCAGCCTCCTCAATACCGACAAGTATCAGCAATCCGGCAGCGATCGCTGCCTTTTCATTACCGCCGATTGTTACCGAAGCCCCGCTTACCCGTTGAATAACTGCACGCATATTGTGGAATAATAACGGATCTAAGATAATGAATTTTATGGCAGGGATGTCGTAGAGACAGGGCAATGCCCTGTCTCTACGATTACCGTTGCCGGAGAATAACCGTCATTCACCGGCATAATACCATCCTTTACCGATTATTTTTATTTTTTTACTACTATGTCTTGCATATTACTATTCTTTATATATATCTTTGTATAGGATTTCAAAGTTCATAACATAGTAGTAAATTAATAAACCTACCATGAAAAGTCAGATTCTCGCTGTTTTATTGTTCTGCCTGGTATGCCCCTGGCTTGTAGCCCGGATATTTCAGATGGAAGGTCATCGTGAATCATTGCATGAAAACGTTCCTGAAAGTAGGGACAGTTCGCGGACTGCTCCTATAGGCAGCAATTTTGAAACTGCAGGTCAGCAGGTTAACTATGACGGACTTTCAACGAAGCAAATTAATTATTTGATACCATAAAACTCAACATGCCATGAAAAAAACTTTCTCTGTCAACCTGGGGAACCGGGTTTACAATATCGATGAGGATGCCTACCTTATATTGAGTGCCTACCTTGAACGTATCAAGGGACACTTTTCAGATCTGAAGGAACGGGAGGATATTCTGAATGATATTGAGCTGCGCATATCAGAATTGTTCAGCGAACGTCTCGGCCTGAATAAGCAGGTAATCACCCTGACCGATGTGGATGAGGTAATCAGGATCATGGGGGATCCCCATGAAATAGGCGGATCTGAAGAAGAACCCCGAAGCAATTGGGATAGAAGAAGCCGATCCAGGAGAATATACCGCGATCCGGATGACCGCATGATCGGCGGAGTATGCGGGGGATTGGCCGCATATACAAATATCGACCCGGTGATCATGCGCCTGATTTTTGTCGCGCTTTTATTCATGGGTGTTGGTGCACTGGCTTACATTATCCTTTGGATAGTGGTACCTGAAGCAAGAACTACAGCCCAAAAACTTGAAATGCGGGGCGATTCGGTCAATACCTCAAACATCGGAAATTTCTTCAGGGACGAGTTTGAAAGCGTGAAGAAAAGCTTTCGGCGCAAGAAGAGCTAAAAATATTCTAAACTTATTAATATTCAATGATATGGACTTCGAAAATGCAAAAGCACAGATGAGAAAGGGAGTACTGGAGTTCTGCATACTTTCCATTCTCTCAAAGGGTGACGCTTATGCCACCGACATTTTGAACAAGCTTAAAGAATCGCAGCTGATCGTGGTGGAGGGTACACTTTACCCCTTGCTGTCACGGCAGAAAAACTCCGGTTTGCTGAGCTACCGCTGGGAAGAATCCACCCAGGGACCCCCCCGTAAATATTATGCCCTTACCGAACAGGGCAGTTCGGCCTTAAAAGAATTGGAATCATCCTGGAGGGAACTGATCGATGCCGTTGATTCAATCCTTAAAAAGTAACAATTTTAAAGAATAGAACCATGAAAAAGACCATACAGATCAATCTCGGGGGCAGGCATTTCCATATGGATGAGGACGCCTTTCACAAATTAAATCATTATCTCGAATCGCTGAAAGCGCATTTCGCAGCAGAAGGAGAGACGGGAAAAGAGATCATGGAGGATATCGAGCAGCGGATTGCGGAATTGCTCGAGAACAAAATTACCGATGCCAACCAGGCTGTGTCCCTTGAAAACGTGACTGAAGCAATCGGGATACTCGGAAAAATAGAGGATTTCGAGTATACGGGTACAACCAACTCATCCCGTGAATATGAGAGTTATGGACGAAAGGAAAACCGACGTTTCTTCAGGGATGAGGAGAATAATTATATTGGTGGGGTCGCGGCTGGACTTGGTGCTTATTTTGACCTCGACCCGTTGTGGATCAGACTTGCTTTTTTTGCGCTGATCTTCCTCCATGGACTGGGAATCATAGTCTATGGAATTCTTTGGATTGTTGTCCCCAAGGCAAGAACCACCACTGAAAAACTACAGATGAGGGGAATGCCGGTTACCCTTTCCACAATCAAGGAGTCTGTAAATGCAGAATATGACAAGGTGAAAGCCGGACTTCATAACATCAACCATTCAACCGGAGCTGACAGGATCCGGAATGCCATTGAAAATTTATTCCGTGCGATCGGGCTGGTGATTATCGCCATCTTCAAATTTATGATCGGAGCCATCGGCGTAATATTTCTGATTACAGGAACTATTTTCCTGGCTTTCACGATCATGTTCTTACTGGGATTCACCCATGTATTCGGGAATATCCAGATATGGGATGGCATACCCTTCCCGGTTATGTCACACTTTTTTCTCAATTCGGCGCACTATTACCTGCTCGTTATTTCAATTGTCATCCTTGTGGTAATACCGATCGTTGCACTCATCTACGGCGGGATTAAAATCCTTTTCAATATCAGGACAAAACACCAGGTATTGCGTGCCTTCCTGCTTGTCATTTGGATTGTTGCCCTGGTTTTTTTCATCAGCATCATTGCTATGAACAGCACGAACTTCGCTGCTGAAACCTCCGGAAAGCGGACAACCCGGATTGAAACAATAAAATATCCGCGGTTATATATAGAGGTCAGGGATAATTCAGAAGATAAAAGAATAACCCAATATTCCGTTTTTGATCATGATTTTGAATACAGCCAGCTCGATAAATCGATTTACACGCAGCCGGAATTTTCGGTGGAATATGCAAATGATGAGGAAATGTCGGTTGTAGTTGAGAAACGCATCCACAATGTAGGCGTGAAAAACGCTGAGGATTTCCTCGACAGGATCAATTACCGGTGGGAGCAGAAGGATTCAGTCATTTATATTGATAAATACCTTAACACAAGTGATAAAAACTTCTGGATGTTTGCCCATGTGGATCTCGATTTGCGGATTCCGGAAAACCAGGTGGTTATACTTTCTGATGAAATGTGCGACCTGATGAACTTTAACCAGCAGTACCGGTATTGCAACGACAGCGCACTGGTTGGAAAGCCGAGCATCATGACGGCAGACGGATTGAAGCTGCTTCAAACGCAGAAATCCAACTCAAAGAGGAACAAATAATTGGTAAAAACCGTTTTTTGTGTAACTTTGCACCTTCTTAAAATGCGCTGTCCGATGGTGTAACGGTAGCACTGCAGATTTTGGTTCTGCCTGTCCAGGTTCGAATCCTGGTCGGACAACCAGCAAACTGAATGAAGTTTATGAAACCGCCCGGATCAATTATCCCGGGCGGTTTTTTGTTTTTAGAGCGATAACACGGTTAATCCGACAGTTTGCTGATCGGGGTTAATTCCAGCTTGCGGAACTCGACTTCGGATCCTTCAGCCTGTAATGCGATCTGACCCCTGTCGGCCGTGCAATTAAAGCCGTAGTTTACAAGATCATTGTTTAGCCATACTTTCACTTCTCTTCCCACACATTCGATCACCATTCTGTTCCACTCACCGGCAGGTTTCTCTGATCCGTCTGTCAGGTTTTTAATATTACGTTTCTTGTCCTCCGTGCCGCCCCACTCTTCTTTCGGTCCGCGGCGCGCTTCCATGTCAGGTGTTGTAATATCCTCGGCAATACACCAAAAATCTCCGCCATTTTCATGCTGTAACTGAACTTCAATTGATTTAGGGAACATCTTATAAAGTGCCCTTGGCGTGGAAGCGTGAACAAGCACACCACAGTTACCCGGTTTGGCAGCAAAACGGTACTCAACTTCAAGCCGGTAGTTCATGTAAACTGCATCGGTTATCAGGTGGCCCCCGGGTTGTCCAAGACTTACAAGCATCCCGTTTCTAACAATGAATGGATTTGCTGCATTCACATCATTGTCCATTGCAGGGATATCCCAGTGCCATCCCGCCAGATCCTTACCATTAAAAAGTGCTTTGCCCTTAGTCTGCGCAGCGGTTTCGGAATAAGCAGCAATAAGCAGCAATAAAAGAAAAAAATTAATCTTATTCATGGATAAAAAATTAGTTTAAAATAAGTCCGAATAGTTACACGATTTTTTATTACTGATTATAACAAGCCCGATGCTTTATTGGTTTATTAATTTCCGGATTTATCCATCTCTCATCATCAGGCAGCTATATTAAAAGAAACTTTCCCGTAGGGCAATATTGTAAACATCAAAAGTCAAAAATTCGTCCAAACCCTAATTTAATGATAATTCTAATTCCGGGATTCCTTTGTATCTTTTTTTTCATAGATGTATGAAACGCCTTCTGTCAATAATTTGCTTTAATCTCCGTTCATTACCAGAATGTTTTCAAAATTGCCCTTATGTCCATAGTTTACCGCAACATTTTTGTATTCCTCCTGCTGATAGGATATTCTTCCGGGTGCAGGAAGGAAAATGATGAACAACCGGAGCTTCGCGATGAAGAAAAGCCTGTTGGAAACCTGCAGGTGTTTCCCCGGGATAATCCCTGGAATACAGATATATCAAACGAACCAGCCGATCCCAATTCCGGCAACCTGATTGCCTCAATCGGAAATGATATTCATTTGCATCCCGATTTTGGCACAGTATGGGAAAATGCACCCATAGGAATTCCTTTTAATGTGGTAGGAAGCAATCTACCCTTGTTGAATGTTACCTTTCAATATCAGTCAGAGAGCGACCCCGGACCGTATCCTATACCACCGGATGTCCTTATTGAAAGCGGATCCGACAGGCATATCCTTATCATCGATACCACAAGCCGAATTCTCTATGAGCTATTTAATGCCGTTCATACCAGTAACGGCTGGAAAGCAGGATCGGGGGCTATTTTTGATCTGACTTCAAATGATTTGCGCCCTGACTACCGGACTTCAGCGGATGCGGCAGGGTTACCCATTTTTCCCGGACTGGTCCGGTACGAGGAGGTTGTGGAAAAAGGGGAGATCAATCATGCACTGCGCTTTACCGTGTCAAAAACAAGGAATGCCTTTGTTCATCCCGCCACACACGCAGCCAGCGACAACATTACTGTAAATTACCCTCCAATGGGAATGCGGGTCCGGTTGAAATCCGGCTTCGACATATCGGAATTCTCACCCCATGTGCAGGTAATATTAACTGCATTGAAAAAATACGGGATGTTTGTAGCGGATAACGGTTCCAACTGGTATATTTCGGGAGCGCCTGATTCCCGTTGGGATGATGACGAACTGGGAGAACTGAAATCAATTGCAGGCAGCAATTTTGAAGTTGTCAAAATGGGAAATGTGATACCGATGCCGGAATAAAGACCTTTAACGAAGTACGATTAGAATATTCTAAACAGCCTCTCTTCTTCGGGCAAAGTCCCTTTCAACCAGTGATCTGCTGTTGGCAGTGCCATGCGAAGGGATAAAGAGCCTGCAATTGGTATCCAGTAATTTTCCCCAGCTTTGAATCATCACTCCTGCATTTTCAGCATACGGAGGAAACACGGATCCTTTGAACACACCGAACATGGTGTCACCTACCAGCGCGATTTCATCGTCAACAACGATACTTAGTGAACCATGCGTATGACCCGGTGTATGCAATATATACCCGTTGATACCCAGATCGGTTAATCCCAGCCGGTTCTCCACAGTTATATCTGACTGGCATGGTTCATACGTGAGTTGTTTAAAGACCCTCTTACCAAATAGGTCTACAAGCGGGCGGGTCAGCAGCATTGTTCCCTGCGGAATTACATTTTCTCCTTTTGCCAACAGATCTGCCTCACTCTTTTGAACAATGACCGTTGCCCTATACTTTTCCTTAATTTTGTTTGCATTCGCAGCATGGTCAAAATGGGCATGGGTTAAAATCAGGTAATCGATCCGGTTGACCCCGGCCTTTATTAATCGCTTCTGCAGCTTATTCCACAACCTGCTGACCGATGTATCGATGAGGAAGTTAGTCTTCCCGTTGGTAACCAAAAAGACATTGCTTCTTCCGGATAATATCCTTGTAATCCGGTACCCGCTTTTGGTCGTCCATGTTCTCATCCTATTATACTCGTGTTTCAGGGTTTTAAGGGAACTTTCCAGTGCATTGGCAGAAGGACATAGAACCCGAATTCCCTGCCCTTCCCCTGCAAATATAACAATTCCCCTTCTCCCTACTCATCTCTCCTTACTCCCTACTCCCTACTCCTTATTCCTGCCACGGACATGAAACTCCCGATTTTGATTAACATAATCAATTATCGTTGGTTGTCATTACAAGAACCATTAATCATAAAAAAAAGCTGCATATGGAAACTCTAAAACGCTTCGCAAAGTACCTATTGCTTTTTACCGCTTTCCTAGTGACAAGCAAGACTTATGCCCAATGTCCCGCGGGATTGATATCCTACTGGAATATGAATGAACCCAGCGGACTCACACTCATTGACCAGGCAGGTGGTCACAATGCTATTTGCAATGAGGCTCCTGATTTAGACCCGATCGGAAGAATCGGTTCCGCTCATTTCTTTACTTCTGATTCCAATTCAGGTGTTACGGCTACCATACCGAATAGTTCGGCCTTTAACTTTCCGGTTCATTCCAGTTTTACAATCATATACTGGGTTAAGTACTCGCCCGGTGACCTTGCAGGCCGCACCCAGGTTGTTGTTAGCCGCGGGGATTATCGCGGAGGGAGTGCCCCTGGAACATTCTGGGCAGGGGGCATCGAGGGTGAAGGAAATCTGTTCTTCATATTGAAAGATTCCCTGAGTGACAGGGTAGATTTACAGACTCCGCTTGCTTATGATGACGGGAATTGGCACCAGGTGGCATTTGTCCGTGATGAAGCCACCAAGACAAACACGCTGTTTGTTGACGGAACTGAAAGTATTAAAACCAGCCATGAATATTCCGGCAGTTTTACTTCTTCTGAGGAGGTTATGTTCTGTCAACTGAAGAATACTGTTGGCGGTTCACCTTCATATGGATATTTTTACCAGGGATCCCTGGATGAGGTCGCCATTCTCACGGAGGCGCTAACTGCCCAGAATCTCAGCAATCAGATCTTACTGGCAAATTCTGATGTTGGTATTTGTGACGGGCTCAATGCAAATCTCCTGTCTATACCTGTAACACAGGCTATTGTAGGTTCATTGTATACATATAAGGTACATGCAGGAGGGCTGGAGAACGGTATGTCGTATTCACTGCTGTCGGCTCCCGAGGGAATGATAATCGATCCCCTTACCGGTTTGATCTCCTGGACACCGATGGATATTACGGCCCAGGCCTTTGTAACGGTCATCGCAGAAAATTATGTTCCTCCTGCAGACACTCAATCCTTCCGGATCTTCATGGCAGAAGGTACCCCTTGCCCGGATGACCTGTTGGTTCTTCTGAAGCTGGATGAATCATTTGGTCCGGTATATGCCGATTTTTACGGTGTGCATAATGCCGAAGCAACCATTTCACCTGTATCTGTTCAGGGAAAAATTGGCGTAGCACAGCTCTTTAATTCTACTTCTGGATTAGATATTCCGGATCTGAACACGGAATTCGACTGGTCGCAGGAAAATAGCTTTTCTATTGAATACTGGTTAAAGACAACTACCAAGAAGATGATGGTTTGCGTGGCACGGCACAGGATTGATATTCTCAATGCTGCGGTTCAGTTTGCCGGTATTGATGATGCAGGTAAAGCCCTGTTGGAACTACGTGATAACAGTGGAAATCTTTTGGTCTTAACAGGAACAACCATGATCGCGGACGGCAACTGGCACCATGTTGTCAATGTACGAAACGGGGCTACGAATGAAAACCTGATCTATGTTGACGGCGTAATGGAAACCAACCTACCCGATACATTTACTGATTCATTTACAGCCGATGACCCCACGCCCATAACTGTCGGGTACCTGAAGCGAAGTTCTCCTGATCATCCCGGTTATCATTTTTTAGGCTCTTTGGATGAGGTAGCTATATATAACCGGGCTGTTACAGCTGGCGAAATTTCTGATTATTACGATTCCGGCAAGGGTCATTGTGGTGTCGGTAATTTTGCTCCATATGTCACTTCCGAACCTGTAACTGAAGGCACTTTGAATGAGGCGTACTCGTATTTCTTCATGGGTGATGACCTGGATCTGACAGATGTACTTACCTTAAGTGCCGTAGAAAAGCCCCAATGGATTGTTTTTAACTGGCTGCCCGGACAGAAAAGTGCCTCCCTGTCAGGAATTCCTGCAACTGAGGGTCAGTATCCTGTTACCCTGCGTTTATCCGATGGCAAGGTGGATATCGACCAGGAATTTACCATTGTTGTCTCAGAGAGTGGCCCTACAGGGATAAATGACCTGGAAAGCGAGGGGATCCTTATCTACCCGGTACCCGCCAATGATAAGCTGATTATTTACTATAAGGAATCAAAAGGTCTTACCCAGCTTGAGATTATTAATAGCGATGGAAAGATTTTACGGCGTGCCGTGCTGAACCCGGGTGAAGAAAGATACACCTTCGGGTTGAATGATATCGCCAGCGGAACTTACTGGATCCGAATAAAAAATGACCGGATCAGCAAAACCGGAAGCTTTATTATAGCCCGATAGGTCCCTGATACCCTGGTTTCCGGATGCGGAACCGGCCCCTGCAATGCAGAATGCTCCTCAAATATAAAAGGCCGTCATCATGCCATTCCCCGAACGTTGGGGAATGGCATGACTGCTTTATACTATCTTCAGCTAAATAGAATGACATCACAAACCCTCAGATACCCCCACAAACCCTCATATTGGCGATATGAAAAGCGCTGAGGAGAATAACCCGCGGTTAATTATTTGAATTAAATAATTTGCATATCGTTAATAGATTTGCAGCATAAACCAGGCACATCTTAAGCAGATATGATAATTTTAACCGATCCTAATTCATTACAATCAATTCTCAATCCATGAATGAAGAAATTATCCAGATTGCGCGCCGCATAAAAGCGCTGAGGGAAATAACCGGACTTTCCCAGGAAAGCCTTTCTGAATATCTTGAAATCACCCTGGATGATTTCAGGTCGATGGAAAGTGGCAGGACCGATATTTCCGTTGCCCTGCTAATCAGGATTTCCCAACGGCTGAACGTGGAATTGTCAGCCTTGCTGACGGGCGAAAATCCAAGGCTTCATCAGTATTGTGTTGTTCGTAAGGGACACGGCATTATAGCTGAGCGAAAACAACAATATAACTATGAAAACCTGGCATACAATTTTGTGCATAAGCGGGCTGAGCCCTTTATTGTAACTGCCAGGCCTGATGCCAGGCAGGAGATCCAGTACAATTCACATCCAGGACAGGAATTTAACTATGTGCTGGAAGGATCCATGACCATTTTCCTTGAAGGACACGAAATCGTGCTGAACGAAGGCGACTCCATTTATTTTGACTCGTCGCACAAGCATGCCATGAAGGCGCTGAACAATCAACCTGTTAAATTTCTGGCCATTACCGTTTAACCGGGTCGCACGTATTTTGTCCTATAAAAAATAATGCAGTCATGATATTGAACAAGCTCCTCGGAAAAACCCACTTTACCTCATATGACGATTTCATAAAAAATTTCAGGATTAATATTCCCTCCCGATTTAATTTTGCATTTGATGTGGTAGATGATATTGCGTTGCATAATCCTGAAAAAGTAGCCATGGTGTGGTGCAACGACGAGGGATCGGAACACATATTCACATTTGGCGAAATGAAACTATACAGTGACAGGGCCGCCAATTTTTTCCTGTCGGCAGGCATCCGGAAGGGGGATAAGGTAATGCTGATCCTGAAAAGAAGATATGAATTCTGGTTTGCTATCCTGGGCTTGCATAAAATCGGTGCGGTAGCAATTCCCGCCACTCACCTGTTAAGTGAAAAGGATATTGTGTATCGCAATAATGCTGCTGACATTAATATGATCGTTTCCGTCCCCGATCCCGATGTCATTGAGCGTATTGAAAAATCGAGGAAAAACTCCCCTTCGCTCAGGCAGGTTGCATTGATTGGAGAAGACAGGGAGGGTTGGCTCAATTTTACTAAAGAAACAAAAGGTGCCGGTGATAATTTCACGAGGCCGGCAGGGGCTGGTGTTCCGCAGAACACGGATATGATGCTGTTGTATTTTACCTCTGGAACAACAGGCATGCCAAAGATGGTCAGCCTTTCGTATACCTACCCGCTGGGGCATATTCTTACGGCAAAATACTGGCAGAATGTAAAGGACAATGGATTGCATCTGACCGTTGCGGACACGGGATGGGCAAAATCGGCATGGGGAAAGCTTTATGGGCAATGGCTCAGCGGAAGTGCGGTTATGACATATGATTTTGACAAATTTGTTCCACGGAACATGATGGAAATTATAGAAAAATACCATGTTACCACATTCTGTGCCCCTCCGACCATTTATCGGTTTCTTATCAAGGAAGATCTGAAAAAATTTGATCTCCGCCACCTGAAATATTGTGTAGTTGCCGGTGAACCGCTGAATCCGGAGGTTTTTAAACAGTTTTTTGAGTTAACCGGAATAAAGCTGATGGAAGGGTATGGTCAAACCGAGTGTACCGTTGCAGTGGCCACATATCCCTGGTTCGAACCGAAACCCGGATCGATGGGAATGCCTTCTCCCGGATATGATATTGACATAATTGATGAAAACGGAAACTCATGCGAGGTCGGGGATGAAGGACAGATCGTTATATATACCGGAAAAGGCAAACCGTTAGGGATGTTTGACGGATATTTCAGGGATGATCAGCTGACGAACACGGTATGGCATGACGACATCTATTATACAGGAGACATGGCCTGGCGGGATGAAGACGGATACTTCTGGTTTGTAGGCCGTGCAGATGATGTAATAAAAAGCTCCGGGTACCGGATTGGTCCCTTTGAAGTTGAAAGCGCCCTCATGGAGCATCATGCCGTGCTGGAATGTGCCATCACCGCGGTCCCTGACCCCGACAGGGGACAGATCGTAAAGGCAACTATTGTGCTGACGTCCAATTACCAGCCCAGTGACGAGCTGGCAAAGGAACTCCAGGAACATGTGAAGAAAGTTACCGCCCCGTATAAATATCCCCGCATCATCGAGTTTGTAAGGGAACTTCCCAAAACGATCAGCGGCAAGATCAGGCGTGTTCAAATCAGGAATGAGGACGATAAGCAAGAGTAGGGATCAGTTTTTGATCATCGATTTATCGTACTGACTGGCTAACTCCTCGATCATTTTAATCCGCATTTCCATTTGGTGCATGATTGTCTTTTCATAGTCGTTCTTCGCATCCCCGAACTTAATCACGAGCACGAAAAGTTCAAGGGCAAGAAAAAATATAAAGATCAATATCCATACGATCAGTGCAATTGTATTCGATGTGAGAATAGAGATCAGTAATTTCAGCTCATCCAGGAAGCCGGTTCTTGCTTTTAGTTCGGTTTCAAGATCCTGGCGTATTGAAATTCTTGACTTCTGCTTATCCGCTTTTTGCAGTCGCAAGTCCGCAATCTGCTGATCTGTAGTGGCGATAAATGCGACTTTGGGATTGGCCACATCGGTAAGGGTAAGGTCGGTGCGGGTTACAATCGAATCATGAGCATTGCCCCTGTCGTCGGTAACCTTGATTATATGATTTTTTCTTTCCGAAGTGCTGCCTTTCACAAAAGGTTTGCGGGTTACCTCATCAATTAAATCAGCCCGTTCACGTTCCTTTTTATTGATCAGCGAATCAAGGGTAGCGATCTCTGTATCCAGCATGATGGTCTTAGACAGAAAAATGCTGTTTACCTCCTCCTGGATTTTGCTGATCTTTAATTTTTCAACATCCTCCTTGAAAATGATCTGGTCAATAATCACGGAACCGACTACAGCCATCACCACGGCAATGAGTGACCTGAAAAAAAGTGCCCAGTTGCTTTTGCCGGTTGTCAGGATAATCTGCCTTTCAATCTGGATCACAATAATCACCATAACAATGGAAACCAGCGCTGCACCCCAGGAGCCGGCATGAATATACCGCCGGGAAAAAACGTACCCTATAAATCCCCATATTATACAGACGATCAGCAATGCAGACAAATATTTCTTCACCGATTTTGCGCTTGCTTCGCTTGAGTTTTTGATTATAACATAGTTATATCCGGTCAGAAAGCATCCTATTTTCAGCCATAAATCTCTCATAATCATCAGATTTTACGGTTCAGTATACCTGATTGTGTAAGTGCAGACAGCCCCTTCATAAAACCTCTCTGATAGGAAAGAATAATCCGCTGACACATGCCGTTGTCATCTTCCATACTTTCTTTCAACTGCACAAGTTTCCTCTGATGATCTTCAACCAGAATCTTACGATTCTCCAGTTCCTGGACCAGGTCAATAAGTCCTGCCCTTGTTCGGATCACAATGTGCAGGTTCAGCTCGGAGATCAGATTCTCATAATATGTATTGGTCTTATCGATCAATATCTTCAGATCGAGTTGCATCAGCCTGATGTTGTCGGTTTTGTAACTGTTATCAGGATTGACAAGGGCATCACTGTAGCCCTTCGATTCATAATCAGCCTGGAGGAAATTGTAAATCTTCTCCATCCCGTTTCCAAGACCGTTGGCGGCAAGAGAACCCTGTTGCAGCTTAAAATCCCCATCCAATATCAGATCCTTTTGAATGTCGGGATCCATATGCTGGGAGATACCGTCATTTGCCGCATGTTGTTTCTCCACCCCATTCTTTTTAGAGAAAAAATTAAACCAGCCCATTTTTACTTTTTTTTAGAATTTATACTGTGTTTTTCAGGATCACCAAATAAAGGACAAACATCTTCAAATAATAAACCCTGCCCTAAATAACTCCGGTTGATATACCTTTATTTTACAAATTAAATGCCTAACCCATAAAACCAATTTCCTCATCATATGTTTTACTAAAATATAGTTAACTTTATACCGTTACATATCCATTATAGCAGATTAATCAAATCATTATATAATGAGTAAGTCCAATTTAAAGTTAAGCTTCCTTATGGCGCTCTTGTTTGCCGTTGGTTACCCTATCCATAGCCAGAATACCTTGCCAGATGTTTTTAAACAGGAACCAATACCCGAACAATTAAAGTACCTGGAGGAACATACCCGTATTTATGAGAATTTCAGAGCCGTCAGGGAAGATATGTTCCAGATTATCACCAGGAATACTGTTGATACATTAACGAAAACAACAAAAAAGATCAATTCCCTGATTTTGCGGAATAATACGCTGACCACCCGGATAGATTCGCTCAAAAAAGTACAGGAATCCTTTCTTGTAAATTTGCAAGAGGTAACCCGGACCAAGGAAAGTATCAGTGTGTTTGGAATTGAAATTAACAAGAAAACCTACAATAGCTTCATGTGGACGATTATGGCGGCCCTTCTGGGGCTTCTCCTGATCGGTTATTTTACGTTCCGGCAGAACAGGTTTGTTACGCTTCGTACAAAAAAAGACCTGAATGAGTTACAGGATGAATATGAGAAATATAAAAAGAAGACCCGGCTGGAGCGTGAAAAAATGACGATTGATCATTTCAACGAAATCAAAAAACTCAGGGGCAGCTGATTATCTTATCCCGTAATGACCCCGGAGGATAGCTGAAAACCACTTCTGCGGCAGAAGGTGTTTCAATGCCACGGCCAGTTTTTGCGATACCGAAGCGACGACATACCTTTCAGCCGGCCATTTTTTTTCAAGTATAACCCCGATTTTTGAGGCGAGTACATCAGGATGCCATCCCGTGTTTTCATCATCCGCAATAACAGCCAGTGTTTTGCTGAACTGCGCCTCGTAGAAAGGATCCGTGTTTTCCGAATGGATATTTACCCGGTTTACCGTGTTGCGGGTATGGAAATCCCCCGGCTCAACGACGATAACGTTAATATTGAAGGGCCTTAGTTCCATCCGAAGTGCTTCACTCCATCCTTCCAGCGCAAATTTTGCAGCCGAATAATAGGACTGGAAGGGCAGTCCCATAAGGCCTCCTATCGAACTGATGTTTATGATGGTTCCCTTTTTTTGTCTGCGCATGGCAGGCAGAACCGCCTTTACCATATGCACGGCTCCCATAAAGCTGGTTTCCATCTGGAGCCTGAGCAGGTCATCAGGGATCATTTCAGCCGGCCCTCCCGTATGCATTCCTGCGTTATTGATTAGCACATCAATTTTTCCTTCCTTATCCAGCACTTCAGCTATACACCGGTTGACTTCCAACGGGTTGGTTACATCCAACTGAAGACCTTTTACTCCCGCCGCAATCGCACAGGCATTGCGATAGGTGCCGTATACAATATATCCTTTCTGCGCCAGCAGTGTGGAAACAGATTTTCCGAATCCTGAAGAAATACCGGTGATTAAAACTACTCTGTTCATGCCATCCAGAAATCGGTCAATTGTCCCGCAATAGGTTAGTTCAGGACGTTGGTAGACGATAATAACCCTATTTTCCGGCTGGTTTTTTCGATCTTTTCAAGCGCGATATCAACTTGTTTTACGGTATGGGTAGCCATCAGGGAAAACCGGATCAGGCAGTCTTCTTTAGGAACTGCCGGATAAACTACCGGGTTAACAAAGACTCCTTCCTCGAGTAACAATTGCGTCAGTTGAAGGGCCTTGATATCATCACGGATAAAAAGCGGAATAATAGGTGATTCAGAAATACCGGTATCAAATCCCATTTCATTCAGTCGTAGTTTTGCATGCCGCGTAACCTCCCATAACCGGGTTATTCGTTCCGGTTCCTCCGCCATGATTTCAAGGGCGGCCAATACACTTGCAGCGGATGCGGGGGTCATGCTGGCACTGAAGATGAGCGAACGTGAATTATGCTTCAGGTAATTTATAGTGTCTTTGTCCGAAGCCACAAATCCACCGAGTGACGCAAGTGATTTTGAAAACGTACCCATGATCAGATCCACGTCCCGGGTCAATCCAAAATGCGATGCCGTACCGGATCCATTATGACCCAGAACCCCTATTGAATGAGCATCATCGATCATAATGGAAGCATCGTACTTCTCTGCCAGTTTCACCACTTCAGGCAGTTTAACAATATCTCCCTCCATGGAGAAAATACCATCTACCACAATTAACTTTATCCGGCCGGGATCGCAAATCTTCAATTTGGCTTCCAGCGATTCCATGTTATTGTGGGCATATTTCAACACCTTTGAAAAGGATAACCGGCTACCGTCGATAATTGAGGCATGGTCCAGCTCGTCGAGGATGATGTAATCGTTGTGGGTGGTGAGGGAAGAGATAACCCCCAGGTTAACCTGGAAGCCTGTGCTGTAACAGACCGCTTCTTCCTTTTTAACGAGCCTGGCCAGTTTTTCTTCAAGCTCAATATGAATATCCAGTGTACCGTTGAGAAACCGCGAACCGGCGCATCCAGTGCCATATTTGTCAATGGCTTTCTTAGCAGCTTCCTTGATTTTAGGATGATTTGTCAATCCCAGGTAACTGTTGGAACCAAACATCAGCACCTGCTTACCGTTGATTGATACTTCCGTATCCTGGTCTGACTGGATCTGCCTGAAATATGGATAAAGTCCTGATGCCATTGCCTTTTGAGGGGCATTGTACTGTGCTAATTTAACCTGAAGCTTTCTCATGGCAGGGCAATATGTGAAAAGAAAAGGGAATAATAAGTCTAAATAAAATGATACAGAAACAGCAGGGAGGCCTCCAGTGCGGGCTTTTTATTTCCCTTTATCTCAAGCAGTACCTTAATCTCCGCTTTGGTAATCCCTTTCAGGTTTACGAGCGAACTTAATTTGGCAATCAGCCTGACTTCGCTATTTACCAGTACCGGCTGGTTAAACCTTAATTTTTCGATGCCGTAGTTTACGAGCATTTTGATATTGTTAACCTCTACTACCTGTCTCCACAGGTAAGGAAGTATGGAAAGGCTCAGATACCCGTGAGCGATGGTCGTTCCGTATGGACTTTCTTTCAGGGCCCTGTCAGGTTGTGTATGTATCCACTGATGATCCAGGGTGGCATCCGCAAACAGATTTATTTGTTCCTGCGTAATGGTATGATAATCCGATACGCCCAATCCCTTACCAATGAATGTCTCGAATTCCGCAAAACTGCTAATTACTACTTTTTCCATATATTGCTATTTAAGACCATGCGTTGAATAAATCCATTATGATAAGCAGAATGACTGACCCACTCAATCAGCCAATCTCTTTGCGATTGCCAAATTATCTTATTTCGCTAAATTATCAAATGTAAATTTAAATCTTCCCGTATCATATAATACTATTACTTTCTTTTTCTGCATGTTAAAGTTTGAAAAAAAATTCTCACCGATCCGGGGGGATCCAAATGCTGAATATAAATTGATTTTCACCCGAAAATAATTGACATTGTCGCTTGTTTATCTCAGCTTTCCTCTTATTTTTGCATCCTGAAAAATTCCTCAGTAGCTCAGTTGGTTAGAGCATCTGGCTGTTAACCAGAGGGTCCTTAGTTCGAGTCTAAGCTGAGGAGCGGAAACCAGGATGGATATCATCCTGGTTTTTTTGTGCCCGGGTGCCGGG
>JBGSSA010000016.1:0-27768 GCA_041737295.1 Bacteroidales bacterium | reverse complement strand
TCAAAATCCGATTCGTCAAGGATAATATATTCATCATTGTATTTATAGCCTTTTACAATATTATCCCAGTCAACCTCTTTACCGGTATTTTCATTTACCTTTAAGTATTTGATATTCGCATGATCCTTTTTATCAAGCATGTCAAGCTCAAGTTCGCTTGTTTCTGTAGCGGCGAATAATTTCACCGGAATATTTACAAGTCCGAATCCGATAGCGCCACTCCAAATCGCCTTCATGGGATTAAGTTATTAGTAATTCAATATCATCCTGTTTTTTTGTTCCTTATTGATTTGATCCATCATCTCATTTGCATTTTGAATTGCAATATTTTTTTTTCTTTCCATCCAGCGATCTCCCATTAATCTGTTCATTGTTTTGTCGGCTACCAAACGAAGGGTGGTATTCATAAATCCATTATAAATATCGGCTGTCGTGGTGGCAAGGGCACGGTATGAAACCGCCATGCCGCCCTCGAGATACGTATTGAAATGCCAGAAGCGACTGGGCATAAAAAGTGCATCCCCCGGTTGCAGAATGAAATCATAGCCATATACATAACGCAATGCCGGAAATTTTTCCAGATCCGGGACATCAGGGTCAATCAACGAAAAAGAAGACCACGGAACCTTATAAATCAATGAATTATATAAAGGTGGAATGAGTATAACTCTTTTCCTTCCTATGATCTGGGTCATTAAAACACTTGAGCAATCAATATCATAGTGAAAACGTACTTTTGTATTCTTTCCTCCAAAAAAGGCAAAACCAAGGTTACCGAGTGCCCCTTTTACAAAATCGGGAGTTGGAAAATCCTTCCTGAATTCCGGAAATTCCTTGAATAAATTGAATAGGAAAATCCGGTAAGGGGTTTCTTCATCCCTCTGAATTATTTCAGTAAATTGAGAAAAGGGCATTTTAAAATGAGGTTGTACATAGGCAGTATTTGTTTTGACCGAATTGTCAAATACCCCGATCTTATAATCGCCAATCTTTTGATTCAGATATTCAAAGGTCCATAAATGTCCTGCAGGAAAAAGCGAAGCAAAGTTATGCAAGACCAGCGGACGCGATGCCAGAAGGTAAGATTTCCGGAATTCTTCTAGTGACAGGTCTTTTGCTTCCAAATGATCTATTTGTAGATTTAGGTTCATGGCTTGCGGATTTAAGGTAAAAAAAAAGAACAGAGGCTATCCGAACGCATCAATCCAGGCGAAGTATATAACTTCGCCTGGCGACCATCGCAAAGCGTAATCTGCACTACGCTTTTTTTAGAAATCTATTGAGACAAACTCATTTTAAATCAGGAGAGATTATCTCTTTGCAGATCCCTTGCCCTTATCACTTTTAGAAGTACGGGAGCCCTTGTTTTCGCTCTTATCGCTACCTTTACGACCTGAAGATTGATTCTCATCTCTTCCTTTTGATGAATCTTTGGTGTTTTCCATAATTATTTAAGTTTAAATTATACTTCGTTAATTGTAAAACTATACCAAAAATCAAGATACTTATAATCAACTCTTTGCGTTCTGATATGATGGAAAACTGTTGCAATTATTCTTCAAATTGGGGCACAACATCTACAAACTATGATTGCACATTTTTTACAGAATCTTCGTATGACTTTATCTTATTATAAAGGGTTTTACGGTCTATTTTAAGGATTTCAGCCGCTTTGCTTTTATTAAAATTTACACGTCGCAAAACACTCATTATCGTATCATATTCTGCTTTTGAGGAGGCGTCTTTCAAATCAAAATCCGTACGGTTAGACTGGTGTGGGGAATTTCTGTTTACATTGCTGTCAGACGGCAATTCGAGTGGATGAACAATTTCATACGGGAGACTTGACATATTGATACTTCCTGTTTTTGTAAGTAATACGGAACGCCTCACCACATTTCTTAATTCGCGCAAATTACCTGGCCAGGAATAATTTAGAAGGGTATTCATTACATCAGGATCAAATCCGGTGATATTTTTATTCAGTTCCAGGTTGCTCTTTTCAAGGAAATGCTCAGCAAACAAAGGAATATCATCAGCCCTGTTACGCAAGGCAGGTACATGAAGAGTAAACTCATTAAAGCGATGGTAAAGATCCTCCCTGAATCTGCCATTATGAACAGATTCCAGCAGGTTCTCATTCGAGGCCACGATTATCCGGATATCGAGGTCCATTTCCTTTAGTCCTCCAAGTTTTTTGAATTTTCTCTCCTGGATAACACGCAAGAGAATGGCCTGGGTTTCATATGATAAATTTGTAACCTCATCCAGGAATATGGTGCCGTGATTAGCCGATTCAAAATGTCCTTCCTTATCAAAAATCGCTCCTGTAAAAGCTCCCCTTACATGACCAAACAATGTACTTCCCGCAAGTTCATTTGAAATGGCTCCGCAATCGATCGCGACAAAAGGTTGATTAGCCCTGTTGCTTTTGGCATGGATACTGGCTGCGATTACCTCCTTGCCGGTACCTGTTTCACCATATAAAACAACACTGTAATTGGTAGGAGCAACCATTTCTACCTGGTTATACAATTGCTGGGCCACCTTGGATTTACCGGTAAGGTAGGTTTCTTTGGATCCCTGTCCCTGCAATTTCTGCATTCTGAGGGTTGTCGTATCTTCGGAAACATTCTCAGTTCCAGCCATAACCCTCGAAAGCAAATTCAAAACTTCATCCGGAATCAGAGGCTTGGAAATATAATCATAGGCGCCTGACTTCATAACTTCCACAGCTGTTTTTATGTGAGCATATCCGGTAATGATTATAACGATCGTTTCAGGCTTGATTTTTTTTATCTCAACTAATACATCATGCCCTGATTTTTCCCCCAACCGGTAATCCGTAATTACTATATCGAAATTTCCGTCTTTAAATTTCAATAATCCCCCTGATGCAGTAAAGGCAATATCCGCCTCAAATCCATTGTTGTTCAGGAAACGGCTCAAAACTGTACAAATGTCAATATCATCGTCGATTATTAAAATTCTCTTGTTCATAGGTTTTATATTAATCAGTCATCATCCGATCCATTTCCTGATAAGGAATGCAGCACATTAATAATATCATCGACACTAAAAGGTTTTTCAATAAAATATTCAGCTCCCTTGTTTAAGGCAATCTTTTTATTGGATTCAGAACTATGTGCGGTAATCATAACGATCAGCGCATCAGGAAATTTTTCCTTTATGTATGAAAGAAAATTCAGACCATATCCGTCGGGAAGATTATTATCAAGAAATATTAAAGCCGGATTCACGGATCCAAACAGACTCTCAGCATCATGCAACGTATTAACAGATTGTGAATTTATCTTATTATCAACCAATATGCGGCTTAGCAAAACGCACGTGTCAATATCGTCATCAATAATTAATGCATTAATCTTTTTATCATCAGTAGTTTTCATTTCCTATACAGGCATAATTGATACTCGGACCCAATCCCGGGAATCAGGCATAGCCATTTTGTTCAGATAACTGATATACCAGATCATAATTTACTTCAATAAAAAAAGTGGTTCCAATGCCCGGGGTGCTCTTAACATTGATTTTGCCTTTGTGATTCAGGATAATATTCTGGGTATGTGTAAGACCCAATCCGTTACCCTCATTTTTTGACGTGAAATAGGGTTCGAAAATCCGAAGAAGCGAATCCTTATCCATCCCACTGCCATTATCCTTAATTGTAACAAGGCAGTTTTTTTCAAGATTTGCGATTTTAATTTCAAGTATTCCTTTTCCGGGCTCCATTGCTTCAATAGCATTAATAATTATATTGAGGAATGCCATTTTCATTTTTTCGGAATCAATTTCCACTTCCCTGGGCACGGTATAGTCCTTCACAATTTTAATTCCGTTAAGGTCGATTCTGTCACCGGCAAGTTGTAATGCCTCATCAAGAATACTATGAATAAAAACTTTTTGAAGATTTAGATCCGAAAACTTTGTAGAATTAAGCAAGTCAGTTATCAGGTCATTAATTCGTTGTGAATTTCTTTTGATCATTTCAAGCAAAACTTCAGAGTCTCCATCATGAGCGATATTGATCTGTTCGCATGCAAGATTAATATTGGTCAGCGGATTTCGGATTTCATGCGCAATTGTCCTCGAAATACGTCCACTCACAGCGAATTTTTCGATGCTTCGCAATTCATCCAGTTCCTGGTTTGTTGCTTTGAGCTGTTCTATTCCTTCCTCAAGCTGACGACGGTATATCCGCTTGGCGTAGTTTTCCTTGTTATAGATATTAAAAGCATATATGCCCAACAACAGTGAAAGCACAAAGCCAATCACATTGGTCGCAATGAAAAATCCTGACATATTGTTCAGGCTGCTCTTTCCCATGCTGAAAATCATTTTTTCAGAAGCTTCCATTCTGCTTATCAGCGATTTTAACTGGAGGTTGATTGTATCCTTTTGTGAAAGAATTTGAACAGTTCTGACTGTATCCTGAACATTTACGATCTCAACAACTGTATACAAAAAATCAAATCTGTTCTGAACCAGCCTTCTTAATGTATCTGTCCTGTTTTCAATACTATTAGATTTAAGCATGCTTAAAACCAACATAATCGAATCCGCCTTATTCTCAATTTTATCGATCGATTTTAGGTATATCGACTTGTTTTCATAAGTATAGTTTTCTAACGTATTATCTGCCTCGTTCAGATAGGAACTCAGGATATTAAGATTCCATATAATATTATAACCGCGATCCATGCCACTGATACGTGATGCCATTTCAAGCATACTGAGAAACACAAAAGAATATATGATTATTAACAGGCCGAACGCGCCAAAATATCCAGTTCGGACACGTTGTTCGGACTTCAGGAATTTCATTTCTCAGGAGTTTGGACTGTTTAAAATTTTATAACATTTAATTCTCTTATTAGTTTAAACAAGTCCGAAAATAACGGAGGGATGAAACCCATGTGAAATATGGAACTTCAAGTCCGATTTGCAATCTTAGGCGTACTTTACGATCATATCTGTTTTTCCCTTGGGCTGCAGGAATCGTTTGTTTTTCAGATTTTTAAATTCTGACGGGGTTAACCCGGTTGACTTTTTAAATTGATTTGAAAGATGTGCCACACTGCTATAATTCAACATGTAGGTTATTTCTGTAACAGGCAGTTGCTCATATTCGAGCAGGTACTTAACCCGCTCCACCTTCTGCATCATATAATAGTATTTTATCGACTGTCCGGTACCGGAAGAAAACAGGTTATACAGGTAGGTATAGTCATAATTGAGCCTCTCACTAATATATTCGGACAATACAAATTTACCCCCTTCGATTGGATTGGTTATCAATTCTTTGATAAGATTTTTAATCCGGGTAATCATGGTACTTTTATGATCCGGAACAAATTTCAATCCATAATTTTTAATAATCTTATCCAACTTGAATTGCTTCGAAATATTGTTATCCTCAACTATTTCCATCAGGCCCAACCCTATTTCCTTATATTCAAGGTCAAGATTTTTCAATTCGGTCTGAAGCATGTTTATGCAATGCGTGCATACAAGGTTTTTACTATATAGTCCCATAACGATTAGTATTTAAGAAATTAGTCAACCGTGCCCCCACCCCTGATTAATCTTAGGAGGATAGCTATTATGGCCAGGACCAATAAAATGTGAATAATGGCCCCAACTGAATATACAAAAAAGCCAAGAGCCCAGGCTATTACGAAGATTACAGCCAGTATATAAAGGAAATTTTCCATGGTTTGAAGATTTTAGCCTTAAATATTATTTATACTGGGATATCTGTTCAAAATATCTTCCAGTATATTAAAAGGCTTATATTGTGTCTGTTAAACCAATGCAAATGGTCCGGGCAGGTAAATAAATTCTACAATCAGCGGAATTTTTTACCCACTTTAAAAGGCTGCAGTTGGTTGGCCGATTCGTACTAATTGCTAAAACCTGACTGTCAAATGCTATCTTATGATAAATTTTATTAATATTGCTTTACCTATCCTTCTAAATTCCCATTTTTATTCATTTCATAAATTGAATACCCTGATATATTTTTTATTTTTAGGGGGTTTTTAAGGATATGAATTGCTTTTAAATACTGTAATACGTTAGATCATGGACATTGTCACAAAGGAAAAGGTATTGGGAGTCTTAAGAAAGGTTACCGGTAGAAACATAGAGCAAATCAATCTGGATACAGATCTGAAATCACAATTATCGCTGGATTCTATTCAAATTGTAGAATTGTTTGCTGCGCTTGAGAATGAGTTATCTGTAGAATTACCGTTGCGTTTAATGACTGTAAAAACTGGCAAAGCTTTTTTAGAATTGCTGGATACAGAATTAAACAAATAATAACAGCCCTGTATGTTCAGTAATCGGTTGATCACGAGTTTGAATTTCAAGCAGATTTTTTTCAGAAAGAAAAAATTTAGTAAGAAACTGTTAACAGAGGCTATTGATCATTTGGCAGCTTACCTGGTTGCCAATGTGCATTCTGCCTCTCCATTTGTTCTGATAGCTACCTATACGCATATAAAATCGCTGATTGCGTATTATGCCATACTTAAGGCGGGAAGGATCCCGGCCATTATGGATCCGGGATGTAAATCCATTGAACTTACTGAAATAATTGAAGAAATTGATCCGGCTGCCATCATTTTCCTGAATACATCTGAAATTTCGTTTCATTATGAGGAGGAGATCATTTTCCGGAAGGCTAAACCCGGATTAATTATTACCTCCGATTTGTCCGATGTGGTTACACTTGCCTTTACCAATGCTGAAGACGGGTATTCAAAAGCAGCCATGCTGACTGAAAAAAACCTGCTTTCCGAGGTTGCGGCATTGATCAGCACAAACAGGCTGAATGAACAATCCGTTACCTGCGCCCTATTGCCCTTTTCTCATTTATACGGGCTGGTGCAGGGCATACTTGTTCCAACTCATGCTGGTTCCACTGGAATAATCATTGAACTTGATATTCTAAAAATCAATGATATTGCAGAACAGATAAATTTACATAAAGTTACTCATCTGTATACGGTTCCATCATTATACTATTTGTTCAGCAAAATTCCAGGCATTGAAAATGTGGTTCATGATGTCCAGGAATTCTATTCCGGGGGAACGCAGCTTTCATCATTTATCTATAACTGCTTTTATAAAAAAACAAACCGGAAAATACGCGAGGGATACGGTATGACAGAGAGTTCACCCGGAGTTATCCTTGATTACAGCGGGGAGGAACCCGTTGTTACCAGTATTGGCAGACCCATGCCCGGATCTGAAATTTCAATTCTTGATGATGACGGGAATGAATGCCTTCCCGGGCAGAAGGGTGAGATCTGTATCAAGGGTGATATGGTATTCAAAGGATATTTAAACCAGGAGGAGGCCACCAACAGTATACTGAAAAACGGATGGCTTTATTCGGGTGATTATGGGAGAATGGATCTGCAGGGGAATTTGTATTTCTGCGGATTAAAAAAAGATATGATCAATGTTGCGGGAAACAATGTCTATCCAAAAAAGCTGGAGCGCATGATCAAAATAAACAAAATGGTAGATGATGTGAGAATATTTCGCGAAGAATCAGTGTTGCAGGGCCAGGTTGTCGGCGCGACAATCAGGTTGATTGACAATTCCTTTCAGCAACAAAATGCAGTCAGAGACTGGTGTTATGAAAACATCAACAATATATTGCTTCCTAAAAAATGGTTATTTGAATAAATAAATTCTAGGATGAATGATTTTGGTATTGAATCCAGCGATCTTTATAATTCCATAAAAGAATTACAATCACATGGTTGCGTTTTTCAGTATTATGAGGATAGTGAATTTGACGGACGCAAAATAACAATTAACAACAGGGAATTAATTCACTTTGCGAATTGCAGCTACCTGGGACTTGAAAAACATCCCCTTTTGATTAAAGAAGCGAGAGAGGCACTTGAAAAATATGGCACTCAAAGTTCTATTTCAAGGGCTATGCTATCCTCTCCATTGTATAAAACCCTCGAGGAAAACCTTGGCAGAATGTTCCCGGGATACCAGGCCGTATTTGCCACCACTACCCTCGCTCATTGTTCTGCATTGCCTCTTCTGATAAAGGAACATGACGCAATCATCCTCGATGCCAATGTTCACAACAGTGTTAGGATGGCAAGCCAGCTATGCAAGGCAAACGGAACTTTCATCATCATATCCAGACATAATGATATGGAGCATGTAAAGTATTTGATTTACAGGCTAAAGAAAGAGGGATACAGGAAAATCTGGTATTGTGCGGATGGATTGTATAGTATTCATGGTGATTTTTGTGATCTGCCTGGGTTAGAAAAGTTGCTGAATGAGGAAGATGATTTTTATGCATACATTGATGATGCCCACAGTACAGGTTGGTGCGGTAAGAATGGCTCCGGATATGTTGCCGGTCAACCCAAATTGCACGAAAAGATCATTGTGGTAGAATCTTTCGCGAAATCTATGGCTGCTAATGGCGCTGCGATAGTATCAACAAGTAAAAAAATCATTGAAATTCTTGGTTTCACAGGACAAACGATGATTTTCTCCGGGCCCATTCAACCTGCAACACTGGGTGCGTTGAATGCAAGCGTTAAAATTCACTTATCAGAACAGATCGGGACACTGCAAAAGGAATTAATTGATTTGATTACGTTTTTCAGAAAGCGAAGTATTGAACTTTCCTTACCGGTTTTTACAATTGATGAAACACCCATTCAATTATTAAAAATCGGCAGTATGGAAAAAATGTTCAGTGTTTTAATGCAGGTAATTGCCGAGGGATTCCTTCCCATGACTGCAGGATATCCGGCAGTAGCCAAGGGTGAAGAAGGGCTGCGCATGAATATTACAAGGCATCTGACAAAAACCGATATAAACAACTTTCTGGTATGCGTAAAAGATAAAATCGCATGAGAAAAAAAATAAGGAGAATCGGTCTTATTAGTCCCAAAACTCCCCTTCAAAAGGAGAATCCTGAAATATATAATATGTTTCAGCGAAACAAGGAACGACTGAAACCATGGCTGGCTCCTCCGCTCAATTTGCTTACAATCGCAGCGCTTACGCCCGGCGACATTGAAGTAAAGGTGATAGACGAGCATTATGAAAATATCGATTTCGATGAGGCATTTGACCTTGTGGGAATAACTGCCATGACACAGCAGGCTTTTCGGGCCTACGAGATTGCCGGTGAATTCAGAAAAAGAAATGTTCCGGTCGTGATGGGTGGAATCCATGCAGCCGTTTTGCCTCTGGAGGCTTTGGAACATGTAGATACTGTTTTTATAGGCGAGGCAGAGGATACCTGGGGAATTTTTCTTGAGGATTTTAAGGCTGGCTCCGAAAAACAGACTTACCGGCCACATCATCATTTTGACTTGTCGAAGGCCCCTGTGCCAAAATATGACCTGCTGAATTTTACCGCTTTCAGGGACTCGGACAGCTACTTCAATTATATCCCCATCCAGGCTACCCGCGGATGTCCGCATGACTGCAGTTTTTGTGTTGTTACAAAGTTATACGGCGGAAAGATCAGGAAGAAATCCATATCTCATGTAATAGAAGAAATAGAATATCTTCAGAATTTCAATAAGGATTCATTGATCCTTTTTGCGGATGACAACCTTTTTGTAGATAAAAAATACGCAAAGGAACTGCTAAAAGCGTTGATCCCCTTAAAAATAAAATATTTTGCACAAACCGATATCAGTATTGCCGAAGATGATGAATTGCTCAGGCTGGCCTATCAAAGCGGGTGTCATATTGCTTTTATCGGTTTTGAAAGTCTTCGTCCGGACAGCCTGGGAGAGATAAACAAGAACCACTGGAAAATGAAGCAGGTGGCAAAATATACCGAAAACATTAAAAAAATACAGGAGAATGGCATAGTGGCGTTTGGAGCCTTTGTTGTAGGATTTGAGAATGATGACCTGGATGTATTCGATGAAATCGGTGATTTCACAATCCGGAATAACATGCCGGGGCAATTTACCCTGGCCACCCCGATTCCCGGTAGCAGGCTTTACCAGACTTTGTATACTGAAGGTAAATTATTTAATCCTGTGTTTTGGAATGAATGCAATTTCTACAATCTTGTATTCCGGCATGATAAAATTTCTAAAAAGGAAGCACAAAAATCACTGATCGGTTTATATGAAACTGTTTTCAATGATGAGAATTCCCTGAAAAGACTGATGTATATGAAAAATGTATACAAAAAACTGCCAGCCCGCTGGATTCAGATTTAATCGAAGAACAATCCGTTTATTACAAACCATTTGATGACGGCTTCGTATAGTAACATGCTTGGCTTAACCTGGTGCATCTTATGAATAAGGTCTCGATCTGTCTGATACTATTTTTTACAATGTCGAATTGTAGGTTGATAGCTGCAGATACGTTGTTTATTAATCAATTATATGACAAGATTGAAATTTACAAAAATATTTCAGTTTTGGAGGATACGGGTAACAATATAACCATCCGGGAAATTCGTGAAATAAGCGAAAGTAGATTTCATAACAACACCGAACCAAAACTGAACTTTAAATACTCCGGCTCTACATATTGGCTTAAATTATCAATTAAGAACATCAAAGAAGAACAGATAAATTATTTGCTTGAAATTTCTAATCCTGATCTTGATTATGTCAGTTTCTTCGAAATTGGTAACGATTACATCTTAAGGACTGTAAACACAGGTGAATTACTGGATGTAAAATCCAGGGAAATATTCAATAGGAATTTTCTATTTCATATTACGTTAAATCCTGGAGAAATACGTACTTACTACCTATCTGTAAACAATAATTCTCATCCATGTTCCATACCTGTAATCTTGATGGAACGTTCCTATTTTGAAAAATTCAATAACAGGGCAGATGCCTTTAACTGGTCCATTTACGGATTGCTGATCTTTATTATCATCTTCAACATTTATCTTTATATAGCTTTAAAGGATAAGGTCAACCTTTACTATTCACTCAGCCTTCTCTTTGCTGTCATTACATTTATGCATTATGACGGATACCTCTATCTGATAAATCCCTCTCATCTGATTGAAAATCTGAAATGGATCAATCCCAGCTTATACAGTGTTTTTCTCCTTTTATTCACCCGTTCATTTGTTGCAGGTGATGACCGTTTTCTAAGGGTTAACAAACTCATCAACCCATTAATAATAGTTGTATTAATAGTACCCGTAGCCTATAATTTTCCATATCCGTTCTCTTTGATTGCAGATATTGGCATTCCCGTACTGGTACTGATTGCATTTATTTTTATCATAAAGATGTCTGTCTCTGCATTCCGCAGGGATTATTCCCCTTCTGTTCTTCTCATCCTCGCTTATGTGATGGTATTTTTAGGACTACTGATCCATCAGTTAAAGGAATTTAATTTACTAACTCCCAATTTTTTTGTAATTGATGCGATAAAAATCGGGCTGACCCTGCAAAATATACTGCTTACTATTGCTGTACTGGAACGTTTCAGGATACACCAGGACAATGACAAACAGACAATTGAAGAGAACCTGCGCAGAATAGAGATTCAGAATAAGGAACTTGAGATCATCAATACAGAACTCGAGAAATTATCCATTGTTGCAAGTGAAACGGATAACAGCATTGCGATTTATGATAACGGGGGCCTATTGGAGTGGGGTAACGCCGGGTTTGAAAAGTTATATGAAGTAGCAATTAATGATCTGATCAAGGGGAAAAAGGACAAAATTGAAGACATTATTCCAAATCCCCATATTCATGAATACCTGAAAAATTGCAGGCGAACACAATTACCTGTTGTTTTTGAAACACCGGTTATCACTAAAAATAAGAAAGAAATATGGGTTCAGACTACCCTGTCGCCTTTCATCCGCAAAAAAACGATTTTCAAAATCATAGCCATTGACTCCGATATTACAAGTCTGAAGAATTACGGCAAAGAACTTGAGATAGCCAAAGAAAAAGCTGAAGAAAGCGATCGTCTTAAGACAGCATTCCTGCACAATATTTCCCATGAAATCCGCACTCCCATGAATGCCATAATCGGATTCTCGGGATTGCTCAGTGACCAGAATGTAGAAGCAGAAAAACGAACACAGTATACGGATATAATCATCCAGAGCAGCAACCATTTGCTTTCAGTAATCAATGATATCATGCGTATTGCAAGCATTGAGGCGGGTCAGGAAAACCTGTCCGAAAATCAGTTTGATCTTAATACTACACTTGAATATCTGCATGAGCAATTCTGGCTTAAAGCCAGGGAACAGAAAACCAGCCTTGAACTAAATATCAGCCTTCCCGACACAGAAATCGAACTAATTGCTGATGAAACCAAATTAGTACAGGTATTGTCAAACCTGATTGATAATGCGCTTAAATTCACTAAAAAAGGCATTGTTACATTTGGTTATAAAATGAGGGAAAAAGAACTCGAATTTTTTGTGCAGGATTCAGGCATCGGTATTGCCCCTGAATTACACCTGGAAATATTCAAAAGGTTTCACCAGGTTGAAAGTACAAATACACGGAAATTTGGGGGATCGGGTCTTGGCCTGTCCATCTCCAAGGCCTATGTTGAACTGATGGGAGGCCGGATATGGGTGTCGTCAGAGTTGAATAAGGGATCTGTTTTTTACTTTACAATTCCATTGAAACTGGCAAATAAATCCCCGTTGCCTATAGATGGCGACAATTCTGTTAAGGAGGCTGATACGAATGGCGCCAGTACCCTCCTGATTGCTGAAGATGAGGACTCAAATTTTGATCTTCTGAAAGAACAATTATCAGGTCTCAAAGTCAATATTTTAAGGGCAAAAGATGGAGTTGAGGCCGTTGAATTATGCAGAACAAGGACTATCGACATGATTTTAATGGATATTAAAATGCCCCTGATGGATGGGTTTATGGCAACCAGGAAGATCAGGGAATTTTTGCCCGATGTACCCATTATAGCCCAATCGGCTTATAATACAGAAGCAGATAAGGAACAGGCCCGTGCAAGCGGCTGTACATCCTTTATCAGTAAACCCTTAAAAGTGAATTTGGTGTTGTCTGCAATTAATAAATATCTTCCGGCATTTTTATAACCGAAGATAATAATTGCTGCGAACTGCTTGCCGTAAAATTGCTCCATTTTATATATTGGCTTACCTTTGAATGAACAGAAACCAATTGAAAAATGGATCTGGCAAGACGATTTCAAAGTAATCCTTTATTAACTCCCGAAAGTCTAACTCCCGGAATGAAAGGGATGAAAATAGAATGTCTTTTGAATCCGGGTGTTTTTGAGTTTAAGGGACTTACATGGCTCATTTTAAGAGTAGCCGAACGGCCTGAACAGGAAGCTGGAAAAGTAAGCTTTCCGATTATGGGTCCCGGAGATCAAATAACAATCATGTCATTCCGGAAGGATGAACCAGGATTGGACCTATCAGACCCACGAATCGTTGTATACAAAGAAAAATTCTATCTCACCACCCTATCCTATTTGAGACTGGTATGCAGTTCGGATGGTATACATTTTCAGGAGTCCCCGGAATATCCACCGATCTTCGGAAATGGACCATCCGAGGCTTTTGGTATTGAAGATTGCAGGGTAACCCGGATAAAAGACAAGTATTTTCTAACATACACCAAAGTATCAGCAAATGGAGTCGGTGTAGGCCTTATGATAACATCGGACTGGATACATTTCGAACGGAAAGGCATGATTTTTCCTCCGCATAATAAGGATTGCGCCATTTTTGACGAACAGATCAACGGCAGGTATTTTGCCCTTCACCGGCCAAGCAGTCCCGAACTTGGAGGCAATTATATCTGGATGGCGGAATCCCCTGACATGGTTCACTGGGGAAATCATACCTGCCTTGCCCTTACCCGGAAAAACAAATGGGATAGCGTGCGTATAGGTGCGGGGGCTTCTCCTATAAAAACACCTGAAGGATGGCTGGTTATTTATCATGGTGCAAACCATGAATCACGATATTGTTTAGGCGCCCTGCTGCTTGATTTGAACGATCCGTCCCATGTGATCGGACGTTCTGATGAGCCGGTCATGGAACCTATAATGGAATATGAAAAAACGGGATTTTTCGGGAATGTAGTTTTCACCAACGGTCACCTGGTTGAAGGAGATACTATTACCCTGTATTACGGGGCAAGTGATGAGGTGATCTGTGCGGCGAAATTATCATTGGAGGAAGTATTAAAACAGGTAAGAAAAGGGAATTAACCAGAGCAACAGGCCGGGTAGTCTTTTTATTTTATTGCTTTATGCAGCATGGTTTTCAATTTGCCGTCTATATCAATAAACCAATAAAAATCCTTCTATGAAAAAAATAGTCCCAAGCACAGGTGCCATAATTCTTTCGGTACTTTTTGGCATGATGACTTCATGCATATCCTCGCAGTCATTTATGAATATTAAAGGCACCGGTCCGTCTAAAACCAAAGACTTCAAGGTATCGGATTTTCATGGCATAGATGTTTCCCATGGCTTTGACGTAGTGCTTGTACAGGGAAATTCAGAAGGACTCACACTGACTGTACAGGAAAATCTTCTTGAATACATCACGGTTGAGGTAGAGCAGGGAATTCTGAAAATATATTCAGATAATAACTTAAATCCTACCCAACCGATGAAGGCACGCATCGTTTTTAAAGACTTTAATCAGTTGAAAGTCTCCGGGGGAGGTGATGTTACGGGTGAAACACCCATCAATGTTAAAAGAATGGATATCCGGTTGAGCGGAGGCGGTGATATTACGGCCGTAATGAATACCGATGAACTGGATTGTGGTATTTCAGGAGGAGGAGACATGAAAATAAATGGAAATATTAAAAAATATGATCTCGAACTGAGTGGAGGTGGGAATGTAATCTCAGATATTAATGCAACTGAGGAGATTGACTGCCAGGTTTCCGGTGGTGGAGATGTAAAGCTGACATGCAGGGGCAAGGCACTGGATACTGATTTGGATATCAGCGGCGGGGGTGATCTCACCATGGAACTGAATACTGATAAACTTGAATGTTCCCTTTCAGGCGGAGGTGATGCTTCATTGAGCGGACAAGCCCGGAACGTTGATATCAATCTGAATGGAGGAGGAAATATCAATGCCCGTAATTTGCAGGCCGGGATCTTGATTTTCCAGGTAAGCGGTGGCTCTGACATTCATGCAAACGTTTCAGACGAACTTACAGGGCAGATTTCAGGGGGTGGCAATGTTTATTATGCCGGAAATCCGTCCAAAGTATCAGTCGACACCAGGGGCGGCTCAAGAGTGACAAGGGACAAGTGACGAGTGACAAGACATTTTTTGATTTGTTGATTTGTTGATTGGCTTACGCGACGGTCAATTTATTGATTTGTTGATTTGATGATTTGGAGATTTGATACCGGAATGTTCAATCGAATGCAATGATATTTCTTTGCGACCTCAATAAAGCCCGTTAAACAAAACTTCCAAACTCTGCGGTTAATATTTTTGGGTAACCCATTGTTATCCTGATTGATTTCTCCTGCACCCTGTAGAAGTCGAACTGCAAAACTGCAAAACCATATTTACCGACCACCGTCCACCGACTAACGATTACAGACTACTGATTACTGATTACTGATTAAAACCGTTTCCCCTGTCCTGGCCGATTCCCGGGCAGCATCAAGTATCCGTACTACCAGAATGTTATTCTCAAGGGAGTAGGTCCCTTTTTTTGGAATTTGAATTTTCCCGCGAAGCACATCTGCAAAATAGGAAAATGGATCATCGTAAACTTTTGTATCTTTTATTGTGACCTTAATAAACTGTTCCCCTCCCGATTTACTGTTCCGAAGCCTCATATCGGTACTGTTCAGGGAAATGAGGTATCCCGATTCACCGTACACCTCCAAATCTTTTCTGCCAAACGGCCAGTTCCAGGAAGCCTGAATGATGCACTGAGCAGAAGGATAATTAACTATTATGGTTGCGTCATCGTCAACCTTTGGATAAATCCCGGGTTTGAACTGGCGAGTGACTGCCGTCACTGAAACCGGGTCCTCGTTTTGCATTAAATATGTCATTAAATTGGCACCATAGCATCCAAAGTCAATCAGTGCCCCTCCCCCGTTCTGGATGGGATCAGTCAGCCATTCAAGGAATTCCAATTCACATCCGATTTCCTTTGGTCCTTCGTGACCATCATGAACGACAACTTTTCGTATTTTCCCGATGTAATTGCTATCGTTAGCCAGTTGCCAGGTTTTCTCCGTAGTCGGGTACCAGGAGGTCTCGTAGTTGGTAAGGATATGAATTTGATATGTTGCTGCCAGTTCTGCCATTCGGGTTGCATGTGCGTTATTGGTAGCAAGCGGTTTTTCAACCATAACATGAATACCTCTGGGTGCACAGGCTTCAACCACCATCATATGTTCATAAATGGAACCAAAAGCAGCAACAGCCTCAGGTTTAACGGCATCCAGCATAGTATTCAGATCGGTATACAATAAATCAGCCCTGATATTGTATTGTTTTGCCAACCGGGCGGCCAGTTTCGTATTGGGCTCATAAATGCCAGCCAGTTCAAAATCCTTATTGCCGGTTTTAGCCCGGTCAAGAATGAATGAAGCGTGGCCATGGGTCAAACCTGCCACGGCCATTTTCACGGGAATTTGCGAGGCAGATTGCGCCTTTGTTGTATAAACCTGAAATATGCAAAGGGCCATTACAACGTAAACAAAGGAGAACTTACACATCCTTACAAATTTTAGGCTGTAAGTTAATTTTTTTTCATAGAACATCTACTTCCCTGTCGTGATTATTTGACTCGCTTTACTCCCTACTCCTTACTCGTCACTTGTCACTTGTCACTTGTCACTACTAAAAGGCCATTTCCAATCCCTGATTTCAGGCATATCGTCACCGTGTATGGAAATGTACTGTTTATGTTCCAGCAGTTTTTTTCGCATTGCCTGTTTAATGTGGGCGCCAATACGTTCAAGTTTGGGAACGCGATCTATAACATCCATAACAAGATGAAAACGGTCGAGATCATTCATGACCACCATATCAAACGGGGTGGTTGTTGTTCCTTCTTCCTTATAACCACGCACATGAAAGTTGGTGTGATTTGTCCTTCTGTAGGTCAACCGGTGAATCAACCACGGATATCCATGAAATGCAAAAATTACAGGCTTGTCTGTAGTAAACAGTGAGTCAAAATCTTTGTCGGAAAGGCTATGCGGATGTTCATTCATGGATTGAATGGTCATGAGGTCAACTACATTTACAACCCTTAATTTCAGTTCCGGGAATACCTGCCGGAGTATATCCACCGCTGCCAGGGTTTCCAATGTAGGAACATCGCCCGCACAGGCCATGACCACGTCGGGTTCTTCGCACATATCATTACTGGCCCATTCCCATATCCCGATTCCTTCTGTACAATGCCTGACGGCTTCATCAACATCAAGAAACTGCAGGGAGGGTTGTTTTCCGGCAATGATTACATTTATATAATTCCTGCTTCTCAGACAGTGATCCATCACCGAAAGCAGGGTATTGGAGTCGGGAGGTAAATACACACGTACCACTTCTGCCTTTTTGTTGATCACATGGTCGATAAATCCCGGATCCTGGTGGCTGAATCCATTATGATCCTGCCGCCACACGTGCGAAGTGAGGAGGTAATTCAAAGAGGCTATGGGTCTTCGCCATGGTATATCCATTGTGGTTTTCAGCCACTTGGCATGCTGATTGAACATTGAATCGACAATATGGATAAATGCCTCGTAACAAGAAAATATTCCATGCCTGCCAGTCAATAAATAACCCTCAAGCCAGCCCTGGCACATCTGCTCGCTGAGCACTTCCATTACCCGCCCATCATGAGACAGATGATCATCACCGGGCAAAATTCTGTCCATAAAAACGCGATCAGTTACTTCAAATACTGCTCCCAGTCGATTTGAAGAAGTTTCGTCCGGACCCATCACCCTGAAGTTACTGCTGTCATGATTAAGTTCAATTACATCCCGCAGGAAACGGCCAACGACACGGGTAGCCTCTCCATACAGGGTGCCCGGCTTTTCCACGGGTTCACCGTATTCACGGAAATCAGGCAACTTCAACGGAGTGAGTAAAATTCCTCCGTTAGCATGGGGGTTTGCCCCCATTCTACTGTTTCCTTTTGGCGACAATTCAGCCAGTTCAGGAATCAGTTTACCTTTTTTATCGAACAATTCAGATGGCTTGTAACTGAGCAGCCATTCTTCCAGCAATTTAAGATGTTCAGGCTTATCGGCAAGTTCAGACAGGGGAACCTGGTGCGACCTGAATGAATTCTCAACCTGCAATCCGTCTACAATCCCGGGACCGGTCCATCCTTTGGGTGAACGTAACACAATCACAGGCCACATTGGCCGCTTTGAAACTCCCTTTGAACGGGCATCGTTCTGAATGGCTTTAATTTCCAGAACAACAGCATCAAGAACGCTGGCCATAAGCGGATGCATCTTTTCGGGATCATCTCCTTCAACATAATACGGCTTACAGCCATATCCTGTCAGAAGGCTGTTAAGTTCCTCCTGATCAATACGGGCGAGAAAAGATGGATTGGCAATTTTATAACCATTGAGATGGAGGATGGGGATAACGGCTCCATCACGGACCGGGTTCAGAAATTTATTTGAATGCCAGCTGGCAGCGAGGGCACCGGTTTCGGCCTCTCCATCGCCAATCACACAGCAGGCAACCAGTGACGGATTGTCGAAAACTGCACCATAGGCATGCAGCAACGAGTAACCTAGCTCTCCACCCTCGTTGATCGATCCGGGTGTTTCCGGGGCGACATGGCTGGGTATTCCACCCGGAAATGAAAACTGCATAAAAAGATTCTTCAATCCTTCCTCATCTTCAGTAATATGAGGATAGAATTCGGAGTACGTGCCTTCGAGATATGTGTTGGCAACGAGTCCGGGACCGCCATGACCGGGACCTGTAACATAAATCATGTTGAGACCATACTGATTGATGATGCGGTTCAGGTGCACATAAACAAAATTTAATCCGGGTGTTGTGCCCCAGTGACCCAATAACCTGGGTTTCACATGATCAATCTTTAATGGCTGTTTTAAGAGCGGATTGTCAAATAAATAGATTTGTCCGACAGATAAATAATTTGCTGCCCGCCAATATGCATTTATTCTATCGAAATCAATTTTTGCCGGTTCATTCATATTTTATTACCTCAGTAGGACAACTTTTTGCCGATTCAATGATCTGCGGTTCGAATTTATTAAAATCCACACCGCTCTTAACCATCATTTTATCCGGAATAGCGAAAACTTCCGGACATATCATTTCACAAGCTCCGCAGGAAATGCACTCATTGTCGCTTTCATCAAGCCAAACTCTCGTGATTGCCATATGTTCCGGTTTTAATTTTACAAATGCCTTAATCCTGAAAACAAATACCCTTAGTCAACTCAAACCAATAACTTTTGCAAAAGTTCAATTCTGATACGCAACCTTTTCTTTAGATTTACATCTGATATATATACCACACCCGAAAATGAAAAACGGATTTTTCACACTTTCGCTATTTATTCTGTGCATTTCTGTCTCCTGCGAAAAGGAAACTGCTCCGGTAATGGAGAATGAAGGTGTGCCCTTAATCACTAAAGAAGTATATTCAGATGATTTTGTCCATGAGTTTACCTATAACGGGCAAAACCTTCTTAAAGAAAAGAAGTCCAGGTGGTTTTACACTCTGTATCACTATGATGCCAATAACCGGGTAACCGGCGCCGATCTTTATGAAGATCCGGGGATTTACAGCAGTAACTGGGAAACCGCAGAAGCAGCCATGCACCGAACCGAATGGGTAAGTCCGGAAAACACACAAAAATCAGCCAAAACATCATATACCTACAATAATAAACTTCTTGAATCTGTAACAATTCTGCGTATTCCCGGCGGAGTATTGAATAAGTCAGTGTTTGAATGCGATCAGAATGGCAGGATTGTGAACCAGGTATTTTATTATGAAGGGAATGTTTCCGGAAGAATAACATATACATACGATGAATTTTCAAATGTAAGCAAGGAAGAGCATTTCAGCGGTGGGGTATTGTTAACTACCCGGTTGTTTGAATATGACAATATGCACAATCCTTTTTATGTTTTCAGGCATTTGAAAACACCCGGAATTTATACAAACGAAAATAATATAATCAGGGAAACCCAGATCATCGCAGATAATAATGATCCGAACATTGAAACGGTTCAGGTAACTGAATCTGTTTACGAATACAATGACAAGGGCTATCCGGTCACAAAAAACGGATATATCCGCTATGAATATAAATAAGCCTGCCTATCCTTATATTTGCAGGATAGTATTCGGTTTTCATGGAAAAATCCCTTCAGGAAGAAAGACGTAAAATCATCCATATCGATATGGATGCATTTTATGCTTCCATTGAACAACGTGATAATCCCCAATATAAAGGCAAGCCGGTTGTTGTCGGCGGACTCCCCGATGGCAGGAGGGGTGTGGTTGCCACTGCAAGTTATGAAGCGCGGAAGTATGGAATACACTCGGCGATGTCTTCAAAAAGGGCATACGAGCTATGCCCCACCGCGATTTTCCTGCGTCCACGGTTTGAGGCCTACAAAGAAGCTTCAGGGAAAATGCGCGCGATATTTTCAAGGTACACCGACCTGATCGAACCCTTGTCGCTTGACGAAGCTTATCTTGATGTAACCTGCGACAAACAGGGCATTGGCTCAGCCATTGAAATTGCAAGGCAAATCAGGGACGCCATCAGAAGTGAATTAAACCTTACTGCATCGGCAGGTGTATCCGTAAATAAGTTTGTTGCCAAAATTGCCTCGGACATGAAAAAGCCTGACGGGCTCACTTTCATTGGTCCCTCTAAAATAGAAGGCTTTATGGAAACCCTCCCGGTTGAAAAATTTTTTGGTGTAGGAAAGGTGACCGCGGAAAAAATGAAAAAAATGGGATTGCATACAGGCCTTGATCTTAAGAAACTTACTGAAAAAGAGCTCACAACCTATTTCGGGAAAGCCGGCAGGTTCTATTTTCATATCGTCCGGGGAATTGATTCCCGAAAAGTTGAACCGGACAGGGAAACCAAATCAGTGGGCGCTGAGGATACCTTTGCGTTTGATCTCACCACCCTTGATGAGATGAACAGTGAACTTGACAGAATAACTGAAACTGTATGTGATCGTTTACGTCGACATAAATTAAAGGGGAGAACGCTGACACTTAAGATAAAATACAGTGATTTTAAACAAATCACACGAAACCGGTCATTCCTCCACCCGATTGACGAGCCGGAGACAATCGCTGCAACGGCAAAACAGCTGCTGGCGATGACAGAGACAGAGGGTATGGCGGTCAGGCTCTTGGGTATAACGCTTTCGAATTTCGGGGAAATGCCGGTTTTAACCAGGAAAGTGGAGGATACAGGGCAGCTGAGGCTTTTTTAATTTGTTGATTTCCGTGGGTTGTCACCCACGGTTATTGAAATCTGACCCCTTCGGGGTCGCCAGAATTCAGAACTGCACGACTGCAAAACTGCATGACTGCATGACTTCTCTATTCACTTAATTCCATCCAGCGATCGGTTTTTTGATCCGTCAGGACAATAATTTCAGCAATCCTGTGAGATTTGGCGATCAAATCATTTGTCTCCAGGTTACCATGACTCAAAAGAGCCTCCAGCGTCTTTTTCTCCTGTTCCAATGATTCAATTTCCTTGGTAAGCATTTCGAGTTCCTTTTTTTCTTTGAAACTGAGTTTTTTCCTGCCGGGATCGCTTGATTCCTTTACTGAATTGACAGTTGCTTTAGCCCTTGGTTGCTCTTCGATTCTCCGGTTCTCTATTTCCTGTTGTTTTTGGGATACGCGATAGTCGCTATAGTTTCCGGGAAAATCGTATACCGCGCCATTTCCCTCAAAAATGAACAGGTGCTCAACCAGCTTATCCATAAAAAACCTGTCGTGTGACACAATTATAAGGCATCCGCCGAAATTAGCCAGGTATTCCTCCAGCACATTCAGGGTTACAATATCGAAATCGTTTGTAGGTTCATCAAGCACGAGAAAGTTTGGATTCCGCATGAGAACAGTCATCAGGTAAAGGCGTCTTCTTTCGCCTCCGCTTAATTTTTCGACCTGCACATAATGCATATCCGGTGAAAAGAGGAAGAAATTCAGAAATTGGGTAATATTTAACTGCCGGCCATCTGCCAGGGTAACTACTTCGGCAATGTCGCGCATAATATCAATAACCCGCTGACCCGCCTTAAACTCAAGTCCCTGCTGCCTGTAATAACCATAAACAACCGTTTCTCCCTGGTCGAGCTTACCGGAATCCGGCTGCATCAGGTTCGTAATGATATTTAAAAAGGTAGTCTTTCCTACACCGTTTCTGCCGATAATACCTATTTTCTCTCCTTTTGTAAAGGTATAGCTGAATTGATCAAGGATAACTACGTCATCAAATTTCTTGGATATCTTATCAAGAATGAGAATTTTCTTACCAAGGCGGGCGGTTTGCATAGTCATTTCTACCTGGCGATCGTTGCGTCTGTAATCTGATTGCTCTTTCAGATCATAAAAGGCATCAATGCGATACTTGGCCTTAGTTGTGCGGGCTTTTGGCATTCGACGCATCCATTCGAGTTCACCGCGAAGAAGGTTTTGTGCTTTTTCAGTTGTAAGTGCCTTGTTGAGAATCCTCTCTTCCCGTTTCTGCAAAAATTCAGAATAATTTCCTTTATATGAATACACAACCTTTTCATCCATTTCTATGATCTCGTTGCAAATGCGATCCAGAAAATACCGGTCGTGAGTAACCATGAGCAATGTGATCTGTGACTTGGAGAGATATTCTTCCAGCCACTCTATCATATCCAGGTCGAGGTGGTTGGTCGGCTCATCGAGGATGAGAAAATGAGGTTCATTTATCAATGCGACAGCCAGGGCGAGCCTTTTGATCTGACCGCCTGAAAGCGTACCAACCAGTTGTTCTTCATCATTCAGGTTAAAAACTCCCAGCATTTGTTTGATCTTTGAATCCAGATCCCATGCCTGGTGAAAATCCATTTGCGCGGTGGCCTTTTCAAGGCTTTTATTGTCATGATGGTGAAGTGCCAGTTCATATTTTCTTACTGTATCCATCATTTCACCGGGAGATCCATACACTGCCTGAAATACTGTCAGATTCAGGTCAAATTGGGGATCCTGCTGCAGGTAGGCCGTTTTGATGTCCTTATTTATATAGTAACTGCCTGTATCAAAAGAATCCATGCCGGCCAGGATGTTCAGCAGAGTTGTTTTTCCGGCACCGTTTTTTGCAATGATGGCAACCTTTCTGCCTTCGTTTACGCCAAAGGTTATATTTCTGAAGAGGTTAATATCCCCAAACGATTTAGAAGCATTTTCAATTAACAGGTATGTGCTCATTATTTTTTATTAAGGGAGACAAAGATAGCATTAAAACAGCCGGAGAAAACTGGCAGGCATTTTGGAAACAAACCGCATTGGTTCCCGTGTTTCAGGGTGAATAAATGCCAGAACACCGGCATGCAGTCCCAGCCGTCCGATCGGATTGTTGCCTGTACCGTATTTTTTATCGCCAACAACCGGATGGCCAATACTTTGCATATGTACCCGAATCTGGTTTTTCTTTCCGGTTTCAAGGTCTACCTCAAGCAGGGAAAATTCCCCCGCCTTTTTTAATACCTTAAAGTGTGTGATGGCAAGTTCACCTTTTTCAGGGTCATCCGTGACATGCATAAAATATACCTTGCTCTCATAGAGGTAGGTTTTGATCGTATCCGCGGGTTTATTAACCACGCCTTCAACTACCGCGTAATATGTTCGTTCAGTCACACTTGCATGCCAGCTATTCTGCAAAAGGCTTTGTATTCTTTCACTTTTCGAATACAGCATTAACCCCGATGTATCCCGATCCAGGCGATGCACAACAAAAATCTTATTCTGTGGATTCCCCCTTTTTACATATTCGCTCAGTATACTCATGGCGGTTTCCCCTTCAACCCCGGTTGAAACGGAGAGCAATCCGGCACTTTTGTCGATAACGATGATATGATCATCCTCAAAAACTATATGCAGTTTACGCCCTATTTCGCTGCCCGGACTTCCCTTTCTTCTAATCAGCACCTGTTGGCCGGATGTTAAGGGGTAATCGAACTGTGACACAGCCTGGTTATTGATCCAGATATTTTTATTACGAAGAAGGGATTTTATATTATCCCGGCTTTTGTTTTTCAGATTTTGAATGAGGAATTTCATTAAAGGAGAATCTTCTCTGACCTCCATTACAATATCATCCTGTGGCTTGTTTTCCTTACTTTTATTTGTCCTTTCGGAATCTTCCATGTAATCTGTATTTTGAAAATGCAAAGTTGACCAAAAAAGTTAATTTTTTTATCTTGGCTAATAATTTCAGAGACCAGTTTCGCTACTTCGCGACTAAAATTTGCACTTAACACCAAATTCATATGAAAACACTTTCAGGGATCATAATTTCGGTAATACTTTTTGCTTTCTTCTTCAATGCCAAATCCCAGACCACCTTATTGTGGGGGAAGCAATTCGGTACAACCGGGGAGGATTATACCCTAAACCATGTTGTGGACAAGGACGGGAATATATATGTCCCTGGTAAAACAAAGGGCAACATGGATGGGCAGAACCTGGGTGAAAATGACGGATACATCACCAAAATAGACAGCTCGTCCAACACGGTATGGTCAAAACAGTTCGGCACACCTCAGAATGATGATGTTCAGTGGTCTGCAATTGATGAAAAGGGTTGCATTTACATCACAGGTATTACCCTGGGATCAATGGAAGGAAAGAACAAGGGGAAGGAAGATATATTCATTGTTAAGTATAATCCTGATGGTGAATTAGCCTGGATCAGGCAGATTGGAACCGATAGCACCGATATGGCCCAGGGAATTTACGCCGATCAAAAGGGGGGAATCTTTATAGCTGGCGCCACCATGGGGGTGATTGGCGAAAAATCCGTTGGAAACATGGATGGGTTCATCATGAAAATAAATGAAAATGGCGAAAAGATATGGGTAAGTCAGTTTGGAACCGGCGGGAATGATAATGCGATTGGAATTTCAGGAGACGGAAAATCTATTTATGTAACCGGAACAACCTGGGGTGATTTAGGAGGTAAAAACCAGGGTATGATCGATGCTTTTGCAGGTATTTTTTCAACTGATGGAAAACCTGTTAAATTCATCCAGATTGGTACGGATGGATTTGATATCGGTCTCCAGATCAAAACGGATGGCGGGAATAATTTGTATGTAGGTGGTTCTACATCGGGAAATTTGGAACAGAGCCAGCTTGGTGATGGTGATTGCTTTCTTTCAAAAATAAATTCATCTGGTGATGTGGAATGGAGCCGCCAGTTTGGCACACCGAATCACGATGGTGTAAGGGGAATTGAATTTAACCCGGAAATCTCGGATAACATATTGATCAGTGGTGTCATGAATCTCCCGCCGGCCAAGTCTTTTTTGAGAATGTATGATCCTAAGGGCACCTTATTGTGGGAAAAAATAGTCCCGGGAGCTTCGGGAAAGGATGTCAGTCTTGCCGTAAATGGCAACATGTATTTCCTTGCATTAACCGAAGAGAATATATATGGCAAACTCATCGGTGTAACTGACGTAATTCTTGGTAAGATCAAGCTTGACAGGTGTTTTATGAATCCTTAACGGCAAATTTTCTCTTAAGTTTTTCGAGTTTGTGTTCACCGTATGCCCTCCTGATAATAAGGGCGAACAAAACGGGTACTATAAAAATTCCAAGGAATGTGGCGGCAAGCATACCTCCAAATACAGTCCAGCCAATGGTCTGGCGGGCCACAGCTCCGGCGCCCGAAGCAAATATCAGCGGTGATACACCCAAAATAAACGCCATGGATGTCATCAGGATTGGGCGCAACCGAAGATGAACCGCCTCGAGTGTTGCCTTGGTTATATCCATTCCGCAATCCACACGGACTTTTGCAAATTCAACGATCAATATGGAATTTTTCGCCGCAAGCCCGATAAGCGTAATCAGTCCGATCTGGGCATATACATTATTGCTTAACGAAGGGTTAATTGTCAGGGCGATTATCGCTCCAAATGCCCCCAGCGGAACCGCGAGAAGAACCGAGAAAGGAACTGTCCAGCTTTCGTACAGGGCAGATAAGAAAAGAAAAACAAACATAAGTGATATGAAAAATATTACCAGGGTTGTATTGCCTGCAATAATCTCTTCGCGGCTCAATCCTGAAAACTCATATCCATATCCTGCCGGAAGGACTTTGCCGGCAACCTCTTCCAGAACATCAATAGCCTGGCCGCTGCTGTAGCCCGGTGATGCATCCCCGTTAAATTCTGCAGACCTGTACAAATTATAATGTGAAATCAGCTGGGCATTTTCGGTAACAGTATAGCTGATCAACGTACTTAAGGGCAACATTTCTCCGCGTTCATTCCTTACAAAATAGTTCCCCAGTTGTTCAATATTTTTTCGGAATACAGTATCAGCTTGTGCTACGACCCTGAAATTACGGGAGTATATTGAAAAATCGTTAATATACCGGCTTCCAAGGAAAGTCTGGAGAGTGGAAAACACCTCTGTGAGGGGTACGCCCATCAGTTTGCATTTTTCACGGTCAACTGTGATCTCATAGCCTGGTGTATGGGCTGTAAAAAAGGTAAAGGCATTTGAAATTTCAGGCCGATTTCTTACTTCCGCCGCAAACCTCATAGCCACATCTTCAAAAGCATGGATGTCGTCGGTACTTTCCCGTTGCTGCAATATAAAGCTGAAACCACCGGTTCGCCCCAGTCCCGGTATTGCCGGAGGCGCTATTACCACGATCCTGGCATCATTGATTGTGGCAAAACGCTTCTGCAACGTGGCGATCATCCCGGACAACTGCAACGATTTTGATTTTCGCTCATCCCAGGGTTTAAACTGACAAAAAATGGTACCACTGTTGGATTTATTTGAAAATGAAACCACATTCAATCCGGCTATAGCTGCATAATGGCCAACGCCTTCCGTTTCCTTCAGGATATCCATCAGCTTTTGCAGCACTTCGACGGTTCTTGTAATGGATGAGGCTTCAGGGAGTTCGAAGGTAATAAACACCCGGCCTTCATCTTCAGTAGGAAGAAATCCTGTCGGCTTGTTTTTGAAAAGAAAGAATGTACCCACCAGCAACATGACAAGGAAGATAACAACATACCGTGCATGATGTAATGCCCTACCTACATTATGCGTATAATTTAAATTAATTCGGGTAAACCACACATTAAAACCATTAAAAAAACGGTTCGGGGCCTTTTCTTCGGAGGGTATATGGACTCGTTTAAGCATAATCGAACACAAGGCCGGCGTAAGTGTGAGGGCAACAAAAGCAGAAATAAGAACCGAAATTGCAATGGTGATGGCAAATTGCTGATACAGTTTCCCCACAATGCCGGGAATAAATCCAACAGGAATAAATACCGCGGCAAGTACCAGTGCGATTGCAATAACGGGGCCTGAGATGTCTTTCATAGCCTTATATGAAGCTTCACGGGGAGATAAATGCTCCTCATCGATGTTATGCTGAACCGCTTCCACAACAATGATGGCATCATCAACCACAATACCGATGGCCAGGACAAACCCAAAAAGAGTC
>JBGSSA010000244.1:0-16298 GCA_041737295.1 Bacteroidales bacterium | reverse complement strand
AGCATTTATATGGCCTTTTGCCCGGAATAATGCCGTATCTTTACAGGCTGTCAAAATTGTCAGTAGTTGTAATATGGAAAAAATGAAAAACGAATCAGAAATTGAAATTTGGAATGAGCTTAAGAGAGAACTAAAACAGCGGTATCCTTCGCTGACCAATGCCGATCTGCATTGGAGGAATAGTTCACAGAGTGAATTGCTGCATATGATTGCAGATAAATTAGGAAAATCCAACAGGGAATTGATTGAAGAATTCCAGATCAACGTTTATTAGCGTTGTTTTATTAAGTCCCGCCATTACCCTTCAGAAAATTTTTTCAGTTCTACATACGGTTATCTGCTTTTTAGGCGATCAGGTATTGTCTGAAATTGTATATTTGCACCCGGTTTAGACGGAAGTGTCCGGATCGGTTTGCAATACTATTGTATTCAGGAGAGATGCCGGAGTGGTCGATCGGGGCAGTCTCGAAAACTGTTGAACCCTTCGGGGTTCCGAGGGTTCGAATCCCTCTCTCTCCGCAGCAGAAATTTAATCCCTTGGCGCAGCCCGGAATTTTGCAGAAAGACAGGACTCAAGCTCGCTTGAAGTCCTGTCTTTCTGCAAAAAACCTCCGGCGCAAAGCGACGGACGGGATTAAATTTCTGCTGGAAGGAACTCCCCCAACGGGATCACGCAGTAATCCCTCTCTCTCCGCATAGTACTAAGCAGGCAAAAGCAAAACACCGTAAAGCATTGATTTTACGGCGTTTTTGTTCTCAACCCAGTGCAAAACAAACCGAAAAAAAGCAAAACCGAGGTGCCAATTCGGTGGACTTACTGACCCTTTTTCCCAATTCCACCGAATTGGGTCATAATGCTTAGATCTTCAATACTTTGCATTTCGCAAAATGCTTCATATTTAATAGGTTAATAACGTCAAAATCAAAAATGACAAATACCTCTTCTGCTTTTTTGATTTTGCAGTTGGATGGATACTTTGGTCTATAATAAGCTACTGCCGCGGAGAAGATTGCAATTTCCGTTTCCATGAACAGTTGTTTGCAGGCTTCAGCCATTTCATTGGCCGTGGTGACGTGAATAATATGTATACCCGCAATTTCAGGCTTTATCGAAACAGGACCTGAGACCAGGGATACCATTGCACCAAGTTCATGGAGTGCCTGAGCGATCGCGTAGCCCATTTTACCGCTCGATTCATTGGTTATAAACCGCACCGGATCCAGGTACTCACGTGTCGGTCCGGCCGTAATTAATACTCTTTTTCCTTTTAAGATATTTTCCATTATTGATGTTTAAACAGCTCTTTGAAAGCGGATTTCAGAATCGTTAAACTTTACAGATACGGTTCTGCAATGACTTGGATAGGCTATGCTGAAAGAATGCGTGTTTTTCAGGAATTCCATGGCATCAGGGTTTTCGTACAAGCCCGTGCATTCAATTACACCAAGCGGAGAATACCGGGTTACTTTTAATAAAGTTTCTTCAAATTCAAAAACAAACCACGATCCTGCACCTTCACCGCTAAGCCATTGCGCACTTTCAGGAATATTCGCATGTTTTTCAGGGGCCGGTAATGTTGCTGTCAGTATTTGATTATCTAACTTCCTTAGTGGACAAAAGGGTTCTCCTTTTAACAGTTTAGGCAATACTTGTTTATTTTCCAGGGAATTTACGTTGTTGATCGGAGTTGGCGTTAACGGGACTCGGTATTTAAGCCTGAACCGGTACCTGAAATCGGGCCTCCCGGCTAAAATGGATCTATTGACAAAACGAGAGCAGTTACTGCCCTTATACCTGAATGGGCCATATGGAATCAGACTTGCATCCAGCATCTGTTGTACCTTTGCATATGCTTTTTCAATATTTACTGAACAATATGAGGCGAATAATTCACCTTCACCATGACAAGCCGGATTGGTCTGTAGTTCATAAAGTAAATCGCTGAAATTTTCCAGTCTTTGTCCATCTTCACTTAACCGGGGTATGGTCCTTAAGGCAAGATCATGATCGGTTTCCGCACAGCGAACCCTTCCGTGCTTATAGGGCGCATGATAACGCCCGAAATCGAAATAGTGAGCCTTTGGGCTGTCTTTATTAATAAGTACCAATGCGGCATGACCAACCTTGTAATAGTTGTTATGATTTATTCCTAACAGTAAGGTTATGGGATCATACCAGGCACCCGACTGTTTACAATAAGTTTGCGGCCAGGCCAGCGCAATGGCAATTCCTGTATGATTTACCTGTTTACTCATAGTACAAGCTGGTGATTTGAATTACTCAACAAATCAGCATATCGCATTATAAGTTTCCCGTTTTCAGGTGTTATCTGGGTAATGCTTACCGTTTTCAGTCCACCTTCCCGTTTCATAATAACGTTAATGGAATCGTCTTGTGTATGGGTTCCAGAATGAAAGTATAAAACCTTTTCGGGCGTAATTTTATTTCCTGAAGCGGCATAAAACCGGTTGAACCATTCCTTTCGTAGTATCCTGTTCTCTTCATTGTAAAGCGTAACGGAAGACCAGATATGCGGAATATGTTTGTCCAATTCGCTGTAAAATTTGTTGCTACCATCCCACATAAACTCCGAAAATCCGGTATCGTTGTTAGAATCCCTTTCTATGCTAACAATGGTAAAAGGTTCCACGTTTCCCAATGGTTTTGTTCTTAAAAATTCATTCACACTGGCATTCGATGATATAAGGTCCAATAATACTCTGCCTCGGCTCACCGTATGAAATTCTTGTTTTCTATGTGCCAGGTAGGCCCCGTTCAGCAAACAGCAAACCCGGCCATTTTCATTTGCGGCAATCCATGACCCACCGGCCATTTCATCCCTAGGGTAACCCAGTTTTGTTTCGTTTCGCAAATAAACAGCAAGGGGTATCGTCGGCCTGAAATCCTTTTCATCACGGTTGGAAGTAAGGATAAAGCCATACCGTGCTGATGGTGGTATATAAGTTACTGTGCACATACCGAGTTTCTGTAACGGATTGTTGAATAGGCAACTCCGAAATATTCATCGGTCAGATCATGCAGTCCGAGATCAATCAGACCAGCTTTAATAAGGGCCTGATGGTGAATACTGTGTTCAATACAATAAGCCAGTTCCCTGCCAACTGAGCTGATAATCTCATTTTGATATGCCCCGCTTACACTATAATCAGCGTCAAATTTTAGAGGTAGGTTTTCTTCCAGGGTATCAATGCCCGATAATACCTGCTCAATAGTATGTTTGGCAAATTCAGGGTCCTCTTCAATGCGGGTATCCCGTTTCCTTTTGTCATAACTTATGATACCGGATAACGAGCCGGAAACCAACAAGATGTAAAACTCCAAAATATGCCGGATGTGCTGACCAATGCTTGCTCCTGATAAAACCTCAGGCTTTTCAATATACTTTTGTTTACTTATTTTTTGCAATAAATCCTTTAACTGATAAAGGTTTTCTTTTGCTACAGTCTTCATTTCATTTTTTTTAATTATTTTCAATACTGTTGAATACCTGCATATGCTTTTAATTCTTCGATATCCACGTGGTCATCGAGGTGTTTGCCATAATGTGCTTTCACAATTTTAAAATAGCTTTCAGGATTTCCGATACCGAGGATCTATTTTTATAATCAGGATCAAATTGCCGCCAGGTGATCATACCTTTTATATTGATGAGGTATGTGGCGGGAATAGGCAATCGCTGGGTATCATCCGAATGCGTTTCCTTCAGTTTGGCATTCAACATGGTATTATAAATTACCAGTTCTGAAGCTTTGGGCGTAAAAGTCACATCATATGCATCAGCGATCTTATAGCCTTCATCATATAAAAGTCTGAATGATGCCCCGGTTTTTTCTCTCATTTTGTCTAGATACTCTGGTTTCTCAGGTGATATGGCCACAACAGTGACGCTTTTACCGGTGATTAATTTCAGGCTATCCTGGATTTGACTGAGATGCCTGTTACATACCGGACACCAGTATCCCCTGTAGAAAATCAACACAACAGGCCCTTTCACAAGTGCATCGGACAGCCTGAATTCAGCACTGTCCCCATCAAGGGCATTGAATGAGGGTGCCTTTGTACCAACAGGCAATCCTTTTGCCTCTTTTACTCCTTTTGTATTTTGTCCACAGGCAACAAGTGAACCCATAGAAAGTACCATTAAAATAGTATGTATTTTACGCATCTTTTTGTTATTGAATGTTTTTAAAAAACTGAAAAATCGCTGAAAATGCCAAAACCGCACCGATGATTCGATTCATATTTTGGGCCAGGAAGGGTGATCTGGATAGGTTAGGAAAACTAAAGCGGGCATAAATCCAGAGAACACCCATTTTACGGTCAGATTTACCAGCCCAAACGGTAACGCTCCAATGATTGTTATCAGGAAAGCTGCTGCCAGGGTATTTATCGGTTGAGCAATCATGGCTCAGGGTATTATGGTTTCAGCAATTTCCCTGCCCGTTTGCGTGTCAATACCTGTAAGCATGACATAAGGGACAGAAGGTACCCAAAAGCTACCTCCATCAATCTGCACGAATATCCGGGTAACTTCCATCTCCTTATTTTTGTAGAGGGTGAATACCTTAAAAAGATCCCCTTCGATTTGTCGCAATGTAAATGTCTGCCTGGCATACGATACAAACTGAAATTCCCATTCGGCAGGCTCAATATTCTTTGAATCAAGAACTTTTATACCATATGCAAAACGGTTCTGGATCCTGGTTAAGGGTTCCGTTTTATTGCTCCCGGATTTTTTAACCCAGAAAGCCCGGATGGGATCCTCAAAATTCAATGAACCATTTTGATTTAGATTTAGCGTATACCAAATCTCGTCAGCGTCTCTGCTCCGTTCGATCTTAAACAGGATTTGGGCTTTTACTGCAACCCCGGTCCCATCAATGGCAAAAGATGAAGATGCCATCCAGATGGCAATTAACCCAAACACCATAAATATTTTATTCGTCTTTTCCATTATTCAAATACCAATGGGGTTTTTTGATGTGCTATTATTCTGGCTGATATTCTGCATGAACCGTAATTTCAACTGTTTTGGCTATGTTTGTAGAAGGTTTACCTTCAACGAAAGCAATTCCATAATCAGCCAGTGTTATATTGAATTTGCTTTGAACCTCAACTGTATTACCTTTTACAGTGACTGTGCCTTTTTCCTTTACAGTTTTTGTTACATCTTTTAAGGTGAGTTCACCTTCAACCTCAGCAGGATAAACGCCATCTTTTAAAAAATTTATGGTATTAAGGTTGCTAATACGGCCCTTTAATTTGGCTTTGGGATAAGTCTGTGTGCTTAGAAAATTCTCACTGTTAAAGTGTTTCTGCATCAAGGCTTTCTCAAATTCAAAACCCTGCATGGGAACTGAATAAACTACCTCTCCGGATCCTTTGTTAATGGTACTCACCGAGGCTGTGTTATTGGCTTCAATATTCTCTGCGGGAGTCGTTGAAAAGAACCTGATATGGGTTTTCGAGCTTACAAGTCTGTCTGAACCTTGTCCAAATGCGGTTACTGAAATTAGCAGGAACGCTGCTACTGATAATAAAACTGATTTTTTCATTTTTCTTTATTTTTTATTTGTTATGGAATTATTTTCTTACAACATCGCTTTTTTCAAGAATAACGTTCTCATATAAATCAAGGTCCTCATCATAGGAGGCACCGGAACGAATCACGCCTTTTACCGTGATGGTCTGTCCCGGTTCAATGTTTGCAAGATTATTATTTGTTTCACTGGTAAATGTGGCGCTGACACCGGCCTTGTCGGAATTCCCTTTTAAAAGCACAACCTTCTGTCCGTTATAATCATCTGAGATTTTACTGACTTTCCCGGTTATTTCCAGGATTTTTGAATCGCCATCGGAAGACAGATACTTCCGGTTGGCTGTTGATTTGTCCGAAAGGTATTCCGACACAATCTGAGTGCTTGTCAGGGAATAATCAACTTTGGCTGACTGAACGTTTCGGTGTGGCATGTTAAACATATACAGGACAATGCCGCCGCCGATGATCAATCCAGCAATACCAACTATTGCTATTGTCTTAAAAATCCTTTTCTTTTTCATATGGTTATTATTGCATTTTCATAAACTGTCGGGTTTTATTAAAAACCTGACAGAAGCGTATTGCTTATTTTAAACTCATTAATACCGGAAGTCAGAAATGCCACATACTTCTCGATGCTTGTATCATAGCCTTTGGCAGGGGCGAGGATTTTTCCGTTATGGTCAAGCAGTACATAAAAAGGCTGTGAATTTGTCTTATACCGGGTGGTTTGAAAATCGCTCCATTTGTTGCCAATGGTCTTGATTTTCTTACCTGTAACCACAGAAACATATTGCTTTGTTTCGGGGAGAAGGGTTTTGTCATCCACATATAGTGAAATCAGCACATAATCATTATTCAGGAGGCTCAGCACCTTTTGATCGCTCCATACATTGTCTTCCATCTTACGGCAGTTTACACAACTCCAACCTGTAAAATCGAGTATAACAGGTTTGTTAACCTCTCTGGCATAGGCCATACCTTCGTCATAATCGTGAAAGCAGTTGAGGTTGTGCGGACAATGGAAATCATTGTCGGAAATTACCGGAACGGACTGTTTACCGGAAGTAACGATGACATTTTGCGAACTCCAGCCTTCGGTATAAAATGCCGGTGGAGGAAATCCGCTGATCATTTTCAGAGGCGCACCCCACATACCGGGAATCAAATACACCACAAATGCCAGAACGATAATTCCGGAAAGCAATCCGGGTATAGAAGTATGTTTTTTATCACTGTCATGCGGCAAACGCAATTTTCCCAAAAGGTACAAACCCAGCAGACTGAAAATTACAATCCATAAGGCGATAAAAACTTCACGCGTAAGGAAACCCCAGTGGTAAGCCAAATCAACGGATGAAAGGAATTTCAATGCCAGCGCAAGTTCGATAAATCCAAGTACCACTTTTACCGAATTAAGCCATCCACCTGATTTGGGCAATGAATTGAGCCAACCGGGAAATGCTGCAAACAAAGCAAAAGGAAGAGCAAGGGCAAGGGCAAAGCCCAACATACCTATGGCGGGACCAGTTACATTGCCATTGACGGCAGCCTGTACCAACAAACTACCGATAATGGGACCGGTACAGGAGAATGATACCAGCGAAAGGGTAAAGGCCATAAAGAATATGCCGATCAATCCGCCTTTATCCGAAGCACGGTCAGAAGCATTAAGCCATTTGCTGGGCAATGTGATTTCAAATGCACCAAAAAATGAAATGGCGAACACAACAAAGATGAGAAAGAAGGCAAGATTAACAATGCCATTGCTGGCCAAGGCATTCAGCGCATCGGGACCAAGGAGCAAAGTAATGGTAAGCCCGAGGCTGACATAGATAATTATGATAGAAGCAGCATATATAATAGCATTCCTGATCCCTTTCGCTCTGGTCTTACTGTGCTTGGTAAAAAAGCTGACAGTTAGCGGTAGCATGGGAAATACACACGGGGTAAGCAAAGCCAGCAGACCACCTATAAATCCTGCAATAAAAATCGCCCACGTTGTCATGTGATCAGTAGCCGGGTTCATATTTATTTCACCTTTGGCAGAAGAGATCACATTTTCCTGGTTTTCAACAATGCCAATGGCCAATTCTGCGGTTTCAGGAGGAAGGCACATTTCATCACTGCAAGCCATATAGGTGACATCGGCAGTAATAGCGAACTCATTTCCTGTATTCCGGATAATTTTTTGGGTAAAGATTATATTTCCTTCAAAATAGGAGACCAACATGTTGTCAAAGGCAGGTTCGGGCTTTGATACCGGCTTACCTTCACTTGGTTTACCAGAAAGTTTATAATCAGCAGAGGATACAAAATTAATTGAGGTAGCAACCGGCCCGTTTTCTATGATCTGTTTCTGACTGTAAATATGCCAGCCTCTTTCAATATTCGCCTTTATTTGCACCAGGACGGTGTCTCCTGAAGTTGCAATTGCGGAGGTCTGCCAGGTTACAGGCTGGTAAACCTGTGACATACTCAACAGCGGCAGCAGTAATAGCGAAAATATACCGATTGCTCTCATACTTCCTCTTATTAATTGTTTATTAGTTTTTCCAGCCGGACAACAAACTCTTTTTTGGGCGCTGCACCCTTTATTTTGTCTACAACCTGGCCGTTTTTAAAGAACAAGATGGTCGGAATATTCATAATCCCATACTTTTCTGCAATGCCGGGATATTTATCCACATCCACTTTGCCGATGGTGGCTTTACCATCATACTCAGCTGAAAGTTCATCAACAATGGGGGCGACCATTTTGCAGGGACCACACCATTGTGCCCAGAAATCTACTATCACAGGCTGGTTTGAATGAAGCACTTCTTCATCGAAATTGGTTGTCTGAAATTCTTTTGCCATGATTTTAAATTTTAAACCCCGCCAATGTGGCGGGGTTGATTTGACATTTGTTAGTTTAACTCTTTTTTCGCAGTCACAAGTGCCTGGGCCAGTTCCTGATCAGGCTTCGAAACACTGATCTGACTGATCAGGGCACCGGTTTTGGAATTAAAGAAATAGGCAACGCCGGTTCCTTTGTAGTTCTCAATAGTCTTGTCCAAACCATACTTTTTCAGTTCTGTTGCTGATTTCTTTTTCGTTTCCTCGTTGGTAAGGTCATTGGCAACAAATTGAATGGCCATATCCTTATTATTTTCCATGAAGGCAGCCATGGCACGCTCACCGTTCTGCTGGCAGACCGGACACCAATCGGCTTTGTTAATCACTGCAATAACTTTTAATTCTGATTGGGCCATTGCTGAAACCGAAACCAGTAAAATAAGCACGAGGCTTGCTAAAATTGATTTTGTTGTTTTCATCTTATTCATTTTTAATTATAAATTATTTGTTCAATTAGTAGGGAGATTCATAATACCTGACAGTCAATTTATGTTTTTAACAATCTTTCAGGATTTTAATACTTTTCGAAAAGCGTGACAAGTTCCTCCCGGCTAATAATTCCGATGTGTTCAGATTTTTTATGTCCTGCTTCAAACAATGTCATGTAAGGCACACTGCCGATATGTAATTCTTTTACCAGCCTTTTGCTGGCATCGGCATTGATTTTTACGACGGTAATCCGATCCTTGTATTCAACAATGAGGCTATCGATCATGGGCATCATGCTTCTGCAGGGTCCACACCAGGGAGCATAGAAATCAATAAATACCGGTTTTACCGACTGAATAAGTGCATAGTACTCATCCGGTTCCATTTTGTTTTCGGTGTCAGGGCGTGCACCGGGCTCTTCCACCACGGGCAGGTTTTGCAGATTCCATTCCATAATGCCCCGTTCAAGGTTGTACACCCTGGCGTAACCGTTTTCCGATAATATTTCTGCAGCCCTTTTACTCCGGTATCCTGTGTTGCAATAAATGTAAACAGATTGATCTTTGGGAAGCAGCAGCAATTTCTGGCTGAAGTCTAAATTGTAGTAATTTAATTGTCCTGCTCCTGTTAAGTGCCCGTTGGCGAATTCTGAGGGCGTACGAACATCAAGTAATGTTCCTGATGCGGTATTGATCAGGCTGTTAAACTCCGTGGAGCTGAGATTATGGAAACTTGTGTTCTGGCCGCAGGCTGAAACAAATGCCATTTCGAAGAGAAGAATGGATACATATCTGTTCATGATACTTTGTGATTATGCGTTGAACAGATAGTCGGTTACATTCAATAACCTGACAAAACACTAAGGAATACCTGAAATTCGATTTGACAAACAGACATTTACTGAAACATGCATTTAAGTAGTCCACTTGTTCTGAATCCTAAAGGTAGTTCGAGTCCGAATTTCGCATAAACGATCTGCGGCAAACCAAGATCTGCAAGAAAAATATCAACTGAATCAGCCAGGGAATGTAATTCGGTTTTCATAGCCGCCAGAGTTACTATGATGTCCGGTCTAAAAAGGGTTTCACCTGTTGATTTATTAAAACCTGTCGGCAGATCCAATGATATTTTGGCACATGTGTACTGGTTTGCCCGGCTTATGGCCTCCAGGTATTCGGGTGACAAAGTCAAACGTTGTGAAAATCCCAGGTAAGCATCGATGAATATTTCCGGATGGTTTATGGATTGTATCAATGCCCCGGCAGCCAGCGCCCTTTCAAGTTGCAGCATCGGAAGTGCCTGCAGAGGATTGACCGGCACATCAAGAAAAACCCGGTATCCCCATCCGGCAAGCCTGCGAGCGGTAACCAATCCGCCACCTCCGTTGTTGCCGGTACCAATACCCATTAAAACATCACAGGGAACAGGCTTTATCAGGGTTACCATCCGGGCCAGCTGTAATCCGGCATTTTCCATCATTAACTCGATAGGGATCCTATATTCCTGAACAGCCAGGTAATCCATTTCCCTGAATTTATCTATAGAGAGGTGATTGAAATTCCGGATATGAATTTCAGGTACGTCCAGGTCAAGTACTATCTTTGACATCAGAAATTATAGCCTTTAATCTCTTCCTCAGTGCCTTCAACCCCCAATGCCAGCACATGTATTTTGTGCACCTCGGCAAGTTTTCCTCTCTTTTCAACGATCTCATCATATATTTCCAGTAACCTTCCGGATGCCGCTTTGGGCTGTATTACATGTATTCTGCTCATATTCTGGAATTAACATTCATGCTTAAGTTTGTTGTTTGACAATACCGATGAGTAAGTTGAAACAAAAAAGGGAACAAGAAAAGTAAAGATAACCCGGCCGATATTCAGGTCGTTAAAGGAATGTAAAGAAAGCAAACCTGGGTTATTAATAAGATTCAACATGATACCCACAATGATTCCCACCTTTACGGCCCTGCGGAAAGTATTCTGCTCCAGGGCAAGTTGAAAATAGTGGCTTATAGCATTTATGGTTCTCATGAGTATTTATTTTGTGTTCTGTTCAGCAAGCTTTTTGGCTATAATTGCCTTTAATTGATCTAGATCAACCTGATCCTTGCTTGGTTTATGGTGCTTTGCTATGCCGTGTTCGAGAAATACACTCTGCTTTTCATACCGGGTGCATGCCTCACACATCATTTTGTGCATCCTCAGTTGCAGGCGTTCCTGTAAAGTCAGGCTGAAGTGAAGTTTCTTTTCAATGAGTGCCGACGCTTTTAAACAGGATAAAAACAGTATATTCATTATTCTTTTCATGTCATCTTACTTTAGAAACCAGTTTTTTTCAATACAGTCCCTTAATTGCAGTTTAGCCCTGTGGATTATCTGCCAGAAATTAGTAGGAGCTATATCCAGTTCCTGACAAATTTCTTCACCATTTTTTTCAGACAGGTATTTCAGTTTTACACACATATTCCATTTTTCAGGCAGTGCTTCAAGACACCGGTTAAGAACTTCCTGAAATGCATCATTATCAAGCAGCTGGACTTCGTCCTCAGGCCATGCCGCTGGACGCTTGTCCTTTAACCAATTTCCGTCAGCGTCGAAAAAGCCGGTGAAATTTTGATCTTCAAGCCTTACCGTCTGATTTACTTTTTTCCGGTAAATGTCAATGATCTTATGGTTAAGTATAGAAAACAACCAGGTTTTAGGAGAACTATCGCCTTTAAATCCTTCAATTTTTTCAGCTGCGGCCAAAAAGGTGTCCTGAACCAGATCACCGGCCAGTTCCCGGTCTGATAGCTTATGCAATGCCCAAGAATACAGGTCACCGGAATACTGTTCGACCCATTGGGGCAGGTTTGTTGATTTGTTTAACTCCATAAATTTCAGGTCGTTTATATCTTGAATTCCTGATCAAAATTAAGAAATAAGAAATAGTTCTCAGGTATGATATTTGTCTATTAAAGCTACGATTCTTTAAAGGATGATTCAACGATTTCAATTTCTTCTTTGGTAAGGCCATAAAGTTGATATACTACCTGATCAATCCTGGTTATGCTGTCTAATAAGTCAGTACAATTATCCAGAATGGTCTTAAATCATTTCCTCCCCGGACTTTGTATGCTTCAGCCTTAACAAAACGATATGGTTGGGGAGTTCATTACGATAAAGAAGGAAAAATGAAATCAAATGAACATTTCCCTGGAAGAAAGAGTTGAAACAATGAATTTTTTAGATTCAGACAATTTACAATATGAAAAAATTAAGTATAGGAATAGTAATTATACTGATCTTGATAAAATCATATGGCCAAACAAATTACCAAAAGGATTTTGATTTTTATTTAAAAACCATCCGGGATAATTATGCTTATTTCGACCAACAAAAGACAAACTGGGATAATGTAAAATCGCTATATCAGCCTTTGGTTGACACTTGTACTTCACGAAATAGCCTGGTTCATATTCTTGAAAAAACATTAAATGAACTTTACAATGGACACAATTTTTTAAATACAAACACGGACCAATCGAACAGACTAATTCCTAGCGGTTCAGATTTGAAAATTATCTATACAAATGGAAATTTTTTAATTGACGAAGTCAGAGAGAACTTTAATTCTGATTTATGCGGATTAAAAAAAGGGATGCAAATAATCAGCTACAATGGAGTACCTGTTAATGAATCTATAAAGCCCTTTCTTCCTAAATCAACCTCAGAGTATGACACTGAAATTTTCGAATATGCCGCAAATATGTTATTGGCCGGAACGCATAATTCAAGCAGGAAAATAACAGTTCAAATTAACGGAATTTCAAAAGATTTTTTTCCCGACACTATTCCTAATAAAACCGAAGGGAATTACACTGCCGTTATCAAAACGAAAATATTGAAAAATAATATCGGCTATATTAAAATAAACAACTCCTTAGGAAATAGTGATTTAATAAAGTCTTTCGACCTTGTTTTGGACAGTTTAATGAATACGGGTGGGCTTATCATAGATTTACGAGAAACGCCAGGTGGAGGCACTTCTTTTATTGCACGGGCTGTAATGGGAAGATTTATTGACAAGGAACTTCCTTATCAGAAGCATATTTACATTGCGGAGGAAAGGGAAACAGGAATAAGGCGAACGGCCATAGAATGGGTAACACCAAGACCGAAAATTTATAAAAGCCCACTGGCAATCTTGGTAGGGAATTGGACAGGTAGTATGGGAGAAGGTATTGCCATTGGTTTTGATGCAATGCAACGGGCAACAATTATAGGGACAAAAATGGCAGGCTTGTTAGGGGAGATTTTTACATTTGAAACACCTGAACTGAAAATTCCCTTTTCATTTCCGTGTGTTCAGTTACAGACTGTAGATGGACTCCCAAGAGAGGACTATTTACCAACTGTTCTAGTAAAGCAGCAGAGTGAAAGTATGGGCATGGCATTGAAAATATTGAATGAAAACAAAACATCGGGTCACTGACAATCTGCATAAAATGGATAGTAAATCTAAAAAGAGACTGGTATGCACAAAATAGAACTTTGTATTCTACCAATTGTAATTGCAATCCTCGCAACTGTGAGTGTAATAAAGGGTCCAAATCCTTATACATGGTTTTTCTTAAGTGAAAAATTAAGCATCAGTCCCGGTACAACCAAACCGATTAATGAAGCAATTGCCAGGATGAGCGGATGGTTTTCGCCGGCTATGTAAAAAGTACAAAAGGCCTTCAGATAAATCCGGTAACCATTACAGCTTTTCTCAATTACGCCTCAACTATTTCATGACAGCAAGTACTTCGATTTAATTTTTTAGTATTTTTATATGCGCCTGCTGAAGTAAGGTGATGCAAAATGAGTGGCTCAAATACAGTTAATTTAAATCCGGGATATGGCATCGCTTTTTTATGCAATAGGCACTTACTGTGTGTGAGTGAGAGTGGCGAAGCCGTATTTACACGTCAGTAATCTGATTAAAAATTTCATTCCTGAAACAATTGTTTTATTGTGATAAAACAATTGTTTTTGATTAGTGACAGTTAATGAAAGACTTGGAATTTAAAATGTTAAAGTGCAATCATGTTACACATGTGTGAACTCTGAATCACAATCAAGTTATTAGTTAGAAGTGTTTTTATCACACCAATTTGGAATGATATAAGCAATTAGTCATGAAATCCAAAGTTAGTGTCATTAAAATTGAGTACAAGGGAGAGAATCGGTTGATGTTAAAATTCGCCCATAATGCCGGTGCCGGAAATGCCCTTAATAAGTCATCTATTGCAATGTGGAGCGAAACCCTGAAATCCTGGTTAATGCCTTTCAATAAAGATTCCATTAAGGCGTTAGGAGAAATTTTTACAGAAATTGAGTTTGTTGATAAAGCCTCAAGCATACTGATGCATAGCGAAGAAAAGAATACTAAAGATGAGGTGCTTATTTGGGAAGATACTGATTATTTGTATGTTAGCTTCAAGGGTAAAAACAATGAACAATCTTACTGAAATATTAAATGAGTTTTGGCTTTGGGCCGGAATATATGAAGCCGATTATATAAAAGGTAATGCAATTAATGTTGGACTTTATGGAGAATGGGAAGATGAATTCCCAAAATGGAATAAAATTGAGGCTGAAATAAAGAATGCGGTTAATGATTTGAATAATAATTTGGATGAAAATCTTTTAGATAAAATTGTTACAATTATTTCTTTAGATAATGAAAATGGCATAGTAATGGATTATTGTTTAGTTCATTTACACCATAAAAAAGTGCTTATAGAAAAATGTGTCAAATCGAATCTTGTTTATGCTCGGTTTGAGGTGGCCAGTCGAATAAATACAATAAGTCTTCCAGAAGAGATTTTAAGATCCTTAATAAACGACGAGAATGAAATAGTTCGAAAAGTTGCAAATGGTATCATTAATAATAACCCCTGAAGCTAACAGCGTGTATAATCAATTGCTTGGCATCAAGTTGCGAATAGTATCACTTTGGGTTGCACCGGTGTATCTAGATACAGAATCACGTTGGCAACGCAAATGATCATACACGCGGACGTTATGAGCAATTTGAAAAACACACATCGTCCTGAAAATATATGACTTTATGGAGAAGAAACAAATAAAACGAATACTCAGAATTGTTTTTATTTTGGCAAGCATAGGCTCTTTATACTTCGTACCATGGATTTTGGTAAGGGCATGGATAATGCCACTGCCTGATACGGTTCAAGAACAACTCAACGAAGGCATAAAATATGGATTTGATGGCATGATAGTTTACGTGGACCAGGAAGGGAAGCCACCGGAGTACTATGCTGCTGGCTGGCACGACCGAAAAAACAAAATACCTGCCTACCCGCAGGCCTTATTCAAAATTGCCAGCATCAGTAAGTTGTATGTAGCTGTTGCTGTAACTAAATTGGTAAATGATAACCGTTTGTCTTTGGATAAAACGCTTGCCGGTTACTTTCCGGAGCTTATGGGGAGAATTGAACATGCGGATAAAATTACACTGAGGATGATGGTGCAGCATCGGAGTGGCATTCCCGATTTTACCCGCACCCCTGACTATTGGATAGACCCACCAAAAGAAACTAGTGAAAACCTGGAATTGGTGCTGGATAAACCTGCCGACTTTGAACCTGATAAAAAATACAGGTATTCAAATACGAATTATTTGTTGATAGGCAAAATCATTGATAAAACATTGGGATATAGCCATCACCAATATATCAAAAGGGAAATTTTGGTACCGCTTGAGCTTAATAATACATACAGTTTGCTTAGTGAAGTGAATATGGACGATGTGATGAGTGGGTATTACGTAGGTTATGATAGCGATCTGAAGTACAATGATTTTATAAACCCTGCTGGCTCAATGATAGCTACAGCGGAGGATGTAGGCATATTCTTGAGGGCATTGAACGATGGTTCGGTGTTTAATGAAGGTGAACAGGAAATCTATTCATCAATTTACGAGTACGATCATACAGGCCTGATCCCTGGCTATCAGAGTTTTGCAAAATACTACAAAGACATGGACATGGTTGTCATTCAATTTAATAATACAACTAACTTTAATGGATATGACTGGAGTTTAGCGGAAATCATATATAGTCGTATTGTAAAAATAATGAGAAGTAAAAAAAGCTCATAACAATGTATATAAAAAATAGGCGAAATAACACTGAATTCACGGCTTTTGGCTCGCATCAAACTTTGTGGTTGACCGAAAGTCTGGTGCTTCGAAATCGCCTACTTTTCATATACTAACCGTTGTGCCGCATGCAAAAAAAGAGTATTCCAACTTTCGAGACTATTAAATTATTAATTAAAAACATATATATGAAAGGAATTTTTTTGTTTTGCGCTTTTTTTTTCTTGCTGATTAATCTTCAAGGACAGAATATTAAAG
>JBGSSA010000240.1:0-2872 GCA_041737295.1 Bacteroidales bacterium | reverse complement strand
GAAATGGTTTTAAAAAAGGAAGCATTTAACCCAAATGCCCTGATGGAATATCAAGAAAAATATAAACAGAAGAAAATCAATCAATTAAAAAAGAGATTGGCTCTTCTTGAAGCGGCTTAGATGAGTAGTTACATAAGAGTGGATTATTACATTTCTGGATATGTATCATTACTGCGGGCGTGCGGATGCACTGGAAAAGCTGGACATATATATTATGAATGCACAACGCGGAGTGAAAAATGCTGACTATGATCAGGCAGGATATTCATCCAGGGCATTGAGGGATACAATCTCTTCCTTTCGGAAATTCGGAGATAATTCAAGTGAATGGTACACCGCTGCATGGCCCCTTTACCTGGCCTACAGGCAAACCGGCAGGGAACAGTATAAGGCATACGCCGAATTCTGGGAATATCGTGACTGGTGGTATATGTTTGCCTCTCATCCGGTTAAGCCGTTCGCAAAAACACCGGTGGCAGGCTTAAACTCCGAATGGGTGCATGCATACAGTCATATTAACTCATTTAATGGCGCAGCGGAGGCGTATCGTGTTAAAGGCAACGAGTATTATCTCGATGCAATGAAAAATATGTATGACTGGATGCAGGATTATCAAACATTTGCCACAGGTGGTTTTGGGGCTGAACTCGAACATATTATGCCCATGGACAGGGTAGTGGCGACCCTTGCCGGCCGGACAGATCATTTTGAAACCCAATGCGCCAGCTGGGGTGCATTAATGTTCAGCCAGAACCTGGTCACCCTCACCGGCAATGCGAAATACGGCAACTGGATTGAGCGCCTGGCCTACAATGCAATCAATGCAACCATACCCATGACGCCTGAAACAAATGTGATGTATTACTCAAATTATAACATAAATGGTGCCAGTAAGCTGAACAGACCTATTGAGGGAACATGCTGTGCCGGAACAAGGCCATTGACTGTGATTCAGTATCATATCAATACCTACTATCATGATAATAATAATCTGTATGTGAACTTATTCACCCCTTCCACGGTAACCTGGAAACGAAACAATAGCACTATAAAACTGGCACAAAGCACTGACTTTCCCTATTCCGACTATACCGGGCTTACCATATCCCTGGCAAAGCCCGAAAAATTTGGCATTGGGATCAGAATACCGGAATGGCTTGCATCTCCCATGATTGCATCGGTTAATGGTCAGCATGTTGACTGCAAAAAAGAAAACGGATGGTTGATCATTGACCGGCAATGGAGAAATGGCGACAACTTATCAGTTACCCTGCCAATGGATTTCTGGCTCAGCGCACTGGATAAAGGTGAGGGAAGGCCGACAGCAGTCATGTATGGACCCCTTGTTATGGCATTTACAAGCGGGGATTATACCCTGGCTTCCTCAAAATATAACGATTGGTGGACCTATGAGGGGATGCTGTCAAAAAACCCGGACAAAATCATGCTTGACCGCATCGATCTGCGGAATTTGAAAAACCAGGTGCAACCATCAGGAAATAAACTTGAGTTTCAATTCATCGGAAGCGGGATAAGGCTGAAACCTTTTATGAATTATCAGAAGGGAGAGTTGTATTATATGTACCTGGACCGTTGATATTTTTCTTCTGCAAGTGATCCTCTTCCCCCATTGGGAAGGTTAAATAATGTAAAGAAATGTGCATTATGTGAATTGTGTACAGGTTTCTGAAACCCTAGATTTACATTACCCGTGTATTGCCGGTAAGAACCACTTTTACAAAAAATTGAACACATAAATTTTCATTTTTATGAAAACATTCTATAAATGTTCCAGAATTCAGTTCCTTGTTTTCCTTGTATTTCTTTTCATCCATTGTGAACCCGGAATAGGCCAGTCCGGTTCCGTTCCATCACCTGAAAACATAGCAGTCCTCGGGCGTATTGCCATTTTACGCGACAGTCTTGCACGTGCGCGTATGATGTCATTTGAAAACCTTACACTGGCCAATCAATTAAAGACTGCCGGAATTATAGAGGAATTGTTAAACCGTGCAGAAGGGAAGATTTTCAATGTACTTCCGGCCGGGCGGTTTGAATGGAGCTGGACCGGTTTTGATCCGCCTGCCGGTATGGTTGACCAGGCTTCAGGCCTGCTGAAAATCCTTTCCACAGGCAAAGACCCTTTCGAAGGCAAATTTGCTGAACCGGGCGGTTATGTGGTGGACCATGCCCTGATCAGCAAGGACGGATTGACCCATCTTTTTTACATCCGTGGCATTGCTGCCACCAACTGGCCCGAATACCCGCTCTTCAATTTTGGCCATGCAGTAAGCCGTGACCTGAAGAACTGGGAAATTCAGAAACCGGTACTGCAATGTCCACTCACCGGTTGGGACCAGTACCAGGTATGGGCTCCGCATATTATTGAGCGCAAAGGCCTGTATTATATGTTTTATTCAGGTGAAAACCATAATGTAAGCCAGGCCATATGCCTTGCAACCTCGTCCGATCTGTATAACTGGAAGCGGTATACTGAAAACCCGGTGATCACCACAGGTGCCTGGGGCATCTGGGATTCGTCTAAATGGTCTGATTGCCGCGACCCGGTGATCCTTACTGATGGGGATAAATACTATTGTTATTATACAGCTGTGAGGAAGAACCCGGAGAACAATCAATCGGAGAGTTGCCTTGGCATTTCTTCTTCAACAGACCTGATTCATTGGAATGATGCAGGTTTCATCAGGCTGTCTGAAAGCCTTACTACCCCTCCTGAATCTCCCTTCGTACTTAAACGCAATGGGACTTATTACCTTTTCTATACTAATTACAAATACGGAACAGTATACCTTACAAGCAAAGACCCGGTTAAAGGTTGGAAGGAGTTGCCTGTAGAAAAGATGGTTCTAAT
>JBGSSA010000238.1:0-5393 GCA_041737295.1 Bacteroidales bacterium | reverse complement strand
CCTGTATTTTTCATAATCGATCAGATTCTTCAACGCAAGCTTCCGGGCCATATCCGTCGCAGCTGCATTGGTGATACCAAGTGCCCTGGCGATGGAACCCGGTTTGGTGTCCATTGATTCTTCCTGCTCTGAATTATAAATAGCCTTTATGAAATTTTCTGTGGCGATAGATACAGTATTTGACATCACTAAATAAATTTTTAAGGATACTTAAATCAATAACAATTGTACCTGAAAAAAGTTTATTCAGTGATATCACCATCCCATGGCCATGAGATGGAAAATGCGGGCAAAGCGAGCATTCATCTGCGTGATCTGCGAAAATCTGCGAGAAAGAAAGCCCGGTAAATTATAATTAATCTGCGAAATCCGCGAAATCTGCGAGAAAATAAAGCCCGCAAGATTTGCGAGAAAACTAAGCGCAGTTACTCACTATCGTTCGTGAGAAAGGTGGTAACTACGCTTAATTTTAGCATCTTATGAAGCAGCCTTACCAATCCGATTTAAAGTGGTATGTACCGGATCCAACCTCGTAAACAGCATAATTATCTCGGGCATACATGAATTTTATCTCCTTGTTATTTCGGATACTGCGTTTTCCCTCGGTAATGCTTTTGATATTTTTGGAAGGCACATATACAGTTGCAAGGGAATTGCACGGAACAGTGATATCCAGATAAACCGAACCCTTTTCCTTTTTCCAGGCACTTTTAATAATTCCCTTTATCGTTTTCAATTCTCCTTCAGCAAATGTCAAATCGTTCAGGATATACGGGCGGATTGAAAACCTCTCAAATCCCGGTCCCTCTATGTCGGGGAGGATACCCAGGATGTACTTGTAAAACCAGGAATCAACCGATCCCATCATGGGATGGTTATGCGAATTCATCGCTCCTCCCGTTTCATGTTCCCATCTTTCCCATAACGTGGTGGCACCATTGGCAAGCATGTATCCCCAGCTGGGATAGGTTTCCTGTTTGGCAATTTTATAAGCAGTTTCAGCCTGGCCGTTTTCTGTGAGCATTTCCAGTAAATACTTTGTGCATAAATTACCAGTGGTAAGGTGATACTCATGCTTCTGTACATCCGTCACCAGGTTATTGACAACGCGTGGGATTTTGTCTTTATCCACAACACCGAGGAACAATGCAAATGAATTGCAGGCCTGGTTATTGGATCCATATCCTCCCGCTTTTTCATCCCACCAGGTTTTATTAAAAGCCATGGATGTTTTTTCAGCCAGTTTGGAATAGAATTCCCTGTCGCTTTCCTTACCCATTAATACGGCCATCTTAGCGATAATCCGGCTGCAATAATACAGGTACCCGGTCGACATCAGTGTACCCGGGGTAAACTGAGAAACAGGACTCGAACTATCAACCCCGAATTTAATTGGAGGGGACCAGTCGCCATAGTAACTATAATTGACAATTCCATTTTCTGTTCTTGAATTCAAATAATCTACCCAGGCTTTTAAACCCGCATAATGCTGGCGGATAATTTCAAGGTTTCCATAAAACTCGTAACTCTTCAATGCAAGCAACAGGTAGCTTGCGCTAACCGGATCGGCGGGCCTGGCTCCATAGCGGTAAGGGGCGGTACAGGTAATGGTACCGTCCTGTAATTGTGTATCTTCCACATCATCAATAAACTTGGAATAAAACCGAGAAAGATCAAAATTATATAACGCCTGATCAATCCTTACCGTGAGATCATTTAGCCATCCCATGCGTTCATCCCGCTGCGGACAATCTGTCGGAACACTATGCAGATTGCTTGCTTCTGTTGCCACAACCATTTTATGGATACGGTTTAACAATTCGTTGCTGCAACTGAAATTTCCGGTCTGGTTAACTGCCGAGCGAACTATTTTGATCCGGATATCACCCGGTTTTGGTTTGTACGGGAATCCTTCAACCTGGATATACCTGAATCCATGATAGGTAAAAAGCGGCTCCCAGCTTTCTTCCATGCCACCTTTTAAAATATAAACATCCTTTGCCTCAGCGGATCGGAGATTTTCCTGGTTAACCGTTCCATCTTTATATAGTGCCTCGGCAAACTTCAGGGTAATCTTTGTACCTCGTTCTCCTCTAACCCTGATGGATGCCCAGCCAGCCAGATTTCGTCCTGCATCAATTACATAGGTACCCGGAACCGGCTCTTTTATATCTGCCGGGGAGAGGCTGTCCATAACCTGTATAGGTTCCATCTTCTGTGAAACCATTTTGCCTCCGGGTGGATCCGTAATATTGGCATAGGCCCATTTCTTGTTGATGAAATTTTCAGGCAATGAATACGAATACAATTCCTTGCTTTCTTCCCTGGCATCATAATGCTCCCCGTCGTAGATACTGGAACTGACAATAGGACCTGTTGTCACACTTCGCATGGAAGGGGATGTTATTACATCACGCGTTCCGTCGTTGTAATTGACTTCAATCTGAATCCGAAGTTTTGGAATGCCATACCATCCGGGACCCACAGAAACAGTTACTACATTTTCCTTTTTCAGGAAGCTTGTAATATCATAAGTAGAATAATAGATCCGTTTGCTGTATTCACTGATAGCCGGATCCAATTTTTGGCCTCCTGCCTTCCTGCCATTGATGCTCATTTCATAGTATCCAATTCCAGAAACATAGGCCCTTGCGGACTGAAGCTGTTTGCTCGTACTGAATATCCCCTTAAAATAGAGTGTTTTGCCTGTTCTTCCGCCGTTAAAACCAATCCAGTCCCCCTGCCAGTCCTCTTCTTTCAATAACCCGGTTTCGAAAAACGCAGGATCACTCCAGGCACTTGCCATACTTTGGGTATTCCAGATCCTTACCTTCCAGTAGTAACGCCTGCGGGATTGAAGCTCTGGTCCGGCATAGAGGATCCCCGCGGATTTTGATGACTGAATAATCCCGGTTTCCCAGATATTGCCTTTATTTTCAGTGAGGGATTCCGGAGAATCGGCCACGATTATTTCGTATGCTTTTTGAAAAGCGCCCCGGCCGGGAGATTCAATGCTCCAGCTTAACTGGGGTGCACTGAGATCCATTCCGATCGGATTGATGGCGTATTCGCATTTCAAACCGGCAACTTCAAGATTGGTTCCGGAATCCTTGCCAGCCGCTGTAAAAGAGAGACATAGGGCCAACAGGATAAGGAGTATACTCTGTGTTGTTTTCATCTTTTGGTATTAAAAAAGTTTTCTCAGGAAACGTGAAGTTGCTACTGCATCATTTTGAGAGACCAGGGTCTCAATTTCATTATAATACTCATCCACTATTTTTTCGAATTTCTTTACCCACAGAATACTTTCGGCAATTGCATCCGCACCATCTTCCCGATATGGATACTGATCCATTGAAAGCCATCCTTCATACCCTGTTTTTTTAAGCCAGTAAAGCAATTCCACATACACCACCGAGTGAACATTTCCAACGATCATATCATCATCCCAACTTCCGTGATTGTCATTGAAATGCATATGAAACAACATATTCCCTGCCCTCTTGGCCAGAACAACGGCCTCTGCCACATTTTCACCTGCCACGAAACTATGGCCGGTATCGATTGTGACGCCGACATTCTTACAACCCGTTTCCCTGGCAGCCAGTATTGTATCCGCCATTCTGCTGTGGTATGAAAAGTTTCTGGGTTCCTTTGGTTTATATTCAAGTGCAAATTTGAGATCAGGAAATTCAGTAGCCAGCTTATAGGTTGATTCCCTCAGCCATTCTCTTTCCTGGTCATAATTTGCAGTGAGAAGGTAATCATAGCCATCCTGTCCAAGCCACAAGTTCATGGTCGGACAGTCAATCTGACGGGCTATATCACACATCTGGCGGAGGTAATCCATTGCCTTTTTGCGGGTGGATTCATTAATGCTTGTAATGCTTCCTTTCGCAAACTCAGGATCCGTAAACGTATCCGGAATTATTGAAGCACATTTGAAATCATAATTTTCAAGTTTTTTCTTCATATCTTTTGCATTGTCGGGGCGGATATCCCAAGTACCCACCAGTTCAATTCCTTCAATAAAAGGGATTTTTTCCCTGGCAATCGCCAGCATTGCGTCGGATGTTGGATTATCCTTATAGCCCTTGCAAAACCTGTCGCATGTATTGCCCAGGTTGCCTAAGATCATTGCATATTTGTTTTTCATAGTAAAAGAGGTTGTCTCAAACGTTTGAGAAATTAATAATTATGATATTTAGTGTTCAATAAGTACCGCTGGAATGATGATATGCCGGAATTCTTCAAGATCCCTGTTCCGCTCAATTTCGTCGCGAATCTGGTTCACGGCAGATTTTCCGATCTCAAAAGGTGATTGATTTATGCTTCTGTAGGGAACTCCCAGTTTAGCCACGATATCGTTATCCCCGAATTCAGCCAGCAGAATATCCTCCGGAATCCTGTAACCGGACCTGAGCAATGTTTCACCAGCGCCAAGGGCCACAAGTCCACCCATACATACTACGCCATCAGGAATGATCCCTTTATCCAGTAATTTCATGGTATGCATTTTCGAATCCGGTTCATCAATTTTGCATCGCAGGACAAGCTCTTCATCATAAACGATCCCTGAATCTGTGAGTGCTTTCAGGTACCCCCGGAACCTGTCGGCAGCAACCGACATCCCTTCGGTAGGTCCCATATAGGCTATTCTTTTTTTGCCGTCGTTGATCAGGCTCATTGTCAGATTATAGGAAGCACTTATATCGTCGATGGTAACCCTGCTTGCTTTGACACCCCGGATGTATCTGTCATAAAAGATGAGTGGTATTCCCTGGTGCGTGATATTATTCATCAGGGCAACATTCTGCTGTCCGGGAGCGGCATCAATCAAAATTCCATCAACGGGCAGAGATGCCAGAAACTCAAGGTTTTTCCTTTCAATCCGTTCATTGTCATCATTCAGTAAAAGGATCGGCATGTAGCCATTCTCTTCGGCACTTTGCTGAATGCCTTCCAATACGCGGGAATAAAAGGATAAACGGAGATCCGGAATGATTACCCCAAGCATATGTGTACGTTTGTTGATCAGCCCCTTAGCCAGAAGATTCGGGCGATAGCCTACTTCAGTTGCGAATTTCTTTACTCTTTCACAAGTGGATCGGGCAATATCGGCCTTATCATTCAGGGCCTTTGAGACAGTTGATATATCGAGTCTCAGTTCCCTGGCGAGAAATTTAAGAGTGATTTTTTCTTTCTTCAAGTTTGGAATTCTCAAACGTTTGAGAAACAAATTTAATTGTTTATTTGGAATTTAAAAGTGTATCGGTTGATTTGTTTTGAGCCCATGGATTTGATTTATTAAAAGACCCATATATAAACCTGAAAAGTGAATAACTTCCCAAAAAGGAAGAGAGGAAACGTGAATATATATCCCTATATTTAGA
>JBGSSA010000188.1:0-3552 GCA_041737295.1 Bacteroidales bacterium | reverse complement strand
GGGTATAATCCCGCCCTCCCGCTGCGCATCATGAATATCCTGGAGCCATTTGTCATACAGCAATGCATTGCCAAACATGAAGCTCTCCCCGAAACAGCCGGTGGCACGGTCGCCCAGCCAGCCCATGCGCTCATCGCGCTGGGGACAGTCGGTCGGCATGCTCCTGTAATTGCCCCGGATGCCCCACCAGGCGTTTTTGTAAACCGTGTTTAAGGTTGAATCGGAACATTCAAAGGAACCGGTGTTTTCCATCTGGTCATAATTGACTTTACCTGTAAAGTCAGTAAGTTGGGGGGTATAGTCTATGCCGGTAATTTCCGCGTAGCGAAATCCCTGGTAGGTGAAGCGGGGTTCCCAGTCAACCTGTCCATCTGAGGCAGGTGTATAGATATTGGTAACCAAAGCGCCACGGATATTATCCATGTACAGGTTCCCATCGGGTTGGAGATTTTCGGCAAATCGCATGACGATAGGTTTGTCCTTTTTTCCGTTGAGACGGATGGCCAGCCAGCCGACCATGTTTTGTCCCATGTCGAGAATGTATGTGCCTTTTGATACTTCCTTTATTGAAACCGGTTTGATCTCTTCCATGGTGACAATATTCGGATTACGCTGTGCAATAAGTTTTCCTTCCGGAGCGCTTACCAGGCGGGCCTTTAACCATGCCTCATCATTGTACCCGCTTTCCAGCCAACCTTTGAGTTCCTTATTCGCATCATACTCTTCCCCGTCATACTCGTTGTTCGCGATAATCGGTCCATGGGTTGTGATCTTCCAGGTTGTATCGCTCACAATAACCGCCTTTTCTCCATTCTTGTATTCCACCTCGAGCTGAAGCAGCAGTTTCGGATACCCGTAGTTTTTGATGGGAGGGACGCCCCACTTTGTATCCAGTGCCATGCGCATGGAAACAAACCTGCCGTTGCCGAGGGCAACACTGATTGTATTCGGGTTGCTTCTGTTGAGCAGGTTCCCCACGTCATATACATTGTAATTGACGTGTTTGGAATAATCGGTTGCCGTGGGGGCAAAGATGTCATTGCTTATTTTCTTCCCGTTGATATAGCATTCATATAGTCCCAGGCCGGAAATATAGATCCTTGCCGATTTTACTTCATTGTCCAGGGAAAATTCCTTTCTCAGGTAGCGGGCTGCCAGCCTGGTTTTGACCGAGTCTTTTATCTTATCCCCTTCATTCATCATACTGTCGATCCCTATCCATGATGCTTTCCAGTCATCCGGTGAAAGGAAGGCCATGCCCCATGTGCCCGGGTCGCTCGAAATGCTGCTGCCGCTGCCGGTCCATACATTAACCTTCCAGTAATACGTTGCCCGTGAAACGAGGGGAGAACCGCCGTATGGGACGAGACTGGAATTGCTGCTTTCCACTTTTCCGCTGTTCCAAACCAGGTCTTTTCCTTCCTTCAGTTTTTCAGGCGATTCCGCCACCATGATCTGGTAGGCGGTCTGGTTCACATTTCGGGCTGATGAAACCAGTTGCCACGAAAACCGTGGTTGCTGAACATCCACGCCAATGGGCGCTGTCCGCATCTCTACCTGGAGATTTTTTGTGCCCTGCGGGGTTGAGCAGGCAACACATGCAAATGCGATCATGGCAAATGCAATCCAACTTGATTTTCTCATAATTTGATAGTATAAGGTGTAATTATTTCTTTATCAGGATGATTTCTAAATTCATTTTTTATATCGCTCCGGGATGACCGGGGGTTCGCCGGTATCGGAAAAGGGATTGGTTACCCGCCAGTCCAGTTTATTGATATAAAGGTGACGCAGATCAAAAGGCTGGTGTACCCACACCCTGAAAATATTATCCTGCTGCCAGGTATTTCCGGCGGAGGCATAGTCGCACATTTTCAGGAAGTGTTTATTCCCGGCCTCATCCAGAAGCGGCACATTAAAGGTCATCCATATTCTGCCGGTATCTGATTTCTCAAGCAGCTCCACATCAATAGATTCGTCCGCTTTGTCGGTCAGAAATTTATATCTGAACATGGGAGGGATCTCAACATACGTTTGGAAGGGAACCAGCCTGGAGTCGAATGCCAGCACGACCGGACCCCGTTGTATGGCTGCATCGCCGATACCGGATTGAGCCTTTACCACCCTGGCACGCATGTCCATAGCAACTTCTATTTTATCCCGGTCTGTCCATTGCCGGTTTATCGAAGCGTACGTTCCCGGCATAATAGCGCCCTCATAGGTTTTTCCGTTGATTTTTATCCCTGCATTTTTACTCCATTCGGGAATTCGTATATCTATAGAAAATTTCTCTTTTTCAGGAATGTTTAGTGTGATTGTAACTTCTCCGCCTGCGGGATAGTCCGACTCCATTTTCAATGTGGCTGCCTGTCCGGCAGGGGTTACTATTTTTGAAGTGAGGTTACCGTAAAGATTTAGCGCCACACCTCGAGGGGAATTCATGACGGACCATGAAGGGGTGAGCATCAGTCCCTGCGGACCACTGGCCAGGCAGCAGCTCATCATCATATCCGGAAACTGCTGATGCGTATGAACCCTTTCCCCCATCAGACCCGAGTAGTATGCCCACCAGTCGCCCTTCGGGGTCATGGCTCCGAGGAGTGCGTTATACAGGCTTGTTTCAAGTTGATCTGCATAGTTGCTTTCACCGGTGAGGCAAAGCATCTGGTAGAGCAATTCAACCCAGGACACGGTTACGCAGGTTTCCATGCTCTGGAACAACGGTTCATTCTGGCGCATTTTTCCATGGCACCAGATTTCTGCCACGGAAGCCGAGCCGACGATCATCAGTTCATCCTTCACTATTGAACTGACCAGGTGCCTGCATGCCGTGAGATATTGCGGATCAGCTGTAATCCTGTACATTTCGGCAATTCCCATGAAGCATTCCATCATTTCATATGCCTTGGGTGCCCCGCTCATTTCCCAGAGGGGGACGTCAGCCGTGGACTGCTGAATGAGCCGGAGTCCGGTCGGCGTTAGGATATTGGGCGAATCCCAGCTTTTTATGATGCCGTTGGCAAAATCGAGATAGGATTTTTTTCCAGTAAGACGATAAAGCCGGGCTATAGGGTTCAGCACCGAGGTGGGGGGGAGCCCCTTCCACCCGTTCCATCCCGTTGCAGCCAGGCTGACGCCTCTTTTTGAAACTTCGGTGACCAGGTTATCAGCGACCCTTTCAGCCGCTTCCAAAACGCGGATGTCTTTTGTCAGGTCGTAGTTGGCAATAAGGCCAAGCAAAACGCGTTTTGTTCCCCATACATCCCAGTCCCCGAACCGAAATTCCTCCGGGTAGGTTCCTATATAGCCATCCGCCGACTGGGTTTCCATCAGCCCCTTAACGGCGGCATCAATTATTGCGCGGGATTCGTTACCGGGCGCATAGCTGTACCCAAGCATCGCGGAAGTGTACCATCTTCCCCAGAAGTCATTGCGGAAGCCCCATTTTCCATCTGATTTTTCACGAAACGGTTTGACCAGTAAATCCACATCCTGGGCCATCACACGATTACGAAGGCAAACATCTAACCGTTCGCCCACAAAACCCCCGAT
>JBGSSA010000181.1:0-33107 GCA_041737295.1 Bacteroidales bacterium | reverse complement strand
GGATGCAGTTAGAAATGCAATTGAGATTTATAATTCCAAAAGACTTCACCTATCTTTAGATTATAAAACTCCGAATATGGTATTTTATAATGTAGCTTAATTTATTGTTTAACCTGTAGCCATATTTTAGGACAAGACATTGTAAAGATCCTGCATCAAGATGATTCAACAAATTGAAAAAATATCAATGAATGCCTGGCCATCTTTGGAGACAGTTCATTTTGACGGATGGGTGATTAGATTTGCACAAGGACTTACTAAGAGATCTAATTCAGTAAATCCAATTTATGACTCGAAGTTGGATATTAATTTTAAGATTGATCATTGCGAAAGTCTTTATCGTTCGAGAGACTTACCTGTTTGTTTTAAAATTACTAACATCGCTCAACCAATTGGTATAGACAATATACTTGAAGCTCGCGGATACAATCACGAATTTGATATTTCCGTTCAATTAATGGACATTAAAGGTTTTAAGACTAATCTGGATAAGAATATACAAATTTTAGAGAATACGGATAACTTTTGGTTGGATAATTACATTAAAATGAATGAAATGGATGCATCTGATAAGATTATTCTTAAACGGATTATTAATAAAATAAATTTACCAAAATGTTTACTCACTTTAGGAATTGATGGCTCAGCAATTGGTTGTGGATTAGGAGTAGTAGAGGATAAGTACATTGGCTTATTTGATATAGTCATAGATAAGCTATACCGTAATCAAGGTTTGGGACAAATCTTGGTGGAGAACATTCTGAGATGGGGAAAAAGGAAAGGGGCTGAAATTGGGTATTTGCAAGTGTTGACAGCTAATAATCCTGCGATCAAAATGTATGGAAAAATTGGATTTCGGGAAGAATATAATTATTGGTATCGGACTAAAAGATGATTAAATATAAAAAACAACTATGCACAACAGCGTGTATAAGCCATTGCTGGCAGCGGGTTTGCGTAGGTCAGTTCTTTTGGTTGCCTTGTGCTACGTAGACAACAAAGCGCTTTGGCAACGCAAATGATCATACACGCGGACGTTGGCGGTAATTTTGAATTAAGTAGTCAAAACAAATACAATATAAACTATGAATGATTTATTAAAGCTGATATTGATTGTAATATTTCTTCAAATCAGTGTATTTATTTACGGACAGAAATCTAAAAAACCAAATATTCTTATTATTCTAACAGACGATTTAGGATATGGTGATTTAAGTTGCAATGGAAATATCGATGTTAATACTAAAAATATTGATCAATTTGCTTCAAAATCGGTAAGAATTGAACCATTTTATTCCCAACCCGTCTGCTCGCCATCTCGAGCGCAATTGCTTACCGGTCGACATTTCCTAAAAACGGGTATTTGGGGCGTACATGGTGGCAGAGATTATTTAAACTTAGATGAAATAACACTTTCGGGGGAGTTAAAAAATAACGAGTATAATACCGCAATGATTGGAAAGTGGCATTTAGGTAAAGGCGAAGCTTATCTGCCCCACCATAGAGGCTTTGAAAACACGTGGCGTCAAATAGATTTATACAACTACCAAAATCCATTGATTGATAATAATGGACATCATTTCACAGCAAATGGCTGGACTGTTGATTATTTTACAGATAAGGCAATTGATTATATTAGAAGTCAAAAAGATAGCACCTTTTTCCTTTATTTGGCATATACATCTATTCACGAGCCATACCATGCCCCTGATTCTCTGGTTCAAAAATATTCCAACAAAGGTTTCTCAAAAACGTTGTCAACTCTTTATGCTATGACAGAACAGCTTGACAATAATATAGGGCGCTTAATGGCAGAATTAAACCAGTTAGGCATTGAAGATAATACTTTAATATGGTTTTTATCTGACAATGGTCCGATAGGAAATCCCGTAAATATGCCTCACCTAACCAAAGATGAAATGGACAGGAGAAATCCAACCGGAATGAGGGGACAGAAGGGAAATGTATCTGAAAACGGAATTCATGTTCCATCTTTTGTTAAATATGGAAATCATTTTAAAATAGACACATTACGTGCCGCTGTTAATATTTATGACATATTCCCTACTATACTTGATATAGCAGATATTAAACGTATAGGGACTAAGCCTTTAGATGGAATAAGTATATTACCAATGTTAGATAATAATTCACAAATTTTTCCTAATAGGTATATGGTATTTGCTAATCACGAAATATTCTGGTCAGGGAAAACTAATTTATATAGTCACTTGTTCAACCGTGATGAACTTAGTTGGAAGAAAGCCGACCTTGCAGTGACGGACGGGGACTTTAAATTAGTGAGAAGTTTATATGATGTCGATAATGGAAAGAATGTTGCATTATATCAACTCTCGTCTGACCCAAAAGAATCCGTAAATATTGCAAATGATAATCCCGAGTATTATTTTAAATTAGAGAATTATCTTGCAAACTGGTGGTCTAACGATGTTTTTTATGGCTCAAGAAGCTATCAGATGCCGGTTTTTTATATTGGATACTCTAATGATTCAGTAAACACAGTTCATGCATGTGCACCTATTTACGTTCATGGGAATCTCATAACAAAGGCACTCTCAATAGATAACTGGAATAGTAACGATGATTTTACTGAATATGATATTGAAATTATAAGTTCCGGAGATTATGATGTATTTGTCCAATTGAAAAAGGGCACAAAACAGGGGAAATTAATATTAAATATTGGTAGTAGCTATTTATCGGTAAATGTTACAAATGAACTCCAATATATGGGTAAGATGGTTCTAAATGAAGGTAAGAATCTGTTACATGTTGGAATTGAAAGTGCAAACGATTCAGATGAAACAGTAATAGAATCACTATATACGATTATCTTCAAAAAAAAATAATTTTGGAAACGACATATAATCTTCAGCCATTTTAGTTTAATGGCTAAACCGTATGGTGCAGTCTGCAATCTTCAATGCACATATTGCTATTGTTTGGAGAAAAGAAACTTGAATTTTGAGCTTTATAGACTTCTAATAAAAGATGGGTGGTATCCAATATCACAAAGCGGTTCGCATGTAAAAATGAAACATGATGTAAAAGCTGGAACAATTATATTCCCTAATCATGGAAGCCAGGAAGTCGGTAAAGGTTTGGAAAAGAAGATTAGAAAAGATGCAGGGATCAAATGAGATGAATATGAAGACGACAAGAAGAAAAATAGGCATGATAGTGGAAAAAACCGATACTGGGTTTTCAGCTTATTCTGATGACTATCCAATTTTTACAACTGGGAGGACAATTACAGAGTTGATTGACAACGCTTATGAGGCAACAAATTTGTACTTTGAGGATGAAAAAATCCAGATCACACATGAGAACCTGAAATTTGAAATTGATTTCAAGCAGTTTTTCCAATATTACAAAGTCCTTAACTCAAAATTTTTAGCGGATAAAATTGGAATGAATCCAACCTTATTGTCTCAATATGTTCAGGGGCATAAAAAGCCATCTGAATCGCAGACTGAAAAAATTCTTACAGGAATACATCAGATAGGTAAAGAATTATCGGAGATTAATTTAATATACAAGAAATAGCATAATCACTGTTTACAACAATGTGTATAATCAATTACTTGGCAGTGGGTTGCTAGCAGTATCACCTTGGATGTCTTTGGTGTATCTAGATACATAATCACTTTGCCAACGCAAATGATCATACACGCGGACGTTAGCGGCAATAAAACTGACATAGATATGATGATATATCAACATAAATTTAGGATGCATATGAATTCATTAAAGGTAGGGTTCATAATTTTTCTGGCTTTAATAGTCAATTCTTGCTATAAAGGGCAACAAAAAAAAATTGATATTGAAATGGAAAAATTAATCATTCGCATATCTGAAATAGAAATTGATTCCTCTAGTCTTGAAGAATATAAAACCATTCTGAAAGAAGAAGCTAAGGCCTCCGTAAAGTTAGAACCAGGTGTCATTTCCATTTATCCAATGTTTCAGAAGGATAATCCGACTCAGGTGAGAATCTTAGAAATTTATGCAAATAGAGAAGCTTATAAATCGCATTTGGAAACACCACATTTTCTGAAATACAAAACCACTACTCTAAAAATGGTGAAATCGCTACGACTTATGGACATGGATGCCATAGACACAGAAACTATGTCTGAAATATTTTGTAAATTAAAAATAGATAATGATTAAACCGAATGTTGAACTGAAATTATAAATTACTGCCGCTAACAGCGTGTATAATCAATTGCTTGGCTTTGAGTTGCGAACAGTATCACTTTGGCGTACTCTGGTGTATCTGGATACAGAATTCCTTTGGCAACGCAAATGATCATGCACGCGAACGTTAGGCGTAAGTTAGAAAGAAATAATGCTCATTGCGTAGTACGGATGAATTGCCTATATTTGTACGTATGAAATTAGCAAATTATGGATACAAAATTGACATTAAAACTTGATAAGTTCGTGATTGATAAGGCAAAAGATTATGCACTGACTCATAAAAAGAGTCTCTCACGAATAATCGAATCTTATTTGAGATCATTGGTTAGCAAAAAGGACCCAAAGGATAGTGATGATATTGAAATTTCTCCTTTTGTGAAAAGCATGGCTACCGGTGTAAATATTCCTGCGGATTTCGATTATAAAAAGGAATATGGTGATTATTTAACACATAAGTATAAATGATTACAAAGCTATTCATTGATACAAATGTAATGATGGACTTATTAGGAGAAAGAGTTCCTCATTATGATGCTATTGCAAAAATTGCTACACTAGCTGACAAAGGAAAAGTAAAAATGGTGGTTTCAGCTTTTTCCTATCCTACAGTTTATTATTTACTTTCGAAATTTGAAAGCTCTGAAAAGGTGATTGAGAAGCTAAGAAAATTTAAAATTATTTCAGAGATATCAGATTTAGATGACATAGTAATCGAAAAGGGATTATCATCGAATTTTTCCGACTTTGAGGACGCATTACAATACCATTGTGCCCTAAAAACAGATTGTAATATTCTAGTAACGAGAAATGCCAAAGATTTCAGGCAATCTGCTATACCGGTAATGACTGCTGACGAATTTCTAAATAGTCTAAGAAATATTTAACCTACGCCTAACAGCGTGTATTATCAATTGCTTGGCATCAAGCTGCAAACATTATCACTTTGGGTTGCACTGGTGTATCTCGATACAGAATCACTTTGGCAGCGCAACTGATTATACACGCGAACGTTAGCGGCAAGCACAATATGACACGTATATAATTTAAATTATTTGCACGGCCGGATAAATTTTCCTATTTTTGTACGTGTGATTTTTAAGGAAGGTATGTAGGAGGAAATATGAATACTAAACTTACATTAACAATAGAGCAAAACGTCATAGAAAAAGCTAAACGGTATGCTAAAGGAAAAGGCCATAGCCTTTCTGACATCATTGAAAACTATTTGAAGATTATCACAAATGATGGTGCCAAATCGGAGATGGAGATTACTCCAATAGTGAAGTCATTGCGAGGTTCTTTTAAAGCTCCTTCAGATTTTGACTATAAGAAAGAATTAACAAAAAGTCTTTCAAAAAAATATCTCTAAATGGATAATGTGCTTATTGATACGGATGTAATACTAGACTTTTTCTTTGATAGAAAGCCATTCTCAGAACATGCGGCAAAAATATTTTCATACTGCGAGTTAAAAATAATCAATGGATTTTTAACCCCAGTAATAGTCAGCAATGTCTATTATCTATTACGACAAACTGCAAAACATGAGAAAGTAATTGAAAAACTCAAAGAGCTGCTGACAATTACAGAAGTTTTAATAATAGATAAAGAAGTGCTTTTACAAGCCCTAAAATCAAAGTTCAAGGATTTTGAGGATGCAATCCAAAACTATGCTGCGGATAAATCAGGGGCAATTAATACCATAATAACCAGGAATATTAAAGACTTTAAAAATAGCGAAATTGGAGTGCTTACGCCTGAAGAATATTTGAAAACCAAAATTGCCAGCCGCTAACAGCGTGTATAATCAATTGCTTGGCATCAAGTTGCAAGCAGTATCACTTTGGCTGCACGGGTGTATCTGGATACAGAATCACTTTGTTAGCGCAAATGATCATACACGCGGCCGTTGGCGACAATGGCATAACAGACAGTCATTTGACATTATAATTCAGTCATACTTTCTAAATACAAATATTAAACTAACCAGCCATGAAAGACTTTAATTATTTTTTGGGTTTCCTTTTGGTAATCGCAATGACTATTGCTGTTTCATGTACAAAAACTGAACTTAACACAGGTAATTATTCAGAGGATCTTTCTCCTGAATCTAAGACTGCTATCACAAATGAGATTATGGAATTAACAACAAATTGGGTAAATGCGCATAATAGTATGAATGCTGATAAAGCGACAGAATTATGGGATTCTTCCTCAGATCTAATGTTTGCTGAAAACGGCGAGTTTTTTGCGAATCGAGATTCAATACATGCATTTCTTAAAAACTTTTATGCAACCACCACATCAATGAATGTAGAGTGGAAACAAAGAGTTGTAGTTCCATTGTCAAAAAATAGTGCGTGTATGTCTGGTTACTTTCATGCCATAGCTAAATTTAAAACTGGGGATTCATTTGATATTAATTCCATGTTCACTGGGGTTTTTGTAAGGAAAGAAAACAAATGGGTGCTTATCCATGGTCATGAATCATTTAAGTAAGATTTATTTCTTTAATAGCCACTGTTCCCAACAGCGTGTATAAGCCATTGCTGGCAGCGGGTTTTCGGGGGTTCACACTTGTGGTTACCTTGTGCTAACTCGACCATAAAGCGCTTTGGCAACGCAACGGCTCATACACGCAGACGTTGGGCTACATTTTAAAAAACAATTCGAGTATTGGTTCATATCATTAAAGTACGTATATTTGTACCTCATTAGATACTTATGTTATTATGATAGCAGCAAATTATACTGAATTTAGGGTTGACCTTAAGAAGTTTCTTGATAAAGTCGAAGAAGACAATGAAACTTTAATTATCAAGCGAGGGTCAGGGAAAGGGACTGTAGTAATTTCGTTGGAAGAGTATAACTCAATTATGGAAACAGTGCATCTATTGAGTTCTAAAGCAAACTCAGATCGTCTTTATGAAGCTATTCAACAAATAAAAGAAGGTAAGGGGATACAAAAAGACTTAATTGAAGAATAATGATCATTACTTTTTCAAAAAATGCATGGGAAGATTATACTTCCTGGTTGTCGGAAGATAAAAACATGTTGAAAAAGATAAATGAGTTGATAAAGGATATTCAAAGAACTCCATATGTTGGGAAAGGCAAGCCGGAGCCGTTAAAATATGATTTAGCTGGACTTTGGTCTCGAAGAATTGATCGCGAACACAGGCTAGTATATCAAGTTAAAGAAAAAGAGTTATTAATTTATAGTTGTAAGTATCACTACGATTGACATAGAAAACGTAGCCCAACAGCGTGTATTATCAATTGCTTGGCATCAAGTTGCGATCATTATCACTTTGTGTTACACTGGTGTATCTAGATACAGAATCACTTTGGCAACGCAAATGATAATACACGCGGACGTTGGCAACAATATTGGAAAAACTTGCGTATGATTCATATTTGATGTAAATTTGCACCATAATTTTAATAATATGGCAAGGCAAAGTATATCGTTTACAAAACCCAATGATGAGTGGTTAAAAGCACAGTTGGATAACCAGGAATATTCAAGTAAAAGTGAACTCATCAATGATTTGATTAGACAAGCCAGAAAACAGCAAGTTCAAATTGACTGGATTAGAGCAAAATTGGATAAATCTGAGCGAAGCGGATTTACGGACAATACTAAAGAAGAAATTCTGAAACTATCAAAGTCTTTGCTTAATGGTTAAGTATAGATTAAGTAATGAAGCTAAAGAAGATTTGATACGAATTCATCATTATGGAGTTGAAAAGTTCGGAATTTCGCATGCCGACAAATATTTTGATACGTTTTTTGAATATTTTGAAATTATTGCCCAAAGACCATTTTCATTTGAATCTTTAGATCATATTAAAAAAGGATATAGACGTTGTGTTTGCGGATCTGATAGTATATACTATAGAATAAATAGTGATATAGTTGAAATAATGGCAATTATCGGCCGACAAGATGTTAATAATATTCTCTGATTTTAATCAGTATGGATATGGGTAACCGGTTTCCTGAATGTGCACATGGATCCTATGGCAGGCATAAAACTCTCTGGAACCCTGCCAGAAATATAAAAGCAATAATGGCCGAACTAAAATCGGAAGCCATACAGGTATAAACCTTTTTTCCAGATCGATTGCTACGCAATACTCGCCCACACGGATGGCATTTAATGACTGATGATTGATAAAGGCAATGTATAACTGTCGATTTTCCGGTATGGATAGTTCATCAGCTCGATAAAGAGGTGATGATGCCCTTCGCCAAAGGCGGGGGCATTTTTTATCTACCACAACCCCGGCATTTGACCTCACAAATGCAATTTTTTATACTCTTGCTGAAATGAGGTAAACCTATTGGTCATTAATTAAGGAATAAAAATTAACTTGTATTCATATAAGATGTCAATTGGTATGATCAATGCATGCCAGGATAAAAAAAGATTTCTGGAAGTGCATTACGTTAAAAAAACGATAATCAAATCACAAAAAAGTAAGAGAAATGAAACACCGGATTTGCCTTTTACCACTCATGACCATTGCAGTACTTACCTTTATCTCCTGTTCAAGGACCGTTGAGAAATTTGAATATTCGTCGGCCTTCTACAAAATAGGGCTGACAGACTCGGTTCCATTTGTCAGGGAACTCTCGGTTGATGCCCTGGGAGAGGGTAAACTCGACAATAACCCCATCCGGTGGAATATTCCTGGAAATCCCCGGGAATATTTTTTGAAAAAGATTACGGAATCAAAAGTGCTGATTGGCCTGAAATCCACAGGAAAACCGCAATGGCAGCTCAGCTTTGAGGAAAAACAGTTTACAGTTACCTCCTATTACAGGAAGGATACCTCTGTGCAGGCACTTGAATTTCGGTTCGACAAACGGAAAAATCATGCCACACTGCTCGGTTTAATGGCCGGTAAAAGAAAAACCAGGTTACCCGCTGTTCTTCACTTGCCCGATATGGGATCTTTTCAGATAAGAGCAGACGTCGCAGGTATCACAGTTGATTATGACGCCAGCCGGCAGGCCGGCAATGAATTCATCTCCGTTAAAATTCCTCCCGCTGGTAAGGAACAGGGTTCTGTTACCTATACTTTCAGGGTTGCTTCAATTTATCATGCCTTTGATGGATCGGACAAGGAAATGTATGCGGGATACAGGCGGAATTACCTGAATCTCTTCCAGGTGAACCCCGTATTCCAGGTACTGGCAAATAATTCCTGCAGTGATCCCTGTGCTTTTACCCTGTTCCTCTCTTCCATGCTGGCGCTTGAAACACCTCCCCTGGTGGACTCCCTTAGCGCCCTTGACCTGATACGAATGTCGGTGGAAAGATACCTGAACGGAATGAAAGCATATGGAATTGTGGATTACGGGAAAGAAGGATATGAAGGAATGGAGGCTGCAGCCTGGAATTCACCTTACAATTCACTTGATTCATATCCGTCCCTGGTGATTTCGGCCTGCAATTATATAAAGGGATCGAATGACAAAGCCTGGGCACAAAAATACTATGCCCGGATAAAGGAATGGATGGATATTCAGATGAAAAGAGATTATGACGGGAACGGCCTTGTCGAATATGAACTTACCGGAAATTCAGGATCATGGAATGGTATTATCAGGCCGGCAAACTGGTGGGATACAATCGGTTTTGGTCATGAGGATGCCTTCAGCAATGCATTGACATATGAAGCACTGAATCTTATCATTATGGTGGGTGAAATGATCGGAATGAAAGAGGATGCGGATGCATACCGCCGGGTTGCGGAGAAGATGAGCAACAACTACTTTCCTGCCTTTTATAATCCGAAATCAGGCATACTGGCCGGTTGGAAAAGCAAAGATGGTAAGTTGCATGATTATTATTTTCTCATGGTGAACAGCATGGCGGTATATTATAACCTGGTTCCGGCGGATAGGACAAAGGAGATAATGACGGTTTTGTGGGATAAAATGAAAGAGGCAGGGTATACTGATTTTTCGCTCGGTGTCCCGGGAAATTTGGTCTCAGTCAGGCGTGAAGATTATACACATCATGATCCGAGGTGGGGCGGAGGATTGCTACCAGATGGCAGTGATGCTTTCCAGCGGTATGAAAACGGAGGCGCATCCCTTAACTGGTCCTATTTTACGCTGAAAGCGTTCCAAAAAGCCGGACTGGATGAGCAATACGGGTTAATTTCGGACGGTATCCTGAAAGGAATAGATGCCGGGTCATTCCAGGGATCATGCGCCGGGGGAATTATGACTCGCGACTGGAAATCGTGGTCGGGTGAATGCTGGGGGTACGAGGGATTCCTTTGTGACGGTTATCTTGCACTTCTGGCCTATGGCAGGTAATAGGTTAGCAATGCCAAAAAAGCTTCTGGAAATAGCAAACGCATAAATTAGACCAGAAGAATTTATCTTGTTTATTGCTAATAATTCTCTTTTTGAATTGTCATGTTGCTAAGACGCTCTACGTTATATGTAATCTGGCAAAATGAAAGAGTATCATGATTATCAATCAATAAATAACCAAAATTGTGAGCGAAATCTATAACTGCATCTATTAATAAATATATATTAACTGTATACTTTTAATGTATTTATTACTTACTTTTGCCTCAAATTTGTTTCAATGTATTTTGAATTTGATGAACTAAAAAGTTCAACCAATAAATTAAAACATGGAATCGATTTCATTGAAGCGCAACGAATATGGGATGATCCCGAAAGGGTTGAGATACCTGCCAGAACAACTGAAGAACCACGAATCATGATTATTGGCAGAATAGGCCAGTCAATATGGACAGGTATATATACCATCCGTAATAATTACATAAGATTAATTTCAGTAAGAAAAGCAAGGAAAGATGAAAAAGAAATATATGAAAGCCTCTGAATTTGACAGACTTTTTGAAGCAGGCGAAAGTACTGTTGAATATCTGGATAAAACACAAATGAAAAGGCCCGGATTGGAACAAAGAAGAATAACTGTTGATTTTCCGGTATGGATGGTTCATCAGCTCGATAAAGAGGCTACCAGGCTTGGTATTACCAGGCAATCCATTATTAAGATGTGGATATCCGAAAAAATCAGTACTAAAACCGCCTGAGCCTATTTTAGTGTGCCATAGAATCCAAAATGTTATGGATGTAACTTCTCGTTTACTGTCTTGGATCCAATAATTGCTGAAGCCAGACTTTGAAATGTGGATTTCCTTCCTTTGAGTTTCCTGCAGAGGCATAGTCACAAAGTACCACCGAAATTGGTTTTGGTTCTCCTTCAACATAAGATTCGGGCATAAATGGAGCTTTATACTCCATCCATATCTCGGGGTTCTTTTGTGCAACCGGTTCCAGATCTATGTAACCGTTCATATCTGCTATAGGCCTGATAATTGATTCAAGGGAGGGTTCAGACAAGCGGCTATCACGCGACAGCAGCACCGGTCCCCGAACGATGGCCATGTTTTCCGGAAATTCGCCCAGACTGATCACCCGACCACGCATATCAAGGCTTAATTCAACCTGGTCACCTGACTTCCAGGTACGTTGAATACTGGCATATTTTCCTGAAGATATGTCCGTAACGGGTTCGCCGTTCACCGACAGAGCCGACTCCTTACTCCATTGAGGTATCCTTATCCTAAGCGACATGTTTTCAGATTTCGCCAGTTGTACCACTATCCTGATTTTTCCAGAAACCGGATAATCAGTTTCCTGCACTATTTCAACTTTCTGTTTGCCGGGAGTTTGCAATGTATAAGTACCTGCTGCATAAAAATTAACCTGCAATCCATCTTTTCCTGACATTACCGTGGTGAGTGGTATAGTAAATAATCCACGGGGACCGCTTGCCACGCAGCAGTTCAGACCCATGCCGCACTGTTCGCCGCCTTCCAGCCTTTGACCTGAAAGCGGGGTGTATTTGGCCCAGTCCGAACCGTCCTGGTTCATCGATCCTAATAAGGCGTTGTAAAAGGTCTGTTCAATGGCATCGGCATATTTTGCTTCACCCGTCAATCGCAACAACTGCTGGCTCAATTTAATCCACGTGGCTGTTACGCAAGTCTCCTGATAATGAAAAACCGGAACGGTCTGATTTTTTTTCCCGTGAAACCAGCATTCCATAGATGAACCCGAACCGGCCACATTGATTTCTGTTTCCTCTATGCTTTTCCATGTCCGCTCAACGGCAGCTTTATATTCCGGGTTGCCTGTCAAACGGTATAATTCAAGCAATCCTTCATAACACGACATCATTTCGTAAGCTTTCTGTCCTTGCTCCCAACCGTACCAGTTGGTTTTTGGTTTTGGAAACCGTTCAGATACATTTACTGTTGATTTCGAGATAAGCTGTGGTCCATCGGTCGTTTCCCACTGGCGGACTATCTCCCGGGCAAATTCAAGGTACTTTTTATCACCCGAACGGAAATAAAGCAAACAAATGGGTTCCAGTACCGATGTCGCGGCCATGCCCCTGTGATTGCCCATTTTAACAATCTGTACACCGCGCTCCTTTAATTCGGCCATCAGGAAATCGGCCTCCTTACCAGCGGCTTTTAGCGCTTTTTGTTCCTTAGTCAGGTCGTAGTATGCCAGTAAACCGAGCATACAATATTTCCGACCCCAAATGTCCCATTGTTCCAGGTGTTTGTTTTCGGCATAATTTCCGATATAACCATCCGGTGTTTGGGTGGCAATCAACCCGTCAACAGCCTCCTCGAGTACTTTCTTAAGCTCGGTTTCCGGTTTATAGCGATAGGCCAGAACAGCCGAAGTAAACCATTTTCCCCAAAATTCACTTTGCCAGCATCGGTCTTCAGTACGGTTGCGGAATGGGGCGATTAACCTGTCAACATCCTGTGCCATAATACGGTTCCGGTACGAGGCGTCCATCCTGTTCCCCACAAACCCATCCATCTTAACCAATACAAGAGGAGATAATTGATCACTAACTTCGGGAGCAACTACTGTTTGTGAAATTACATGTCCTGCAAGCAACATGAAGCAAAGTATCAAACTTGAAATTTTCATCGCGGTTTTTTTTTCTTAAATTAATAACAAATTTGGCAATTGGAAAATGATCGGCCTTTTTGATAGATTTATTTGGGTTGAATAAATTTCACATCAGAAAAACTAATCATAGCCTCGCATTTTCCTTTGTTGTTGTATGGAGAGTATATTTTTCCCAGTATAGAACCACTTTCAGGATTAATTTCCAATAGTCTGAGGTATCCATCGCCCTGATTTTCGCCCTGATAATCCTGTAAAATCTGATAAATCCGGTTTCCATTGTCGCCCCGGTCGTTTCGCCATGCCGAATTTCCAGTATGCCCACTAAGAACAAGAAGGATATTTGGATATTTTTTTATGAGTTGATTATAAATCTCATAGGGACTTAAATCGCCATATCCGGCGTTGTGTTCTGCAATGTCACCATTGCCATTCAGATGATAATGAGTCAGGATTATCACATTGTGGTCGGGATGATCTTCAACAACCGTTTCGGCCCAGTCAACCGGACCTTTTCGCGCACAAAATTCAAGTGAAATTACCAACCAATCAAGTCCACCTGCCTTGAAAGTATAAAAGGCATTATCGCTCTTCCCTTCTTCATAGCTGCCTTTTTGAGAGGCGAACCTGCTCACCGGAAAATAGGTATTGAATTTGGATGTTTTTCTTAGGTTCAGGTGAGTCGCTCCGGGTACGTTGGAGGCTGCGCTTCCGCTGTTTTCGCCAACAGCTTCGGTATCATGGTTTCCCAGGCATACAGCGTAAGGAATTCCTGCATGGTCCAATATTTTGAGGCCATCGCTTGCCTTGATATAATGCGAAATATTGTCAAAATCTACAATGTCACCAACATGCAAAACGAAAGGTATGTTCAATGAATCTTTCTTATCAGCAATCCATTGCAGCTGACTGGTAAACATTTCCGGGCTGTAATTCACTTCACACTGGGTATCGGGGAGGACTGGAATTGTGAATTTTTGCGCAGAAACCGGGAATAAATTTAAACTGATAACAACAGATGCGATCAAACACGATTTTATGTACAATTTTGATTTCATAATTTTAAGTATCAGATTTTTAAAATAGTTATAATCCCGCATTATTCAATGGAAAAACTATTCACATATTCATTTTTACCTACTGTGTTCAGAGTTTCAACTTTTTCCTTCCATGATATAGTCTTTGATGTGGATGTAAACCTATCTGTTTTCAATTGAATTAGCATCCTCCATATTTAAATTCTATTCCGGTAAGCCTTACAAATATGCAGTTTAATATAGAATTAAAAGTGAAAGTGATTAAATTTTAGCGATTCTGTTAAGTGAAACAAAAAGACAGGAAGAGCGTGGATCTTTTTCATAATTCCGGTCATATGAAGTAAAATATTTGCACTAATTTTACTTAATGAAGCAAACAGACGAAAATATGACCTGTTATCTGAAAGTTGTTGTAATTGCAATCCTCTTTCTGTTAGCTTTATCAGGAACTGACAGCAATTCCGGAAATATTTCGATACCGGAGAGTAAACTTACTTCAGATGTTCATCAAACCGATGTTCGGGCTGTACTTGCTCCTGAATCAGCATGTTTTGCATTACTTCTTCCCGTCGATATTCCTGCCTTTAGCCGAACGGTTAATGAAAAGTATAAAATTTCCTTCGACTCCCGTTTGTCTGAACAGCGTTTAAAAACCATAGGAAAGAACCATAAAGTCATCATTCCGTTTCCTCAATTGCATATTAATTTCCAACTGATTCCTTTAAAACAGGATGAACCTCCCGCTTTAAGTTAGATGTTTGAAGATAGTGATATCTCCCTGATAAAGGGAACATTAGTAATCTAACTTAAAATATATAAAAATGAAAACCATTATAAGTGTATTAATTGCCATTTTCATTCTGGAAATGCTGCCCTTGAATTTGATTAACGCGAATCAATATGTTCGCATAGTAATGGAGGTAACCGATGTAAATACTTCTGAGGATGTTTTGAAGCGTTCGTCAGACATAATGTCCGGTCGACTGCAGGATGCCGGTATTTCAAAATTTGATATTGACGTCGAACCGGGCAGAATTATCCTTAAGGTGGAGGAAGAATATGCTACCGACAAAATTAAAAATATGCTTATCGCCCGGGGAAGATTTGAATTCCTCGAGCCCGGCACAGAAAGGGTGATTCTGGATGGGAAAAACATCGAAAGTATGAAATCCCTGTTGGACCAGTCGGATCGGCCATATGCTGCCATTCAATTTAAAAAGGAAGCCGTTTCTTTGTGGGCTGAAGCTACCCGCAAGAACCTGAACAAATCAATTGCTGTTGTTTTGGATAACCAGGTAATTTATGACCCACTTGTGAGGGAAGAAATTTCAAACGGCAGTTGCATAATAACCGGCAATTTTACCGCGGAAGAACTGCAATACTTTTCCATTTTGGGAAACAATGGAGAACTTCCGGTTGAATTCAGGATCGTAAATTAAAAAAGGCTATCGCCCGTTTTAGTGATTGGTTGATTCGTTCTAATCGACCAATCACGATTCTATATTTGACGCCTATTTGCGAATATTTCAACTTTGTTGTACATTGGTGCATCCGGATACAGAATCAGGTTGGCGGCGCAATGATCATACATGCGAACGCCAGACTGTAGTTGCATTCAAACATGGGATCAGTAAATTCACAACATATCAGCAACGGCTATGTCATTGGATGTACTCAGCTTAATAATAAGGTTTAAACCAAATTAAACAGTATCATGAAACATGTAATCAGAATCATTTTATTAGCAGCATTTATGACTGGAGGAGTAGCTTATGCACAGTTACAGTCCGGTGTAATTGAAGACTTTAAGCCTTCTTCTGCGAATCAGGAAGGAAAGGAATATCCCCAGGTAAATTCCGAAGGACGTGTACGTTGTCAGATTTCTGCTCCCGAAGCATTAAAAGTTCAGCTTGATATTGGTGCTGTAAAATACGATTTAAAAAAAGATGAAAACGGCGTTTGGACAGGTGAATCTGCTCCTCAGGACGAAGGATTTCATTATTACCAGCTGAATATCGACGGTGCCTCTGTCCCTGATCCGGGAAGCCTGTATTATTATGGTGCCAGCCGTTGGGGTAGCGGCATTGAGATCCCGGCCAAAGATCAGGATTTTTATGCACTTAAAAATGTACCCCACGGACAAGTGCGGGAGCATATTTATTACTCGAAAACCCACAGCAAGATGCGCCGTTGTTTTGTTTATACTCCGCCCGACTACGATAAGGATACCCAAAAGCGTTATCCCGTGCTGTACCTGCAACACGGAGGCGGCGAAAACGAAACCGGATGGTCTGCCCAGGGCAAAGCTGGTCTTATCATGGATAACCTGATTGCCGATGGCAAAGCCATACCCTTTATCATTGTAATGGATAACGGATCATGGCGCCGGCCGGAAAGAGACCGGACAGTTCCGCCAGGTGAACGTCCTGCCGGGGAATGGCCACCAAAAGGCTGGGCTGATGAATTTATGAAGACCGTGCTGGATGACATTATTCCCATGATTGATGCCAACTACCGTACACTTGCGGATCAACAGCACCGGGCTATGGCCGGACTATCCATGGGCGGAATGCAAACCCGTATTATCACCCTGGCAAATCCTGAAGTTTTCGCTTATGTTGGCATGTTTAGCGGAGGCAGTATAACTGCCGAAGATGTTGAAAATGCTCCAGGCTTTAAGGAAAAAGTAAAACTTGTATTCATTGGCTATGGCAGCCGCGAACTGGAAAACCCGAGAGCCGGCTTTGGCGGCGATCCTAAAGTAAATACTGATAAACTGAAAGAGGCCGGACTGAACACACATTTCTACGTTTCTCCCCAGACGGCTCACGAATGGCAAAGTTGGAGACGCAGCCTTTATCAGTTTGCACCCTTATTATTCAAAAATTAGATCAACTGTTGCTTTTTCGCCAAATGGCTCTAAATGCCCTAAATCAAATCGATTTTGATTATGAGAAAGGATAGATTGAACGATGGCGGCGATCAGGGCGATTTGCTATAACCCGGGGCGATAATGTTGCCGGGTAACGATGATTCATAAAATGGTTAGTAAATTTAGATTCTTTTGAAATGATTGATCCTGATTCACGTGTAAAACAAATTGATCCTGATTTAGTTCCCGGGATATATCTGTCCGATGGAAGTAAAATTCCTGTCATCGGACTGGGAACCTTTGGCTCTGATACCGTTGATCCGGAAACGGTAGCGGCAACGATCAGGAAAGCGATATTGGCAGGTTACAGGCATATAGACTGTGCCTCAGTATATGGAAATGAAGCCAATATAGGCCATACGCTGAATGAAATTTTGAAAAGCGGGATTGTTAAAAGGGAAGATTTGTGGATTACTTCAAAGGTATGGAATGATAAGCACGACGATGTTGTGGCATCGTGCAGAAAATCGTTGGCAGATCTGCAACTGGATTATCTCGACCTTTATCTTGTTCACTGGCCTGTTCCAAACTATCATCCTCCCAAATGTGACGTCAATGCACGCAATCCCAATGCAAAGCCTTATATCCATGAAAATTACATGAATACCTGGCGGCAAATGGAAAGCCTGGTAGAAAAAAATCTTGTAAAAAGGATCGGTACTTCCAACATGACCATTCCCAAACTAACCCCACTTCTCAGGGATGCAAAAATAAGACCCGCATTCAATGAAATGGAGCTGCATCCTCACTTTCAACAACCAGAACTCTTTAAATTCTGCCTTGAAAATAACATACAACCCATTGCCTATTGTCCGCTTGGTTCACCAGGTAGACCCGAACGTGACAGAACTCCGGAAGACACTGTTGACCTTGAAGATCAGGTAATTACCAAAATTGCTGAGCGTCATCATATTACACCTGCGCAGGTGGCGATAAAATGGGCTATTCAACGCGGACAACTGCCCATACCGTTTTCGGTGAATCACTTTTATGAAAACATTGAAGCGGCAGTTAAGGTCTTGCTTACGGATAAGGATATGGCCGATATCTCAAAAATCGATAAAAATTGCCGGCTTATTAAGGGACAGGTCTTTCTTTGGAAAGACAACCAGAGCTGGGAAGATTTGTGGGATATAGATGGAGAAATTAAACAATAAATAAATAAAGTACACATTATGAGCAAAATGCTTGGAGCTATCCTACCCGGGAACAATACTACGGAATTAAAAGAATTTAATATTCCTGAACCAAAACACGGAGAAGTATTAGTCAGAATGAAATCCTCGACAATCTGTGGTTCCGATATCCGGTGCATTTATCATGAGCATCTGGGTAAAGGACCTGAAGGATATCAGCCGGGAATGATAGCCGGCCATGAACCATGTGGCCAAATTGTGGAGACAGGCCCCGGATGCCGGAGATTTAAAACCGGTGATCGGGTGATTATCTATCATATATCGGGGTGTGGAGTTTGTAATGATTGCAGGCGGGGATATATGATTTCCTGTACAAGTGAGTACCGGCGCGCTTATGGCTGGCAGCGCGACGGTGGGATGGCTGAATACCTGCTGGCTGAAGAAAAGGATCTGGTTTACCTGCCCGATGAACTGAGCTATTCTGATGGGGCCCAGGTTGCCTGCGGGTTCGGAACCGTATATGAAGGACTTGAAAAAATAGGCATCTGTGGAAATGATGATGTGCTAATCACGGGGCTTGGCCCGGTCGGGCTTGCTTCTGCAATGTTGTGCAAAGCCATGGGCGCTCAGAAAATCTATGGGATTGAAGTAATAGATGAAAGAATATCCCTGGCGCAAGAAATGGGATTGTTTACTGAAGTGATTAAAGCCGGTGATGATAATGTTAAACAGATCAGGGATTTGACTTCAGGTCATGGCGTGGAGAAATCAATAGAATGTTCAGCCAGCAACAAGGCACGCCTTACCTGTATTCAGGCAGCCCGCAAATGGGGAAAAATTGTTTTCATTGGCGAGGGTGGCACCTGTGAATTTCAACCTTCGAGAGATATTATTCATGATCAAAAAACCATCTATGGTTCCTGGGTCACAAATATCTGGCGTATGGAAGAACTGGTAGAACGATTGGTCAGGTGGAATATTAAACCGGAATCGCTGATTACCCATAGGTTCGCGTTGAAAGATGTTGGTCAGGCTTATTCACTAATGGCCAGCGGAAAATGTGGTAAGGTCGCCGTGGTTTTTGATGAGGAGATAAAATAAAAGACCTGGGCTGAATAACTGAAAAACTTAAACCTATGAACAGACGGATAGTATTATTATGCGTTGTCAGTTTTATTGCAGTCAGCGGTTTTAATTTGGTTGCTCAAAACAATTTATATCCCAATGAATTCCCGTTGAAAGATGTAACACTGCTTGAAGGTCCGTTTAAACATGCCCGCGACCTCAACATCCAGGTTCTCCTGAAGTATGATACCGACCGTTTGTTGGCCCCATACAGAAAGGAAGCAGGATTACCTGAAAAAGCTAAAAGTTATCCAAACTGGGAAGGTCTCGATGGTCACATCGCCGGCCATTACCTGTCAGCAATGGCCATGAATTATGCTGCTACCCATAATGCCGAATGTAAAAGACGCATGGAATATATGTTGTCTGAGCTAAAAGAATGTCAGGATGCCAATGCTATTCATAATCCGGACTGGGGCATCGGTTATGTTGGCGGGTTTCCTAACAGCACAAAATTATGGGCTGCATTTAAAACAGGCGATTTCAGTATTTATAATTCATCCTGGGTGCCGTTTTATAACCTGCATAAAATGTATGCCGGCTTAAGGGATGCATGGATATATTGCGGTAATGAATCTGCCAAAAGGGTGTTCTTAAAGTTTTGCGATTGGGGGATCAGTATAACTTCTGCCCTTACCGATGAACAGATGCAATCCATATTGAACATGGAACATGGTGGCATGAATGAAACTTTTGCCGATGCTTACCAAATAACCGGTGACGAGAAATACCTGAAAGCTGCAAAACGCTACTCGCACAAAATGTTTCTCGATCCATTGTCACAGGCAACAGATAACCTCGACAACAAGCATGCAAATACCCAAATACCTAAATTCATTGGTTTTGAAAGGATTGCCGAGCTTGGTAAAGAAGAAAAATATGACGAAGCCGGCAGCTTTTTCTGGGAAACAGTTACATCAACCCGTTCACTGGCATTTGGGGGAAACAGCAGACGGGAGCATTTTCCAGCTATTACTTCATGTATTGATTACATCAATGTAAATGACGGGCCGGAATCGTGCAATTCCTATAATATGCTCAAACTTACAGAGGATTTGTTCAGGCCAAAACCCCTGGCCAAATATGCCGATTATTATGAGCGTACCCTTTTTAATCACATTCTTTCCACCCAGCATCCCGAACATGGCGGATATGTATATTTCACCCCGGCACGTCCGCGACATTACCGGGTGTATTCGGCTCCCAACGAGGCAATGTGGTGTTGTGTCGGAACAGGTATGGAAAACCATGCCAAGTACAACCAGTTTATCTACACCCATATACAGGACACCTTGTTCCTGAACCTTTTTATAGCCTCAGAACTCAACTGGAAGGAAAAAGGCATTGTAATTAAACAGGAAACAACTTTCCCCTATGAAGAGCAAACAAAACTAACGATATCGGAAGGCACCTCAAATTTCAACTTAATGGTTCGATATCCTTCATGGGTTAACAAAGGTGCGTTGAGAATTACGGTTAACGGAAAGGAGGTCTCCTGTTCAGCCCTTCCTTCATCCTATGTACCCATCGACAGAAAATGGGAAAAAGGCGATATAGTTCAAATTACGCTGCCTATGCACAATTCGGTTGAGCATTTGCCGAATGTTCCTGAGTATATTGCATTCATGCATGGCCCTGTTTTACTTGGGGCAAAAACCGGAACTGAAGACCTGAAAGGCTTGATTGCTGATGATGGACGTTGGGGGCAGTATGCAGGCGGGGAATACTTACCTGTAGATAAAGCCCCTATCCTGATTGATGATGATATGCACAATATTGGAGATAAGTTGGAACCTGTGAAAGGCAAGCCATTGAATTTCAAGCTCAATGTGAAAATGATCAATCCCGCGGAACTTACCCTGGAACCTTTTTATAATATCCATGATGCCCGGTATATTATGTATTGGTTGTCCCTGTCAAATTCCGGATACAAGGCCTATACGGATTCATTGGCAAAAATTGAAAAAGAAAGGCTTGCCCTTGAAAAACGTACCATAGACTTCGTGGCCACTGGTGAGCAGCAACCGGAAACCGACCATGGCCTGCAAAAAGAAAACTCAGGCACGGGTATTATCATGAATGAATTTTATCGTGATGCGGTTAATGGAGGTTTCTTCAGTTACGACCTGGCTACAAAATCCGAAACCAATCTGGGTTTGCTTATACGCTATTGGGGAGCAGAATGGGGTAGCCGAAAGTTTGATATCTATATAGATGATAATATATTACTAACAGAGGACAATACTGATAAATGGAACCAGTCGATGTTTAAAAATGTGGTTTATCCAATTCCCGATTCAATGATTAAAGGGAAAACCCATGTCCGGGTCAAATTTCAGGCACATCCCGGAAGTACCGCAGGCGCTGTTTATAAAGTCAGGTTTATAAAAGCAGAATACCCGTAAGCTACTTTCTACGCTCTATATATTGTCTTTTACGTCCGTGATATGCTTCATGGATTTCCCGGCGCTCAGGGCTCCCAGGGCCGGGACAACCAATTCACTATTTTTTTTTGTTATTTCTATATATTTCGATATTTTTGTAAAACGAAAGTAATCGAAGTATAAAACAAAATAACAAAATGCTGGCACAAACCCGAAAGGATAAGATCCTCGAAATGCTGAAGGAGGATGGCAGTGTTAAGGTTACCGGACTGAGCAGTATCTTTAAAGTTTCTGAGGTAACCATTCGCCAGGACCTTGAAAAGCTTGAGCAGGAGGGGATCGTAACCCGTGAGCACGGAGGTGCGTTTCTGAACGGTATAGGGATGCAGGTGCAGAATTTCGCCCTGTCCAATCTAGTAAATATGGACAAAAAGGAAAGGATAGGGAAGAAAGCCGCTGAGTTTATTGAAAGCGGCGATACAATTATTCTTGATTCGGGGACCACTACCACGGAAATAGCGAAAGCAATCGTAAATAAACGAAATATTACGGTGGTTACCAATGCCATAAATATTGTTATGTTGCTGGGGTCGAACCCGACCATCAATGTTATCCTTACCGGGGGTGAGTTCAAACCGCCAACCTTGTCACTTACCGGGCAGAGGGCAGCGGATTTCTTTTCCGGTCTGCACGTGGATAAGCTGTTTTTGGCCACTGCCGGAATTTCGTTGAAAAGCGGACTGACCTATCCCAGCCTGAGCGATATAGCCGTCAAGAAGGCCATGATTGAGGCAGCTGATAAAGTTTACCTGGTGGCTGATTCCACTAAAGTCGGCAAAAGTTCGCTGGCAAGTCTGGGTGCCCTTTCTTTGATCCATTATTTAATCACTGATTCGGAAATAACTGAAAAGGACAAAGAGATTTTCAAGGAACATGAAATTGATTTTATCATAACCTGAACCATGGACCGGTTAACCGAATTGAAAATCATGTCCGCCGGGATCAGAAAAAAAACTGTTCAGCTTATTTATGATGCAAAAGCGGGTCATACCGGGGGATCTTTATCCGCCACCGATATTCTAACACTGTTATATTTTGAGATTTTGAATATTGATCCGGAAAATCCCCGTTCTTCCGGTCGTGACCGGTTCATACTCAGCAAAGGGCACAGCGTGGAGGCGTATTACTGCGTGCTGGCAGAAAGAGGGTTCTTTCCCGGCGAATGGCTCACTACCTATGGAAAGTTTGCCAGTCCCCTTGCCGGACACCCTGTGAACAAAATCCCGGGAATTGAGGTGAATACCGGATCGCTGGGACATGGCCTGAGCCTGGGGCTTGGCATGGCCATAGCGGCGAAAATGAATAAGAGCTCCTATAAAGTATATGTGCTTATGGGAGATGGCGAAACGGCGGAAGGATCAGTTTATGAAGCGGCCATGGCAGCAAGCCATTACAAGCTGGATAATTTGATCGCGATAATTGACCGCAACGGTTTGCAGATCAGTGGCGAGACAGAAAAAGTGATGGGCCTTGAGCACATGGCGGATCGTTGGAGAAGTTTTGGATGGAATGTGATAGAAACCAGTGGCAATAATATGGAAATGCTTCTCGATGTATTCAGGAACCGCATTTCCAAAAACGAATCTCCTACCCTGGTAATTGCCAGAACCATTAAGGGTCAAGGAATTTCATTCATGGAAAACAAGGCGGAATGGCATCATAAAATTCCAACTGCTGCAGAGCTTCAGCAGGCACTCGGGGAACTTGACGATCAGATATCACAATTACAACAGGTATTGAAGTGAAGAACAGCATTCCATGCCGAAAGGCATTTACCGATACATTGCTTGAAATGGCACTGAAAGACAGCAATATTATAGCTGTCACAACCGACGCACGGGGATCGGTTACCCTGGGTTCCTTTGCAAGGGAACTTCCGGGGCAGTTCGTGGAACTTGGTATTGCCGAACAGAACGCGATCGGGGTTTCAGCCGGATTATCCCTTTGCGGGAAGAATGTCTTTGTATGCGGTCCGGCCTGCTTTTATTCGGCAAGGAGCCTTGAGCAGGTTAAGACGGATGTAGCTTATTCCGGAGCACCGGTTAAAATTATCGGCGTCAGCGGCGGGGTTAGCTATGGGGCATTGGGGGCAACCCATCATAGCCTGCACGACATAGCCGTGATGCGGACTTTTCCCGGCATGACCATTATTCTGCCTTGCGACGCCAGTCAAACCCGGATGCTGACCCGGCAGCTGTCCCGTTTTAACCATCCGGTATATGTACGCATGGGGCGGGGTCCTGTCCCTGATGTATATGAGGATCGGGAGGTTCCCTTTGAAATAGGCAGGGCCAATATTCTTATGCAGGGCAAGGACATAACCCTTATAGGATGTGGAGAAACTGTCTACCATTGCCTGGATGCCGGTAAAAAATTGAAAGAAAAGGGTATCTCAGTCCGCGTTATAGATATGCATACCCTAAAACCGTTGGACGTTGATGCCATCAGAAAGGCTGCTGAGGAAACCGATGCCATTATTACCGTTGAAGAACACAGCGTGTACGGCGGACTGGGCGCAGCAGTCGCCGAGGTGGTCGTTCAATACAAACCTGTTCCTATGAAAATTCTGGGATTTCCCGATGAGTACCTTTTGAACGGCACATCCGAAGAGTTGTTCAAGCATTACGGGCTCTCATCTGACAACCTGGTACATGAAGTTGAAATAGTTCTGAATACTTATAATATCTAACACTGATTTGTATGAAAAAGATAATGATCATTCTTCTTCTATTGCCCCTTTTTAGTGCATTTGCCCAGAACAGGGTTGAAAAGTGGCAGGTTTTTGAACTCACCCTGAAAGGAAGCTCCGTGGGGAATCCATTTACTGAAGTACAGTTTAGTGCCGAATTCTCAAATGGCAACCTGAAAAGGGTCATTCAGGGTTTCTATGATGGCAATGGCATTTATAAGGTTCGTTTTATGCCACAGGAAACGGGAACATGGAGTTATGTAACTTCGGGCAATTCAAAACCCCTGCAAAACAAAAAGGGCACCTTTGAATGCATTGCCCCCACTGGCAATAATCACGGGCAGGTAGTTGTGAAAGACACCTTTTATTTTGCCTATGCCGATGGAAAGCCTCATGTATCTTTTGGTACAACCTGCTATGGATGGGTGCACCAGGGCGACAGCCTGGCTGAACTGACATTGAAAACCCTTGCCAATGGATACTTCAATAAAATACGCATGTGTATTTTTCCGAAAGATTACGACTGGAATAAAAACGAGCCTCTTTTATATCCCTTTGAAGGAAAGCCTTTAACCGCCTGGGATTATACCCGTTTCAACCCGGCTTATTTCCGGAATATTGAAAAACGGATTGCTCAGCTCGATTCTCTTGGTATTCAGGCCGATCTGATAGTTTTTCATCCCTATGACCGTTGGGGTTTTAAAGAAATGAACAGAAAAACGGATGATTTATACATCCAATATATTATTGCCCGGTTTGCTGCCTATAAAAATGTGTGGTGGAGCATGGCCAATGAATTTGATTTCATGAAAGAGAAAACGATGGATGACTGGGACCATTATATCAGGCTATTCGCTGAAAATGATCCTTATAATCACCTCAGGGGAATCCATAACGGAGCGGTATGGTATGATCATACCAACCCCTTGCTTACCCATGCCAGCATTCAGAATGAAGATACATACCGCGCAAAAGAACATCGTGAAAAATATAAGAAACCGGTAGTTTTTGACGAGTGCCGTTATGAAGGGAACATCAACTGGTCGTGGGGAGATTTAACGCCCCAGGAAATGGTGAATAAGTTTTGGCGCGGAGTTACAAATGGTGGCTTTGTGGGGCATGGCGAAACCTATGTTACCGAAAGTCCCGTTAAATGGGGATACGAATCGCATGATATTCTGTGGTGGTCCAAGGGAGGTATACTTAGGGGACAAAGCCATGAAAGGATAAAATTCCTGAAAGGAATTATCGAATCCGCTCCTGGCAATTTATACCCCGCGGTAAATTTTGAATGGTGGATGCCCTATTCGGCGCTAGCCTATAAAGACGAATATTTTCTCAACTACTACAACATGGACCAGCCCCGTAGCCAAATATTGAATCTGCCACAGCATTCAAAATACAAAATTGAAGTTATCAATGGCTGGGATATGACTATAACACCGGTGTTGGGCGAATTTACCGGAAAATGCCTGGTGCAGCTTCCGGGGAAACCATTTACGGCACTCCGGATAACAAAAGTTTTGTAAAATATGCAATACCTGATTGCAATAGACCAGAGTACATCTGCCACCAAAGCGGTACTATTTAATCAGAGTGCAGCATTGATTGACAGTGTTTCTGTTGAGCACCGGCAGTATTATCCGCGGCCCGGATGGGTTGAACATGATCCGGTTGAGATTTACAATAATACGGTCAAAGCTGTTCGTCAGGTTGTTGAGAATAATGCCTTGAACGGGGAGATTGCGGCACTGGCCATAACCAACCAGCGCGAAACGGTGGTTGTATGGGATAAACAAAGCGGGCAACCTGTATATAACGCAGTTGTATGGCAATGCCGGCGGGGGGCGCAAATTTGCAGGGGCCTTCGTGAAGCCGGTTATGAAGAATTCATCAGGGAACGGACCGGACTTGTCATTGATCCTTATTTTTCAGCCAGCGGGGTGCAATGGATAATGGAAAACGTGCAGGGGGTGAAAGAATTGGCTGAACAGCACCGCCTTGCCATCGGTACCATTGATTCATGGCTTATTTTCAGGTTAACGGGCGAAAGGAAACATGCCACCGATTATACAAATGCAAGCCGAACCCTGTTGTTTAATATAGTGGAAAGAAAATGGGATGCGGAAATCCTTTCGCTTTTCAATATTCCCGGAAATGCATTACCCGAAGTACTTCCCTGCAATTCTCTTTTCGGAAAAACAACCCTGGATGGATTCTTCAGCAGTGAAATTCCGATTACAGGCGTTATGGGCGATTCCCATGCAGCGCTTTTCGGACAACACTGTTTCGAAACGGGAATGGCCAAAGCTACTTATGGAACCGGCTCTTCAATCATGATGAATATCGGCAGCCAGTTCAGGAAAGCCCCGCAAGGTGTGGTTACTTCTATTGGGTATTCATTGGACCATAACATTACCTATGTTTTTGAGGGCAATATCCATTGCACCGGTGACACTATAAAATGGCTGAAGGATGGTTTGCAGCTTATCTCATCATCAGAAGAATCTGAAACCATAGCAACCTCGGTTGAAAATAACAATGGCGTTTATCTGGTCCCTGCATTTGCCGGTTTGGGCGCACCTTATTGGGATAATGAGGCTAATGCCCTTTTATGCGGGATGAACCGGAGCGCCAAAAGGGCCCATATTGTGAGGGCGGCTCTTGAATCAATAGCCTACCAGATTAAAGATCTTTTGGATGTAATGTCTGACAGGTCGGGTATTGAACTTGCCGGTTTAAGGGTTGACGGAGGGCCGACAAGAAATGAGTTTTTAATGCAGTTTCAGTCAGATATGCTCAATACCCCGATAAACCGTGCTGAAATCACCGAAACATCGGCCCTCGGTGTTGCACTGATGGCAGGGCTTTCCTTGCGGATTTGGAATAACACGGATGAGATCAAATGCCTCGGAAAAAATGCAAAGACCTATGTTCCCGGAATGGATGAAAAAGAGAGGAGCCATTTGTATTACGGTTGGATAAAAGCGGTGAAAAGGACTTTGCTTAAAGACATCTAAAATTCAGGATTTATGAAATACACCTTTAATGTAAAAGACCTTTCAAAAAATATCCATAATGAAATCCGGAAAGATGGGTTTTCCTGCCGTATGGTCCATTTGCCTGAAGATCCCGTAAATGCAAATCGTATCAGAATTTCTACTCCTCTCGTGGAAGTAGAACTTTTACCATCAAAAGGTCTATCGCTCGGTCAGGCATGGATAAAGGGCAAACCAATTTTCTGGGAAGCACCCATTGAACTTCCTGACACCGAAACTATTGACTTGTGGTCGGATGAGGTCAGCATCAATGGCAATCCCGCCCCGGGCTTTACATTTCTTAAAACGCTTGTCGGTGGTGTTGAACTGTATGGACTTAAAAACTGGGGAATGCCAATCATTCGTGATGGAAAACTTCATCCCCTGCATGGCGAAACATCCAACATACCGGTAAGTGAGGTACTCTGTTCTGTGGAAAATGATGTATGCACCATTCAGTCAGGTTTTGATTACCGAACCTTTGAAAGTGATGAAAATCTTTCCTGGTATCTTCGTGGTGAAGCCTTGTTTAGAGTAACAAAAAAATTGATTCTCAAAAAGGATGCGTTGGAAATAAAGCTGGAAGATACAATTGAAAATATTAGTAAACGGAGTTTAATTCCTGACTGGGGTTATCACATCACTTTTAAGCCCGAACAGGGTGCCCGGTACCTGGTGCCTTCTCAAAAGGCTGAAGAACGCAGCGGAAATCCTTTACCTGCCGATATTCAGACCTGGCATAAAGCGGTGAATGATAAAGTGCGCACAGAGACCGGGATCATCTTTAAACATATCGCAATTGCAGAATCAGGCCTTGTTAAAACCCGATTGATAAATCCTGACGGGAGCACAATTGAAGTTTCAACAACACCTGTACCGTATTTCCAAACCTGGTTTTGTAACGGGGGTAAAGGTTCTTCCGAGTTTACCGATATCAATGGTAAATCACTGCTCCGCAAAAACTGGGACGGCATGGGCATTGAAATCGGCTCCAGTCCTCTTGACCACAATGGAAATACTGATAAAAGCGTTGATTACAAGAAAGAACTAAAGCCGGGAGAAAAGAAAAAGATCGAAATAGTGTTTAAGAAGGTTGAAAACCAGGATCCAGAAATTCATTTACTATCTTAGGATCCTTAATTAATTCATTGTTGTCGCATTAATTTTCATCAGAATGGTCAATCATAAACAACTATCCCTCGAAAAGATCAGTTCGATACTCCTGTTGCTGTTTTTGACAGTGACCGGTATTTTCGCCCAGAAACAGCAGGTCTGGCTCGATACCGATACCGGGAATGAGATGGACGACCTGTATGCCATCGTCAGGCTTGTGAAAGATACCTCGGTAGAACTGGCGGGACTGAGCTCAGCCCATTTCAACAACCCCGACCTGCTGGTGTTTGAAAAGTGGAATGCCTATGATACTAAGGGCCTGAATACCGTTGCGGAAAGCCAGCGGCTGAATGAAGAGATCCTGCAGGCATTGGAAAGGCTGGATATCGCGCATCCAACAGGCGCCGACCGGCAGATCGGACGTGCCTGGGGGCAGCAGGATCCCCGGGATTCACCTGCTGCCCGCGGAATTATCGCGGCGGCAAACTCCCTGCCTGATGGAGAGATGCTGGATGTGATTTCCATAGGGGCTGTGACCAACCTGGCCACCGCACTCATCCTTAACCCCGGGATCATCCCGAAAATACGGTGTTTCGTTCTGGGGGCACAATACAGTCCGGTTACCAGGGTCTGGAATAAAAATGAATTTAACGTCCGCAACGATCTCAATGCCTTCGATTACCTGTTGAATCTCGAAGGCCTCGATCTGACGGTGATGAGTCTCGAAGCTGCCGCTCCGCTCCAGTTCACCCGTGAGGAAACCTATAGGCTTCTTAATGAAACCAAAGCAGTTGAGGCCCTTTTGGAAAAACGGTGGCGGGAGCAAAATCCACAGGATGCAGTACGTGTGATGTGGGACCTGGCGCTCGTGGAGGCCTATCTGAACCCGCCACTGGCAAAAGTGGAAACCGTTGTTCCGCCCCCGGAAAACAGGCAAAGGCCTGTTAAAGCCTATACAAAAATTGATGAAGCGGCGCTGGCAAAGGATTTCTGGCATATCCTGCAGAAATAACTTTTTAAACAAATGAGAGTGATTCTTTATTCCCTTTTGTTTTGTGCAAGTTTCAGTTCCCTGGTCATTGGACAGGATAAGGTGAGATTCCCGGAGAAATATCTGGCAGAGGATACCCTGATTTCAACCCTGCACACCCTTTCCATCCATATTCAGGAACCTGCCCTACATGATTCGGTATTCCGGTTTCTGACGGAAAAGCTTCAACTGCCTGTTTATTACCAGCCTCTGGTGCTGGGTGAGCGGCGATACGGAGGTGTATTTGCAGGCAACCTTGTATTGGAGCCCTGTGGCCCTTACTCGGATATGGATTACGCCAGCAGGGATTTTAAAGCCATATTTTTTGGGTTGACCTTTGAACCGGCCGTACCCATTCCGGATGCGGCAAAAATCCTCCGGGAGCGACAAATTGACCATGAAACCGGCGGTGATGAGTTTATTTTCCTGAAGGACCCTCAATTATGCGGGGAGAACATATATATAAGTCTAATGGACAAGCATGACAAAATGAGAGACCATGTCCGTATGGATTCTTTAAGGCAGTTGATGGAGCAGCGCAATCCGGGTTTGGGAATTGAATATGTGAAGGAGATCCTGCTTGGCATTCGTGATAAGGATAACCTTAATAAATGGAAAGCATTCATATCGCCTTGCCCGCTAAATGAAGAACAGGTATGGAGAACGGATGACAAATTACATTTTAGTTTTTCAATGACTCCCTACAAGGAGGTCAGTTCCATTACCTTCAAAGTAAAGTCATTCAGGGAGGCTGAAAACTACCTTAATGAAAATAACGTGCCATTTACAACGGAACCCGGACTCATTCGGATCGATTCAACCCGGTCCTTTGGGCTCCATATCTTTCTTCAGTAATTGTACTTTGATTTTATTTTTCACGGCGAAACACTGGTGTCAAAATAAACCCGATTGAAAAAATCAATGCAATTGTCTTTTATATTCACTTGGTGTACAATTGCAGTAAGATTTAAAGAGCGGATTAAACCGGCTTAAAGAATTAAACCCTGATTCGAGCGCAACTTCAATGATCTTTTTATCTGTTGCTGACAATAACCTTTGGGCATGGGTAATCCGCTGTTCCGTTAAAAACTGTTTAATAGTAACGTTAAAAGCTTTCTTGAAAACCGAATTTGCATAATCGGGATGCAATCCCAATGCCTTACCTATATCGCCAACATTGATGTCTTTTGTGTAGTTCATGGCTATATATTGCGCTATCTTTTCAACCAGGTTAATACCTGTAAAATTTTGATTCCTCGTATTCACAAAAATCGATTGATCATTTTCTGTTATAATCCTGCTTAGTTTTGCCTGTATTTCAAGAATCGCACATTTCTCAGCTTCTTTTTCCTTTCCGGATAAATCATCTGTCCACTTTTTAAAATACAATTCTTCAATACCTTGCCCGAATTTGCTGTTGGCCAGAATAATATTTTCATTCAGCAAACTATCCTTTACTTTCATTGAAATATCCCACCGGATAAATTCTTTAAAGGGAATGGTACAAACATAAAATGACGAATTATCTATTACTTCTATGATCTGGTGGGGAATTAAAGCCCAAAAGATAAGAAACTGGTTTTCGCCGACTTCTATTTTTTGCCCTTTTATAAGGAAGGTCAAATGCCCTTTGGGAAAGAAGTTGATTTCTATTTCATTATGCCTGTCAGGCCGGGGCATAAACGATGGTTTCCAATTGACACAACATAAGCCGTAGGGTTTGAATTCCGGCCTGGTTTTATCAAATGTATGTATCATATAGGAAAATGGTAACTAAATCCTGAAAAATAGCAAGAATACCCTTGAAATCCAAGTTAATTTTAGTTTAATACATAAGACATAATCCAATTTTATTTAAAGATGGATAACTATTTACTTGGCATTGACTTTGGGACAGGTGGGGCCAAGACTGCCTTAATCGATAACACAGGCGAGGTTATAGGTTATGCTTTTGAGGAATACCCCATTATTACCCCGCATCCCGGCTGGTCGGAGCATGATGCCCATAACTACTGGGCCGCCACATGCCGTATGATACGTAAAGTAATCAGTGATAATGCCATCGATGCATCCCGGATAAAAGGAGTGGCAGTATCTTCTGCATTACCATCGTTGGTTTTAGTCGATAAGGATAGCAATCCGGTGCATAATGCATACAACCTCATGGATAAGCGCGCCACCAGGCAGGTGGAATGGATCATACAAAACATCGGGTCTGATAAGGTTTTCGAAGTATCGAAGAACAGGCTTGAAGACCATCCCATGATCGTTAACCTGCTATGGGAAAAGGAAAACCGTGGCGAGGATTTTAAAAGGGTCACCAAAGCCCTGACCATAGATGGTTTCATTAACCTGAAACTTACAGGTAAGGCAACCGGTCATTATTCGGGTGCCGCTTTTTACGGCGTAGCATATGACCTGCTGAAGCGCGATTTTAACCGCGATATGCTTGACAGGTTGGGATTGCCGGTCTCTCTTTTTCCTGAGCTTTACCGCTGTGAAGACATCATCGGCGGTATTTCTGCCTGGGCAGCAGCATCAACCGGACTTGCCGAGGGCACCCCGGTTGCTGCCGGTCAGGTCGATTGTAATGCCGGATGGATGGGAGCGGGAATGACCGAAGAGGGCAATATACAGATGAACCTGGGCACATGTGGCAATTTCGGGATCCTGACAAAGGACACCAATTTCCCCGACACCATGATCAATTTTGCCTATACCATCAATTCTGAAAACAGTTATATTATTGTACCCACCACAACCACCGGTGGCCAGTTGATCCGGTACATGCGCGACAATTTCTACAAAAAAGAACTTGCCCTCGAAAAGGAATTTGGCTACGATACTTACGACCTGATGAACAAAGAAGCGGAAATCATTGCTCCCGGTGCTGAGGGATTGGTGGTGCTTCCATTCCTGATGGGTGAACGCACCCCGATTTGGGACGTGAATGCCCGTGGTACAATCGTTGGCCTGTCGCTTAACCATACGCGAGGACACGTGGTACGTGCCATGATGGAATCTGTAGCCTATGCGCTCTACGACTCCTTTAGAATTATCAGGGATTCAGGCAAAAAAATTACCGCCCCCATCGTGCTGAACGAAGGCGGGGCTAAAAGCATACTATGGCGTAAAATCATCACCGATGTTTTTAATGTGCCGACTGTGCTCGTGAAGCGGCGTACAGGCGCTCCATTTGGTGATGCCATCCTGGCGGGTGTTGCAACGGGGGTATTCAAAGACTTTTCTGTTGCCAAACAATGGACAGAATATGCAGACCGCATGGAACCCGATTCCGGAAACAATAAATTGTATATGGAATATTTCGATGTATATAAGTC
>JBGSSA010000135.1:0-1737 GCA_041737295.1 Bacteroidales bacterium | reverse complement strand
CTATTGAACTAACGAATTGTTTATGAATAAAAATTTATTATTCCCTGATTATCTTTTTGAAGTTAGCTGGGAAGTATGCAACAAGGTAGGCGGAATTCATACTGTAATTGCGACCAAAGCCCTTACTCTTGTTAATGAATTACACAACAACCTCATTTTGATCGGCCCCGACCTGATCAAGGAAGATTCGGGAGGAAATCCGGAATTCATAGAAGATCCGCAACTTTTCAGTGCATGGAAGAAACAGGTGGAATCAGAAGGGCTAAATCTAAAAATAGGCAGGTGGAATATTAACGGTTATCCGATCGCTATCTCCCTCAATATTACGAATTGCATCCCCGATAAAGATAAAATTTTCTTTGAATTTTGGGAAAAATATAAGCTTGATTCATTGCCGGGTCAATGGGATTATATTGAACCCGCTTTGTTCGGATATGCCGCCGGTCGGGTTATTGAAAGCTTCATTAAATTTAATCTTACTACCTACGACCGTATAGTGGCTCATTTCCATGAATGGATGACCGCCACGGGACTTTTATATCTGAAAGACCGTCTTCCCCAGGTGGGAACCGTATTCACAACGCATGCCACCGCAGTTGGCAGATCCCTGGCGGGCAATAACCAGCCACTCTATAAAAATCTCCATACTTACAATGGTGATGAAGTAGCCAAGGAATTCAATCTTATTTCAAAACAGTCCGCCGAAAAGCTGGCAGCTCTAATGGCTGATTCATTCACCACAGTGAGTGAAATTACGGCCAGGGAATGCAGCCAGTTTCTTCAAAAGGAAGTGGATGTGGTAACTCCGAACGGATTTGAAGACACGTTTGTTCCTTCAGGTACCAAATTTAACATTCGCAGGGAACAGGGGCGCAGGAAGCTTCTGGAAGTGGCTGAATCCCTGTTTAGTGAGAAATATGGGGATGACGTCTTTTTGGTAGCTACAAGCGGTCGCTATGAATTCAGGAATAAAGGCATCGACCTGTTTATCGATGCACTGGGCGAACTAAATAAATCGCAGACCCTCTCCAGACACATACTTGCCTATATCCTGATCCCTGCAAACCATTATGGTCCACGCAAAGATCTTATCAATAAATTACCCGTTACTGATGGCGCTTTTGGTTCGAAATACCTGACCCATAACCTCCATGATGCAGAATGGGATCCGATCCTTAACCGGATCAAGCAGGCAGGACTTTTGAACGGGTCATCCGACAAAGTGAAAGTCATTTTCGTACCGTCCTACCTCAATGGCAATGATGGCATTTTTAATTTGCCCTATTATGATTTACTTATAGGACTCGATCTCACCGTTTTCGCATCGTATTATGAACCGTGGGGATATACCCCCCTGGAAAGCCTTGCCTTTTCAGTTCCCACTGTAACTACAACCCTGGCAGGATTTGGACTGTGGATCAATAATACGAATGCCGACTCCCTCATTTGCATTGATGTAATTGAACGCAATGATGACAATGATTCCGAAGTAATAACCAAGGTTGTACAGTCAATTCGCAAAAAATGCGGGCTTACAACGGAAGAGATGAGCTCAGCCAGGGAAAAAGCGTATGAAGTGTCACGCCAGGTGTTGTGGAATTCGCTGATTTCATATTACAGGACAGCCTATGATGTAGCCCTCCAACATGTGGCTAAACGGATAGACCGGTTTGTTAAGATTGAAGAGAAACAGACTGAAGTGATCCAGGAAATGGTGGGCCCGGTAGACATCAAGCC
>JBGSSA010000126.1:0-5515 GCA_041737295.1 Bacteroidales bacterium | reverse complement strand
CAAATTCCGGTACGGGTCCCTCCCCGCAGGAAGTGACTTTTGAAGGCCCCCGGCTCTCCTTTATACTGCTTGCCATGATCATACCATTTTATATCATCGGTGACAGGTTGTTCCATTTCATCTGGGCAGACCGTATCCCGGTCTTTTCCTTTGTGATCCCATGGTGGATTAAAGTAATATCACTGATACTTGCAGTCGCAGTGCATGAGTTAATACATGGAATCATATTTGGGCTTTATGCACGCAGCGGATTCAAATCCGTAACCTTTGGCTTCAATGCCAAACTCGGTGCGTTTTATTGTCATTGCAAAGAGCCCATACTCGTAAAACATTATATGCGCGCCGGCATTGCCCCGCTTATAATACTGGGTCTGATTCCGCTGGCCTTCGGATTTATCACCGGCACCGGGTGGTTCAAAACATTCGGGTTGCTGTTAACTATCGGGGGATTTGGTGACCTGCTGATTTACCTGAAATTGCTGAAATTCGGAAAAAACCGACTCATATTGGATCACCCGGATAAACTTGGTTTTATACTGGATCCCCCTCCAGCAATTCATTAAATTTTACTTGACTTTGGCATCAAAATAGTTTAACTTTAAGAGGGTAGCAATTCTTTTTATACCCGGATACCCAATTTTAACAATAATTAATATGGACGCCATGAAAAGTTTTTTTTATGCACTGTGTTCAGCTATTATGCTGATGCTTTTACTTTCAGGCTGCAATAAAGCAAAGGATGTTACGAACGATGAGGAAGCCATTAAATATGTGATCAATGCCGAAACACAGGCATGGATTGATAAGGACCCTGAGAAAATGAAGCAGTTTTACGTTCAGGATAAATATCAAACACGCCTGAATATACAGGATTCCGTATATTTATTAACGACGGGGTGGGACAAGCGTTCGACTGCTATTGATACACTGGCAAAGTATGCCGACTGGCTGGGGGTTGATCAGTTTCAGGTTAAAAAGGATTTCCTTGTAATTAAGGTCATTGATAATACGGCATGGGCTATCCTCAGGGAGACTCAGCATATGATATACAATGGCTCACCTGCTACTGCTGTAAGTATCATAAATATAGTGCTGGAGAAACAGCATAAGGACTGGAAGATATCCTGCTTTGTAAAAAGCAGTATTTAATCCTGGTTGAACATTTGTTTGCGGAAAGCATCACGATAATTTTCTCCAACCGGGATCCACTTCTCTCCGATCATTACCCGGTTGCGGGAAATGGTAGTAATCCGGTCGATGGCGACAATATACGATTTATGGATTCGTAAAAACTTGCTGGCAGGCAGTGTTTCAGCCAGACCCTTCATCGTTAACAGGGAAAGCACCGGTTTTTTCCCTTCCGTGTATATCTTCACATAATCTTTCAACCCTTCGATATACAAAATAGAATCAAATAGAATTTTTACAGTCTGATAACCCGATTTAACAAGCATAAATCGTTCCGCAGTAGTGTTTTTGTCCTGACCCGTTTTATTTCGTAGCGAATACAGCTCATACGCCTTGGTTACCGCTTTCAGGAATCGTTCAAACGGAACGGGTTTCATGAGGTAATCAGTGGCATTTACGTTAAATCCCTGCAATGCGTACTCTGAGTAGGCTGTAACAAGGATAAACTGGGGGGGGTTATGCAGACTGCCGATAAAATCCAGTCCCGACAGCCGGGGCATATGAATATCAAGCAGGATCAGGTCAACAGGTTGTGTCCGCAGTACTTCAATTGCCTCAGTGGCACTGCTGCACTTGCCCGCAATTTCAAGGAAAGGCACCCTTCCGGCGAATTCTTCCATTACTTGCTGGGCCAGGGGCTCATCATCAACTATCAGACACTTCATTTTCCCTTATCTTTAACACAAGGTCAACAACATAATTTTTCCGGACAGGACCTGCCGTAAAGGTAAAATTATCCTGGTACAGCAGTTTCAATCGTTTCAGAGTATTATTTACTCCTATTCCCCTGTGTTTATCCACAATGTTGTTGCCTTCATTCACCAATGGATTCTCTACATGTAATTTTAACTCATTTCCCGTTAACCGGATATCAATCACAATGCTTCCACCCTTTTCCACATCCACGCCATGTTTGAAGGCATTTTCAACAAAAGGCAGCAACAGGAGGGGTTCGATAACCGCATCAGCATCACCAAGATCAGTACTCAATTTTACTTTAACTTCATCAGGAAGTCTTAGTCGCTGGAGTTCAATATAATTGGCAATATATTCCACTTCTTTTGACAGGGGGACCAGTTTACGTTCAGTATCATAAATGATGTACCGCATGAGTTCTGAGAGTTTCAGCACCGCCTCAGGGGTCCGGTCTGACTTTACAATGGCAAGCGAATAGATGCTGTTCAGTGTATTAAAAAAGAAATGGGGATTGATCTGTGATTTTAGCAGGGATAATTCGGCCCCCAGCTTTTTATTTTCCATTTCTTTTTTCTGCTTTTCATTGCTGTACCATCCTTCAGTTACCCGTATACTTGTACTGATTGCAAGGATTGTCAGGCAGAACAACGCTGAAAAATACCCCTTAAACCGTGGCGGGCGATGATGGGCGGTTTTCTGCTGCCGGGGTTCTGTGCGGTGATCCAGCGTTTCCATTCTATATTTATGCCTTACATAGGATGCGGATGCAAAATAGCAGGTGGATAACATCATAAAAATTGTAAGGAAATAGATCAGAAACCGGCTTTTACTCAGGTAATGGGGCACCAGCCATAAATAATTAATATAGAAAAAGACGATTACAAGTATCCAGTTCAATACATCGCCAAAGTTCTGGGGCAGCTTGATGTCGGACTGGGTAATGAGAGGCGGCAGCAGATACAGCAATATCCAGCCGGTTATATGAAAAATAACAATAAATATGTTGCGAAATTGCATAGGATATGGATTTATCAATCAGTAAAAGTAAACAATGAATTCATGCGCTGTATTCAAACAGGATGCTAATAGATGTAACAGGGTAATTTGACGACAAACAAGGGACTAGGGACTAGGGACTGGGGACTAGGGACATTGCGCAGAGCGCATACGGTATTGTAGCGTAAGTGAAATTGTGGAAAAAATGCGAAATAGTTCCGGTATTTACCAGAAAAATGCCCTAATTTTCGGGCAAAATGATTACATCCTATGAACAAGCTTAGAGTCGCAATTGTATTTGGCGGGCGTTCTGCTGAACATGAAGTTTCACTGCAATCAGCCAGGAACGTCATCGAATCACTGGATAAGAATAAATATGAACCCATACTTATCGGAATAGACAAAGAAGGACGTTGGTTTCTGAATGAAAACTCAATTCAGCTTCTTCATGCAAGTGATCCCAAGCTGATCAGGTTATCCGAAAGTAAAAAAGAGATTGCCCTTACTCCGAATGGGTCGGCAAGCAGCCTTATCAGCCTGTCGGATCATGAACATATCGGAGATATTGACGTTATTTTCCCCGTTCTTCATGGCCCGTACGGTGAGGATGGTACAATCCAGGGACTGGCCAGGCTTGCCAACCTGCCTTGTGTAGGTGCAGGTATTTTGGGGAGTTCGGTGGGAATGGACAAGGATGTAATGAAAAGACTTCTCCGTGATGCCGGCATTCCCATTGGCCGCTTTGTCACAATCACTGCCCGTACACGCCACTCTTTTAGTTATGCCGGTCTGTCCGAAGAATTAAGCAGGATACTATACGTAAAACCCGCCAATCTGGGTTCCTCGGTTGGTATTTCACGGGTCCAGAATGAATCCGAGTTCATTGCAGCACTTGATTGCGCTTTTTCCTATGATCTGAAGGTGGTGGTCGAAGAGGAGATTAAGGGTAGGGAAATTGAATGTGCTGTGCTCGGAAATGAGGAACCACGGGCTTCGATTCCCGGAGAAGTCATTCCCCATGCCGCATTTTATTCCTACGAGGCAAAATATATCGATGATAACGGGGCAGGACTTGAAATTCCGGCACGACTTTCGCCTGACCAGGTTAAGAGGGTTCAGGAAATTGCTGTAAATACCTTTCAAACCCTTGATTGCCTTGGCATGGCCAGGGTTGATGTTTTTCTCACTCCCGATGACAGGATCATTGTGAATGAGATCAATACAATTCCGGGATTTACAAGTATAAGTATGTATCCTAAGCTTTGGGCGATCAGTGGCGTTCCCTACCAGGAGCTTGTGGATGAACTGATCAGGCTGGCCATGGATGATTATGAGAAACGAAGCCGGTTGAAGGTGTCGGTAGAAATTTAACCTACCTCGAAAACCAATAACTGAACTTGATCAGGAAAACGTTCCGGGCAGGTTCCTTAAAGAGACTGCTAAGATTATTTCCGATGTTGTCATTGGTAGTTTCTTCAAAAGAAGAACGATTGTGGGTCCATACAAGGTATAAAACCGACCCCGGTCTGTATTCCCACCGTGCGACAAAATTGGAACGGAATTCCCTGAAATTGAAATCCGGGTTATCAAATGTATAAACGGGTTCCGGATTAATTCCACTATAGATCGAATAGGTCCGGGTATTTTCATCATATTTTATTTCATCCTCATTAAAAGTATGAAAGACTTTGTCGGGATCACGTGTATCAGGATCAGCCAGGGTCTTGAAAGTCCCATATTTTCCCATTGAAATATAAGGGCTTCCATAATATTGAATTGTAAATTCCGGAGTCAGCGCATAGCTGAATCTGAAAGTGATCATATCGGTCTTGCGGGTTAACCTGCCCAGCAAATAATGCACTGACGGTCCTGTTTCGTAAGTATCGATATATTGAAGGTCATCGATGCTTTTGTTGAATATAATTTCGGACGAAAGCAGCATGGATGTGGTTGCTTTCCAATTTAATGCCATTGCAATTTCATTGTGATGGGTAATCCCGTCATCAGAAAAGCTGTTTTCATATTCCGCGGACAGGAATACTTTCCTCGATTCATCAGAACTGATCTCGTATTGATGCTCGGTCAGGCCATGTTGATATATACCCGGTCCGCCTCTCAGCAGCCTTGTGTTCAGCATCTTTCCGTCGCGGTTTATATCGATGTCTAAACCCCACTTGTTTGTAAACAGGGAAGTTCCTTCCAGTTCCCATGATGAATTCAGGTATTCACCACCAAAATTCCAGAAATTGGTCTCAACAAGTGAAATTTCATATGTGCGAAAAATACCCCGGGGAGTATTCTCGACGTACCCTACCATCTGGCCTTGCCAGATCTCATCCGTCTTGTTCTGAAATCCTATGTCGTTTAATTCCATTCCCGGGGAACTCCAATGGGCTGCAATTCCGTAGCGCCATTTTCCGTTTGCCCCTTTTATGAATTCAAGGATTCCCCCATAACCGTTCAGTTGGGTAATGGTTGTATCAATACTCAAATGGGGCGCATCGGGTCGCTGATAATACCGCGACGACTCCTTCTGCAGCGAGGTAATCGCTGAGGTTGATCCCCGGGCCTGGCTGACGAGAGCCTTGAAATCAATATAAAAAGATTTGTTGAAAAGGTAATGTCTGAAATCCAC
>JBGSSA010000114.1:0-15418 GCA_041737295.1 Bacteroidales bacterium | reverse complement strand
TTCCCAGTCCAACAGGCTTATAACATAATCAATGTCTCTCTTTTTATCAGGCGGGCAATTTTCAACCAAAAATTCGTAAGGATACACTTCATTTGAAGTAATATTTTCATAAACCGAATTTACATCACTATTCCATTGCGGTTCATACGTAAGATAGGAGCCCGGCGCATGAATAACACCCGGCGGCGTGTACCATCCTGTACCCAGCTCAATTCTGTAAGCCCTTGATAATTCTGTTATACGGGTGTCGCCGTTTTCATAATTAATCAGTCTTTCTTTAACCATTTCTTTGGTAACATCAGGATCGAAACCAAAGTATGTATGGGGAAATTCACCGGGATAATTATTCAGCTGGGGTGGATAATAATAAGCCTCAGGTTTACCTAATCTTCCCACGCGTTTGGCATCTTCAAAACCCAGGTGAAGGTGATGAAAGAGGGGGGCCTGGTAATCAAAAAACTTTGAATACATGGGCCAACCGCCATATTTCTTTATCAATTCCTCACCAATAAGCTCTGCTCCCAGGATATCCTGGGATTCCTTCAGCGTGAATTTTTCGGAGAGTTTCCCGTTAAAAGGTAAAACATAGCTCATTCCTTCATCTGCAGGAGCGAGTTCGCCATTCATGGCCGGAATTACAGATGAGAACCAGCGCTCTTTGATAGATCCTCTTTTGGTACCCAGGGCATAATAATCGTGAGGGTGCAGTTTAAGCCTCAGGCCTGCTTTGCTAAAGCGACGGGGTACAAATACAGGTATAAGTTGCAGAATACCTTTTCCTTTTTCAAAGGTTTCCTTAATTAAATGATTTGCTGACATAAGTTTGTTTATTAGAATTAATTGCTATTCATTTCTATAATTCAACCGCTAGCGGTTGGCAATGTCCCCCGCTGGCGGGGGCAGGGGGTGGAATTTGACGTTGTTTCTATAATAGCGTATGTCCTCCGGGCAATCGTAAATCGTATATCGTATATCGTAAATCATTTATTCTTCCAATTCCGCAGTTGCTGCCACTATGCCAAATGCCGGCATAACACCCAGCACCTCGAATACAAGGTAATCGAGTTCTCCCGGCTTTTCAAGGTTAATTTCAATTACATTCATCAAACAGGATTCCGAAACAACCGGCAGGCTTGCTGACCACCATTTCGACTGGGGAAATGCAGGAGGCATTCCCTCTTTCCAGTCGGTCATTTCGCCATGCATAAGGGGCAACAGTTCAAACCGGTCCGGCCTGGGTTCCCGGAACGATGCAAAACTGGTGGGATTTTTATCCGGAACCCAGTAATCCACGTCACCCGGGTAATTCAGGGTACGCGCATAAACGATCTGCCTGTTACTGTAGGCACTTATGCGTGCAACCGGGGCGAACATGGTGTGGTTGTCCACAAAAGGCAGTACTAGGAGATATATCTTTTTATATTTTCCCTTTGACAGGGGGATTTTGACAGAAACCTTTCCGGCCAGGTGGGAAACGGGGATAAACTGCCTGCCTGAAAGGCTGAATTTCAGTTGCGGGATCTGCGGCACATCGATCTCTTTCGTTGCTTTCAGCGCTTCCAACGGCCTGGGAGTTCCGTAATCTGAAAAAGTGAAAAAGATGTGCGGGAAGCCTGGCATAACGCGCAGTGTATTCCACAGCGTATCTGCGATCATGTCTCCGGCAGGAAGCGTAATAGGCTCAAAATGCCCCTGTCGGTCTGATCCGTTGGCAGTAAAACGGATCGTAAGGGGCACTTCCCCGGGAAGAGAGATCATGGCCAGGTTATCGCCCGAACTCAGTTCTTTGCCGGGCGGTAACGGGATGTCAAGTTTTTGATCTGACCGTGGGGGCAGATTTACCGATACCGGGTAATCGTTGCCTGAGATTGCTATACCGGCTGATCCGGATAATTCCTTCTCCGTATTGTTCCGGACAATGATCTGCAACCTGTCCTGACGTATATCCTTATCGGGAACCTGTATAGCCTGTGCTTCAAAGCGCGGTAAAATATTCATATCCACTGCGGCGATAAAGGGAATTCCGCCATCGGTGATGCAATCGATGAAAAAAGTGCGCCTTGAAAAATTGAGCAATCCCAGCTGGTTAAACCCAAGGTAGGGTTCCAGCAGGGACCTCCTTACAGCTGAGGAAAAGGAAGTTGCCGATTTAACAGCCAGGGATTCCAATACACCGTACTTGTCAGTTATTTTTGTAATCGTAGCGCCCTCAACAGCGAGGTCAAATGGTTCTCCTTCCGCAACGGAGTGCGGTGCGGTAACTTTGTAGGACACAGGTTCAAAATCGATATGCAGGGCGGTTTTTTTTCCTGGCGGGATATCAACGCACAGCACGATATGGTTAACCCCGGGAACAATTGTATAGGGAACTGTCCTGTTATTCACCGTACAACTCCGGATCTTTGAAACCGGGAGTCTCCACCTGACCTTCATGACCTGATCCTTTTCCGATTCAAGGGAATAGTCGATTAGGTTCCCGCTCCGGGTGTACTTTGCCTTATAACCCGGAAGGTTCATGCTGGCAGAAGGCCAGTGATCGGGAAAAGAAGGGGATATCTCCAGATATCCCTCCTGTATATGACCCCGGATCCCAAAAAGGTCTTCCGCAACAGAAACAATGTACAACCCGGCGGGAGGGGTAAAGTAGGCCGGTGTGGGTTCAGGTCCGGTTTCCGGCCATGAACCCCGGTGGTTGCTGTCCTGTGCCCATACAGCCATTGCTTTAAGAGGTTTCCAGGTTTCATTGTTCAGGCCGGCTTTTGAATATCCCGCCGACGCCCAGGGCTGCTGGGCCAACCCGCTTTGCATCCCCCACGTGCTGACATGCCCGGTGGCATGCCATGCAAAGTTGTTTGAAAGAAAAACAGCGCCGTCTTCACCGGTCAGCCGGTCCCTTAGATGCCGCAACCCGGAATACTGATCATACTCGTCAACGATGTCAAAAATCGCCGGGTACAAATAGGTTTCATATTGTCCGTCGGGCATAATGGTTCCGGAAGGGTCTTTATAAAACGCAAACCGGCCCAGGTCATTCATCCATAGTTCTTTATATAACCTCGTCTTTACAATGGACGCTTTGTTCATCCAGGCGGATTCTCCTTTGGCATCCCCGGTAAACCGGGAAAGTTCGGCGCGGGTCATGAACATATTGTAAAGCTCCATGGAGGGTACCGAACCGTTATAGGGATTACCGATAAAATCCTCCTGGTTTCCTATCTGTAAGCCCCACATAGCGAGCAGGTCGCCATCCGGATCATACTCTTTCAGGGTCTGACCGATTACAGTGTCAACATACGGAATGATCTCCCTTGCAAATTCCTTATCGCCTGTTTGATTGAGGTAATGCCGGATCTGCCATACCCAGTAATGGTTCGATCCCCCAAAGTCTTTTTTCGTTGCCCGGTTCGGCATAAACTGCGGAACTGACCCGTCCTTCAGCAGGTTCCGGGCATGTTCGAGTATGCACGATCTCGACCTGTCTTCCTGGCCGATCAGGTCAGCCGCGGCACCCACCTGCATATGCCAGAGGGCCAGCCAGTGGTGAAGGCATTCCCCCCAGCCGAACGGTTCAAACCAGCTGTATTCGAGGTTATACAAAGCGGATGTAAATGCCTGGTTCATTAAGGGTTCCGGGGTCTCAAGGGCAGTCCGGTTCAGTTCTTTGTAATATTGGGTCACCTTATTTTTTTCCGCTTCAAACTTCAGTTTGCCCAATGCCGCCATATCGGCTGCATGATCTGAAAATGCCGTGAGTACATATCCTGAACCACCCGGGAAGCGCACAAAAGCCTGCTTTTTATTGCCGGCCAGTTCCCCGGTTACCAGGGGCGCCGAACTCTTCACTAGTACATTCAGCTTATCTTTTCCACTTGGAAACCCAATAGTCTCTTTATTGATCCGGGTAAAATCGCCGATATCAATCGTGCTGTCTTTCACCATAAAGGATGTGGGAAATTCCCAGTACAGGTTCAGCGATGTACCTTTTCCGATCAGGACAAGCACTTCGCGGGCCGGTGAACTGGTGATTTCGTATAATGCCGCTCCGTTCCATGTTTTCGAACCCCGGCCGACCAGCAGGGGTGTTATGCGTGTTGTAATTTTCGTGTCTTCCCAGGTGAAAGTTGCCTCAACACCGCCCGGGAAATCTTCCACCTGAACATCCCTGAAATCGGAAGGATAAACCAGTTTGCCATTCACCGACAGGCAGGGCATCAGTTTTACAAGGAAATTATAATTCTGGTAATCCGCCTGCTTCACGGGATAGGTTAAAACAGCCGAACTGGGCTGGAACTCCGCGGTAGTAACCACAGAAAAATGGTATCCCGCCATCCGCTTATTCGCAAGTGGATTAGGAGCCGGTCCCCTGGCGATCGCAAACGAACCCGGCAAAAAGCATGCAGTCATGAAAAGAGCAAGCGCGAGTATAATTTTCACTTTCATACGGTTTATTTGTTTCATCTCAATTGGTTTTTTCCGATGTCGCTGTCACTGTATATTTCTGTCCCTGCATGGCGGACAGGTCAAGGTATAAATAGAATTGGCCACGCAGTTCCACTACTTTTCCGGGTATTTTCGCATTGTCGGTCATGATACGATTGGTTTTGAAAGGCCCGAGTCTTACCTGGCCGAGCCGGATAGCATCCGCACTTTCAAGCTGAAACCTGTATCCGTTCCCTATCCGGTCAATCTGATAGTTAATCCTTGTTCTCAGGAGTTTGCCTTTTTGATCCGCAGCCACAACGGGATAATCCTGCACTTCGATCCGGTTCCATCCGGACGGAAGCCGGGGAATTACAGTAAGCCCCTTCTCCGGGTTCAGGTCATCAAGACCGATCAGCAACCGGCCGGCCTTAACAATCTCACCCTGCTGTACTGCATTTCCAAGGTCTGAATTCCTGAACCAGTACTTTTCCGAGGGATGCATGATAACCCCTTCGGGAACAATGTAATTGTAATCTGAATGATGGTAACAGAATGCTGCCGCCTGTTCCACGTATCCCTGCATATCAGCAGGTTCATCCATGAGTATGGCGGTTTCAGTAATATACCCCTGGCCATACCCCATCTGGCGTCCGGATGAATAGGAAAAGAAGTCTTCCTTCTGGGCGAGGTAGGTATTGTAACACAGGGCATAAAGCTCAGGGTCGTGAACCGCAAGGTCGTATGAATTAAAATCGCTGGCCAGGAACAACGGGGCAAAACGTTTGTATTCCCAGGTCCAGCAATCATTCGTTACATCCGTGAATATTCTGCCAAAGCGGGGATGGGTTGTTGTAAACATATCCATAATGCCCTGGTGGAGCGTGGACGCATACTGGTTCCATTTTTTTTCATGGTCCCTGTCCCCGTATTGCGAGGCTAACCGGGCGTATGCCTTTAGCCCCACATAGGCATTATAATTTGAAAACAGGTCAAATGTGCCGTACTGTTGTGTGGAAGCCTCGGACTCTGACGACAATACCTTGTCAAAACCGCTTTCTGCCGGATGGTCCATTTGCCAGCAATACCATTCTGCCGCATCGCAAAGTGCTTCCCAGTTGCCCTTTACCCATTTGACATCCACGCATTGATGTCCGATCAGGTTATACAGAAAAAGCATCATGGCGGCATGCCCGTCATTTTCCTTTCCGCCCACGCTGCGCCACAACCCGTCATTATTCAGCCGGGCTGCATTCCCGATGCGCTGCCAGTGCGGCTGACTGAATTTGCTGGACGGATCATACAATAACCGGATGGCTTCGTCCCCTGCCTTAGCCGCCCTTTCCGTCTCTCCCGATTCAATCACTTCGATCATGGTACGGCCTGCATCGCGGGTCCAAACATGGTCATAATAACACCGGGCATTGGATTTGAAAGTACCCATTCCGATATAAAGTCCGAAATCAGCAAGGTCGCCCGATGATGTATGCATCCCCCCGTTCATGTCTACTTTTTTCATCCGCATGTCATGCACGTTGTGCGCATACACATTGGTAAAAACCTCGGCCAGCGGCGTTCCGGTGAATTTTACCAGGGGACCTGCGTACCCTGCCGGAGGAAGATATTGATCCGAGGAAGGAAGTTCATCCCTGAACTGGTAAAGTCTCCGGGCGAGTTTATCCATGGCGGGATAGTATTTCTTTTGCGCGTAAAAGCGTTCATCCCTGAGCACCCGTTGCAGACCGGCAGTCGAACCAGAGGTCTGGCATGTGACAGCCGTGATATAGAATCCGGCTGTACGGACATTATCATTGCTCAGTATAATTTTAATCACGGGTTTGTTCCGGGTTTTTACTCCAAGGATATATTTTCCTCCCTTTACCGTATCATTTTCCATCAATATAAGGGATGAATCAAGCAATGCTTTGGCATGGACATCACTCTTGAACGGTTCGGGATATGCGCCCCAGGATGTAAGGTAATTTTCACCGGCCCTGATATTATTCAGCAGCTCATAATTCCAGAGATTTACCCCGAAAATGATGGGAATCACATCAGCCGTTGAATCACTGTACACAATGAATATTTTGCCTACCTGGTCGCCAATAAACATGCGGTTATTATAGGCATACCACCTTTCTGTAGGCCCCCACCAGGCGCTGCATTCTGCTTTTTCAGTGACCATCCCCAGGAAATACACCGCCTGCACCGGTTCCTGCCTGCCCCTGACAACCAGTGGTTCAGCAGTGGAGGCCAGGTTGGCAAAGCCTTTTTCGGTTTGGATCACAGTAAAAGGGATGCCATGAAAACCAAGATTTTCAATTTTTCCGGCCCGCCCAGGCAGTACCTGGTAAAATGATTCCTGTGCCTGCAGCGCGATTGAGAAGGGAACGAGGATTAACCAAAGAAACATGAAGGCTATTCCGACAGTCGTGTTTTTCATACTGAGATTTTTTACGAACCTTCTATTTGTTCAATTCCTTTTTAGTGATCAATTGAAAAGGAATATAATTTATGTGTTCAACCGGTTTTCCCTGGCACAATTTTATAGCCAGCTCCAGCGCCAGAATTCCCTGGCCCCTGGCATCCTGGAATACCGTGGCACATAGTTTATCCTCCTTTACAGCCGTAAGTGCATCGGGAATGGCATCAATTCCGATCACAAGGATGTCATTTTGAAATCCGGCTGCTTCAATGGCTTTTTGGGCGCCGAGCGCCATCTCATCATTCTGGGCAATCACGGCCTGGATGGATTTTCCCGTAGACAGCCAGTTTTCCATGAGTTCAAGACCCTGGGTACGGTCCCAATTGCCCGATTGGTCAAAGATGATTTTCATATCAGGGTGCCTGTTCAGTACTTCCATGATGCCTTCCGTACGTTGTATTTCTGCAGAATGCCCGTTGGGTCCGCGAATGAGCGCTATATTTCCTTTTCCGTTCAGCAATGTTGCAATATGTCGTGCGGCTATCCTTCCGGCTTCCTGGTCGTTTGAACCTACATAAGCCCCGGCTTCGTTAAGATTCACCACTACGGCATTCACTACCACCACAGGTTTCTTTTCCCTTGCCGCAATGGATACCACCGGTGCTGATCCATACTGGTCAAAGGGATTCAGGATGATGGCGTCCACATCCAGCGCCAGGAAATTTTCTACCTGTGATATCTGGTTTTCTGCCCTGCCCTGCCCGTCTACTTCAATAAGCCTGACATTCAATTCCTCCGCCCTCTTTCTCAGCGCATCCTGTATATTGATCACGAATTCATTCTGCAGGTTCTGATAGGTCACTCCAATTGTATAATCATACACATGAGAAGGTTTCCTGTTGCATGCAGCACCGATCAGGAGAATCACGCATAAAAGGGTTGTTAATCTCTGCGTCCTCACTAAAGCAAAGCCCCTCAAAATAATACTTCGCGAACTTTGCGTATATCTCTGCGGCCTCTGCGGTAAAGCTTTTTTCATCTTGATGATCTTCGTTCAAGCACAACTGCCATTATTATTATAATCCCTTTCACAATCTGCTGCCAGTAAGAGGAAACGTTCAGCAGGTCGAGGCCGTTATTCATAACCCCGATGATGAGCGCCCCGATGATCGTACCGAAAATGGTACCCACACCTCCTGTTAATCGTGTGCCGCCAATCACCACGGCAGCAATGGCATCCAGTTCATATCCCATGCCTGTTGAAGGTGAACCCGACATAACCCTTGATGAAAGCACTATACCCGCCAATCCGGCCATGAGTCCGGCCAGTGTATAGACCCATACAGTCACCCTTCCGGTGATAATCCCGGATAATTCGGCAGCGGTTTTATTTCCTCCGGTCGCATACACATGGCGGCCAAATACGGTTTTAGATAAGAGGAACCATCCCGCTAAAACAATGAGGCTAAAAATGATCACCGGTACCGGAATACCCAGCAGGTAACTTCCGCCGATCGTGTTGTAGGAATTGCTGAGCCCGATAACAGGCCTGCCGTCAGTATATACAAGCGCCGCACCCCGCGCGATTGTCATCATGCCGAGGGTAACGATAAAGGGCGCAATTTTCCGGCTGGCAATAATAAATCCGTTCATAAAACCACAAAAAGCCCCTGTCAGCAGCCCGAAAAAAACGGGGACAACAACAGGATACGTGCCCGGATGGGCAAAGGAAGTTGCCACAACGGCCGCCAGCGCCAATACAGAGCCTGCAGACAGATCGATTCCCGCCAGGATGATCACAAAGGTCATTCCCACCGCCACAATTCCATTAATGGAGGTCTGGCGAAGAATATTCATGATATTCGTCGGTTTCAGAAAGGCAGGCGATAAAACTGCCATGATGAGGATAAGCACAAGAAAGGCAAATAAAATGGCATACCGGGATAAAAACTGAAATCCCGGCTTTTCCGTTGCTTTTTGAAATGGATATAGCATATTCAAGGCATTATTGCGGTGAGGATATGTTCCTGGTTAAACTGATTCCGGTTAAATTCACCGGACAGGGAACCCTGCCGGAGTGTCAGAATGCGATCGCACATTCCGATGAGTTCAGTCATTTCCGATGAAACCATCAGGATGGATATTCCGCTGGCCACCAGGTCATTCATAAGGCGATATATTTCGGATTTTGCACCTATATCGATACCCCTTGTCGGTTCATCGAGCAGCAATATTGCCGGTTTCGACAACAGCCATTTTGCGATCACTATTTTCTGCTGGTTTCCGCCGCTGAGATTGTTGACTCCCTGTTGTAAGTGATGTGCTTTGATATGGAGCTTTTGAATAATTGTATTTGCTGCTCCGGTCTCATCCTTGCGGTTAATGATCCCCAGCCTGTTTGCGATTTTCGGCAGGGTGGGCAGGGTGATGTTGAACACTACCGAAGCCTGCAGGTTAAGTCCTGATAATTTCCTGTCTTCCGGAACCAGGGCAATCCCGTTTTTGATGGAATCAACCGGGGTATTAATATTCGCCAATTTTCCGTTTATATAAATTTCGCCTTCCCCGGCAGGAATGAATCCGAAAATCGATTTGAGGATTTCCGTCCTGCCTGATCCGACAAGTCCGGCCAGCCCCAGTATTTCTCCCTGCCTGAGCGTAAAAGTGATATCTGAAAATGCCTTCCCCCGGCTTAATTTGTCGACCCGCAGAACAGGTTCGCCAGTGGATATCTTTCGCTGGGGGAATAATTCCTTTAATTCACGGCCAACCATGCGGGTGATGAGCCCGCCCCATGTAATTTTATCAGCCTTGTGGGTTGAGATCCATTTTCCGTCACGCAACACCGTAATCCGGTCACTGATGCGGAATACCTCATCCATTTTATGCGAGATATATATAACCGATACCCCGCTTTCTTTGAGCCGTTGCAATACCCCGAACAGAAAACGTGCGTCATTTGAGGAAATGGCCGAGGTGGGTTCATCCATGATGAGCAGGTCAGCATTGCATGAAACGGCCCGGGCAATCTCAACAAGCTGCATTTCCGAAATGCTTAGCTTCCCCATTGGCTTTTCAGGGTTGGTGGTAAGCCTGAAATCACTCAATACCCGCCGTGCCATTGCATTCATTTTACCCCGGTTCACCACGCCGAAAACGGATGGCTCACGGCCTGCAAATATGTTTTCCGCCACTGTCATATCCGGAAAATTGTTCAGTTCCTGGTGAACCATGGCAATTCCCAGCCGAAGGGCATGAAGTTCATTTTTAATTTCAACGGGTTCCCCTTTCAGGATGATCTGCCCGCTGTCTTTCTGGATAACGCCGGCGAGTATTTTCATCAGGGTGGACTTGCCTGCGCCGTTTTCTCCCATCAGCGCATGAATCTCACCCCGGGAAACCGAGAGCCCGACTTCATCCAGTGCCACTACCCCGGGGAATGATTTGGATATGGCCCTCATTTCAAGGATAAGATCTGTGGAATCGGAATAGTTCAAGATTCGGGATTTTTAGTGCGCTCTTAACAAATATAAGTGGAGTATGACACAAAGGCATCATGAAATTTAACCAATACTGATACTTTTTTAATGAACCATATGGTAATTTTTAAAATAAAGTATTATACTGGCGGTATTCACATTACCGCTGTTTCCATATTTTAGTTGGTTTTTTTCAGACTATAATCAATTCAGTATCCAGTCCACCAACCTCAACAATTCGTTTTTTGTCATCCATCCTGATTGTAAATGATTCCCTTGTTTCTGACAGATTCCATAGTAATACCGTCCGTATTTCAGAGTACCAGGCACATACAACAGGCTTATCATCTTCAACATACGGAACACCTTTTAACTGGGGAATTATTTCATGCTTGAAGGCAAAAATTTCCGGGAGGTTTTCGGCTACAAATCTCACACCTTTCAGCTTTTGATCAATACCTGAACCACATACGAATGTCGTTCCATTTGCTTTTATTTTACCTGAACTCACATCTATTGCATCAAAATCTGAAAGGAAAGTCCAGCCGTCTGAGGCTGGAATTTCAGTGACTTCAAAAGGTATCCCTGAAGCCAGAAAAAGGCTGTAGGGTATGTCGGTGCCCACCATCCGGCTGCTTTCACCCCAATAGTGTTTTAACGGACCTTCCGGCTTTTGCCCGGCAATTTTCCGGTGCATTTCAGCTGCTTTTTTCATGGTTGGAGCCAATGTTTCCCAATGCGCAAAAGGGAATGGGTCGAGTCCGCTCATCATCATTGTATTCCGGATGTCGGCGATGGTGGAGATGTGCAATTTTGCCGTCATATTTTTTGCTGAAAGTTTTGTGGGCGGATAGGCTGTTGTTTCACTGTAAGCCATTTCGGGAGAAACAAAGCGCCGATGAAAAAGAGCGCTGAATAACTCATCCGTTTTTCCTTTAACCGGCGAAAAAAGCAGGTCATCGAACATCAGTTCACCAACCCTTAAAAGCGAACCCTTGTAATCGGCCAGGCGGATTCCGGCCTTTTCCGAACCGAGGTACATCACCATAATTCCAAGTTCCACTACGGGTGCGGCAGCTTGCTGAGACCGGAATGAATGGGTGAGTTGATCGCAATTGTAACTGATCCAATTTCGCAACACTGAATTTAAATCACGGCTTTTTATGCTTTGCTTCAATTGTTCCCAGTTTTTTTCGGTGTAGCCATATTTTGTAAGAAATTCCTTTTGATGGTCAGGACAAAAACATCCGCCAATGATTCCCGGACCGCGTGCAAGGCGGAAATCGTCGTCAAGGAAGAGTTTTTTAAAACCGCCCTGGCTTGCCTTTTGAACGGCATTGCAATTCTCTTCTGTTACGATTGGATGTACTGATGTTCCTGAATATTTATTACCGTCAATATCAATGCTTCTGGGCCAGTGCCGGGGAGTTGTATCATATGAGGTATCATCGCCCAGTGAATTGCCCGGATGACCCAACGGAACAGTCAATGTATGAACAGCGACCCCTTTTTCCTCAAATCGCTTCTTCCAGAACAAAAGGTCTTCCATGGGATAAACCCAATAGCCATTCAGGAAAATTGGCAACCAAACATCAGTTACCCCGCTGCTTACAATAAGCTGAAAAAAGTCAGGATTGCTTTTCAGAACGACCGTGTTGGTACACAGACCAAAACTACGGATATCACTACTCCTAAAAGAGGTGAATGAACTGAATCCGACCCATGCGCCCGTGCCTGCCAGTGCCGATAGCTTTAAAAAATCGCGTCTGTTAATCATTTCAGGAATATTTTATATAAAATTTCAGAGTACACTATTGTCCCGGAAAATTAATAATTCAACCGCTACGCGGTTGAGATTCCTTTACATCATGCTGTTCAACAATAATTTGTCCCCTATGAGGACGGAAACACCTCTCTAACAATCACCTATTTCCCAAAGACATTCTTTATAGCTTTTAAATAGGCCTCTCCATACTTTTCCTCGGGTAACAAATAACTTCCTTCGGTCCATTCATTCCAGGAATTAATCACAAGAATTTTATGTTTGGGATTATATTTATCCAGAAAGATTTTAGCTTCAGTCAGTTGCTGCTGAAAGGAAGCGGGAGTATTGCCAACAAATACGGGTGTCCAGGGATAATCTTTTAACTCGAATTTGTCACTTTGCATACAGCGCGGACTGGCATCCCATCCCATTGACACATTAGGGGTATATAATATTTCAGGATATTCTGATGTGAATCTTTTCCAATACTCTTTGGCGGATGCAAAGGCCTTTTCAACAGGTACAGTCGGAAATCCATCTGAATTAACACTACCATAGTGGTGTATATAACAATAAGTGGACACACTTTCTGTCGGCAATGCCGCAACCATTTCTTTTGCATTTGCCGGGGGATTTGGTCCCGATATATTTTTCACAAGATCATCGTTTACCATCCAGCTCATGATATTGAAATGGACACCCGGAAAACCCGCTTTTCTTGTTTTCTCATCAAGCAATTGAATGGCTTTTTTAGCTTCGTCTATTCCTCCGACACCATTTATGAATGTCACAATTTCATAGATTGAAAAATAAGGCTTCCCATCTATTTTCCAGTAATTGGGTTGTTTAAAATATTCTTCAACGATATAAGTGGAAATTGTATCCCATAAGCTGAATGCAATTTCACCTTCAGTTAGTTTTATCCTGGAATTATCGAAGGTAGCGGGCTGAATATTCAGCCAGTCGTGATTTGCCCACATTAAAGCAAACTTTAGCCTGTTCCGGTTTGGCGATCTTAAGAATCCTTTTTCCAGGCCTTCCTGCAGATATTGCCCGGTATTTGAATACCAGTACCAGTCATAAATAAAAACATCAATTCCATTGTCAGCAGCAAGATCAATTTCCTTTGCTGTCCATTCCGGGTCTGCCTCATTAAAATATCCCCATACCGGAACCTTTGGCTGCTCGTGACCTTCGAACCTTGGTTTTGCGGCTTTTACCACTTCCCATTCTGTCCAGTCTTTGCCATGCCACCTGGAGTTTATGCTGTCGGGATGGTAATTGGGGAAATAATACACCGCTACCTCATATTCCTTCTCCTTGTTCATTGTCTTTTGCTGCGCGTAGTTTGCATTGCAGACCATTACAAAAAAGATGGCTAATAAATAGATACGGGTTGCTTTCATTATGTTTCAGTTTATATTGTAAGGCATAATTAAATTAAAACTAATTCTGATACTTTTTTAAGGATGATTGTGTCAATTTTTAAAATAAAGTATTATACTTTTATTGAAACAGTTTTATTGATTTCCTGCTTTTTACTTTTAGTTTTTATCTTTTAGTTTTTAACTGACACAATGAAACCACTGTTCGAAAAAGTTCTGCTGTCAAAAACTTCTTTTCTGATCAAGGAAGAACATTTCAACCGTTTTGACATCCAGTGGCATCTCCACCCCGAATTTGAATTATCGTATATCATCCAGGGGGAGGGAAAAATAAATGTCGGGGACCATATTTCCGATATTGCCGGCCATGAATTAATGCTGTTGGGTCCCAACCTCCCGCACAGCTGGTATGGATCGGCCATACAGGGATCTCCCTCATTATCGAAACAGATCGTCATCCAGTTTCCTTATGATTTCCTGGGAAAGGATTTCCTGGCGCAGCATGCTTTTGCCCGGATCAATGAATTGCTTCACCGGTCATCACGGGGCATGAGCTTTTCTGACCCTGACAAAACCAGGGTGACCCGGAAAATCAGGAGGATGCTGCAATTGCCTGATTTCGAACGGACAATGGAATTGCTGAATGTACTGAATATCCTTGCACAGAGTAAAAACTACAATATACTATCCAGTATTGGTTATTCCAGCCAGCTCAACGAACATGAATCAGCCCGGCTGAACAATATCTATAAATTCATCCTTGAAAATTTCAGGGATGATATCGATCTCGGCAAGGTTGCACGGTTTGCCAGCATGACACCCCAGGCATTCAGTAAATATTTCAAGGAACGTACACGCAAAAATTTCATTACTTTTCTGAACGAGGTGAAGATCGGATACGCCTGCAGGTTAATTACAGAAAAGAAAATGAATTTTTCGCAGATATGTTATGAATGTGGTTACACCAACCTTTCCAATTTCAACAGGCAATTCAGGCGTATCATGACAATCACCCCCTCCCAGTTTGCGGTACAATTCGGGTAAAGGATATATCTTTTTTCAGAACAGTTTGGACATATTGACCTTGTCTGCCGTATTAGCATCCTGAATGGCCCGGACAGAATCCGGAATCTCTTCCATAAGGCTTCCGGCAGTTCGATAGAGTGATAGAATATTGGTCAGCGGGGTTCCTACCTGGATGGCATGGGTCGGACCCAGGAATAATCCACCGGTTGGGAACAGACTTTCCCGGCGTTCCACTTCCCTGCTTACTTCAGCCTCAGTTCCAAATGCTAGGGTGGTCTGCACGCACAAGGTGCCACAGAATGCAAGCCGGCTGCCGAAATCACGCTGAAGCACGGCGATATCCATTTCAGGTGTGGTGGGCTGCACCACATCATATACGTCCAGTCCCAATTCGATCAGTCGCGGCAAAAAAGCCCGGCTGCAACCGCACATATGCATCATGGTCTTTGCCCCGTAACTATGCACCATATCAAAATACCGGCTGAACTTTGGGGCGAAGTGCTTTTCAAATATATCAAAATCGATAACCTGGGCTTTTTGTGTTCCAAGATCTTCCCCGATGTGCGTGAAATCCACCAGTCCGCCTGCCGCTTTCAGCACCTGCTCATGCATTTCAAAATAAAACCGGAAACGCGCTTCCATGATCTCCAGGTAAACCGGATCATCCGTGATCAGGTCGATAAGCACCTGCTCCGTTCCCCTTGCCCGGGCAATGCTGTTGATAAAATCCATATCCCCGGCGGTACCGTAGCAAACTGCAAATCCCTGTTCGCTTACCCGGAGGCATTGTTCTTTGACCGTTGAATAATCAAACCAGGCGGCCGAGGGAAAATGCGACCTGTCGAGATCTTCGGGTTTAAACACATTGGCAAAGGGTAGGTAGCTGGCCTCCAGGTATTTGCCGCCTTCGAATTCGGCA
>JBGSSA010000111.1:0-3695 GCA_041737295.1 Bacteroidales bacterium | reverse complement strand
AATCCCTGCCTCATAGTTCCAGCTGTACTCCGGGTCGAAGGTAAGGTCTTCAGGCCGTTCGAACGTGGAATTGAATCCCCCTGTTTTGTATCCCCTTGCCACCACGATGTAAAGATCACTGTTCATCAATTTGTAGTTAACCGCAAATCGGGGTAATATTTCAAGTGACAGCAATGCCGGATAGGTAGTATCGGCCAGGTTGGCAAAGGTACCTTTAAGTGTTTGGTCATGCGTATAATCCAGTACATCCTTCTCATTGTCAACCCTTATGCCCGCGGTCAGGGTGAGGTTCTTCACAATAAAATCATTCAGGGTGGACTGGTGAAAGAATGCAAATCCGCCGATCTTGTGATCGTAGGTTTTGGTATAATTCATTTCCCGGGCAAAATCATCGACCGTTACCGCGTTATCAAATCCCTGGAAAAATGCATACCCGCCAAGCAGCCACTTGTACTTTTTTATGCCTGCCGACCGGGCCACTACTTCCTGTGAAAACATATGCTGATTCTGGGTCTGTGAAATAAAATACAGGGAAGCCGGGGTAAAGTCCTGGTCGATTTCCTGGATATCATCCAGGTATTGGTAAGAAGAGGTTGAGGTCAGTTCAAAACCAGTGCCGGAATACCGGACCAGCAGCGCATCGGAAAAGAGCTTCCGGTCATAGGAGCTGTAATGATTATAATTTATATCCTCCGCAGCCTGAAGACTGTCATTATACAGAGCGTACGGGTACCCTTCCTGCCGGCTCTGTTCATACGCAGCAATATTTTCAATGGTTAGTTTCCGGGATATTTCGTAGATCATCCTGTTGCGGAATCCAAAAGAATTCTGCCTGTCTACCTGTTTCCCTGTGAATTTATTGGTGTAAAACCCGTCGTTATGCACATAATTCACCGCCAGGGAATAGCCGAATTTGTCTCCTATTTTACCGTAATGGCCTGCATTCGCCATATACGACCCGTAATTACCCGCTGAAAGATTGATATTTGTGCCCTGAAAATCAAGGGGCGAAAGGGTGACAATATTGACAATGCCCCCCATTGTATTTCTGCCGAAAAGAGTTCCCTGTGGGCCTCGCAGGATTTCAATCCTTCTGATGTCAAAAAAATCGAAGTCGAAAGCCGCCTTTTCAAAATAGGGTACATAATCAACGTACAGCCCCACTGAGGGTGAATTGATCCTTGAACCAATACCCCGTATGTAAACGGGGGAGGTGAGTTTTGTACCGTAATCCGGCATAAAGAAATTGGCAGCCGTACTGGAAATATCACGCAATGATTTTACCTCGTTGGACTCCAGCTGGGATGCGGTGATCACTGAAACTGAAGCGGGGATTCTCCTGTAAGAGACATTATCTTTTGAAGCTTTGACAACGATCTCGCCCAGTTCAACTGACCTGGCTGACGAACTGTCGGTCTCCGGTACTATGGATTGTGCATGCATTGCAACCTGCAGAAACACTGATAGTAAAATACTTAACAGCAATATTCTTTTCATAATGATCCCATCATAAGTTCACACGTAATTCTGTTTCTGACAAAAAAATCCGTGCAGGGCACCCGGGGACAAAGGTACTTTACATTCCCGGAAAGAATATAATCATTGAAGCAATAGCCGAATATTTCGTTTCGGCGAACCTTACTAAGGGGGATTAATGAATGCCCGGACGGAATACAAACTATACCCGGCAGGGAGGAGGACGGGAAAACAGGGAGATCCTGTAACAACTCAGGTTTACTTCGTCATCCGGAATTTTCACGGGAGTGCAAACAACCTGTTTATCGGGGGGAATTGTTTTATAATAAGGTACGGCCGCCTGCTTTGTATCCTGCAGATGGTCAATGTAATAATAATCAGTACTATTGCGATCAGCCTTCGCCTGAACACGCTGCTCGGTTGCCAGGGGCAGGGTACCGGCTTCCTTTTCCCTTCTTGAGTTCAGGGTATAAAAACCCATATACAGCATATAAAATGCTGCAAAAAGGATTAACGGAATCTGGGGCAACGAAAAACTGAACGGCAACATGAAATCAGGTTCAAATCGCAAATTAGCCGCTTAAAGTATGAATTATTAATGATAATATCAATTTTAACCCGGGTGAAACCAAAATTTAACATAAAAAGGCGTCTCAAAGCCGGATTTTTACTTTCAGAAAAATAAGCCGAAATTTACCGGTCAAACCACGTACCGGCAAAACCTGAATTGAAACCATGTTCCCCAGTTTATCAACTCTGAAACGCGACCTGATCTGCATCCTGTTTTTTTTCATGCCTGCCGGATTTTTAGCGGCACAGGAAGATTTCCGGGTTTTCCCGTATTTGCAGAACCCGGCACCGGATGCCATGACCATTCTATGGTTTTCTGAGGACAACTCCCCCGGTCTGCTCACCTATGGCAAGCTGAATTCTGAAGCAAAAACCGATATTGTAACAGAGCCTTTGCCGGCAGAAGAGCTGGCCTATACTTCCTGGGAAGACACAACTTTTTTCGGGGGACAGGCACCGTCAGCCCCGTTTCGTCACCGGGTACGGATTGACAATCTTGAACCGGCAACGACCTATGAATATACAGTGACCCAGGGCACACATTCGTTCAGTTCAACATTTCGTACAGCCCCTCAACAACATACATCCATACGATTTATTGTTTACGGGGATCCTGAAACGGAACCGGAATCCACCGGCAAATTCACGGATTGGGTGGATCCGGCAGCCGACACATCCCGTCCGTATTTAACTGACCAGACCACCGGGTACCGGAATAACCTGGAGGTGATCCGATCAAGGCGGCCTGACCTTGTTTTTATTGCCGGTGACCTTGTGGAAACCGGCGGGGAGCAGCGGGACTGGGATGAGTTCTGGCGTCATAATGCCGGTCACGACAGCGCGTACAGCATTGCCGGGAAAATCCCGGTTATGGCGGTACTGGGGAATCACGACTACTATGAAGGGCCTTACCTGGATGAATGGGATCAGCCCGGTTCCGAACGGGCAGTCAGCCGGTTCCAGACCTATTTTGAATCCCCCGCGAACCATTCGCCGAACGCGGAACAGGAAGGCCGTTACTATTCCATGAAATACGGTCCGGCCCTGTTTATCGTGTTGGATGTCTGCAATAACGATACAAACGGATCAGGCGACGATACGAATTACTTCCTGCTCGGTGAAAAGGACCCGCTTGGGGGGAACGCTCCCGATTTCGGTCCCGGTTCACGCCAGTATCAATGGCTCGAGGAAAGGCTTAGCGAAGCCCGGACCGATAGCCTGTTCACCTTCGTGATTTTCCATCATGCCCCCTATTCTTCAGGGCTTCACAATTATTTGCCCGGCGATGAGAATGCGGACAATCATCCCGGGAACCCGGTTCGTGTGCTTACCCCGCTTTTTATGCAATACGGCGTGGATGCCGTGTTTTCCGGACATGATGAAATCTGGGAACGGTCGGAAGTATCCGGGGTGAAAACAACACCGGACGGGCAGGAAGAAATCCACACCATCTATTTTTATGATGTTGGCACGGGAGGGGACGGACTCAGGGGGCCCGTCAGCAAATTTGACAATCCCTTTCAGAAATTCCTGGCACACACGGATGCCCCGGAAATATGGGAAGAGGGCATCCTGAAAAGCGGGGGCAAACATTACGGCCATCTCGAAGTGGATATAGTCCCCGGGGACACCAATACCTGGCAGGCCAT
>JBGSSA010000107.1:0-11154 GCA_041737295.1 Bacteroidales bacterium | reverse complement strand
GTTCTTTAGTTCACCTTAGTTTCCTCCGGTTTTGGTTATTAACAAAAAGCAAAGTTATGAACTCCCCCTAGAACCCCCTTTTTCAACATCATATATTTAAGATAAAAAATATGATTCAAATCTAAAGGCGGTTCTGCAGTTGCAAATGCCAGGGATAATTTCCCCCTTCGGAGGGGGCAGGGGGAGGACGCCCAAAATCCACCCCCTACCCCCGCCAGCGGGGGACACTCTCACCTAACAGCCTTTAGTTTTTAATTGTTCATTGTTCACTATTCATTGCTCCTCGTCACAATCTTCTCAATGATTCTGGGAAAGTGTTCATATTCCAGGGCATGTATCCTGGTAGCAAGGGTATCCGGGGTGTCATCCGGTTCAATGTCACAGGAAGCCTGAAAGATGATATTTCCCTTATCATATTCATTGTTTACAAAATGAATGGTTATGCCCGATTTTTTTTCCCTGTTCTCAATCACTGTCTTATGCACGCTGGCCCCATACATTCCCTTTCCGCCATATTTTGGCAGCAGGGCAGGATGTATGTTTACAATACGCGATGCGAACCGTTCAATCAGATTTGCCGGAATCAGCCAGAGGAAACCGGCAAGTATGATCCAGTCAATCTTTTTTTCTTCCAGATAATCAGGTACTTTTTCCGTTTCATAGAATTCCTGCCTCGAAAAGACGAGAACAGGAATATCATACTTTTTGGCACGTTCAATGACATAAGCATCAGCGCGGTTGGTACAAACGCAGGAAACCTCTACCTGTGGGGTATTGCCGAAGTACCGGATTATATTCTCCGCATTCGTTCCTGATCCTGAAGCAAATATGGCAAGTCTGTGCATATCCGTATAATATATTATTTTTCAATAAAATATAGCAAATATTCCGTGCAAATAAGTGCATTGCCAAAGAAATATAAAATATTGTTTGTTTTTTCCTTAATATTGCATTTTCTTTGCGAAACATTTTTAAAAATAAGTAATAATTAAAACTTGGTATTATGTCAGACATTGCATCAAGAGTAAAAGCCATTATTGTTGACAAACTGGGTGTTGATGAAAGCGAAGTTACCCCCGAAGCTAGTTTCACCAATGATTTGGGCGCCGATTCACTGGATACTGTTGAATTAATCATGGAATTTGAAAAGGAATTCAACATCGGTATCCCGGATGATGCTGCTGAAAACATCTCCACAGTAGGCGACGCCATCAAGTACATTGATGAGAACGTAAAAAAGTAAAGAAGGACTTACAAAATCTGTCATTTTATGGAGTTGAAGCGAGTTGTTGTCACCGGCCTCGGAGCGGTGACGCCCCTTGGTAATAATGTGAACGACTACTGGAACGGATTGATTAATGGGGTGAGTGGTTGTGATCTGATAACCCGGTTCAACACAGAAAATTTCAAGACAAAATTTGCCTGTGAGGTTAAAAACTTCAAGCCCGAAGATTACTTCGACCGCAAAGAGGTCAGAAAGTATGATTTATTTACCGTATTTGCCCTGGTTGCTGCTGATGAAGCAGTAAAAGATTCGGGGCTTGATCTTGAAGCAGTCAACAAAGACAAGGTAGGGGTAATCTTCGGTTCGGGCATTGGCGGATTCGGAACATTTTTAAGTGAGGTAGGGGATTACTTTAAAGGTAATTCCATTCCCCGTTTCAATCCGTTCTTTATTCCTAAAATCATTTCTGACATTGCAGCAGGACACATATCGATCAAGTATGGGTTTCGCGGGCCAAATTTTGCGACAGTTTCCGCGTGTGCCACTGCTACCAATGCTATTATCGACGCATTTAATTACATTCGCCTGGGGAAAGCCAATGTCTTTGTAACAGGCGGATCTGAAGCGGGTATCTGCGAGCCGGGTATCGGCGGATTTAACGCGATGCATGCCTTATCTACCAATAACAGCGAATATAAAACCGCTTCACGGCCTTTCGATAGTACACGCGACGGGTTTGTGATGGGAGAAGGTTCCGGAGCGCTCATCCTTGAAGAATTGGAACATGCAAAAAGCAGGGGTGCAAAGATCTATGCTGAACTCGCCGGTGGCGGTATGTCAGCCGATGCGCACCATCTTACTGCACCCCACCCGGAAGGGCTGGGCGCGTTGCTTGTCATGCGGAATGCTTTGGAAGATGCCGAAATGGTACCACAGGACCTGGATTATATTAATGTACATGGTACAGCTACACCACTTGGTGACATTTCGGAATCAAAGGCAATCTTAGGTGTTTTTGGGGAGCATGCTTATGATTTAAGCATCAGTGCCACAAAATCCATGACCGGGCATTTGCTTGGAGCCGCCGGTGCCATTGAAGCCATCGCCTGCATCCTGGCCACCAGGGACGATATCATTCCTCCAACGATCAACTTTAAAAATCCGGATGATCAGATCGATCAGAAACTGGATTTCACCTTCAATACAGCCCGAAAGAGGACGGTAACCAATGCCATTAGCAATACATTCGGTTTCGGGGGACATAATTTTTCAGTTATATTTAAGAAATTTTCAGCCTAAGCGTTGTGCTAAACAAAATTATCCGTTCAGAAAAATATCTGTTTGCCCCGGATAAGAACTTTAGAAAACAACTAAAAAACATCCTGGGGTTTTTACCCCGTAATTTCGAGCTATATCAGCTTGCATTCGTACATAAGTCGGCCTCACATGTTGTTTTCAATAATGTCAAGGTAAACAATGAACGTCTGGAATTCCTGGGCGATGCAGTCCTGGATTCACTCATCGCTGAATTTCTTTTCAATAAATTTCCTGATAAGGAAGAAGGATTCCTGACCCAAACCAGGTCGAAAATCGTGAACCGCGACAATTTGAATAACATGGCCATCAAATTAGGAATTGGCAATATGATCATTTCCAAAATGTCGAAGGACAACCATAAATCGGTATATGGCGATGCGCTTGAGGCACTGATCGGGGCATTGTACCTCGACAAGGGGTATGAACGCACCCGTAAAACCGTGCTTGAAAGAATAATCCAGAGTCATATCAATATCAACCGGTTGATGGAGACCGAGATCGACTTCAAAAGCCGGATCATCGAATGGGGACAGAAAAATAGAAAAACAGTGAATTTCACCAGTTTTGAAGAAATGGATGAACAGACAAATTCACCGGTCTTCATTACTCATCTGATTATTGTGGATGAAATCATTGGACGCGGCAGCGGATATTCGAAGAAGGAATCGGAGCAGAATGCCGCCAGGCAGGCTTTGCAGATACTGATTAGTGACGAGTGACGAGTGACAAGTGACGAGTAGTTGATAGTTGATAGTTGATAGTTGATAGAGGTGAGAGATGAGAGATGAGAGTAGGGAGAACTTCTTCTTGGGAAATTGACTGCAGGACTGCAGGACTACATAAAGGCAAAACTGCCCTTTCTACCAACAGATAATCCCTTCGGGATTCCGAATTGCAAAACTGCAAAACTGCACCGGTTTTTCCTATCTTAGCACCGCTAATATTCACCTTGATGAAAAGCGGAAACCCGGAAAAGAAAAAAATAGTTAAGCTAATGATTGGTGAAACCACTGGTATCACGATCATTGGTATTTCATCCCATGAAAACGATTACAGGCTTGTGTGGGCAGTGAATAGTGCCCTTGCATTTCAGTTTACACGCATTGAAAACCTGGTAATATTCAGCCCAAAATTAAACTGCAACCTGGAATTCAGCCGGTTCATCTTCACGGATGAAGATAAATACCTGACCTATAACCTGATTTCCAACCGCTGTCCGGACGGATTCCTCTTCCCGGAAATTAAAAATCTCGATTATTTAGTGCAGATCACCGGAGAATTGGATCCCAAACACATGGTCAGGATCATGAAGGAGCTAAAGAATGTGGATATTGTTTCCGCCGCCTTCAGGATTGATGCAAAACAGCTGAAAGATGTGGATAAGAAGCTGCACTGAACCCTCACTTCTTATTTGTAGCGAGAATCATCTTAATATCCTGGTTACTGCCAATTTGCAGAACATCCACCAGGTCCTGGATCGTGAGTGAGGCATCCGCACGCACTACGATGGTGACATCCGGAAGCCTTGATTTGATCTGGCTCAGTTCTGATTCCAGGTCCATATACAACACAGGTTTTTCATCAATGTAGTAAAGCTTCTTATTTGTGATTGAAAGGGTGATCTGTTTTTTGCTTACTGTCTGGCTTGAGTTTGCCTTGGGCAAAAAAAGCCTTATTACATGGGGATTTGCGAATGTGGCCACAATAAGAAAGAACAGCAACAGGAAGAACATGATGTCATTCAGCGATGCAGTGGCCACTTCGGGCTTGAAATCGTGCCTGCGTTTAATTCTCATAGTCTTAGCGGCTCACAATATTCATTACTTCAAAAGCTTCTTCTTCAATACGCGAGATAAAATGATCAATACGCATATTCAGGACATGATAACCTGTAAATGCTATAACCCCCACGATCAGCCCCGATCCGCTGGAGATCATTTTTTCATACAGCCCGCCTGAAATAATGCCAATGCTGATGTTGTCGGTCAGTGAAATATTGTAGAATATTTTAATGATACCCGAAATGGTGCCGATAAAACCAAGCATAGGTGCAATACCGGCAATAAGTCCAAGATATCCTAGGTTTTTGCTGACCCTGGCAATTTCAATGTTGCTGGCAGTTTCAATTGTGCTTTCAATTTCCTTGTTCGACTTTCCGATTTTGCCAATCACATGCCTGAAAATAGCTGCATACGAGGAGGTATCATTTTTCAACGTGGCTTCGGCGGATTTCAGGTCACCCGCACGCAGCAGGCTGTTCATATGAGTGACCATGCCCGGGTCAATATTCAGGCTGTTCCGGATATCCAGCCATTTTCGCACAATTAGGTACACTGAAACGATGGATAGCAACACTATGGGAATTAGAATATAGCCGCCTTTAAGAAACAGGCTTAATACTGAAATCTGACCTGTGTCGTGGGCTCCTGACATTTTCATGGCATATGCCGTTCCATTTTCTTGTGCGAAAAGTATTATACTGGAAATCATGGTATATTAAAATAAGTAAAATTCAACCGGGTTTAACCGGGTTCGATCGGGATACAAAAATAAAGGAATTATTCAAAATCACGATGGAAAACAATCAACTTACCGGCATGAATCTGACCGGAATGACAAATTTTACAATAACAGGTTTGCCATGGCGCACTCCGGGCTTCCAACGCGGCATTTTTTCAACCGCTTTAATGGCTTCCATATCAAGCATGGGATGAACACCTCTTTCCACCTTGATATTATCAACGGCACCCTGCCTGTTTACATCAAAACTGACAATAACCACCCCATTCAACTTTTGTTTGATCGCCTGGAGCGGGTATGTCACTGTATGTTCAATATACCGCCGTACGGCATCTGTTCCCCCGGGGAATTCGGGAAATTTATCCAATCCCGATCCTCCACCCCCCTCTTCTCCCGTGCCGAGTAAATAGCCTCCGAAAATTGCACTGTCAGTTGTTATTATTCCACCGCCGGTATCCGTTGTCTCCGGTTCCTCAAGTTCGTCTTTTTGAATAAAGGTATCCGGACTGGGCTCGTCCGATACCTTGAAGTCGTGAAGTACATCCCTGGGTTTGTTCACAGGCTGTTCCACCTTTTCGCGTGGAGTTTGCTTTTCCATTAAGGCATCCAGGTCGGATTGACTCATCAGGGAACCCTGCGTGCTTTTTAAACCCGGATTGGAAGATGTATAAAGGTATACGGTACTGTCTCCGCCTGTATTAAGAAATAGAAAGTACCCCAGGATAAAAATCAGAACACTGGTTATGGCAATAACAAAACTTATGGCAAGCCGGGCAACATAACTTTTCCGGAGCTTGTATGAGCCGTATTCCTTGTTCCTGTTTTCAAATAATATTTCATCAAGCAACTGTTGCATTCAGCATTTGAAATTAATATGGTTGTAGGTAACGCGAAGCCAGGGGGCAAAAATACATATTGCATGCTTAATTCTACACAAAATGCCTTAATAAAATAAGCCCCGCCAATGGGGCGGGGCTGTAATCCTAACTTTTGAGTAATTAACCTAAAAACACCTCTATAACCTATAAACACTTGGGGGAAGAACTATCTTTGAAACCTGCTTTTTTTATCCTTAAATACATGTTGTGAAGATATGACATAACTTGGTTAACAAAACAAAACAACTGTTAAAGATTGTTAAAAAACTCTTTTGCAAAAGGTTATAAAGTTATCTTTGTTATACATGAACAAAAGAATTATATGGATAGTATCCGTTAGCATGGGCCTTGCCATGACCGCTTTAATACTTGTTCAGGCTTTCTGGCTTAAAAATGCATGGCTCGTAAAAGAAAAACAGTTTGACCAGTTAATTTCCCGTTCATTGATCGATATAGAGAGACAGGTTGAACGACATGAAGCAACCGATCTTATCGTACGTGAAAAAGAGCGGCAGGCCAGGGATACCAGTTCATTTTTCCTGACAGTTCCGGGTACAACCGGCGGAAAGTCAAATTCACCGGGCACCCAGCAGCAGGGCAAGAATGCACAAATTGACCCTGACAGGAAAAAGCAGGTGTATGATTGGGTGACAAACAGGCGTGAATTTGTCAACAGGGTTATTGCCGGAATGTTTTTTACATCGGCAGAAATTGAAAAACGTATAAGTCCCCAGGTTCTTGAACAGATCATCCATGAAATAGTCAGAGAAAATGGAATAGATCTTCATTATGAATATGCGGTGATCCGATCCAATAATGAAATTGCGTTCAGCTCGAAAAACTATAATCCGGCGGAAGAGGCTGAATATTACAGGGTGCAGTTGTTTCCGGACGATATAGTTGCCAATTCCAATTCGCTGTCGATATATTTCCCGGATAAGCAGAACTTCCTTTTCAAGTCACTGAGTTATCTTGCCATCAGTTCTCTCTTGCTCACACTGGCCATTGTTGCCAGCTTTTGCGTTACAATTATTGTGATGTTCCGGCAGAAGCGGCTTTCGGAAATCCGTAATGATTTTGTCAGCAACATGACACACGAATTAAAGACCCCCATTTCCACCATTTCACTGGCGTCTCAGATGCTGAGTGATAAGAGCATTCCTTCTGAGATCAAGAATACGGATCAGATTTCTAAAATCATTGCTGAAGAATGCCGCAGGCTGGGCAACCAGGTTGAAAAAGTGCTGCAGACTGCAGTATTTGACAAGGGAAAATTAAGGCTCAGGCTCGTTGAGATAGATATGCATGAAGTGATTTCAAGTGTGATTGAGAATTTTTCAATACAGGTAAGGACCCGGAACGGCAAAATTTCTGCTGCTTTAAAGGCGGAAAACTTCATTCTGCATATCGACCAGGTTCATATCACCAATGTATTATCGAATCTGTTGGATAATGCCATTAAATATTGCAACAGCGATCCTGAAATCCATATTGAAACGGCCAACAAAGGAGAATTTTTTCTGATCATAGTGAAGGATAATGGCATTGGCATCAGCCGGGCCGATCAGAAACGAGTATTTGAGAAATTCTACCGGGTGCCAACCGGCAATGTGCATTCAGTTAAGGGTTTCGGTCTCGGACTCAGTTATGTAAAAATGATCATTGAGGAGCACAATGGATATGTAGATCTTGAAAGTGAACTATATACAGGAAGTACATTTAAATTATATTTACCGCTGCGAGAACATGGAAAATATACAACGGATAAAAATTCTGCTGGCTGAGGACGACGAAAATCTCGGAACCCTGCTGCGCGAATATCTCATCGTAAAATCGTACGATGCAGATTGGTTTATTAACGGTGAGAAAGCGTATAAGAGCTTTATAAAAGGTCATTATGACCTGTGTATACTTGATGTCATGATGCCCGTAAAGGACGGGTATACCCTGGCCCGCGAGATAAGGATGACCAATCCGGATATTCCCATTATTTTCCTTACAGCGAAATCACTCAAGGAGGATATTATTGAAGGCTTCAAGGCAGGGGCAGATGATTACATTACCAAGCCTTTCAGTATGGAAGAATTGTTGTTTCGTGTTGAAGCCGTGTTAAGGCGTACCAAAAAAGATGCAGCCGGTATTACGCAATCGGAATACCACATCGGCGGGTATTTATTCTATCCCAATACCCAGTTATTAAAGCATGGTGATTCCGAACAAAAGCTGACTACAAAGGAATCTGATCTGCTAAAACTGTTGTGTGCGAATAAGAATGCTGTACTTGACCGGAATTTTGCCCTGAAAACGATCTGGGTGGATGATAATTATTTCAATGCGAGGAGCATGGATGTATACATCGCCAAACTTAGGAAATACCTGAAGGATGATCCACAGGTACAGATCATCAACGTGCATGGAAAAGGATTTAAATTAATTGCGAATTAATTTGACGTGATTTTTCAAAAAAAAAAGACCCTGCAGTTCTGCAGGGTCTTTTTTTTTACATCATTCCGCCCATTCCGCCCGGGCCGCCGCCCATCGGGGGAGGACCTTCCTTCTCGGGTCTCTCGGCAACCACGCATTCGGTTGACAGGAACATACCGGCAATGGATGCGGCATTTTCCAGCGCAACGCGGGCTACCTTGGTAGGATCGATTACGCCTGCCTTATATAAGGATTCGTACCTGTTTTCCTGCGCATTGTAACCGAAGTCGTCTTTGCCTTCCTTGATGCGCTGTACTACTACAGAACCTTCAATACCTGCATTTTCAACGATCTGCCGTAAGGGTTCTTCCAATGCCCTCTTTACAATGGCAATACCTGTTGTCTGGTCTTCATTTTCGCCTTTCAGCTTTTCAATGGCTTTGATGGCCCTTATATAAGCCACACCACCACCAGGAATGATACCTTCTTCAACAGCAGCACGGGTTGCACTCAGTGCATCTTCAACACGTGCTTTTTTCTCTTTCATTTCAACTTCGGAAGCAGCACCTACATAAAGAACTGCTACACCACCTGCCAATTTGGCAAGCCTTTCCTGAAGTTTTTCCTTGTCATAGTCCGATGTGGTGGTTTCAATCTGTGACTTGATCTGTTTGATTCGGCCTTCGATTGTTTTCTTGTCACCGGCGCCATTGACAATGGTTGTATTTTCCTTGTCAATAACCACTTTTTCACATTTGCCCAACATATCGATCTTGGCACCTTCGAGCGTAAGTCCCTTTTCTTCGGAAATTACAACACCACCGGTAAGGATAGCTATGTCTTCGAGCATTTCTTTACGTCTGTCACCAAAACCCGGAGCTTTTACAGCAGCAATTTTCAGTGAACCTCTCAGCTTGTTTACCACAAGTGTAGCCAATGCTTCGCCATCGATGTCTTCGGCAATGATCAATAAAGGACGTCCTTGCTGAGCAATAGGCTCAAGTATCGGGAGCAGGTCCTTCATAGTGGAGATCTTCTTGTCTGACAACAGGATCACAGCATTTTCAAGCACGGATTCCATTTTATCAGGATCGGTTATAAAGTATGCGGAAATATATCCACGGTCGAATTGCATACCTTCAACCACATCTACGTGTGTTTCTGTTCCTTTGGCTTCTTCAACAGTGATTACGCCTTCTTTTTTCACCTTGCCCATGGCCTCGGCGATCAGTTTGCCGATCGTATGGTCATTGTTGGCAGAAATGGCTGCAACCTGTTCAATTTTCTCGATATCATCTCCAATGCTGCGGGATTGCTTTTTCAGATCTTCAACCACTACTTTTACAGCCTGATCGATGCCTCTTTTCAAGTCCATCGGGTTTGCACCGGCAGTAACATTCTTCAATCCGACAGTTACAATTGACTGGGCCAGAACAGTAGCCGTGGTGGTACCGTCACCGGCATCATCATTGGTTTTTGAAGCTACTTCTTTCACCAGTTGAGCACCTATATTCTCAAAAGCGTCTTCCAGTTCTATTTCCTTTGCTACGGTTACACCATCTTTAGTAACCATCGGAGCACCGTATTTCTTGTCGAGAATAACATTGCGTCCCTTGGGTCCCAGTGTTACCTTAACTGCATTGGCAAGATGGTCAACACCTTTTTTAAGCAGATCGCGTGCTTCAATATTAAATTTAATTTCCTTTGATGCCATTTTTGTTTATGTTTAAGTTAGATATTATTCAATGTAAAGAATGTCTGATTGATTCATCAGCAAATAGTCATTGCCGTCAATGGTCAGTTCAGTTCCGGAATACTTGCCGTAAAGTACGGTATTTCCCACTTTAACAATTACGGGTTCGTCTTTTTTTGCTTCACCTACTTTAACCACTTCACCGCGCTGTGGTTTTTCCTTAGCTGAATCGGGGATAATAATTCCGCTTGCTGTTTTTTCCTCTGCCGGAAAGGGTTTAACTAAAACCTTACCTGCATTGACTTGTCCTTTAATATTTGCCATTTCTGTTATTTAATTTGGGTTAAACATCTGAATTAATTTCGAATTGGATTAACGAATATTGTGCCAAAGGCATATTGCAAAAAAAAGTGTCAGTATTTATGACATACTGACACGATTTCTTAGATAATAACAAAGGAAGGATTCCTTACTTGCTTTCCGGTGCTGCCTGATTTTGATCCGGGTCTGCCTGCTGATTCTCTTCAGCGGGTTGCGTTGCCGGTGCTGTCGGATAAGCCGGGAGCCTTTCAGGATCAATGGCAGTATTATCAATATTCTGGATCTTTGACTGCCGTTGAGCGGCTGAATTTCGCGGTACAACGGTGGCCAGTATACTCAAAATCAGCAAAGCAGCTGCAAAACCCCAGGTAGCTTTTTCAACAAAGTCGGCCGTTCGTTTTACTCCCATAAACTGGTTTGAGGATGAGAAACTTGATGCCAATCCGCCTCCTTTTGGGTTCTGAACCAATATAATCAGGATGAGTAGTATACACACGAATAAGATGATGCCTGTAATAAGTCCGTACATAATTAATTGATTTACCGTTTATTTGTCAATTTTTTGATTTCTTCAATTTGCCCAGCAAAATAACCACTTTTTTCCGGATATTTCAAAATTAATTTTTCATAGGCAAATATTGCCTTGCTGTAATATCCCTGTTTGATATAAATCCTTGCCAGTGTATCAGTAAAAATCCCATCATGTTCCTTCACACTGTCTTCAGAAATGTCAACATGGGGTGCGTTTTCGCGGGGAGGAGAAAGACGGGGACTTG
>JBGSSA010000082.1:0-12713 GCA_041737295.1 Bacteroidales bacterium | reverse complement strand
ATGCAATTTCACTTCCGGTATCTGGGTTAACATCTGTTCTTTCGGAATCACCATGTAATACTTTTTTCTGAAAGTGGCAAAGTCAAGGTCGGTCACATCTTTTGGAAAGCCATTATGGATAAGGATGTCATTATTCCTGTCATTGTCAAAATCAGCGATCAGGGGTCCCCAGCTCCAATCGGTTGCTTCAATTCCGGCAAGGTATCCGATATCACTGAATACAGGCGCTCCGATTGAATCATTTTCTCCTACCCGCGGGCCTTGATTCAATTGAAGTGTATTTCTTGAAAATTGATACACATACCCTTCGGAGTTGCGAAAGAGCAGATCTTTGTTTGACTGGAGCATTGTTTTTTTTCGGAAGTTGTCTTCAGGATTCATGTCAAGTTCAACCATGTCGAGCAATCCGTCATTGTTAATGTCGGCGAAGTCACAACCCATTGCATTGGCAGTAATGTGCTTGAAATATACACCCAGCTGGTCTGTAAATGTACCATCCTGGTTGTTGATCCATAACAGGTCAGGCAATAGAAAATCATTGGACACAAAAATATCTTTCCAGCCGTCTTTATTCATGTCGGTTATATATACCGCATTTGCATAACCTTCAGTCTGTATGCCTGATTCCCGGGAGACATTTGTAAATACGGGATGATTCAACGCCTTATTCCAGTCATTGCGATAAAGTTTACCGGTGCTGGGATTTAAACCATTCCTGGCAGGCGGATGGTTCATATAGCGATACACTGATTCCGTGATCTCGTTCACACCCATATAGGCATCCAGATCGCCATCGTTATCATAATCGAAAAAAACACCCTGCACACTATGTGAATTGTCATCGAGACCATATTCCGCAGCCATGTTTTTGAATAGGGGTATGTTGTTCTTCGACAAGCCCTGGTTTATATACAGGATATTTTTCCGATCAGAGGCCTTTTTCTTCATGGTGGCACAGATATAAATATCCAGCCATCCGTCATTGTTAATATCAACAACCGATACACCGCTGCACCATCTTCCTTCACCTCCTGCTTTTGCCTCCACGGTGACATCCTTGAATTTAAATTTCCCCCTGTTCAGGTAAAGTTTGCCAGGGACAATGCTTCCGGCTAAATAAACATCCGGTAATCCGTCATTATTAAAATCTCCGACTCCCACGCCACTGCCATTATATAAATTCACCAGGTCGATTGCATTTAATGTATCATTTTCTGTAATCAGGTTATTAAAATGAATACCGGAACGGGAAGATCTTATTTGTTGAAACAATGGCTTTTCCCGTCTGCATGATAGTAACGCCAGTGCACTAAAAAAATACACCAAGCTCTTTTTCATAGTGATGAAATAACATCGTACATAAAGTGTCCTGATTTTAAGAAAAATTCAATATTTTAATTGAAAGGGGTGTCATCAAACAAATATAATGTTAGTTTTATGAAAAGCAAAAACGGTGGATAATAGAAAATACAACTGGCGTTTCCTGCTGATAACATCCTTTGTTACAGCAATGGGCGGATATCTCTTCGGTTTTGATTTTGCGGTAATTACAGGAGGACTGCCTTTTCTCAGGGAACAGTTTGGACTGGATGCATTTTGGGAAGGGATCACCACAGGCTCACTCGCCCTGGGCTGTATTGTCGGATGTGTAATTGCAGGTAGGGTTGCCGACAAATACGGGCGGAAACCCGGGTTGTTTGCGGCAGCATCTGTCTTTTTTGTTTCATCCATATGCATGGCACTGGCCACGTCTTTATCGTGGTTCATTTCATCCCGGTTTTTTGCAGGAATAGGGGTGGGTATGGCTTCCATGCTGTCGCCTATGTTCATTGCCGAGATCGCACCTGCGGAAGTAAGGGGCCGTCTTGTGGCCATTAACCAGCTTACCATTGTACTCGGACAGGTGATAACCCACCTCGAAAATTACCTGTTGAGAGATAACGGGCCTGAGTCGTGGAGATGGATGTTCGGGCTGGGTGTAATTCCATCATTTCTATTTATGATGGGCGTGCTTATTCTTCCTGAAAGTCCTCGATTTCTTCTTCGCATAGGCAAGGAAAAAGAAGCGCGAAAGGTATTAGGCCGCGTGGGAGATCATTCATTTATAGAAAGTACGGTCTCGGCTATTAAAAGTACATTGCATAATGAAGTAAAGACAAACCTTCGCGGATTATTTGCAAAGGCCATGCTGCCGGTGATGGCGGTTGGAATCGGACTGGCTGTATTTCAGCAATTCTGCGGTATCAATGTGGTGTTCAATTATACAACCAATATCTTTAAAAGCATAGGTGCGAATTCTTCCGAACAACTTCTCCAGGCTGTATGGATCAGCCTGGCCAACCTGGTGTTTACCCTGGTTGCCATGGGGCTTGTCGATAAACTGGGAAGAAGGCCCATGATGCTGGGGGGTTACGGAATGCTGTCCCTCCTGTACATAGTTATCGGATACCTTTTATTCACCAAAAACGGGACTGCCCTGCCCTTGTTTATTTTTCTTGCAATCGGCACATTTGCCATATCCCTGGGCCCTCTTACCTGGGTGCTGATTTCTGAAATATTTCCGAATAATATCAGGGGGAAAGCCATTTCGGTGGCTGTCATTTTCCTCTGGTCTTCTTATTTTATCCTTGTATCTACATTTCCGGTTATTGAAAAGAAATTCGGTGATGCAGTGGCATTTTGGGCGTATTCTGTGATATGTGCGGCAGGTTTTCTGTTTATCTGGTTAAAGCTGCCGGAAACAAAGGGAAAATCACTTGAAACAATTGAAAATGAGTATATGGGCAAGCAGTAACTTACGGAAGCTTTGTAGAACTTCTGCTATCCCGTCAGGATAAACTGTAGGTAGAAAAGGATTGCCACAAAATCCACCCCCTGCCCCCGCCAGCGGGGGATATCAGCTCCGCGAACTTTGCGAAAACCTTTGTGTTCTTTGCGTTAAATTTTCAATAAATGCCGCAAGCATTTAATTATTTCCTACATTCATCATTCATAATTCCTCATTCATAATTCCTCATTCATAATTCATAATTCCTCATGAAAGCCTCCCTTCTCCTCCCCCTCCTCCTCCTTGCCGTCGCCTGCCAGGCCCCGGGAAACAAAAATACAATCCCCCTGGCCGGGGACTGGAATTTCAAAGCCGATCCCCAAAGCCTGGGAATAGGTGAAAAATGGTACCAGTCTGAGCTTCCGGAAAAAATCCATCTCCCCGGATCCATGACTGAAAATGAAAAAGGCGACTCCATCACCCTGGATACTAAATGGACCGGAGAAATTGTCGACAGCTCATGGTTCAAAAATCAGGCAATGGATAAGTACCGCCAACCGGGCAACTTCAAAGTGCCTTTCTGGTTGCAGCCTGAGAAATATTACACGGGAATGGCCTGGTACCAGAGAAAGATAAAAATTCCCGGATCATGGAAAGGTAAAAATATCCGGCTTTTCCTTGAACGCTGTCACTGGGAAACACACGTTTGGGTTGATGAGCAGGATGCCGGAACAGAAAATTCGCTGGGAACACCCCATATCTATAACCTCACATCTTTATTAACCCCGGGAACTCACACGCTTACTGTCTGCGTGGATAACCGGATTAAGGAGATCAATGTCGGAATGAACTCTCACAGCATTTCAGACCATACCCAGTCCAATTGGAACGGAATTGTGGGGAAAATGGAGCTGGAAGCCCGTTCACCCGTATTTATAAGCCAAATTTCAGTCTATCCCGAACTGAAGAATAACCAGGCCAACGTGAAAATCACCATTCAAAATACAGGGAATTCACAAGTTCCGGCCACATTATCAGTAACCGGGAATGCGATTGGAAATGCAGACGAAAAAATCGGAGGTCTCAGGATCGATACAACATTAATTCCGGGAGCAAATGAAATTGAAGTGACCTGCCCCATGGGCGATCACCCGAATCTGTGGGACGAATTTGAGCCCAATCTCTATAGGCTGAATGTCGGCATGACCGATGGGGATGGCAATGAACACAACAACGAAGTTACCTTTGGCATGCGCGAATTCAAGTTCAGGAAAACACAATTTACGATCAACGGCAGGCCATTGTTTCTCAGGGGAACCCTTGAATGTGCAATCTTTCCAAAAACAGGTTATCCTCCCACTGATACAGATTCATGGATGCGAATCTTCAGAATAGCCCGCGCCCACGGGCTGAATCATATGCGGTTCCACTCCTGGTGCCCGCCGGAGGCGGCATTTATTGCGGCTGACTTTGCCGGATTTTATCTTCAGATTGAATGCTCATCCTGGGCCAATTCCGGTGCGTCCATTGGGGATGGAAAGCCTCTTGACAAATACCTGTATGATGAAAGTGAACGGATGATCGCCGCTTACGGCAATCACCCTTCGTTCTGCATGATGCTGTATGGAAATGAACCGGCCGGGGCAAACCAGGAAAAATGGCTGACAGAGTTTGTCACATACTGGAAAAACAAAGATCCCCGCCGCCTGTACTCGAGTGGTGCCGGATGGCCCCTGCTGGAAGTGACGGATTTCAACAGCAACCCGAATCCCCGTATACAGGCATGGGGTGAAGGACTCAAAAGCATTATCAATGCACAGCCTCCACGCACGGATTATGACTGGACAGACCGGTTGACTGATCAGGGTAAGCCTACTGTAAGCCATGAAATCGGACAATGGTGTGTTTATCCTGATTTTAAGGAAATCAACCAATATACAGGCGTATTGAAGGCTAAGAATTTTGAAATATTCCGGGAATCCCTGCAAGAACATCAGATGGAACAGTATGCTGACAGTTTCATGCTGTCATCGGGCAAACTGCAGGCCCTGTGCTATAAAGCGGATATCGAAGCGGCATTGAGAACAAAGGGGTTTGGCGGGTTTCAACTGCTCGACCTGCATGATTTTCCCGGCCAGGGCACTGCCCTTGTAGGGGTTTTAAATCCGTTCTGGAATGAAAAGGGCTATATCAGTCCGGCTGAATACAGTGAATTCTGCAATTCTACCGTGCCGCTGATCCGCTTTTCACGAATGACCTATAATTCCAATGAGACCTTGACGGCTGCCGCCGAAATAGCCCATTTTGGTTTTTATGATCTTGCAGGTATCTCTCCTGCCTGGAAGATCAGAAATTCCAAAGGAAGGGTTATTTCCAGGGGCACACTGCCCAAAATGGATATACCCACGGGCAACCTTATAAAACTGGGAGAGATCCGCCAGCCACTGGGCAGTATAACAGAGCCTGAAAAGCTGACAGTAACCCTTGAGGTTGGTCATTTTCAAAATCATTGGGACATTTGGGTATATCCTGCCCTTTTGCCGGAAATTGAACATGATATACTTGTCACGCAACAACTCGATTCCCGGGCCATTGAAGCATTGGAAAACGGGGGGAAGGTTATTCTGACCCCGGTAAAGGGATCGTTGAAAGCCGAAAAAGGAGGGGACATTGCCGTCGGATTTTCGAGTATATTCTGGAATACGGCCTGGACAAAAGGGCAGGCTCCCCATACCCTTGGAATTCTTTGCAATCCCCGTCATCCGGCGCTGACTGATTTCCCAACCGAATATCATAGCAACTGGCAATGGTGGGATGCCATGAGTCATTCAAATGCGATCATCCTTTCTGATTTTCCGGCTGACATCAAGCCCATTGTGAGAATCATCGACGATTGGTTTACAAACCGTCCCCTGGCCATGATCTTCGAAGCCAATACAGGAAATGGCAACATTATAGTTTGCGGGGTTGATCTCCTTACGGATGCCGATAAACGGCCGGAAGCAAGGCAATTGCTGTATAGCCTGAAAAGGTACATGGCGGGAACGGACTTCCATCCCGCTGTCAAATTATCAACCGATAAACTACAGGCGTTGTTTGATTGAAAAAAGCCCTTTATTATTGTCAGTTTTTACCGGCTTCCGGAAACGAAGCCTCCCCTTTTAAAACAGTTTCCATAACCTGTATCAGGTTTTCAGATACATTGTTTTTGTTGACAAAACCCATGAAACCTGCCTCTTTTAGTTTCCTGATGTAAATTCCGTCATAGTACATTGTGATGGCAATCAATTTTAGTTTCATTCCATACACACTCAGCCGTTTTGCCGTTTCCATTCCATTTAACCAGGGCATTTCAATATCCATGAGGATCAGGTCCGGATCGTATTCGCTGATTGCTTCAATCAACATGGGTCCGGAAGTGAATACAGCCACTATATCGAATTGTTCAAATTTTGACAGATAAGAGGTTATCCCTTCAAGGAATATGGGATTATCATCGACGATTATGACCTGTATTTTCCCTTCCTTGCTCATCCGCAATTTTCTGAACTTAATTCCTGTATACCTTTTCCCTCTTTTCTTGACACCGACTTGTTAAGAATATCGTTAAAGATTCCCAACAGGTTTTCGGATTGCTGGCAAATGATGCCGGCATAAGTATGTATTTCTTCTTTAGTATTTTCCTCCAGATTCAGGATCTGGGCAAATCCCATAATTGCATTTAATGCCGTACGGACTTCGTGATTCACCTCTGTTTCAATCTGACACATATCCTCCATTTATATTTTCACAGGTGCAAAATTAATTTACCAATACACCGTGTGAACAAGGCATTCATACAAACTTTATGGGAGAAACACTTAAAACACATTGGGGTAAACCCCTATATTTCGATCAAACCATGTTTAATGGCATAAATAACAAGCTGGGCGGAATTTTTAACATCCGTCTTTCTGAAGATGTTTGATTTATGTACTTCCACTGTTTTTGGACTGATATACAATTTGTTGGCTATTTCAGTATTTGTCATTCCGTTGCATACCTGTACCAGAATTTCAAATTCCCTCTCCGTCAACTCATTGTATTTATTTGAAATTTTGCGGTTAAGGCGGATGGCCATTTTCTTAAGAATTTCCTGGGAGAAAAAATTTCCCCCTCCCAGAACCTCCTGGATGGCTTGCTCGAGTTCATATTTCCCTGACTTTTTGAGGATAATCCCCTTCACTCCGGCTTCTATCATCTGAAGATAGTAAATCTCTTCACCATACATGGTTACGGCAATAATCTTAAGATCCGGGTATTTTTCGAGTGCCTTTACGACAGTATCACGCCCGTTCATGACCGGCATATTGATATCCATTAAAACAATATCGGGAACTTGCGTATCAATGCTATTAAAAAAATCCTGCCCATTGGATGCCTCCGTAATTATGAAATCCGGATTAATCTGTGAAAGAACGAGTTTCAGACCGTCCCTGAATAGCTCATGGTCATCTACAATTGCAACATAAACATGTTCCGCCATACAAGTGTATTTAAACAGGAATTTTTAAACGGGCCTTCATGCCATGATCCACTTCGCTTTCTATATCAATTTTCCCTTTAAGGGCATTCACGCGATTTACTATATTGCTCAACCCCGAGCCCATGGCAGATGAGGAAGTAACGGCTTCTAAATCGAATCCCCTGCCATCATCAGTGTAATCTACATTTATGAAACCTCCTGTTTGATTAATTTCGATCATAATAGCCTGGCATGAAGCATGTTTAATTGAATTGTTGATCAACTCGGCAATAGCCCTGTACAGAATAATTCCGGAATTTGGGTTTAATTCGGTTTCCTCTTTGCAGTTGAGTTGAATCCTGACCACATTGGTTAGGGCAATCCTATGGATGAACTGCTTCAATGCTGCATAAAATCCGTAATTTTTAAGAACATGCGGACTGATATTGTGGGATATCTCAGAAACACCCTTAATCGCTTCCTGGATTGTGGATGAAAGCTTTTCTGAAAGCATATTTCTCTTTGCCTGGTCATCTGTATCCTTATATACCTGGAAATAAAGCTTGATGGTAGACAAAACGGGGCCAAGTCCATCGTGCAGGTCCTGTGCAATCCTGCTCCTTTCTGATTCCTCCGTATTGATGATCGCTTCCATGATCTTATGTTCAGCCTGCCAGAGTTCGTATTCTGTATTCTTTCGCTGTGTTACATCACGTACTATGGCCAGAAGAAAGTTCTGATCGTTGAATTCAATAGTATTCAGCGATACCTCCGCGTAAAACACGGTTCCGTCCATTTTCTTATGTTTCCATTCAAATCGCTGCGGCTTATTGTTTAAGACAGCGGATATTTTTTCCCAAGCATAGTCCTTTGATGTAATACCCTCTCCCTGGTAAAGGGGCGATAGCTCCTCGGGGCCCTTTCCGACAATTTCTTCCTTTTTGCCTCCGAAGATCTCAAGCGTTTTCAGATTGCAATCTACGAACACATTATCCTTCATAATGAAAATGGCATCATTGGCGTTTTCAAATATGCTCCTGAACCTGCTTTCACTGTCCCTTAATTCGGATGTTCTTGATTCCACCAATTCCTCCAACCGGTTTTTATAGATTTCCATTTCCTCTTTCTGTGAGGACAATACGCTGTTATTTTTACTTAATATCCTTTCATATCGTATATTGATATCCTTAAGTGTGTAAACGGTGGATACAATAAACAGGAATAGCAGAACCTGGGCTAATTTATAAAATATGTACCGGCCCTTGAAAAACTCGGGGGTCTTTCCGAGTTCGGAAAAGTAGGACAAAAGATTGTCAGAAGTCACAGTTAAAACGAAACAATAGAATAACAGGAAGATCAGGATCCATCTTTCATTCTTTTTTGGAAAAAGCAACAGCGGGATCATGGCAGCAGCAATTCCGGCCGTAGGATAATAAAAATAATATTCCATGCTTACATCCCGCAACAGGGTTGGCAAGACAATCAGCAGAAAAGGCGGAAAAACAACCGTCACAATTTTCGCTAAAAAATGACGGTGTAACGCGGTTAACATCATAGAGATCAACCCGGCAACCAGCATCAGCAATAACCGGACCGCACCAATGCCCGGCATCTCAATCTGCCCCTGCCTGACAGCAAAAACTACGATAGTTGCAATGAAACCCCAAAGGGAAATATTGATAATAAAAAAATTAATCCGGTTCAGAAATATAACCGATCGCTTTTCGCTTTCAGGAATATTCCGGGTTCCAATATCCGAAATTTTCTTCCACAGTTGGACCATAAACAACCCTGAAATAGAGATTAAATCTTCTTCAGTAAAAGAACTCACCGTCACTAAGGTAGATAAAAATAATTTTCATTTCTTATAAAAATTCATAGATTTGATACAAATCAAAATCATCCTATTATGACAACCGGAAGTTTACTGAGAAAAATGAAAGTGACTGGACTTTTCATTATCTTCTTATGTCTTAACACAGTCGGACAAACCACATACAAGTACCCCTTTCAGAATCCGCAATTACCCGTGGATGAACGGGTACATGACCTGGTTTCACGAATGACCCTGGAAGAAAAGGTTACGCAGTTTTTCAGTCACGCTGAGGCTATACCCCGGTTGGGCGTACCCGCGTATGATTACTGGAATGAATGCCTTCATGGTGTTGCAAGGGCAGGAAAAGCAACTGTCTTCCCCCAGGCCATCGGCCTGGCCGCCACATTTGACGAAGATCTGATTTTCAGGGTAGCCACGGCCATATCGGATGAGGCCAGGGCCAAGAATCAATATTTTCTCAGTAATAATGTAAGAAGTATTTATACCGGGCTTACCTTCTGGACGCCCAATATTAATATCTTCCGCGATCCCCGCTGGGGACGGGGCCAGGAGACATATGGAGAAGACCCGTTTCTAACCGGAAGAATCGCTGTTAATTTCATAAAAGGCTTGCAGGGAAACGACCCAAAATACCTGAAAACAGTGGCTACGGCCAAACATTATGCAGTGCACAGCGGTCCCGAGTTTTCAAGGCATACCGATAATATTTATGTGAATGACCGTGACCTGTATGAAACCTATTTGCCGGCTTTTAAAGTCGCCATTGAGGAAGCCAATGTGCAGTCCGTAATGTGCGCCTATAACCGTTTTCGCGATAAGCCTTGCTGCGGTTCAGACCTGCTGCTGGGCACAATACTCCGCGAAGAATTTGGCTTTGGCGGGTATATCGTTTCCGATTGCGGTGCTATATCTGATTTCTATACAAAGGGCACCCATGAAATGGTTGAAAATTCAACCCGGGCCTGGGGTTGGGCGGTTGCTTCCGGAACCGATCTCAATTGCGAAATGAGCCGTAATTTCCTGGTGAATAATCTCGATTCCGCCATTCATGCAGGTGTGCTCAATGAAAAAGACCTGAATACTTCCCTTGAAAGACTGTTCCAGGCACGATTCAAACTGGGCATGTTTGATCCTGAAGATATGGTCCCTTACACGAAAATCCCCTTCTCCGTGGTAGGTTCAAAAAACCACCTGGCCCTGTCAGGGGAAACTGCTGAAAAATCGCTGGTCCTGTTAAAGAATACCGGCATATTGCCGCTACGCAATGTGAAAAAGATAGCGCTGATCGGACCCAATGCAGACAATTATGCAATTCTTATCGGTAACTATAACGGTACCCCGATCCGGCCGATAACCCCTCTCGCCGCCCTGCGCGCAAAACTGGGGGCATCCAATGTGCTGTATTCTGCCGGCTGTCCCATTGTTCCCGGCGTATATACCAATATGGATGTTATAGGGTATAATAACTTCTTTCATTCTGAAAAAGGAAAACTGTTGAAGGGATTGCATGCTGAATACTTCGACAATTACGAATTCAAAGGAACTCCCAAAATTGTGAAGGTCGACAGCATGATCAATTTTTACTGGCTTCGTTCCCCGGTAACCAAACAGGTAGAAGCCGAGTTCTCGGTAAGATGGACCGGGGTGTTAAAACCAACGGCCTCAGGAAAGTATATGTTCGGCGGGAATGTTGATCTTAAGATAAACGGTCAGCCTGTCCCCAATACAGGCATGATGCTTGAAAAAGGCAAGACGTACGACATCGTCGCTGAATTTGCCACTATCCCCAACTGGAGCACGAATATGATAGAACAATCAGCCCGGCTAAAATGGGTTGAGATTTCAAAAGATTATCAGAAGGAAGCCCTGGACGCAGCTATGAAAGCTGATGTTGTTATTTTCTGCGGCGGGATATCAGCCGACCTGGAGGGAGAGGAAATGCCGCTGGTTATCGAAGGTTTCTCACATGGAGACCGTACAAATCTAAACCTGCCGAAAGTGCAGGAAGACCTGCTGAAGGAATTGCATAAAACCGGTAAGCCGGTGGTATATGTCAATTTCAGTGGCAGCGCCATTGCCCTGAATTGGGAGGCCGAAAATCTGCCGGCTGTTGTCCAGGCATTTTACCCGGGTGAAACTACAGGTACGGCACTTACACGCCTGCTGTTCGGTGAATTTAATCCCTCTGGACGCCTTCCGGTGACATTCTACAAATCGGAGAAGGATCTGCCCGACTTCCTTGATTACAGGATGGAAGGCCGTACATACAGGTACTTTACGGGTAAGCCACTTTGGGGCTTTGGGTATGGCCTCAGTTATACAGTTTTTACCTATGCAAATCTCCGTGTTCCGGCAACAGTACCAGCCGGAGAAGAAGTGAGCGTATCTGTGGAAGTAACTAATTCAGGTAAAACCGGCGGCGAAGAGGTTGTCCAGGTATACCTGGCAAACAATGCTTCCGCCGGTCCCAGGCCAATTTTGGCCCTGTCAGGATTCAAAAGGGTATTTCTGAAAGCGGGCGAAACAAAAAAGGTGGAAGTATTGCTGAAGTCCGACCGTTTTACTTCAATCGACAATTCATATAACCGGGTCATTGAACCGGGAAAATACGTCATTTATGCCGGTGGACAGCAGCCCGGAGAAAATGTTCCCAAGGGACAGCAGGTAAGCGCTGAAATTGAAATAACCGGCAAGACCCTGGTATTAAAGAAATAACCGGGATTAAACAGTTTATGTTCAATGGCCACCGGCTGCTTGCCGGTGGCAGTTAAATTACCAGGTATGAATCTGTATATTCGGAATATGGTTTGTAACCGGTGTATTATGGCCGTTGAGAACGAACTTGAAAAGCTTGGTCATGAACCTGTTCATGTACAGCTGGGTGAAGTTGAGCTCAGGGAGGACCTTTCAGGGGATCAATTGTCCGTATTCAAAAACCGCCTTAATGAACTGGGATTTGAACTGATAGATGACAGCAAAAGCAAACTTATTGAAAAGATCAAACTCATCGTCATTCAGCTTATTCATCATGGAGACGGACAGATGCACCAGAACTATTCTGAATACCTTGCATCAAAGCTGAATAAGGAATATAATTACCTGAGCCATCTCTTTTCGGAAGTGGAAGGAACTACAATTGAAAAATATATCATCAACCAGAAAATTGAACGGGTAAAAGAATTACTGGTATATAATGAACTTACCTTAAGCGAAATAGCCGATTCACTCGGATACAGCAGTGTAGCCCATTTGTCGGGTCAGTTCAGGAAAGTGACCGGACTGACACCCAGTTATTTCAGGCAATTGAAGGAGAACAAGCGGAAACCCCTGGATGAGGTATAGGCTATTAGGCTACTGGGCTACTAGGCTACTAGGCTGCTAGGAGTCTTCTTAAGTAGAGATATTGACTGCACGACTGCAAGACTGCAAAACTCCTTACAGGGCTGGTATCCCCCGCTGGCGGGGTGTATGGACCATAGACATAGTATACAAGGGGTCAGAGACATAGTATACAGTTTTAAAATAAAAATGAATAAATTGGATTATACCCAAACCATAATCCAATGCCATTTAAAATTAAGACTGTGATGATGCAAAGAATCGAA
>JBGSSA010000041.1:0-5197 GCA_041737295.1 Bacteroidales bacterium | reverse complement strand
GCAAAAAAGCACGGCCTTGAAATTATTTCAAGCCATGCCCGGTCAAAATTTGACGTAAAAGATGCAGAAGGAACCCTGGCAGCATGGGGAAAGGTATTTGACGATCATAAAACCATGGGATGCAAGTACGTTGTTTTTCCGATGAATATGTGGGCCGGTACCATTGAAGGACTCAAAGCAGAATGCGATCTTATGAATAAAATAGGTGCTGAAGCCAACAAAAGGGGTATAAAATTCGGTTACCATAACCATAGTGCTGAATTTACCAAAGTTGCCGGTACAGAGCAGCTTTATGAGGATTTCCTCCTGGCCAACACGGATCCGGAAAACGTATTCTTTCAAATGGATGTCTATTGGATTACGGTTGGCGGCCAGGACCCCGTTGCCTATCTGAAGAAATACCCAAACCGGTTCAAACTGCTGCACATCAAAGACGAGTATGTGGTTGGAGAAAGCGGAAAAATTGATTATAAGGCTATCTTCAAACAATTCTATAAAAATGGCAATGAGGACTGGTTCGTGGAAATGGAAGGCAAAATGACACCTGAGCAGAGAGAACAGTCTATGGCTATGATGGAAAAGATGAAAGAAGTGCAGGCAAGAGGTGGCACGATGCAGGAAGTTTTTGCCGAAATGTCGAAAAACGCAAAACCCGGTGCACCTCCTCCGGGAAGGGGTCCCCAGGATCCGAAAACTGTGGCGGAACAGCTTAAAACCTCACTTGAAGGCATTAAGCAAAGTGCAGATTACCTGATGAAATCAGATTTTGTAAAATAGCGGATACCCTGTCGGGGTGGTATGGTACCACCCCGGCAGGGTATTATTGTTTATACTAAAGAACAAAATGAAGGATTGGGAAAAATTCCGTGATGATATTGTTAATGGGGATAGGTATTTTCTCAAAAATGTATCTATTGATAATGTTATTTTTGGTTACCATAAAAAGGAATTGAAGGTATTGCTGCAGCGTCCCAAAGGATTGAATAAATGGACTGTATGCGGGGGATATATTAAAAAAACGGAGTCAATTGATGAGGCGGCATCCAGAATTGCCAGGGAGAGAACGGGTCTGGAGAATCTTTACCTTAAACAATTCAAGGCATTCGGCAATCCTTCACGAACGAGTGATACCTCTCTGTCCGCCAAAATATTGGGTGAGCTTGCCAGTGTTGAAATTGACAAGGGAAGTTGGTTACTTGATTATTTTGTATCCGTCGGATATTATACTCTTACCGAATTTGATCTTGTGAATCCAACCGGAGAATATTATACCGAAGATTGCGAGTGGTGGGATATTTTTAATCTTCCCGCGTTATTGTTCGATCATGAACTCATTATTGGGGAGGCGCTGAAAGCCTTACGGCTTCATATCTATCATTATCCTGTTGGTTATGAACTGTTACCGGCGAAATTTACGCTTCCTGAAATAACCTCATTGTATGAGACCATACTGGGAAAGAGACTTGACGACAGGAATTTTTCCAAGAAATTGCTGGCTACAGGTATAATCGACAAGCTTGATGAGCGAAGATATATTGGCCCGCACCGTTCACCGTTTCTTTACGTGTTCAACAAGGCTAAGTACAACGAAGCATTGAAAAACGGGATGGTACTGGCAATCTGAGATCCCGCATATATCGGGAGCGAGATGAAAGTTTAGAGCTGGTACTCAGCCGGTTTGGTCCAGATCAGCTGTTTCTCAATATTGTCGCTGAGTCTGTATGGCTTTATATGGCTGCTGATACTTTCTCCGACAATTTCAATCCTGCTTAAATCAGCCATACCCAGGCCGGTCTGGGAGCAGTAGTTCAGGTATCCGACCTTGGCAAAATCAATGCCCATAAGTTCGATAGCCACGCGGTCAGCTGCCAGCCAGTCTGTGCTTGCGACACATACCCTGTGATCAACAGGGGTCCCCCGGGTAGGGCCATTCCCTTCCATGCCTTCAAATCCGTCAATGACTGCAAGGTGTGGATGTAACCGGGGAGCAAGGTTATACAGGTTGTAATTGATGCCCCGGAATCCGCCCCCATGAGGAATTGGTTTATCGCTTTTTGTTCCTTCCTTGTGATTTTTTCCCCAGCCGAATCCGGCATCTTTTAGTGGAGCGCCAAATACAATATTTTTCAGGGAAAGAGTGGCCAGTACACGGTCATGGGTTTTCATTCTGGCTACCGAAACGATATAGGAGTCAGGATTCAGAAGTACGCGTGAAAACCTGACAGGGTGAGGTCTGAAATCCTTTTCATCGAAGACATAAAGTACTTCAAATCCTTCCTCGTCAAGGTCAACAAACTTTACAGCATATTTATCGGCGAGCCGCATATACCCGTAATTACTGTATCCGTCAAGGGCAGGTCCGTCAGCAGGTGATTCGGCAATTATTACATTTTCAAGTTTTCTAATGGATTTCAGGAATTCAAGAATGCCTTCAAGGGTATCCACATGGGTAGAACTTAGAGGAATGCTGGTTGAAACATTATTTGGCTTGAGGATCACACGATGATTGCCTATAGCTTGCTTGATCTGCGCGGAATAGGATTGCAAAGCACGGAATGCCATATCAGCCCTGTTCTCACCAGTTGTAATGGCAACACTTGAAGAAAACGGATCCGGCAGCTGACCGGATGCAACATTTTTTAAGGAAGCAAAGGCGTTTGAGGAACCAATAAAAGAAACGGCAATTCCTCCCAAAACAGATGTTCTTATGAAATTCCGGCGGTTAATTGCATTCATACTATAAGTTTGTTAAGTGAAATATTTTTTAGTAAGTACAAAATATGTATATTTTCTGATATATAAAATAGTAAAATGCAAAATTGTGCGTAGGTAAATGAGGCAAAACCAGGGAAGGGCAGAATTAGCAGGTTGTAATGGAACTTTTATTAAATTTATGTTTATATTCAACTATCAATGTTCACTAATTTAATTTTATAAAATGAAAAAAACAGCTTTAGCGGTATCGTTCTTCATGTTGACCGGAATATTCGCCAATGGTCAGCATATTGGGTCTTCACCTGAGTATATTAAGGCATTGACTGCTGAGTGGAAGGGAGAGCGATTTGATGACGGGCGTCCACGTGTTTCGGATGCCTTCCTGGAAAGGTTGAAAAACATTTCAATAGAGGAGGCCTGGGGAGTTTTGCGAAACAAAGGATTTCAAAACCAGTTTGAAGGGGATTGGACGATCATCCTTCCGGACAGCAGTATGACAGGGCGTGTTGTTACCGCGCAATATATGCCTTTACGACCGGATCTTGAAAAACAGGTAAAGGACCAGGGTAAGGTTGAAAACCGGGCACAACAAGGTGGGACAAATTCTTGGCCGATTGATATGCTTGTAGACGGAGATGTTTATGTCGCCGATGGATATGGGAAAATTGCCGATGGCACACTCATCGGGGATAATCTCGGCAATTCAATTTATGCCAAGTCGAAAAGAGGAGTCATATTTAATGGTTCTGTGAGAGATGTGGAAGGACTAAGCCAGATTGATGGCTTCAATGGCTGGATCAAGGGGTCGGACCCTTCCTATATCCAGCAGATGATGCTGACTTCGATCAATGCACCCATACGGGTAGGGCGGGCCACTGTTTTACCGGGAGATGTTGTACTGGCCAAAAAATATGGCGTGATTTTCATACCGGCATATCTTGTTGAAGACCTGGTACTGACATCCGAAGTTACCGCCCTTCGCGATGAATTCGGGCATCAGCGCCTTCGGGAAAAAAAATACCTGGCCGGGCAGATTGACAGCCAGTGGTCAGAAGAAATTAAGAAAGACTTCCTGGACTGGTTGACCAACTACCCTGGAAAGCTTCCCATGTCAAGAACCGAACTGGATAACTATCTTAAAGATCGTAATTACTAAATAAACCAATATGAAAAGTACTACACGGCAGATTGCTGAAAACAGTCGTCGCAGCTTCCTTAAAAAAGCTGCCCTGGGCGGTATTTCACTGGGTGGTTTTATGGCTATGTCCATTGAAGACACTATTGCAGAAACCACTTCAAAGGTTCAGCGTGCATCCGCTCCATCCGACCTTAAAATTACTGATTTACGGGTGGCCGTATTGGCTGTCCATGGTCGAAAACCGCTGATCAGGATAGATACCAACCAGGGTATTTATGGGCTTGGAGAAGTCAGGGACGGAGCGGATGAACGGTACGCGCTCATGCTTAAAAGCCGCATCATGGGACTTAATCCCTGTAATGTAGAAATGATATTCAAAGTAATAAGGCAGTTTGGATTCCATGGCCGCCAGGGAGGCGGCGTTTGCGCAGTGGAAATGGCACTCTGGGATTTATGCGGGAAGGCCTATGGAGTTCCTTGCTGGCAGTTGCTTGGCGGCAGATACCGCGACAAAATCCGGTTATATGCCGATACACCCGGGGTGAATGATCCGGAGGGATTTGCGGAAAAATTAAGGAAGAGAGTTGATGAGCAGGGCTTTACATGGTTGAAAATGGACCTGGGAATTCATCTTGTTAAAGCAACCGAAGGAAATATTGTGAATAATAAATTTTGGGGTGGGATGGAACAATACAACCTGAAAGATTATATGGGCTATGGAAGCGCATTGCATCCTTTTACCCAGGTTCAGATCACGGAAAAGGGATTGGAAGATTTGACAAATTACGTTGAATCCATGCGAAATGCCGTAGGCTATGAAATTCCCCTGGCATCTGACCATTTTGGTCATTTCGATATCAATAATTCCATCCGCTTCGGACGCGCCATGGAAAAGTTCAGGCTGGCATGGGTTGAAGATATGGTTCCCTGGTTCAATACTGAACAATGGAAAACAGTCAGTGATGCGCTAGAAACACCTACCTGTACCGGGGAAGATATTTATATGCTTAAAGGCGGATTCAAGCCACTGATTGATGCCCATGCAGTAGATATAATCCATCCCGATCTTGCAACCTCCGGTGGACTGCTGGAAACAAAGAGGATCGGTGATTATGCAGAAGAATACGGTGTGGCAATGGCTATGCATATGGCCGGGTCACCGGTTTGCTTTATGGCCAATGTTCATTGTGCAGCAGCTACTCAGAATTTTCTGTCACTGGAACACCATTCGGTGGATGTGGCCTATTGGGAAAACCTGGTGAAGATGACAGGAACGCAGCCTATGATCACGAAAGGTTTTGCAAATGTTCCCTTAGACTCTCCCGGATTGGGAATTGAGCTTAA
>JBGSSA010000015.1:0-5136 GCA_041737295.1 Bacteroidales bacterium | reverse complement strand
AAATCGGATAAGATATTTCACAATTTATTGAAATAAAAGGGTCCGTATACGTTTTAACACTCCGGAAACCGATTCCTGTTTCCAGCTTCCCAGTATCAACTCCCTTGATTGTATGAAATACAAAACCAATAGCAAAGAGCGGCGATAATGATATATTATAGGGCAATGAAAATATGTATCCACCCTGAATTGAAATAGCGGTAAGGTTGAAAGAGTCGATTGACGCACTGTTATCGAACATATACCAATACCCGATTCCCGCTCTTACCATAAGGTTGTCGATAAATATATTTTTTATGCCCACGGCTGCGTTGAATCCCTGCCCGGCCTTCACAATATCATTAAAGGATCCTGCGGTAACAGATGTCGAAGAGGCAAACAGTACGGAATATTCGTAATTCCTGGGATGCTCTTTTTCAACTATTGTGGTGGTTTCAATGATTTCTTTTGGTGTATAATACTCCTGTACCCGTTGCATGACCTTTTGAATTGCCGGATCAGCATTTTCATCTGAGGATGTTTCCTCTATCTCGGCGATTTCATTCCCTTTCGCCACATCGATGATTTTTAATGAAATGGTATAACGAACCTCATTCATTACCCGAAGAAGGTATTTTTCCTTTCCTTCATTTCCCATGGGAAGTATATGCTGTTTTTCGATTTTTGTTATTGAACCTATAATCGCGCGGTCACATTTATTCATCCGGCCTTGCTGGATGGCGCACTCAACAGTGCGGCACTCCGGATTTTCATCTTTCTGTTTCAGCGTTTGTATTAATCTTGCCTCAGCATATAATTTTAAATTGTCAATGCCTTTCAGGCCATTTTTAAGCTTATCATTGATGGCATCGCCCGAAATTTCGGGACATTTAATATAGGAGAACGCATTAAAGAGCGTTAAATGATCACGATTGATTGAATTTTTTACCTGTGAGAAAAGAGGATTTGATATGAGAATAATCGCAAAAGGAATACAGTATTTTTTAAAGTTGTAATTCATGGGTTTCCAAATCATCAATTGTCAATTGGCCTGATTATCAGTGAACATTAAATAAACTAACAAGCCGTATTATATTGAATTATTGACGGAAAACTTAACACAAATCCAATAATTCGTTGACTTTATTTGGCTCTATAGTCATAAACTTTTCCAGTACGTCAATCCCTTTTATCCAATGTACATTCTGTATCTGGCAAAATTGAAACATCACGGATGCGATATTATGGCAAATAAAAGAAGATCCAGGCTGATTGATAAAAAATTTCAGCTTAAAACAATTATAACGGCAACAGCGTTATCCACATTTTTTTTCACGATCATACTCATCCTCTTCATGTATAAAACCTATGAATACGGAATAAAAATAGATTCAACGATCGAATCCTTGAACAATTCAATAAAAACTGAAGATAATATTGTTGCCGCCTTTGTTGAATACGCCAGGGTGTCCGGCCTGAACCGGATAACGCTCGCCACAAGGAATGTACGCCAGGACCATATGGAGAGCATGAAATCGGTAGGAGGCAACATCGCACTTCTGAAGTCTCTTACATCTGAATTCCGCTGGTTTGTCGTAATCATGATTGGCATTGTCATTCTGCAGGCAATTGTATTCGCGGTTTATTACCTCAGGTTGACACATACAATATCAGGACCTTCCCTGGTCATCAACAGATATCTGCAATCATTGTTGGATGGAAAAGAACCCGAGGTTCACGAATTACGGAAAGGTGATGAGTTAAAGGATATTTTCGAAAAGGTGAAAGCGCTGCATGAAATGATTAATTCCGGCGCGAAAGTCAAATCCAAGTCATCAATTATTAAAAAGTCGAAAACTAAAACCAGTGGGAAAAAATAACAAAAAAGAATATATAAGAATCGTTTCTATACTAATTGCATAATAGGAAAATCGAAGTTCGGTTGATGAACATTTATTATGGTATGGAAAACGAAAACCCCAGAACATTATCGGATTCATCATTCTCGTATATTCGTGAACGTCCCTGTCCGTCATCATCTACAGACGCGTAAATATTCCTTGTCCCTGCCGGCGGGCTTTCCCATTTGAAAGCAACATCCACATATTCCCCTGGAGAGAGCTCTGTATAGCACGGTACCCTGCCCAGGTATGTGCCGCCTGCAGCGGGATCGCCGTTATAAAAAGCGATTAAAATACCCGTCGAAAGATCAACGGGACCGCGATTCCCCACCCGAACCGTGACAGTGCAGAATGAGGGATACGATGTCGTATCAAGCCGAAGATACGATGCAGTCAGCTCGCAGCCTGATGGCCACTGATAAATCGGTGACTGCCGGTAACTGTTATGCGTCAGCCAGAAGTTGCCTTCACGCGCCGGAATGATTCCGGTCTGATCCACGTTATCGATGTGATAGGCGTTCTGGTTCCAGATTTTGGTTGTGTTTCTCCATGATCTATTCGCGTCTCCGTACACGATAAAACCGTGATGGCCGTAATTATAGGCGTAATCGTTTGCTGAAACGACTATTTCCGCCTGCCCGTCGTTATCCACATCGGCAATCACCGGGGTTTCGAAGAGTGTCCCGTTGCCGACTTCCATCTGATACCGCAAGGCCCCCGTGGAACCGTTGAAAATGCGAAAATACTGTTCATCTGCATATGCTATCTCGACGACGCCGTCACCATCGAGATCCATGGCCGTACAACCTGCATATCCCGAGCTGTAATCCTTCGTCACATGCTCCCATCGGATCGATCCGTCATTATTGAGTACACGAATCCTGTCCTGGTTCGCGATGACGATTTCAGGATATCCCTGACCGTCCACATTTGCTACAAGCGGGGGGCAGCCCCCTCCCCTGTATGATACAACTGGAGGGACCTCCGGGCCTTTGGGGAACACGACAGGACCCCATTTCACCACTCCATTATACTCCAGACAGTACACGCACGTGTTTGTTCCATTACTCGAGGTCATAATCACTTCGGGATACTCATCATCATCCAAATTGGCGATACTCGAAAACGCGCTGTTCAAACCAGGCATTTCCCAGTATGCTGCCCCTGTATTCCTGTACGCGGTATATCCCGAAATAATTTCAGGAATCCCGTCCATGTCCAGGTCTATGGCATGTGAAAAACCGAGAGTATTGGGACTCGCGCCGGTCCATCTGACCGTTCCATCGTTGTTGAGAACTCTATTCCCCGCCAGTATTTCCGGGGTACCGTCACCATCTATATCAGCAATGGACAGAATCGTTCTCGGCGAGAATCCGCCCTGAGAGCTGAACCACTTAAAGGTTCCGTCATGTTCGAGACAGCATACATATTCCGGGGCAACGATACCGGCAATGCCGATAATTTCGGGCAGACCATCGTTATCGATATCACCGACGGCCATAGAACATGATGGTGATATATTCTGGCCCGCAATGGTAAAAAGTTCCCCGCTTCCGTCCCCGCTAACGGCACGCAGTGTTCCGGACTGCATATACTGGCTTCCCTGGAAAGTGGTAAATAGAATATCGGGAACGTCTTTATCATCTATCACTCTATCACCGTTGTCATCATTCAGGTTGACCACCAGCGGCGTACTCATGAGTTGATTGGATGACGGATTTATTGTTCCGCCTGTCCATGCCCATTCCACCACAGGATTGATTCCACTTACGGATGGCCCGCTGCTTCCGGCAGTCACATTTCTCGCGATATTGTTGGTTTCATCGGGTTCGGGTATCACATTCGAGCTGTCGGCGAATGCATAGATTATGTTTCCTGCGAATTCCACGGTGCCGTTCACCGGAATATCAAAGGATGCGACCTGGCCTTCCGCGGGCAAGAGACACCCGTTTCTTGCTCCCAGCACCGTGTCCTGATCACTGTCGAAGATTCCATTTCCGTTTTTGTCTTCAAACAACAGGATATCGCAGTTGGACCCCGGACCCACTGAACCGGTTGTAGTCAGGTCAACGGTAACAAAGCCGGAAATATTCAGACTCTGCCGGTCGGTAGATGTGCCATCGGTATACACCGCCTGGACCGCAATATCGAAGAACCCGCTGAATGACGGGAGAAATGGAATCCCGAATCTCTCCATGGAAGATATCATGTTTGAACAGCCTGTTCCCGAAAGCATCATTCCGATAACGTTGATTACCACAATGGCGCGTAATATATTCATTGCGCGTGTGCCGATCACTATACCCTCGAAAAGTTAAGATAGATTTACAAAAATTTTTTGTAATAGATAATCCCAGAAAGACTCTATCGCATCCAGAGTTTTCAGGTAACGTAACAATAGAATGTCACAAAATCACCGGTGTTTGGATCAAACCACTGAAACGCAAATCGCATAAAGTGGTACCGAAAAATGGGTTCCAAATAAATTTCCCGGGAGGCGCCTGATCGTAATTTAAGCGGTAATTATAACCACCCGTCCGCGTATTACATCGCTTAACGCATCAAAACCAGGCGGTGGAGAGCCCGAATATCGTTGAAATGGCCCTTATTTTCGCCGGATTACCGAATGTACCCACAGGATTACTATACGACGTCTCAGGACCGATATACACCGTTTCATAAGGACCTGGTCGTGTCGTCCACAATTGCAGTTCATACTGGGTGGTGCCACCCACAGTGGACCAGCTGTAATTCCCCAACCCGTCGTTTGTAACTGTAAACGTCGCTGCTGAAATAATACTCACCGGTACCTGCACCTTCATGGTCCCCCCGCTTTCCAGATTCAGCGGCCCGTAGGAACCGGTATACGTTGCCAGCCCGCTGGTCCCCTTTGCCCATATCACGAATATACGGGACGGGCCGGCCGGCACATCCAGGGTTACCGCGGTTCCCGGCAGAAATTTTCCGTATGACAGCAGGTTCTCCTCGAGGGTGTTCCCCTCGTACACCGCCGCGTACACCTCGGTCACGTCCGGGGGAAAGGCCTGCGCCAGCCGGATTCTACTGGTCCCGGAATCCGTATTAATCAGATAACAGGACGTCTGCGCTGACACCATATGGCCCTGCCCCGAAAAAGGGGACACGAAGTTAAGCGTATAATACGATACTATGCTTAACGAGGTTACCAATGAGTGAAAGAAGGAGATTTGACAGGCAGTTTAAGGTTGATGCGGTACACATGTTGGAAAGCAGCGGC
>JBGSSA010000252.1:0-20403 GCA_041737295.1 Bacteroidales bacterium | reverse complement strand
GCTCTTTGAGCGCCTCGATAGCTACTTGGGCTTTAAATGCCCCTGAAAATTTTCTTCTGTTTGCTTTCATGTTCCACTGTAAAATTAAGTTACTTTTTCAACTTAACCAGTGGTCCGAATTTTGGGGAGTATTATACAGATCAAGATAATTAATAACATCCTTGACCTCCTGGGATAACAGATAAAGATCAGCTAGCTTTATTTTTAATGCGCTCACTTCTTCTAAATTTTCACTAAATCTGATCAAAACTGAAAGGGTAAATAATTCCGCTTTCAGATTTTCTTTGATACTTAAAAGATGCTTTTTCATGGGATTTCATTTTAATATTTGTAACTGGTAGTCTTATCTTTCAAATCCGTTCATTCTCCGAAGTGTTTTATAATCCTGATTGAATTCAAAGTCATCCAGGCCCCAACTATCATGCAGTCTTTTTACGGTCTCAATAAAACGTTCTGGATTCTTTGAACTGTTTACAGATATCCTTTCTCCTGGCTTAAGGTTTATCAGAAATGCATATACCTGATCGATGTATTCCATTTTTTTCAATTTTTGTGATTATTCCTTAATGTAAATTTCTTTACCCTTGATTGCAATTGTTTGATAACTAGTTATAAGGCCATTTACAGTTTCAGATCTACTAATTATATCAAAGCGTAACTTGATACAATTGCCAAAATGTAATTTGTAAATCTTCTTACCCCTGTCTTTCTGATTGGATGGGATATAAGCGTAATTATCAGCAGTTAATAAAGAATTGAGTGAATTGTGATCAACATACTGGATGTTGTTCTTTTTGCAATACTCCATGTAGAGAGGAAAACAATCCTTTACCTTGAGATATAGTATTTTATCTCCGTCATCCCTTATATATTGTTTGTTTTTAGCGATCCGTGGAAATGGTGAATTAATTTCATTGTTTATTGCATCCCAGAAAATATTTACATCCTTTAATTCTGAAAGCATTTCAGCTTTTTCAGCTGCATCATTTAATATTTTTTGAAGTAACTCCTTCAGGGGAAACGGAAATTTAAGCTCATCAAGAATGTAGTAAGGAGTTAATAATAAGGCTACATGCTTAATTGTCCTATCAGGGAGTTTTGAAATATCTACTTCATAGGTTTCACCTTTCGAAGATTTGAGATCGTTATATATTTCCCTGAATTGATTTGTAAACTCTTTTTTGAATTTTGGCTGATATATCAATATTTCCTTTATAATCTGTCCGAATCCCCACTGAGCTTCATCTACCAGTTTATTGAAAGCTGCAGTCTCTTTTTCGGTGTGTGATTCTTTCTCAAAGTTCAATATTATCATTCTGTCAAATACAGCTGATTCTGATGTTGGCAGTATGTTTCCATCAATGAACATAGCAGATTCTACCAAAATTGTATCTGTTCGCTTGTCATTCGATGTTTGGGCTCTAGTATATCCGGCGCCATCGTAGGCATCTTTCAAGAACTTAATCACTGGCTTGTCTAACCCGGCATCATATTCTTTTAGAAAAACAATTGCATTTTTTCTCTGAGAACATTTTCTGGCTATTCCTTTTGGAGTGCTATTTTTCAATGATTCACCAGTTTCTTTTTTACCGAATAATTTTAAGAAAAGATCTGTGAATGAACTTTTCCCAACACCGGCCGGACCAAATAAAAATAGGAAAGGAAAAAAGTTCTGGGCTTCAAATACTATGTCACGAAAAAGAGCATTTATCAGAAAAAGAATGGCCACAGAACCATTAAGATCATACGCTTCATAAATTAATTTTGACCAGGTTGCAAAGTCAATATTTCCTTGTCTGAATTCAAAATTACGATCCTCCTGGAATGCTGGATTATCTTTGTTTGATTCTGCCCAGGCAGGGATATAAAATGATTTGTCGTTTACTTTTGCAATTCCGATTTGATTGAAATAGAATAGAGATCCATCGCTAATAATTACATTCGAAAGGGCATATAAATTATGATTGGGTTGAAATCCCATTGTCGTAATTGTATAGGCCTCTTTCTGATGATCCATTAATGCAGAAAAAATTATTGCCAGGTCATAATTGTTACCTAAGAATGTGCAATTGTGACTTTTCAATATGGTTTCAAATGCATCCTTCCTGGCTGTTTCACTGCTTAAAACTTCAACATTGTGGATTTCTCCAGTATATCTTTTTAGCTTAATTAATCGTTTCGTGTTATTACTACCATCAATGAAATGATATTCGATCTTCATAATAAAATTTGATATCTGCATATCAAATTCTATCTTGTTGGTATGGACCGTTTTAAAATATTTCCCGTCTCGAATAAAATAATTGATATCTTTTAAATCTTCATTTTGCCCGAATGAATCTACATCAGAATCCTTGGGAATAACTCTTTCAGGAACCCCGTTTGATCCAATATAATTGGATCCATTGAAAATGAAATTTTTATCTTTTAGTACTGAAATAAAATAAGAATAGAAAAACCCTGGACCTTTTTTATCAAGAAAAAATATTTTGTTGATTCTATTATTATTAAAATCAGTTATGTTGACTATTTTAAAATATTTTGACCGGGCAAGTTTATTTATATCATTTGTAACCTGTAAAGGATCTTCTCTCTTCAAATAATATAGATCATCGATTCCTTTGGCAGTTTCCTCAAAGTCAGGTGATCCATAAGCATAATAGATATCAATATTCTCAAATTGCTTAAATAATTCTCTTATGCCTTTTACTGGAGCTGCAAATTGCCTAAGTCTGACTGATAAATCTTTTCCTTCCTCATTGAGTTTTTTTATTTTTTGTGGACCCAATGCATCAGCATCATGTAAGATGACAATGCACTCAACCTTGCATTTAATTATTAAATCAATTATTCCTTGATCCAGGTTCTTTGTATCACGGTCTTTATACATTTGTATACCTGGTATTCCAATACAATCTATACCATATTTGTTACCTGCTTGAGCCTTTTTTTCTCCTTCTACCAAATAAAGTATTTTGATCTTTTTCCCTTGTTCAAATTTTCGGATTATGGCTTCGCAATAAAAGAATTTAGATTTACTGCCTGGAGAACTGTCATATTTACGTCCTTTTATTTCGGCCTGATCAGGGCTAAGTCTTTTTCTTTCCAGGGTTTTATTGTTCCAGGGATCAATTTTTGTTGGATCATCTTTGTCAAGTGGTTCAACCTGCCGGTAAAGATTTACGTAGGTTATAATGAGATTTCCATCCCGTTCCTGGAATCGAACTATGTTCTGTTCTATTTCACTATTTATGGAAGCCCTGGAGATGATGTCATCATCAGTTAAATTGAACTTCTGTATAAAACTTTCTTGTCCTGTCATTTAATGAGCTATTTTCCGTTCGACCTTAACCAGGTATCAATTGATTTTCTATCAAAAAAAAGATGCTTGCCAGTTGGTTTACTAGCTCCAGGAATCTTGCCTTCACAGGAAAGCTTATACAAAAACCCTCTGGAAAGACCAGTGTATTCAACCAGTTCATTAAAATTCAAAACCACTTTTTGGCATAAAAGAAGTTTTTTTATCTCAATTTGCCCTTCCTCCAGGATCTTAAATTTTTCGCTTATTTCCTTTTCCATAATCTCAGTTTTTAAATCCCATCGACAAGTTGAGAAGCTGGAACATTAAAATAATTTGTAAGTCGAGTTAATTCGGCAAGCGTAGGATCCTTCTGACCTCTCAGGATCTGCGCCCATCTTTTCTTATTAATACCAATCCGTTGGTAAAACTCATTATTGGGAGAATATTTGAGTATCTCCGTTTCCTTTGATTTAATGAAGTGATCAATCTTATTACTCATGGTGTTTAATATTAGTTATTGTGCCGCTAAAGTAATCAAATTACCTTTATATAAATCAAAAAGAAATTAACAATTTGTTAAATTAGGATTCTAATAGTATATTTGCCTAACATATAATGAGATCACATGAGCAATGCATATCATGAAATAATGTTGATCATCAAGAATGAAAGACTAATACAGAATAAGAGCCAAAAGCAAATGGCAGAAAATCTAAATATTAGTCAGACGTCTTATGGTAAGATTGAACAAGGGATGACTGAAGTATCGTTTGAAAGAATACTATTAATGTGCGATTTTTTGAAGCTGAGTATTTTTGATATTCTGCGTAAAGTTATTCCGGACGCTGCATATAATTTGGATAGGGATCGGTTTATGAGATTAACCAGAACTTTAGAAAATAATATTGATTATTTTAAAAATGTTGAAAATCATGTTATTTTATTGGGAAAGAAAAAGGATGATTGTCAATCAGCTTTAATAAATGCTCCGGAATCGCTTCCGGTTAAAATTGAAGCCTTAGCAACTACTTATCAGGAATTATTGAACGCTATTGAAATATACAAGTTTGTCCGGGCTCATGGTGAAATGAAAAATTCTGATTAAGCTTATCCATTTGAATGTAACAAGAATCATTAATAATGCAGAATATTGTTCAAATTACCGATGTAACTCTTGATGAGTTATTGGACAAAATAGGGAAAACCTTTGCAGAACGAACTTCTCCGAAAGCAGTTTCCTTTACTCCAGTAATGATAACTGTGCTTAATAAAAAAGAAGCTTCCAAAACCTTAAATATTAGTGAATCCCTATTTGATAAATTTCAAGCCAGGGGAATTCTTCCTACTACCGTAATTGCCGGTTATAATAGACAACATAAGCCGATTAATCGTTGGTGTCAACATCATTTGCTTTTAATAAGGCCTATTATCCTAAAATTAAAATATTGCCAGTCTGAAGACCAATATTTAAAGACTAAAGAGGAGATTTATTCAATTTTGGGGATATAAATTTCCACTGTTGCCATAATGGAAACGGTTGATTTTTTCGGATCCGGCTGGAGGGATATCAGTCAGGATCTCCCGGGACCAGTCGGGATCAATTCACCTGGTGAATCTCTCCGGATCCATAAGGATGTATCTCCTTACCAAAAGATGGAAATTCCGTTGCTACTAAACCCCTAATTTTTTTCCGTGCGAAAACATACATATAAAACTGCAATTCTTGCAATTCTTGCAATTTACGTACGCATTTATCTATATATCAATAAATTAAAGATTGCAGTTTGTTATATGCCTTTTGCAATACTTGCAATTCTGCAATTCTGCAATCGTCTGCAATCAAAAAAAAAAATATATTGACCTGAAAATAAATTAATTAAAAATTTGGATTGCAAGTATTGCAAGTATTGCATTTTATTTATTATGTTTTATTCTGTAAAGCATTTTTTCTATTTTTTGAAGGCTAACTAATAGTTAATCAGGGTATTTTATTCATCAGTAAGTTTTTTACCTGCTTCCACTTTGTCCAAATAATCAAAATCTTTCAAATAGATTTGAGTTGTCCTCGGATCAGAATGTCCCAGCATTTCTCCTATCATAGAAATTTCTAATCCCTGATTTTTTAAAATCGTTGCAAATGAATGCCTGGCAACATAGGAGGAAATCTTCCCTTTTATTTCAAGTTTCCCAGCAATGACCTTCAAATCACTATTCATTATTTTTAAAACAGTTTGAATTCTTGTTTTTATTTTTGCGGGTGAATCATGAATCTCTTCATCCAGGACAGGAAATATATACTTTGAAGCTGGATACTTTTGTCTATAATACCGGATAATGACCAAAGCTTGTTCACTCAATGGAATTTCATACAAACGGCCTCCTTTACTTCGATTGTAGCTTAGAAATGTTGTACCATTTTCTTCTTTTAAATTTTTCATTGTCAGTTTTGATAAATCTGAAAAATTCAATCCCCATGTAAGATAACTGAATGTAAAATATTTAAGACTATTAAATAAAGAGGTTTTTTCATCTACCTGATAGCCTATAATCCTTAGCATATCGAATTTACTTAAGGCTCTTTTCTCAGTCTTATTCTTTCTCAACTGCTTCCAGTTAAATTTCTCAAAAGGATAATAATCAATTCCTTCCTCCTTAATTGCTCTATTACATATAGCTCTCAACGTCCTTAAATAATTGCTTACTGAACTGGATTTTAGTTTTTGCTTATCATAACAGTCTTCAGTATATAAGTTCAGATCTTTAACTGTCAATCTTGAAATTTCAAAATCAGTCTCACCAAAAAATTTTTGAAGGGATCCTTTGCATGTAGAATAAACTATTGCATTTCCTATACGTCCTGAATCTTTAAATCGCTTGATAAGTTCATCAATATATTTATAGAGATATAAACTTTTTTCCTGCTTATTAAATAATACCTCAAACTCTTTTATTGATATTTCCTTTTTGTTATTCACTATTGTTTCAGCCCGTCCTAAAGAAGTATGCAAAATACCATTTGCATCTTTTGCCTTTCGAAATAATTTAACCTTAATGCCATTATTTCCTTTTATTGCATCAACAGCTTTATCATAAAATTGCTGTCCGGATTCATCCCATTGTTCCGGATAACACTTAAAGCTTTTGTCCAGGGAAAAATATTTTATTTCTCTGTTAACTATTAATCGGAGTAAAACAGGGCTTGTTCCGTCCTTAAATTTCTTGCTTTTGAAAAGCACAATTTTTACGTTTGACATATTGATTAAAAAGAATTGAAAATTGAATAGAAAATGATTTTAAAAGGAATATAATCAGGTGAAAAGCAGTTGAATTTGAATAATAGAGTGAAAAAACTAATCGGAATTGAGTTAATTTCGAATTCAGTATATGGCATAAATGAAAATATATGTGTTATTTAAATATTGAAAGTTTAAACATGGTTTAAACAAAAATAGAAAATATCAACAAATAAACATATAATATAATAGTATAAAAGATTGATTTACAAAATACATAGTAATTATATAGAAATGAAAATTATGCCTTACAAGCAGAGGGTCGCTGGTTCGAGCCCAGCAGTTCCCACAAAAAGCCGGTTAACGCCGGCTTTTTGCATTTAATGAAGTTTAAGGGTTGTATTTTTAAGCATCAGAAACTGAAAAAGTAAGTTGATCAATCCTCACTTCAGGTTATTGGATGTAACTGACTGCAAATAGTCCCTGAACCAGAATCCCGAATCCTTTATTGTTCTCCTCTGATTTGCATAATCGATGTAGACAAGTCCAAAACGTGGCTTAACTCCTTCTCTCCATTCGAAATTATCCGTGAGGGACCATACGAAAAAACCTTTTACCGGTATGCCTTCCTGCTGTGCTCTGAGGGTATAGTCTAGCAATTCCCTGAAATATTCAATTCTGTTTTGGTCGTTGACCCGGCCGTTTTCAATCCGGTCATCGTGACATACTCCCGTTTCGGTAATGATAATGTCCCTGATCCCTTCATATTCATTGAACTTTGTTAGCACTTTGTACAACCCTTTTGGATACACTTCAAATCCCATCGAGTTTGTTTTTACATTGCGCTCCGATGCCGGAACTTCGTTGGCAAAAATTGCCGGGGGAATTAAACTGAATTTTGATACCAACCGGTAATAATATTGAAGCCCGATGAAATCAAAATCAAATTTAAGTTTCTCAATATCACCGGGTTTAAAATATTTTTCAATTTTATTAAGTATCCCAAGGGTGTCGGTCGGATATCCCAAACCCAGTAATGGTTCGATGTAGAAGCGGTTAAAAAGGGCATCCATTCTTGAAGCTGCCTTAATATTAATTTCTTTATCATTTACCGGCTTAATATGGGCACACGAGAGCGCTGTTCCAACATAGGCATCATGCACATTCGCCTGCACTACACGTCCTCCTTCAGCCTGGCATAAAGCGGCGTGGTGAGCCGCCGGAAGAAAATTGCGCAATCCTTTCCGACCTGGCGCATGATATCCGAGGAAATAACCCAAGCCGGTAAAACTCATGGGCTCATTCATCACGATCCAGTTTTTTACCTTATCTCCAAAAACGCGGGTACATATATCGACATAATCTGTAAACCAGGCCACAATTTCATGGTTTGTCCACCCACCCTTTTCCTCTAACGCCATCGGCAAGTCCCAGTGATACAAAGTGATCCATGGTTCAATATTTTGTACCAGGCATTCATCTATCACCTTATGATAGAAATCCAGGCCTTTCTGATTTACACGCCCTGTGCCTTCAGGAAAAATTCTGGGCCAGGACAGGGAAAGCCTGAAACTATTAAAATGCATGTTTTTGGCGATACGGATATCTTCCCTGTAATGGTGATAAAAACCAGCTGATTCCCGGGCGTTTGTACCATCATGTACGTTCCCCTTTTTAGCGGTAAACGTATCCCAAATTGAAAGACCTTTTCCATCCTCCAGGAATGCACCTTCTGATTGGAAAGCAGAAATAGCCGCTCCCCATCTGAAATCCTGCCCGAAAAGTCCTGGCGATGAAATCGTCTTGGGATCATCTAATAATGACTTCAAATATGTTGATTTTAGGTTTTTCTTAGCCAGAATACCTGGCAGGAGTAAAGAGCCAATTTCAATAAAATTTCTGCGGTGCATCTCGGACTATCGGGTAATTGGGTAACTCACACATCAACTTTTTTGGAGAAAAATTTAAAGTTGGCTTTTTTGGTTACTTTTTTACCCTTTGAAGGGAATGTCAGGGCATAATCCGTGTCCCACTTGTTCTTCTGAAGTATTTGCTTAACATACAATTCGAATATATGATTAATTGTATTCTCAGTATGATTGGGATAATGAATTTCGATTTTATAATCGCTGTCAAGCCAATCCTGGATCTGTCCAAAATACCGTGCAGTGAACTTCTTCACCACGGGAACACCAATCTCCTTCAGCGATGCGGCATTACACAGTTGCTCGTATTGATTATACATGGGTATTACCATGAGTTTTTTGCCCAGAAAAAGTGCTTCAGCGGGAGTCTCAAAACCTGCCCCGCATAATACTCCCTTACAATTTGCCAGACTCGAAAGGAACCCTTCATTGGTTATCCGGTGAATTTCGATGTTTCCCAATACTGTATCTCCATGTGCATGCTTGGAAAAAACCCGCCATTTAACGTTGGGGAAATTCTGTAACTTTTCAATTAGTTCTTCATTCGAATAGGAGGGAAGGTAAACCGTATAATAACCTTGATCAGAGGGTGAAATAGCCCGTATTTCATTACGGATAACCGGAGTAAAAATACTCTTCGAATACCGGCAAAAATGGAATCCAAATTGAACGGAAGAAGGGGCATAATTGTGCAAAACAAAACGACCGAAAAGATCCTTTTTTTCGGGCAGAGGTGAGTTTTTATCCAGTACTGCAGCCTGGTGACTTAAGGATACACAGGGTACCTTATTAATCAGACATGCCCAGGCAGATACAGGTTCAAAATCGTTAATTACAAAATCATAATCCTTCACCGGCAATGACCTGATTTCATTCCGCAATCTTTTTGCATTAATATTTACATAGGTATTCCACACATCAACTCCGCCTGTTTGCCCGAAAATAAAGCTAAACCCCTTCAGCTTGTATTTAATTTCAAAAGGAAGAGAAATATCAGCCTGGGTGCCACTCACAAGAATATCTGTCTCACATCGCTTTCTTAATAAGGGAATTATATCCCTGGCCCTGCTTAAATGACCATTTCCTGTCCCCTGAATAGCATAAAGTATTTTCATAACTGCAATTTCATTTCGAAAGTTGACTTTAGGAAAAAAGCTTATTCTTACTTAAAATATTTCCGGGGAAGTGAATTCCTCCATCATAATCTTAAACAGCTGTTTGCTTGTGTAATCCTCCATAAGCTGTGTACTGTCTTCATCAACCTCTGCATCACCTGAATTTTTTTCATCGGCATACTGATAAATTTTCCATTGCTTCCTGTGATATTCCAACGAAGACAAATTTTCAATCCAGTCTCCCGAATTCAGGTACAGTATTTTTGTATCTCCCATTTGAATATTGCGGATTTCAGGATTATGGATATGACCGCAAACAATCGCATCATATCCCTTTTTAATTGCAAGCCGGGCTGCAGTTTCCTCAAAATTATTGATGTATTTAAGAGAAGTTTTGATGTTGTCTTTTATGGTCTTCGACAAGGATACCTTTCCCCGTCCAAAAAAGCGACTGACCGCGTTAATCAGGTTATTCAGTATAATGAGTCCGTCGTAACCGATTGCCCCAAACCTCGCCAGCCATTTTGAATACTGCATAATAACATCAAAAATATCGCCATGAAAGAACCAGATTTTTTGGCCGTCCAATTCAAGTACAAGCTTATTCAATATTTCAAGGGGACCAATTTTAACGCCTGCAAATTTTCTAAGGGTTTCATCATGGTTGCCGGTTATATAATAGGTCTGTGTGCCCCTGGATGCCATCCCAATTATTTGTTTAACCACTTTCATGTGCGAATTGGGCCAGTATCTTTTACTGAATTGCCAGAAATCAATAATGTCACCGTTTAATATCAATATTTCCGGATTAACTGATTTCAGGTATTTATGCAATTCTTTTGCGCGACATCCACGGGTCCCAAGGTGTATATCAGATAATACAAGGATTTCAAGATCCCGTTTTTTTTCCATCAGGCGTGCATCTATTTTCAAGTATTATTAAACCTGCAAAAGGCCAGGAATTCAATTAACAAAATAACCAAAAGGAGATTTCGTATACATTAAGAATGCAATAAGCTAATATTAAGATTTAAAGGATAACGCCTCATGATCGCAGCAGCTTTTCGGCTTCTTCATTAAGATCATTTACATCCAGCATTACAAGGAAATCAATGGTTTTAAATTCACGGTCAATGGCCGGATAGCTGCAGACAATAGCATTATACCTGAAATACATATCCATCATCTGGGGAGGCTTTGAGTAAGATACTGATATATGTTTTGGTTCAACATAAAGACATGTAAAACCCGGTTTGGGCATGATTCGAAAATGGGGATGAACAAGGTGTTCCTTTTCCAGATGCCTGAATAACAGAAGTCCATCCAATGGATGCTGACTATCCATAGAACAACATCCGAACAGGAACCTTTTTTCATGGATATTGAGATACTGCCAGATTCCTTTCCAAAGGAGCATAAGCACCCGGCCATTTCTATGTTCCCTGGAAATGCATGCCCGGCCGAGTTCAACCGAACGTTTTAGTATCGATTTGCCGAGGATGGATATTTCAAATTCAGTTTCCGAGAAAAAACCTACTCCTTTTCTGGCCATTTCAAAAGTCTGCAATCTATAGGTCCCTGCAATGTTTCCGGACTTTTTGTCAATAACCACCAAATGATTACATTGACTGTCAAACTGATCTTCATCGCGTAACGTTGAATATGATGAATCAAATCCTTCATTCAATTCAAGGTTGAAGACTTCAAACCTGAGTTTTAACACATCGTCGATTTCTGCCATTGTTTCTGCAAGTTTGACGATATACCTGCTGTCAGAAAAATAGATGGTCTTCCTTTTGGATAGCGGGTATTGCCGATAGGACTGCCCTATAATAGGAAAATTCATTTGAACAGGTTTTAGTTCAACACCAAACTTAGTTTTCCAGTGTGAACACAATCCTAACAAAACATTAAGTTCCCATTAAGATTACCTGCAATACAAAGTCCATTTCTGTTTCAAGCGGATCAACCGTAGATATTCCGAGGATGCTATTTGTATTTTTCAAGCAAAATAGCGTGGCTTTTTCTAAACTCAAGATCCCGTACTTTTCTAAATCCTTCCTTTTCAGATAACAAAACAGATTGCCTGAAGCTTTCGGCTTTAACAAGTCGAGTTGGTTCGGCAAATAGCAGGAGAGCACTTAATTTCATTTTTCTGGAAAGAAAAGAGAACAATTGCTGCTTATCGGTTACCTTGTGGGCTGCTGAATACAATAAGGCAAAATCTACGGTTTGATTTGCCACTTTATTTGAATTATTATCAGTGGTAATCAGCATAGGAACAATAATTTCCGCAACCCGGGCATTCCTGGCATTTCGGATAAGTTTTTCAAGCACTTTATACTGACTGTCAATACAAAACACTTTACCCTGATTCCCAACCATTTTGGCAAGGTGAATGCTGAAATACCCTGTGGCGCATCCATACTCGATAACAATCATACCCGGCCTGATAAAGGTTCCGAGCAAACGGACGGGATTTTGCATCAGCTTTCGCAAAGGATTTACCAGATAATGGGCGATCCGGTAGGTGTTACCATAATATCCTTCCTGAGAATGCTCCTCGCAGAAGTTACTTAAAGTCGATGATGGCTTCAATTCCATAATGATCTGAGAGACAATATGCCTCATTTTTTCGAATACCATAAAATACCCTCACTTTACGGTTGATGCTTTTAAACAGGTTAACATTACGCACCAGAATGTAATCAATCAGGCGACTTTTCCCATTGGCTCTTCTCGCCAGTTCATTGCCAATTTCGTCATAAGATGATTGTAATTCCCCACTCAGGCTGCCATTCTCAGAGTCGAGGATGGATAGCATCAAATTGTAATTTTCGTGATCATCAAACTCTATATTGAAATCGCCACATGTTATCTGCGGGATGAATTCCGTGGAATATTTTTTTAGGAGAACTGCAACTTCTTCACATTGCCTTCGCCTTACCATGTCAGGGCTGTCAGCCTGCAAATGAGTGCAGGCCAGCTGAAATTCCTGCCCGTTCCATGAACCCTGAAAGAGCACAGCACCTTTTCGCGACATGGCGTCAATTCCGTAACGACTTTTGAACTCTATTTTTTCAAGCTGCCTGAGTGGAATCTTGCTTAATATCCACAATCCACTGTTTGTGCGAACCGACAGAAAAGAAAAATTTGCAGGCCCGTATATATAGGGATAACTTGCCTTTAATCGGTTTTTAAGTATATTCCTTGGACGCCGGTCAAAGGCTTCCTCAAACAAAATAATATCATATTCGGATGACTCGAGTGTAGTGGCAATAGACCTGGCCCTTTTAGAATTGTCATTGAAATAGGAGCAATGCGGCAGCATGTATATATTCCAGGTAAGAATTTTCAAACCAGGTTTCTTTTCATGGAATGGTATTGCGGATTGAATGCTTTCATCGGGTCTGAGCGGATTGGCAATCAGGATAAGCGTGATAAAAACAAAAACGAACTTTTTCAGAAAATGTATTTTCATAAAGCTGATTTCTTGATTCCGCCTGCAAAAGTATTTTTTGAAGGTTAAGACAAACCATAATGAAAACAACGATTTTGTTAATCTTTGATTAAACTTTGATTGCAAAGAAGTTACATTTTAACTTTTACTGCCAAACCTGGCACTGATGTAATCTTCACAATAAATTAATTGTGAGGTAATATGCACGTAAGATAACCGGGCTTACTTTGCTTACTGGATTGAACCCTATTGAAAACAAAAGAAGGCAACATAAAACCTATTTACCTGATCCTGATTGTTTTGGGATTAGCAGTATATGTCATTGGAATGTTTACTGATGTATTCATCGATGCATCAAAATACGCAGCCATTTCAAGGGAGATGGCTAAATCCGGAAATCTATTTCATCTAAAAATAATGGGGGAACCTTATCTTCAGAAACCTCCATTTATGTTTTGGCTGGCAGCCCTGTCATTTAAACTTTTTGGCATTTCTAATTTCACGTACAAATTACCAACATTACTTTTTTTTCTGCTTGGAATCTATGCTACCTATCGTTTGGGAAAACTTTACTATGGCTTACAAACCGGACTGATTGCTTCGGTCATTCTGTTTTTTTCACTGGGAATGTTTATATATAACAGTGATGTTCATACAGATTCCATGCTCACCTCGCTGGTGATTCTCAGCATATGGCAATTGGCTGAGTTTTTAAAAACCGGAAAATGGATCAACTATTTATTCGGTTTTGTTTTTGCCGCTTTCGGCATGATTACAAAAGGCCCTATAGGCTTACTTATACCGTTATTTGCAATTGGCGGACACCTGTTCTTTAAAAAGAAGTTTGCAACCCTGTTTCATTATAAATGGATTCCCGGATTCATGATCATTTTCCTGATTTTGTTTCCGGTGTTAAAGGGATTGTACGACCAGTTTGGAATGGAAGGAATAAAGTTTTATTTCTGGACTAACAATGTAGGAAGGATAACCGGCTCATATGCAGGGAAAAGCAAGGACTATTTCTTTTACTTACATACCTTTCTATACCTTTTTTTACCCTGGTCATTCTTTACGTATCTGGGCATTTATCAGGAAATTAAATTACTCAAGATCAATAAATTCAGGTTAAATCCCGATAAGGAATTTATTTGCTGGAGTGGCACACTGATTTTTATTTTGATATTATCTGTAGCCCGCATGAAAGGACCGCATTATATGTTACCGGTTCTTCCTTTGATTTCTGTGATTACAGCTAAATGGGTCGTATGGTTTGCCACAAACCCTGAATATGAAAGGATATTCCGTATTTCAATCCGATTCCAGGTGGTTCTTTCTTTGATTCTGATGGTTCTTGCCATCTTAATTCCTTCCGTAATTTTTCCGGTTCAAAAATTGATTATCTGGCTGTCACTCATCCTTTTGATTTTTGTCTATGTATATATTCTCTTCTTTTTAAAGGGGAATAGCATTTCCAGGTTTCTGCAATATTCAATTATCGCCATAACCACATTGAATTTCAGTGTCAATGCCGTATTCAATCCTGAACTCAGCCGGTTTAATGCAGCCGCGCGTGCCTCAGACGTATTCAATAAAAAAGCGCCCGATAACGCCATATTGTACAATTATAAATATGTCAGTCATGAAACAGCATTCTATGCAAAGAACAGCTCTCTTCAAATAACCGGTCAAAACAGCAGGGAAGTTTTTTCCACAAGTGGGAACTGGATCTATACAACCAAAGCAGGTTTGGACTCAATGAAACATAAATCAGTCTCCTTTATCGTAGTGGATACCTTATCCTATCTGAAAATGTCAAATCTGAACAGTAATTATTTTACACCGGCTTCGCGGGACAGAACAGCCCAGGAAACTTTTTTGGTAAGGATAAATAATTCAAGATCAGGAAAATGAAAAAAATTTCTATCGTAATTACGGTCTTTAATGAGGAGAAGAATGTAGCTCTTCTCAATGAGCGCATACACCTGGCGTTGACCATGCAACCGTTTAATTATGAAATAATCTTTGTTGACGATGGGTCGACTGATAATACAGCATGGTTCCTGAAAGAAATGAATGATTGCCGGGTTAAGATCATTGAACTTAAAAAAAATTATGGTCAATGTCCGGCCCTGAAGGCGGGAATTGATTATGCCACAGGCGATTATATTGCCACCATGGACGGAGATCTTCAAAATGATCCAAGAGATCTTGTCCGGATGTTTTTTATCCTTGAGACAGGTGCATTTGATTTTGTAACAGGAATCAGAAATCAACGGAATGACAAATTGTTTTTTCGGATAATCCCTTCCCTGATGGCTAACTGGCTGATCCGCAAGGTTACGAATACCGAAATAACAGATAATGGCTGTGGCATACGGTTGTTTAAGAGTCAGATCATTAAAGAAATGCCGTTGTATGGTGAATTTCACAGGTTCATCAGTGTCTTGGCCATATACGAAGGAGCCAGGCCATTCCAGATCCCTGTCAACCATTTTCCCAGGATGTCGGGCAGGTCAAAGTATGGCCTGTCCAGAATTCTCAAAGTTCTCAGTGATTTGATTTTACTGAGATTTTACCGGAAGTATTCGCAGAAGCCCATGCATTTTTTTGGCAGAATGGGATTTCTTACTTCTGTTTCAGGGGCAGGCATTCTCTTCTATTTGCTTGTAGAGAAGATTTTGGGAAAGGATATCTGGGGCCGGCCGATTTTGTTCCTTGGCGTGCTATTGGTAATCATAGGGTTTCAGATCATTCTGTCAGGTATTGTATTGGATTATTTGATGCGCACGTATTATGAATCTCAACAGAAGAAACCCTATACTATTAAAAACATGAATTTTGGACAAAAAGAAAATTCAAAGAATATTAGTATTCTGGCTTAAAGTCGGTCTGTCAGGGGCAGCACTTTATATTGTGGCAAAAAAGCTGGATGCTAAACAACTTTATTCAATTTTAGGGCAGGTTCGTTATTCTTTTATTGTTCCCGCTATCCTGCTGTATACCCTTTCCAAACTTTTTTCCGTCTTCAAATCAGGAGTATTGCTTAGAGATGCAGGAATAGGCCTGACTTTAACGGAGAATTTAAAATTATACTGGGCAGGTATGTTTTATAATCAGTTTCTCCCAGGAGGGATTGGTGGGGATACTTACAAGGTACTCCTTCTGAAAAATAAAAGGCAGGTTCCCTGGCGCGATGGCATCGGTGTAATGCTAAATGACCGCATCTCAGGCATAATTGCGCTTATTGCGCTGGTAACTGTACTCTATTATTGTATAGCTTTTAACAGGATCCTAAATTATGTTGCGTGGGGTACCATCTTATTTTTCCCTCTCTTTTACTATTTATTTTTGAAAAGATATTATCCGGTTCATAAAAAATCCTTTCATACCCTGATGATCTATTCGATTTGTGTTCAGGCCTTCCAGTTTATTTTGCTGCTATTTGTTTTGGCAGCGGTTGATCAGCATGACCATCTGATTACCTACCTTTTTATTTTCGGGATTTCATCCATTGCGGCGAATCTTCCGATCTCAATCGGGGGGATTGGAATACGTGAATTCATATTTGCTGCCGGGGCGCAATACTTTGGATTAATTCCTGAACAGGCAGTTTTGTTAAGCATGTCATTTTACGCTATTTCCTTCCTGGTTTCCCTTCCGGGAATTCTCTGGGTTTTCCACTCACCGTTTCAATCCTCTGAAGTTTCAATGGCTACAGCAATATCCCCATCCATTGAAGGTACAGTTCAAACTATTGAACGTTAACAAAACATTAATTAATTGTTAAACCGTTCAACTAGCTGAAAAACATATAAGGGTTCCAACAATGTATCCATCAGAAAGCAACTTTATGGTGCTGCATATGAATCCTTTTTAAAAATAATGAAATAGTAACATACAAAAAATACTCACTTAATAGTAGGGCGCTAAATTGCCAAGCTATAAATGCCTGTTCAATTAACAGATTCATATTTATGATGATCGGGATAACCATAAAAAGACAAATAAGAAAGTGCTCTGTATTGCTCCTGTTTTTATTGCCGGCTATATCATTCGATTCGTCTGCAACCGGAAATGGATTAACATCGCACGGATCAAAGGGCAGCCAATATTCGCCGATACCTCATTACAATGAACAGAGCGCAGATAGAATTAGCAGCATTGACGATCTGAACCTTATCTTCAGGCATGATTTTGAAAGTAACTCGATAGGTGATTACGTATTTCAAGAATGGAACCGTGACTGGCTGAATCCACCCTGGAATAATAGACAATCCACATTGGATATTACACAGGATTATACGGATAATGCAAATCCCACCAAGGTCATGAAAATGTATTATCCAGCCAATTCATTAGGTCCTTCAGAAGGCGGAACCAATTACTGGACAAATCTTTCAGCTAAATATGACGAAATGTATGTTTCTTATGATGTCATGTTTATGCCTGGGTTTGAATTTCAACAAGGAGGAAAATTGCCATCCGTCAGAGGGGGGTCAGTTGAAACTGAAGGTGATTTTTTTAAGCCGGACGGGTATGATGGCTTTGCCGGCGGTATAATGTTCAAGGAAAACGGCAGGCTCGTGTTTTATATATACTATCCTGATTCCAATCTTGACAAATATGGCACCTCATTTGGCTGGGGTGTCAATACCTATCCGACTGACTATTTCTATCCATCCTCAGTGGTTGTTGAATATGGCAGTGGCGATATTCCCTATTGTACCGCCGGAGAATGGCACAATATTACTTACCGGATGGTTTTGAATTCGGTTAATTCATCCGGGGGAGGGAATTTTGACGGCATTCTTGAAGCCTGGTTTGATGGCAAACTGGTGACTCAAATCTCGCACATACTGTTCAGACAAACCCTTGATCTCGGGATTGACTGCCTAAGAATGGTTTCATTTTTTGGAGGCGATACAGATGACTGGCGAAACCCAATTGATGAATGGCTCAAAATTGATAATGTAATGCTGTATACTTACAGGGATTATATTGATGTGCCCAGGGGCAATACACTGAGTCCCACTAACCGTACCATCAATTACCAAGGACAATTCTCCGTGCCCCATACAACGGTTCCGAATGCCCCTTCTTCGCTAACCGCATCAGCTCAGGGCCCAACATCCATTAATCTGAACTGGCAGGACAAATCAAACATAGAATATGGCTTCAGGTTATATCGCGCCAACTCTGCCGGTGGTGATTTTGCTGAAATTGCCACGCTCACATCCAATGTTACCGGCTATACCGATAATTCCCTTTTACCGGGAACTACCTACTACTATAAAGTTCTTGCTTATAATGAAATTGGAGCTTCCGGAACCACACCGGAACTGTCAGCATCCACTCTGAATCCTGTCAATTCACCGTTAGCTCAACCCTATGAAATTCAGTCAGTTTCTTCTCCGTGCATAGTATCGGATTATTTTTATGTGCCTGTTGTTAAGACACCGGTTGATACATTAATTGACTGTATCGGGTTTGATATGGTGATGACGTATGATAAGAATAAAGTCTTGCCCACAGGGATTGTGCAGGTTCAGCAGGACCTGGTTGAGGACATATCATTGACGGACTATTACATTGGAATCCACGATACGGCTATCAGCATTTCGGTATACCTGAATGCCGGTGATCCTTCGGGTGCCCGATTCAGGGGTACCGGACACGTATTGGCTGTTGAGTTTGCCAAAACCGGTAATTTCAGGCTCGGGGACACGGCGTTGTTTACAATTCCTTCACTGATTGAGAGTTATGCTACCACAACAAAATCGCGGCCGGCGCAACCTGGTACTTTTGTTGCGCTCAGTGACAGCAGCTTTATGGGATCACTGCGATTCTGGAGCGATAACAATCCTCTTGGGAATGAAAGATTAAATAAGGACTCAACCCTGTTTACCCGTGTTTTTGGATTTGACCCGGTGGAAAACACGAAATCCCGTATGGCTGTGCAACCCGATCCTTCGGGTAATTTTGAATACAATATACGAAATGGCAATTACATTCAGATAGAAAGGGATATCCCGGATGGAACCGATGTGATGCAGGTCATCAACGGCATTGACGCACAAATGCTCAGGAAGGTACTGGTTGAGGATACCTCCTTTATCCCGAATGTTTACCAGTTGATTGCCATGGATGTTAACATGGATGGTGTTATCAGTGCCGGGGATATTACCCAGGTTAATGAACGGACCATGTCATTGAAAGGCGATTATCAGCAGGCATGGAAATATGATGCAATGGGCGCTTCCAATGGGTTGCCATCCAGGGATTGGGTATTCGTCCCCAACAGGATGCTGAGTTATGGTGAGAATTTCAGGATTTCAAAAAATTATCCGCGGGATGATCATAAGGGTTATTCCAGGGGGAGGGTTCCCGTAATACCGAATTGCCTGCCGTTGCCGGTTGAGGATTTTGGCAGTTGCCAGAAAATCTGCAACGAGGGATATAAAGCCATATTGCTGGGGGATGTGGATGGAAATTATAAGCACATTTCCAATACAAACAAGCTGAAAAGTGCAACAACCGGAACAAATGACGGGGCAATACTCGACCTTTCTTCCGCAGTGATCCATGAAAATACAATTGACATTCCGGTTTCAATACATACAGATAACCCGGTCTACTCCCTTGATTTTGCCTTAAGAGTCAATACGGATAAAATAAAGTACCAATCGGTGGTGGATCCTGGTGAAAACCTGCAATGGCAGGCATATTTCAATGAAAAAGACAAAACGCTCCGGCTGACTTCGAACAGCCTTCAGCCGTATGATCCGGATAAATCCTTGTTATCACTCAGGTTTGCCCTGATATCCGATGAAATTGACCCATCGGGTATAATTCCGGTAACCGCCTACCTGAACGGAGAACCAGAAAATTTCATGGTAAAAGGCACCCTTGTAACTACAATTCCTGATAATCCCAACCCTGAAAACATAAAAATCTACCCCAATCCAGCCAATACCTTTCTTTTCATCAAAGTACCCGCAGAAGCTTCCTTGAATCTCCTGGATATTACCGGAAGGCTTATTTACACGAAAACCGCGATCTCTGAAGACAATACCTACAGACTCGATGTTCAGGATCTGAACAGTGGAATCTACCTGGTAAAAATCGAAGACGGAAATTTGACGATAGTAAAGAAGGTAATTATCAGGCATTGACTCATACCTGGTAAAACAGCTTAACAACCTTACTTTCATTGCACTTAGCAGATTCCTTAGCCTAAAATTAAAGTGATCATAACAATTCGCTAACCCACAATGAGCAATTTATTAAGTATTTGTTAATGCAGATGATTCGTTCAGTTAATATACGTGGCTGACATTTGTACCTGCCATCCGAAGTGATGGTTCTGAAA
>JBGSSA010000230.1:0-5776 GCA_041737295.1 Bacteroidales bacterium | reverse complement strand
TGCGGTTCTTTAGTTCACCTTAGTTTCCTCCGGTTTTGGTTATTAACAAAAAGCAAAGTTATGAACTCCCCCTAGAACCCCCTTTTTCAACATCATATATTTAAGATAAAAAATATGATTCAAATCTAAAGGCGGTTCTGCTGTTCTGAAAACTCCCTACTCCTTACTCCCTACTCCCTACTCCCTACTCCTTACTCCTTACTCGTCTCTCGTCACTCGTCCCTCGTCACTCGTCACTAAATAGGGCAAGGCAGCTTTAACAACCATCTCCGGGGTGATATCCTTCATGCACCGGAAATGGCCTTTGGGACAGTAATTCAAACCCTTGGGCGTACACGGACGACAGGGCAGGGATGTTTCAACCACTGTGCTGTTTTGTTCGATCGGAAAAAAACCCAGTTCCCGGGTCGTCGGTCCATAAATACCGATAACCGGACGTTTCTGCGATTGTGCCAGGTGAAGCAATCCGCTGTCATTGGCAATGACGAGTGTGCTTAACTTCAGCAATGCGGCGGATTCCGGCAGACTTAATGTTCCGGCCAGGCTGTAGGAACCTTGGCCGATCTGTTTCACAATATCCCCGCATAATTCCTTATCATCACGACCGCCATGGACAATTACAAAGGCTGACTTTTCATGCATCAGTTGTTGTGCCGTGAATACAAATCCTTCAGGCAGCCATTTCTTATTGAAATAGGTGGCTCCGGGGCAGATTACCACCAGTGGAGTATTGAACTTATATCCCAGGGATGATAATATTCCGGTTACCTTTTCCATGGCTGCCCTGGGAAAGTGAATTTCGGTCCCCTGTCCGTCATAGTGCACACCCAATCTGCGGGCGGCTTCGAAATAGCGCAGGTAGACCGGCCTGACATGCTTGTAGAGATTAATCCTGAACCGTATAAGCAATGCACGCCGGATGATATATTTCGGATAGGTGGTGATCATTTTCGCTCCCAGGCCGAAACGCAAAAAACGTGATCTCCAGTTTTTATGTATGTCGAGATAGGCATCGAAATGTTGGTCCCTGAGCCGGTGCTTTATCTTTCTTAATCCCGCGAATCCTTCTGTTTTATCAAAGGCAATTAATTCACTGATATAAGGAGAGTCAGCCAGCAGCCCGGCATATTGCTTTTTAGTGATATAGGTAATAGAAGCATTTGGATAGGTCTTCCTGATCGATCGAAGCAAGGGAGTTGTGAGAATTATATCACCGATTGAACTCAACCTGATGATCAATATTTTATGCACATCCGTCATAGTAAGATCTATTCCCTGATAACACGCACTTCGCCGGACGGGCCAATTTTTATGATCCCGGAAGGTTTTCCGCGTGTTTCATCTTTTTGCCGGAAGTTCACCACATAATCCACAAGTTTGAGGAGACCCCGGTCAATTTTTTGAAAATTCGGAGGCCAGGGCATGCCACTGACATTGGCAGAAGTGGAAACGATAGGTTTACGGAAACTTTTGATCAGTTTCCTGCAAAATTCATCCTTTGTAATACGAATGCCAATGGAGCCATCTTCCGCGATAAGGTTTTCAGCCAGATTCAGTGCACCGGGATAAATAAGAGTAAGGGGCTTATCGGCTACTTCAATAAGGTTCAAGGCTATGTCGGGCACCTGGTTTACATATTCGTACAGTTTTTCAGCCTCATCGAGCAAAATGAGCATGCTTTTTTCATCCTTTCTCTGCTTTATGTCGTATATCCTCGACACGGCATCTTTGTTAGTGGCATCGCATCCTATTCCCCAGATGGTATCCGTAGGATATAGGATAATCCCTCCTTTTTGAAGCGTTTCTACTGCTGCCGCGATCTCTTTATCCATTATTCATTACTTTTAGATACACATCCATGATGTTTGCAACTACCTTATCCTCATCAAATCTCCGGGCATGCTTATACCCTTCCATTTTCATCCTTTCCTGGAGTTCCCTGTCAAACAGTACTTTCTTAATGGCTGCCGCCATTTCTTCCACATTGTTCGGATCAACATAGAGGGTATACTTACCTCCGGCCTCAGCCAGGCTGCTTCCTTTGGATGTGATAACGGGCACCTTGGAATACAGTGCTTCAAGGATGGGGATTCCAAATCCTTCAAAGATAGAAGGGTAGACAAACAGATCGGCCAGCTGGTAAATCCCCGGCAGATCCTGGTTCTGCACCACATCGCAGAATATTATATTGATCAGGCTGTGTCTTTCGATAAATTCTATGACCTTGTTCAAATAAGGTGTGTTTTTACCGATCACCACAAGAGGCATATCAATTTTACCGTAATGGAGTGCTTTGATCAGGGTCAGCAGGTTTTTGCGTTCTTCAATGGTGCCCACGTAAAGGATGAATGACTTGGGCAGAAGATATTTCATGCGCAGAATTTCCTTTTCAATAAGCGATACCTCATTATTGAACATGGGATTACAGCCCTGGTATACCACATCAATCTTACCCGGCTCTATCTTAAAAAATTCGACTATATCGTTTGCGGTTTGCTGACTTACAGCAATGATGCGGTTTGAAACATCGCAGGAGTATCTGAATTTCCGTTCGTAAATTGTGCGGTCAATGGTTCTGTACAAATGTGGCAGTCGCAGAAAGATAAGATCATGTATGGTAACAACAGATTTGACCTGTTTTTCAGGGAAATTGTACGGTAACTCATGACTCAGTCCGTGAAATATTTCAATCCTGTCACGAGGCAATTGTTTTGAGACAAAGAAGCTCTTCCAGTATGACCGGAAAATACGGTGGTATAACCGTTGTGGAACTTTCACACTGAAACATTCCTGTGTAGGTTCAAACAGATCAGGATTTCTGTCGGGTGTATATAATACATATTCATTGTCAGGATACTTTTTAGCCAGTCCCTGAATCAGGTTCCTGCTATAGCTCCCGAGTCCGCTTTTATTGAAAAAGGCGCGTTTGGCATCAAATCCTATTCGCATAATTTAACCATATCAAACTGAGACATCATATTCACGTAATGCATTGTTCAGGGAGGTTTTGAGATCCGTTGTTTCCTTTCGCTTTCCGATGATCAGGGCTACAGGGACCTGGTATTCCCCTGCAGGGAATTTTTTGGGTATTGTACCCGGGATTACCACGGATCGTGAGGGGATTCTTCCTTTATATTCAATGGGTTCCGGGCCGGAAACATCGATGATCTTCGTCGAGCCCGTGAGTACCACATTGGCACCAAGGACGGCTTCCCGCTCAACATGAACACCTTCCACAACAATACAACGTGAACCGATAAAACAATTGTCTTCTATGATAACGGGTGCAGCCTGTACCGGTTCAAGCACACCACCGATGCCAACACCTCCGCTGAGATGGACATTTTTTCCTACCTGTGCACAGGATCCTACAGTAGCCCATGTATCAACCATGGTTCCAGAATCAACATATGCGCCTATGTTGATGAAAGAGGGCATCATGATCACACCTGAGGCGATAAACGATCCATACCGGGCAATGGCACCGGGTACTATACGTACACCAAGTTCGCGATATCCCTTTTTCAGATCGATCTTGTCGTGGTATTCAAATGGATCAGCCGGAACAGCCTTCATGAGCTGGATGGGGAAATAAAGAATAACAGCTTTTTTGATCCATTCACTGACTATCCATTTATCGCCGGAAGGTTCGGCTACTCTTATTTTTCCTTTGTCGAGCCATTCAATAACCTGCCGGATGTGATTCCTTGTTTCTTCCTGATCCAACATGGAACGATCATCCCATGCCTTTTCAATAATGGACTTTGTTGCTGTCAGCATTTTTTTGCAAGATTAACCGTCGCAAAAATAGTGCATTTTAGCGATTTTCAATTTTTATATCCTTGATGTTTAACTGGATTGAAGTATTGCCCCTGAAGCTGTTCTCCACCAGGGTATAGGCAATGTCAAAAGCCGCGCCCTTCCTGATCTTAGGGAGATAAGAGGCCTGGTTAAAAGCGATAGCCCTGTAAGTGTTAAAGGGTGAATCCTCCTGGATCAACCCCAACTGGAGATGTACATCTTCGGTACCCACCAGCCGCGCATACCCGTTGTCAGACACATTTTCAGCAAAGAAAACAGGATTTGCATTTTCAGGTCCGAAGGGTTCGAACTGCTTGATTATCCGGAAAAGTTTTGGGGTTATATCTTTGAAATTCAATTCAGTATCAATTTCAACCTGGGGGATCATCATATCCGGGGTAATCGAGTTCCTGACTATTTCTTCAAAGCGGTCAGTAAATTTCTGGACATGCTCTATTTTCAATGTAAGACCTGCAGCATACATATGTCCACCGTAACTTTCGAGCAGGTCAACGCATTCGGTGATAGCCTTGTATAAATTAAATCCGGGAATTGAACGGGCAGAACCGGTGGCGAACCCGTTTGATTCAGTCAGGATAATTGTAGGACGGTAATAGCTTTCAATGAGACGTGATGCAACAATGCCTACAACGCCTTTATGCCAGCCCGGATTATACAAAACAGTGGAGAATTTGTATTTTTCCGACCGGGCAGTGATTTCCTGGAGGGCTTCCTCTGTCATGATTTTGTCAATATTCCTCCGGGTCTGGTTGTGGAGGTTGATCCGTTCACAATAGGTGAATGCGCTTTCCGGCGTATCGGCGATGAGCAGTTCAACTGCCTGTTTCCCCGATTCAATTCTGCCCGCTGCATTAATGCGGGGCCCGATCTTATAAACGATATCATCTACCGCAATATTCTTTCCGTCCAATCCGGCAGTGGTAATTATAGCCTTCAGACCCATAGAAGGATTCTCATTCAGTTTTTTAAGGCCATAATAGGCAAGTATCCGGTTCTCATCCACCAGCGGAACAATATCGGAGGCTATACTCACAGCGAGCAAATCGAGGTATTCGGCGATGTCGGAAAACGGTATGTTGTTTTTCAACGCATAGGCCTGCAAAAATTTGAAGCCGACTCCGCATCCCGAAAGATACCGGAAAGGATATCCTCCATCGGATCTTTCAGGATCCAATACCGCAATTGCAGCAGGAAGCACATCACCCGGGGTATGATGGTCACAGATAATGAAGTCTACCTGGTTTTCACTGGCATAGGCTACCTTTTCCACCGATTTAATTCCACAGTCGAGAGCAATGATCAGTGATACACGATGCTGAATTGCATAATCCACACCCTGCAAGGATATGCCATATCCTTCCGTGTAGCGGTCCGGAATATAGTAATCCACATCGGTATGGTATTTCCGGATGAAGGAATACATCATGGCAACCGATGTAGTGCCATCTACATCGTAATCGCCATATACAAGTATCTTCTCTTTATTTTTAAATGCCAGATGCAGCCTATCCACGGCCTTCTCCATATCCGTCATCAGGAAAGGGTCGTATAAACCGCTTAATTCCGGGCGAAAAAATGCTTTGGCCTGGTCGAAAGTACGAATTCCTCTTTGGTAAAGAAGGGTTGAGATCACCGGACTAACAGAAAGCGCTTCAGTAAGCTCTTGTATATTCGCATGATAACCCTCCTTTATTTTCCAGGCACGATTCATAATTTTAGTTAACGTAATGACTAGTCCAGCTATTCATGCCTAAATCCACTTCACCAGGTTGAAATCCTGGCGGTGTGGCAGATTCTCATTTTTTGGAAAGATTCGTATGCCATAATTGAACGTGCCCGGCTGTTTAATGATAATGTCTGCCCTGAATATGGCTTTATCCACGCTTGATTTGTCAAGCTCGAATTCATGGGTGGCAATTATCCTTTCTCCATTTTCTGTAATCACAAGTTCGAC
>JBGSSA010000229.1:0-15618 GCA_041737295.1 Bacteroidales bacterium | reverse complement strand
TGCGGTTCTTTAGTTCACCTTAGTTTCCTCCGGTTTTGGTTATTAACAAAAAGCAAAGTTATGAACTCCCCCTAGAACCCCCTTTTTCAACATCATATATTTAAGATAAAAATTATGATTCAAATCTAAAGGCGGTTCTGCGGTTTGGTAGTTTTGCAGTTTTGCAGTTTTGCAGTCGTGCAGTCGGGCTGCGTTTTGAGTTTTGCAGTCATTCGGTATGGAGCCTTCGGAATTCGGCGTTGGGTGTTCCCCGATAGATCGGGGCAGGCTATATTCAGCGTTATTTTGCTGTAATTTATCACCGAATATAGAAGTCAAAAATCAACACGAAAATGTTCTCCCAGAAGCCTAGAAGCCTAGAAGCCTAGAAGCCCAGCAGCCTAGAAGCCCCCAATCTCCTCACATACTTCTCAATATATTCCCCCTTTAACTTCGCCTTATATTGCATGATATACCGGGGATGTTCGAGGGTGATGATTTCACCAAAGAAATGATGCACCGTGTTTAGTTTCCTGAGAAAGGCATCATTTTTGCCGCTTCCAAGACAGTAACAAACACTTGTGTCAATACCAAAACCGATCTGTTTTCTCAGTGTATCAAGGATAAACGGATAGGCAATCTGTTCCAGTTCTTTTGTGTCATAATAATTGTAGTTCACCGGTTTCTCATTTTTCCCCTCCCTTGTAAATCCGAGCGGACATATTGCACTCAGGAAATACCTTGAATAAAATTCATTCACACCTCCAAATGCCCCTATCATTTCATAAATAAATGACGAAGAGGGTTCATGTGTCCGAAAGCCTGTAAAGGCAATGCCACAGTCTTCATTCAGGCGCCTTGTATCCGTAAAGGGAATACCTGTTGACCCGGCACCAAACCTGCCGGGATTGATTCCAAGGATAAGTCTCCTTTCCCTTTCATCAGAGAAAAATGCATTATAGAATTCAGATGCAAGCTCATACACCACCGGATTTTCACGAAACGGATACATAATCCTGACACCCGGGGGTAATTCTCCGTTGAATTCAAGGCTGCCGTAGAATTCAATCACTTTTTGTGCAAATGTCATTTTCTTAGAGGAATTATGAGCAGGTTTCCAACCTGATGACCATTTTCAAAGATAGGTAATTAGGCTGAAGGCTGCGATATATTTGATGATTTGATGATTTGTTGATTTGTTGATTTGGCTGACGCGGCTGACTGCAAGACTGCATGACTGCAAAACTGTTTTCACTATCAACAATCAACAATCAACAATCAACAATCAACTAATTTTGCCCTAATTTAGCACACGAAATTTAAGAGGTTAAAAATCATGACCAAACGAATAGGACTTGTAGGCGGCCTGGGGCCTGAAGCAACCCTTGAATATTACAGGGGGATCATCGATGTATTTAAAAGCACGGATAAATCCCTGAATTATCCTGAGATGATCATTTACAGTGTTAACATGTCGGAGCTTATCGGCATGATGTACCGGAAGGAATATGACAATGTGGTGGATTACCTGCTCAGGGTTATTGAATCGTTAAAAAATGCGGGTGCCGGGTTTGCTGCCATGAGCGCGAATACTCCACATCTTGTTTTTGATGAACTTGTAAAAAAATCTCCCTTGCCGCTGGTCAGTATTGTAGAAGCGGCCTGTGATGAAACCCAAAGGCTTGGCTTAAAAAGGCCCGGGTTGGTGGGCACGGGTTTCACCATGTCGGGAACTTTTTACCAGGATGTGTTCAACAGAAGAGGGATTCCCCTGTTTCTTCCCGGTGAGCAGGATATGAAAATCATTAATGACAAATTGTTTTCAGAAATCGAACTGGGTATTTTCAAGGATGAAACAAGGACTTTACTCATCCGGATAATCGAAAAAATGGTTTCCGACCAACATATCGATTGCCTTATCCTCGGATGCACAGAGTTTCCCTTGATTCTTACAGATGCCATGTATGCCGGAATTCCCATGCTGAATACAACCAAAATCCATGTAGATGCCATTGTTAAATTTTGCCGTGGATAGTCCGTACATGTCTTTTAAACTCAATTTTGACAGGAAGAAATTGAATCATCAAATCGGTAACGATAAGGGAGCTATACCCTGTTTTTAAATTCCTGTAATGATCTTCCGGTAGAACTTTTAAAGAATTTGCTGAAGTGGGAAGGATCGCTAAAGCCAAGTTCAAAGCCAATTTCCTTGAAACTTTGGCTGGTGAACAGGCTGAGTCTCCGGGCCTCCAGAACCAGGCGATTCTGGATGTATTCCTTGGCCGACTGGCCGATGGATGTTTTAATTACCTCATTCAGGTAACCGGGCGTTACATTAAGTTGAGCGGCATAATCCTTCACCTGGTGCCAGTCTGAAAAATGATCATCAACAAGGCCTTTAAATTTCCTTACCAGGGTCCGTCCAACCTCAAGATTCTGCGGATTGCCGGCAGGGTGGATTGTGCAGCTGGTATTGCATTCGATAAGGAATAATTTAAGGTAGGCACCCACGGTTTCATAGCGCATGTCATTATCCGACTGAAATGCTTTGAGCATGTTTTTACAGAACATGAGAAGGTGTTCTTTCATTGCATCACTGACCGGAAGAGGTGGTGTATCGTCGCAACTTCTGAAAAGACGAAGATTGGTTATGAAATCCTGCCGTATGCTATATGTATCAAGGAATTCGCAGGTAAAGCGTATCAGGTATCCGGTAATGGGAGTTTCAGCAGTAACCTGGTGAACCTGTTCCGGGTTGACGAAGAAAATGTGATGAGGCTGAATAACATACTCCCTGAAATCGATCATGTGTTTTCCGGAGCCGGAAAAAGGCCATATCACTGTAAAATAATTGTGCCGGTGGGGATCTTCGGAGGTATTTCCCGTTTCGCCATTCAAGCCTTCAATAGTCTGGATAACAAAGGATGCCGGGCTGCCTTTATATAGCAGATCGATGTTGTCAATACCTGAATTCATTCTGCAAAGTTAGCAATTCCGGCATTTGTACATGTGATCCCCTGATTTTTCCATTTACCGGCAATGTTCCGGGGGCTACCTTTGTACCATCAATTAATACCAAAATATCATGACAGCAATAAACAAAACAAAATGGATTATCGATCCTGCTCATACGCAGGTACAATTTAAAGTAAAACACCTTGTTATATCTTCTGTTACCGGAAGCTTTGATAAGTTCGACGGAGGTATAGAAGCGAGCCGTGAAGATTTTTCGGATGCCGAGGTATGGTTTTCGGCCGATGTATTGAGCATTAACACAAACGTACCGGACAGGGATGCACATCTTAAATCACCCGATTTCTTTGATGCAACAAACCATCCTAAACTTACTTTCAAATCAACCGGAATTAAGAAAACCGCAGATGAAAAGTACAAACTCACAGGTGACCTGACCATCAGGGGTACAAGCCGACCCATAGGGCTTGATGTGGAATATGGCGGTCTGATGAAGGATCCGTGGGGAAACACGAAGGTTGGATTCGAATTATCGGGAAAATTACATCGCAAGGACTATGGTTTAAGTTGGAATGCTATTACGGAAGCCGGTGGTCTTGTTGTGAGTGAAGATGTTAATATATTAATTGATGTGGAATTAAGTCGTCAGTAAGGAGGATTAAAATGAAAACTGTTCTGCACCGGGCAGAGACCCGGGGACACGCCAGCCATGGCTGGCTTGAAAGTTTCCATACGTTTAGTTTTGCCGGTTATTATGATCAGGGGCGCATTCATTTTGGCGCCCTCCGGGTTTTGAATGATGATGATGTGGCAGGAGGTATGGGTTTTGGAAAGCATCCCCATGATAACATGGAAATCGTGACAATCATGCTTGAAGGTGAATTGCGCCATGGAGACAGTATGGGACACAGTGAAATATTACGAAAGGATGAGGTACAGGCTATGTCGGCCGGAACAGGGATATTTCATTCAGAAGTGAACAATCTTCAGGACCAGGCCGCGAAATTACTTCAGATATGGGTATTTCCGGAAAGAAGAAATATTACGCCCAGGTATGAACAGAGAGCCTTTGATCCTCAGGATCGGAAAAACAAGTGGCAATTGCTGGTTGGACCGAATCCGCCTGATGGTGCCCTTGATATCAAGCAGCAATCATGGTTTTCGAGGATTGACCTTGATAAGGGCGGACAGGTGGATTATACCCTTCATAACAAGGACAACGGGGTTTACCTGTTCATGATCAGCGGAAATGTAATTATTGAAAATGATCTTAAACTTGGTCACCGCGATGGGGCTGGCCTGTCTGAAACAGGAAAAGTAAATATCCGTGCGGAAGAGAGATCGGAAGTATTGGCCATTGAGGTGCCTATGCTGGAATAGGGACGAGTGACGAGTGACAAGTGACAAGGGGGGAAGAGTTTTGCAGTTCGTTTAGATGCATATGAAAATAGAATGTTGTAGAGACAAGGCATTGCCTTGTCTGTACGATTTCAATCCCAGCATCCAGCATCCAGTATCCAGTATCCAGTATCTTACAGCCTATAGCCTTCAGCCTTCGGCCTATTTTCCATTAACAATCAACAATCAACTATCAACAATACTAACTACTTTTACAGGCATAATCTTTATTAAACTCTCAATGCCTGAAATGAGACCATTCAAAAAAACCACTGAAGAGCCTTCTGTTTATCGTCACCTGGATAAAATGAGTGTGCACGAGTTGCTTGTTACTATAAATCATGAGGACAAGAAAGTTCCGCTGGCAGTTGAAAAAGCACTTCCCCAGATAGAAAAGCTGGTGGAAGCTATTGTGGATTGTATGCTTGCCGGAGGTCGCCTGTTTTACATAGGGGCTGGGACCAGCGGCAGGCTTGGCATTCTCGATGCCAGTGAATGTCCTCCTACTTATGGAGTTGAACAGGGCCTGGTGGTTGGGTTAATAGCGGGAGGAGATTCCGCTATCCGGAAAGCAGTGGAGCATGCTGAAGATGATTCAAACCAATCCTGGAAGGATCTCCAGGCATATTCTATTCAGAAAAGCGATGTTGTAATTGGCATTGCCGCCAGCGGAACAACACCTTACGTAATCGGCGGTGTCACCAGTTGCCGGCAACAGGGGATCATTACCGGGTGCATCACGTGCAATTGCGGATCTCCACTCGCTGCGCAGGTAGATTTTCCAGTAGAGGTAGATGCCGGTCCCGAATTTGTTACCGGAAGCACCCGGATGAAATGCGGAACGGTTCAAAAACTCGTTTTGAATATGATCTCCACGGCTGTGATGATTCGGCTGGGCAGGGTAGAGGACAATAAAATGGTGAATATGCAGCTTACCAACAGCAAACTGGTGGACCGCGGTACCCGAATGGTAATGGAAAAAATGAAACTGTCAGATTATGAGGAAGCTAAAGAACTGCTTTTGAAATACGGGAGTGTGAAGAAGGCGGTTTTAGGGACGAGGGACTAGGGACTAGTAGTTGATAGTTGATAGTTGATAGTTGATGGGATACTGGATGGTGGAATGGAAATCGTACAGACAAGGCATTGCCTTGTCTCTACAACAATCTTCTTTCATAGAGACCTTAAAGAACTGCAAAACTGCAAAACAATTATTTTCGGTTTTCCACAGGATTCGCGTAGATCTTTAACAGGATATCCACATTTTCAGGGGTATACAGATTCAATGCGGATAACTCCTTAATCACATACTGATCAAATTCAACCACATCGGCCTCTGTATAGAAGCTCGAATAGACTTTGCCAGTATTCAGCTTGTCATACGCGATATAATTATTAGGCCATAGCTTGTAATTCCGGTATATTTCAGCATCAATCAGGGATGCCAGGTTATTTATCCGATCATTGAAAGTATCACCATTCCCTGATTCCTTTAGAAATGTATTTACAGGATGACAGACTGAAAGATGGATGCGTCCTTTTTGACTTGTGATGCCTGTGAGTATGCTCATGAAATCCTCATTGGGAGCCTTCTGATAAGTTAATCCCTTTGATACAGCATTGGTTTCTCTTACTTTTAATGCACAACAGGGTTCGTATTCATAAGAAATCGACAGCGGCACAATATTCAATTCTGCAAAGGCATCCTCGAAGGAGTCGCCCCCGCTGATATTGAACATTTTCAGCAGTCCGGTTTCCGTTTTATCGTTACCATCCTTGGTTCGGCCGTTTCGCTGGGCAATCCACGCCGAAGTGCGTTTTTGAGTAATTGTATACCGAATATAAGCGGAAAGGATCCTGGAGTTTCTGAACATCTCCATCCGGTTACCTCCGCGGTAGACCGTAAACATCCGGTTTATTTTTCCAAAATCGATGACAAAGGGATTCGACATCAGGTTACTGCCGAAAGTAATTTCAGAACTCACGTGCCCGTTATCGAAAAGCAAAACCTGCAAAATGGCTGAATCAAGAACTATATCGCGATGATTTGAAACAAAAAGATAAGGTGTTCCGGGAACCAGCAATTCGAATCCGTTATAGGTAAGTCCTTTTGAAGTCTTTTTTACAATGGAATTTACAAGAGGGTGCATGAACAGCTTTTGAAAATCGATCGCTGAATGAACCCCTTTCAATTCTGAAATGATATCATCTTTCTTTCTTTCGGGAAATATATATTCAAGTACCTTGCTGAATTCCGGTACGGTTACCAGGCGGTGCAACGCGGGATTAATTTCATTATCGTTGTAAGGACGTATATCCTCAAAATCCTGTTCAGTATACATGAATCTCAGATTTTGATCAGCATCTATTCAATTTCTTTTTTCAGGGCGACCATTTTAATGGCAGTGACAGCTGCCTCATCGCCTTTGTTTCCGTGCTTTCCGCCGGATCTTTCCTGTGCCTGCAACAGATCATTTGTTGTAAGCACACCAAAGATCACCGGAATCTTATACATTATATTAAGCTGGGTTATTCCCTGGGCTACACCCTGGCAAATAAAATCAAAATGCCTTGTCTCGCCCTGGATTACACATCCCAGGCATATTACGGCATCAAAATCCTCGCTTTCAGCCAGAAGCTGTGCCCCAAGAGTCAGTTCAAAACTTCCGGGAACATGTTTTACAAGGATGTTTTCTGCCGTTGCACCATGCTTCATCAGTGTATTGATAGCTGCATTGCACATGCCATGCGTGATCTCATGATTCCAGTCGGAAACCACGATACCGAATTTCATTTCACTTGCATCGGGCACCCTGTTAGGGTCATAACTGGAGAGATTATGTAAAGCGGTAGCCATAGCGTAATTAAAAGAAAAAAGTATCAACAAATACCCTTCATTGATACTTTTAAGTTATAGGACCAGAAATTACTGCATTTTTATTTTCAGGGCAGTGATATATTTTTCAGCTACTTTTCCTTCCTGTGATTCAGGATAATCCTTTTTGATTTTCTCGTATGCTTTGAGCGCCTTATCATAATTCTTAAGCTCCTCGTAAGCGAAGGCAGCCTTTTTCAGGAAGATGGGCGATGTAAATTCATTCGGTTTGCGAAGGCCGGCCTTCATATAGAAAGAAGCTGCTTTTTCGATATCTTTCAACTCAGCATAACAATCACCAATGGCGCCCATCGCAACGGAACCAACCATTATGTCATCCGCATCGAATTTTTCCAGGTTTGAGATAGCTTCTTCAAACTGTCCGGTCTTCATTAGGCTGATGCCTGCGTAATAATGAGCCAGGTTAGCGGCCTTCGTGAATCCATATTCATCAATGATATCAATGAAACCGTAATTTGCACCGTCACCATTCAGAGCCAGTTTGAATGAATCCTTTTCAAAATACTGTTCAGCTACATACATTGCAGATTGTGCTTCACGATTGGTGGGTTCAAGATAGAATTTCTTATACCCGAGATATCCGCCAACAACAACAACAATGGCCAGGATAATGATTGTAAGACTTTTTTGATTCTCTTCAATGTACTGTTCGGTGCGACTGAGTGCGTTCTCAACAGTTTGAAACCCAGCACCGCTTTCTTCTATTTTTTTGCTCATGTATGCTTCTTTTTTTCGGACAGATCGCAAATGTAATTTTTTTTATTATTTGTTCGAGAAGAAACCTCATATTTTATTTTCTGATCAGGCAATTTAACCCTTTTTTATTTATTTGAGCAGAGGGATTGTCTTAAGTGCCATAATTTGTAACACTACTGCAAGTTCTTCCGTTTATAAGTTTTAAGATCAGCATAAACAATCATTGAAATGAGTATAAAGGAAGAAATGCCAACAGTGGATTCACCCAGGGAAGCAACGAGTTTTTCACAGCATCTGAAGTCCCTCAGTGTACGCTGGAAAATCAGGATTGCCTATTGGGCCGGGATACTTCTTACTGCCTGTCTCGTCATTATTATGGTGAGCACTTTTCAGCGAAGAGCGGCTATTCATCATGGGTATGACAAAGTATTCCTGTTAAGGAGCGCAAAAACAAAACTTGCGGAGGCCTGGTTTGATCGCCTGAAAGATAAAATATCAGCTTTTGCAGCTGATCAGCATACACTTGATATGCAGGCGCAATTAACGGAGTCTTTCTTAAACATTGAAAACGATAACTATTCTACTCCCGGTGCTGAAACTCCGGATAAAATCAAAATCCTGCTTGAAGGATACTACTCCACGGAAGTCATACCTGTTCTTGAAAACAGGATGGATAAAAAAATACCCGCGGGTTCAGTATTGCCGGAAGAGGGCCGGCAGCAAATATTACAATACCTGTACATCGCGGCCAATACCAGGCCATTTGGCTCAAAACTCGGAATAAACAAGGGGGCGGATGGAAGTGCATACAGCTCACTCCATGGACAATTTCAACCGGATATGGTAAGATTTGCCAGGGAAACAGGTATCTCGGATATCTTTTTGGTGGACTACAGGAGCGGAAATGTCGTTTATTCCCTTCAAAAAAATCCCGATTTTGCCACAAGCCTGTATGACGGGCCGTATCATAATTCAGGGCTGGGGTTGGCTTTTAAGGCTGCTATAGGACTGCCGGCCGGCTCCTTTCAAATTACCGACGAAACAATTTACGCCGGTAGCCTGCTACAGCCGGCACTTTTTATTTCTGCACCGCTGTTTGCCGGAAGTGAAATTAAGGGAGCAGTTGTTTTTGCCCTTAATGCATCTTCCCTGGATGAAATACTTGTCATGGATAAAAATGACGAGGCCACTATTCCGGGACTGAAATCATTTTTTGTCGGTCATGACCTGCTCTATAGAAATAATGATCCTTCACTGGCCCAGGGGTCAGAGCGATATGTACGCCGGTTGAAAAGACTTGCGGAGGATGGCAGGGCTTTTTCGAAAGTCGAGAACCTGAAAACAACGGCCATGGTGCAGCAGGTGAATTCATTGGTTTTTGCCAACGGTAGAGACGGTAAGGAAAGACTGGCGGAATACCGGACCGAGACTGGCGAACAGGTGCTGAGCTCGTATGGTCCTGTTAACATTCCGGGATTACAATGGTTGCTTGTAAGTCAGCTTGACAAATCCCAGGCCTTAAAGCCCGTAAGAACGCTGACAGTATATTTGATCCTCATCTCGCTCTTCCTGGCATTTCTGGCGTATATAATTGTTCATATACTAAGCGATAAGCTGGCCGAAAGACTGACTTTATTAGGAGGATTCCTCCATACAGGAATACAGGCGGGTAAAAGCGATGTACTTTTGAAGACAGTCGGCGATGAGATTGAAACCGCGGTATCGGCTGCACAAATGTTGAAGGAAAGGATTGTTGAAGCATCCCGATACACCGACCTGCTTGGGGAAGGAAACCTGGAAGCAGAGATTACTTTTAATGGAGAAGGTGATAAACTGGGTACTTCCCTGAATAACCTGAAGAAAGTACTGAATGAGAGGCGTGAACAGGAACAAACCCGGATCAGGGAGGATGAGATCAGGAACTGGTCGACACACGGTGTTGCCCTGTTCAATGATATTCTGCGGATGGACAATGATAATCTTGAAAAACTGTGCCTGAACATTATCCGGAACATTATTCAATACCTGGCAGCTAACCAGGGAGGTATTTTCCTGATCGATAAGGAGGAAAATTCTGCTTACCTCGATCTGGTGGCATCCTATGCATTCGACCGGCAAAAGTTCCTGAAAAAGAGGATAGCCATCGGAGAAGGACTGGCAGGCACATGTGCCCTGGAAAAGAAAACCATATTGCTTGGCAGGATTCCCGATAATTACATGGAGATCACATCCGGACTGGGTGGTGCAAAGCCTTCGTGCCTGTTGATCGTGCCGTTGAAAAAAGATGAAGAAGTGCTGGGGGTAATGGAAGTGGCTTCATTCAATGCGTTTAAACCCCATGAAGTGGAGTTTGTGGAAAAAGTAGCTGAGAGTATAGCTTCTGCCCTGATCACGGTGAGATTACATCTTCAGACATCCCAGTATCTTGAAAGATTCCAGCAGCAGGCAGAAGAAATGAAAGCCCAGGATGAGGAACTGCGTCAGAACATCGAAGAATTGCAGGCAACTCATGAGCAGATGGAACGGATGAAAGCAGAAGAGGATGCCCGCAATCAGCTGATGATGAAAGAGATTGAAGACAACAGGAAGCTGTTGCTGAAAGTACTGGACCAGATCCCGGGCAAGATATTTCTGAAGGACCACAATGGCACACTATTGCTGTTGAATTCGGCAGTGGCGCAGGTTTATAGCAAGACAGTCGATGAACTGATCGGTACCTCTGATTTTGATAACCATCCGGTTGAAGATGCCAAGGTATACCGGGAGAAGGAACTGGAAATCATAGCCAATGGAGCTGAAACCTACATCCAGGAGGAAACAGTAACAGGGGAGAGAAAATTCCTGAAAACAACAAAGATGCCCTTCTTTATTCCGCATCTTAACGCGGTGGGTCTGTTAGGTATCCAGATTGATGTGACCGATTTCATGAATAGTGAAAAGGAAAACCAGCAAAAAGAAAAGGAATTGAATCTTAGCCACAAGTTGCTGATCGATATCCTGGATAAGATCCCCGCGAAGATATTCCTCAAGGATGAGAACGGGGTATTTGTGGCGGTCAACAGTGCCGTTGCAGATGTGTATAATAAAGCTGCAGATCAGATCATTGGTACATCCGATTATGATAACCATCCGGATGAGGATGTCGATAGCTGGCGTAAACAGGAGATCGAAATAATGGAAAAAGGGGAAACAAATTACATCCATTCCGAAACAATGGGTGGAGCTGCGCGCTACCTGAATACGATCAAGATGCCGTTTATCATTGCAACGACAGGCAAAAAGGGATTGCTGGGAATCCAATTTGATATAACAGCAATAAAAGAAAAGGAAAATGAAGCGATGAAGATGGCGGAGTTGATTCAGGCCAAACAAAAGGAGATTGAAGAATCTGCCGCGATCATCGAAAAAGAAAAGGTTCTTCTTGATGCGTTGCTGGACAGCGTTCCGGAAGCTATTTATTTCAAAGATAGTCAAAGCCGGTTTATACGTTTCAGCAAGTCAATGTTGAATTTATTCGGGCTGAAGAAAAAAGAAGAATTAGTTGGCAAGTCAGATTTTGATTTCTTCTCCGATGAACATGCCAGGCCTGCGTATGAGGATGAGCAGAAGATCATTAAAACGGGCAAGGCAATTATTGATCTCGAGGAGAAAGAAGTTATGGCTGATGGCAGGGTTAGCTGGGTAAATACGACGAAGATGCCATTAAGGGACAAAGAAGGTAATATTGTTGGAACTTTTGGTATAAGTAAGAATATAAGCCATTTAAAACAACTGGAAGCCGATGCTCTGCTAAAGGGTCGACAGTTAGCTGAATTGGAAAAAATGTATGCCGATTTGAAAAGGGACAAGGGACAAAAGTCCAGGGACTAGGGACCAGGGACTAGGGACAAGCAGGAAGAATCCCAATAAAAATTCTCCCCACCTGTCAATACAATACGATTTTTGCTATTTTTGCATCGCCCTCCGAAGCCTTGGTGAAGGCGGGCAGTGTTTATCCGGTTCCGTAGCTCAGTTGGATAGAGCAACAGCCTTCTAAGCTGTGGGTCGCGCGTTCGAATCGCGCCGGAATCACGGATCTTATTGGCGACCTTTGGTCGCCTTTATTCGTTTATATTGACGGCGCGATCACGAGCGGGTTCGCGGGCCGGACTGGCGGGAGACGAGCTAATCGCGCCGGAATCACAGATCTTATTGGCGACCTTTGGTCGCCTTTATTCGTTTATATTGACGGCGCGATCACGAGCGGGTTCGCGGGCCGGACTGGCGGGAGACGAGCTAATCGCGCCGGAATCACTGAAAAATGAGCCACTTACATTAATATATTTTGTAGGTGATTTTAAATTTGCAAACAGTTTGCAAACAACTTCAAGTTATATGTCACCACGAAATTAATTTCAGATTGAATCAAAGTCCAATCGCCTGCTCGTTTTGCGGTCATATTAGATGAAATTAAGATGAAATACAAAAATTAAGAAAACTGGAAGCAGTCGGGTGGGTTTCGCAAATTGTCTTTGGAATATGATGGTACCCCATTAACCCATATAATTGACCCCCGCTTCGCAGTTACCCCCGCAGTATAAAAATAAATAAATTCTAAACAGCATATATATATACATATCATAATTACTTAAAAATCAGATATATATAATAATTTATACTTAATAATTCTTAATATTATGCATCTATATAGCATATTTATACTCTGAAACAGTGGATGTTATCAATACTTCAAATTTCGATCCCATGAATAGAAACTAAAAAGTGGATCACAAGATTTAACCTTATATTTAAATAGTACGGAATAGCATTTTTATTATATTTGATAAGGTACAATAGATAGAACGTTCGTCGATCATGTATATCAATTGCAGTTGCCTTTGAAGGAATAGGGGTATGTGATTGAGGTTCACGAAGTGTGCAAAATCGGACCGTAATTATTGCGTCTAACAACTCATATTGCCGTTTATACGCAAAAAGACAAGAGATGAAAGTGATTAATTTAGTATGTATAGACTTGTATTACCTGCATTTTATATGTTATTATTTTAGCCATAACGAAGGTAGATATGAAATAACCTGCCCGTTCACATCTTAAGCCACTTATTTGCTCACATATGATTGAAAATGTGACTGATTTGTGTTAAATTCAAAAAGCTTTGGAGCATGTTTCTAGCAAAACAGCTGTAATCTTCACCCTCATAACATCAAGAGATATGGCTTGTCCTTTTGACAGGTTCGAGTTGGATGAACCAGATTATCTGGGTTATATTGATTATTCCTTTAAGAATGATAGTTAGGTTATATTAAATTATACAGTATATTAGATAAAACCGATTTACCAGTATTGCGTATAAACAATAGTTAGCAAAAATTACCAAACGACCAGAAGCTCTGGATAAAGATTGAGTACTTGTGGTTGTAATATTTGTATATTTGTATAAAATAGCTGTGATATGACAACAGTTGAGTTGAAAAACATATTAATGCATAGAATAGCAGGAATTGAGGATAAATCATTCCTGGTTGCGATAAAGACAATTATTGAAACGAAGGCAAAATCAACAATTTACAAAACAACTCCTGAACAACGTAAAAGGATTAAGGAAGGTAGAGCTCAAATTGCTAAAGGAGAATACTTTACTAATGATCAAGTTGAAATGGAGATTGATAAATGGTTAAGCGAAAAATAATCTGGTCTCCCCGAGCTAAGCTCGATTTAGTCAGTATATTAGATTTTTACTTTAAGCGCAACGGTACGAAAACCTATAGCGTTAAATTAAATGCTGCAATAAGATCTTCGATAAGATTACTTGAGAAACATCCTGAAATTGGCGTTAAAGTTGATGTTAAGAATTTGAGAAATTTGATTCAGGGTGATTTTAGTATATTCTATGAAATCAAGTCGGAGGCAATTGAAATTATTACCATTTGGGATAGCAGACAAGACCCTGACAAATTAGAAATAAAAAAATAATGTAACTTTTGCTAACAGCGTGTATAATCAATTGCTTGTCATCAAGTTGCGAACGGTATCGCATTGCCTTACTCTGGTGTATCTAGATACAGAATCACTTTGACAACGCAAATGATCATACACGCGAACGTTAGCGGTTAATTAATAATCACATAGACAAAAATAATTCTAATAAGATTAATGAATATTTTGTAACTTGAAATAATTACGCCTAAAACAATATTTATGAAAAGCATTTTTTCCACACATTATTACGATAATTCAAAAATATTGCATTCTAATCAATTAGAAGGTTTAGAACTTGCGGGTTTTACTCGTCGATTATTTGCCTTATTAATCGATCTATTTTTGCTTATTATTATTTTATATGTAATTGGAACTATACTTGACTATTTTAAATTAATCAATTTTGGACTTACAATTGGAATTAGTTCCGACAATACCATTAATAGTCTGCCCAAAATAAATAACGGAATGCATATAAACGTACCTGAATATTTAAAAATACTAATTAAATTATTAATTCCTGTTTTATATTTTGGGTTAATTACAAGTTGCACAAATGGATATACATTAGGTAAACGTATTTTTAAGATTAGGATTGTTTCAACTAATCATAAACATTTAACTCTTTGGCATTCAATAGAAAGATCAATTGGTTATTATGCTTCATCTTTAGAGTTTGGTTTTGGGTTTTTGCAATATTTTATTGATTATAATAGACGTACTGTTCATGACAGGATAGCAGAAACAATTGTTATTAAAGCAAAAAAATTACCAATCTTATCAAATGCATAACTGATGCGAAAGTATAAACAACCGCTAACAGCGTGTATAATCAATTGCTTGGCATCAAGTTGCGAAAAGTATTACTTTGGGTTGCATCGGTGTATCTCGATACAGAATCACTTTGTGGGCGCAACTGATCATACACGCGAACGTTAGCAAACATAATAAAAACAGAAATATGACATTTTTGCCGGTATTAATTTTTAGCTTACTATTCAGCTTCTATGGAATATTAGCAAAAAGATTGAAATGGATTTATTGGTTAAATTCCATGAATAATGTTATTACTGTTGAAAGGCGAGCAAAAATAGACTGGGAAGGGTATTCCAACGTAATGGGAAATATAATTTCAATTTCTGGACTAATGTTAGTTTTGGGATGGATTTTGTTTAAGGAATTTGGTGTAATTAAATATTTCCCAATTGTAATATTGCCATACTTATTTTTAATGATTTGGGGTCAATTTGGATATTCGTATCACCGATTTGATAAGCAATTATATTCGGATTTACAAAGAGAAAAAATGAGAATAAAATTATTGGAATATTACAATCTTGACTTTGCCTTTACAGCAATGACTATTATACTTGTCGGATTGAAGGTTTTGATTCTAAAATAATTAAGTTTGGAATCCAATGATTATTTATTCTGATAAACAACTCAAAAATAGATATTAAACGTTTGCTAACAGCGTGTATAATCAATTGCTTGTCATCAAGTTGCGAGCATTGTCACTTTGGCTTGCACTGGTGTAACTGGATACAGAATCACTTTGGCGACGCAAATGATCATACACGCGAACGTTGTGTTCAAGCTTTAACCACAGATGAAACTCACTACTAACGATATAAATAGTATTGCCCAAGACTTATTGGCTGGGATGAAAGTTTTCCTAAATCGAGAGACTTTAGAA
>JBGSSA010000228.1:0-19989 GCA_041737295.1 Bacteroidales bacterium | reverse complement strand
TATCTGGTCCCGATAAATAACCTCATAACCAATAAACCATCGGTGTCCATTCCTTTTAATATTCTTAAATTATCATCTTCCTTCCCGTCGGCCTTTAAAGTTGCTTTCAAACCGGGACTTAATTATTCCGGGCCCCGCCTCCTTGAAGATGAATCTGTTTCATTTACTCCGTCACAGGATAGTGATTTTGGAGACTGTCTTTTAGCTGATGTAACAGACCTGGATGCATTCGCATCCATGAATCTGACATTTGCACAAATGGCAACAAAAGACGTTAATCTCATCACGTTCACCGATACAGAGAACGGCGAAAACTTTTACCAGTTAGCCATTAATCACAGCGGGGAATTTGGCTCTGTTCAAAACAGGAAAGCCTTGTTCCTTGTTGATTTTATTGATGATAATTGCGCAACATACAGTAAGGAAGATCTTTTAACCTCCCTTGAATTTGCAGTGCGAAGTGCTTTTAGCCCGCTGGATTCATTCAATGTGCTTTTTTCAGGCATGGTTACGACTTTTCCGGAAGAAGAATGGATTGCTGCAGATTCTGCCAGCATTTCAGCCTTTTTCAATAAACTGGATAATTCCCTGTTCAATTCCTATTCAAATCTGCCCACCCTGCTGATCGATGGAATTGCTTTTGTTAAGCAACGCGGGAATGAAGGTTCCCTGATCCTTGTCAGTAGTTCTAACTCGTATGGCGATCCTGGTCCGGCAAATTCCCTGATAACTGATTTTATGCACAGCCTGGAAGGCACCGACATACCCATCCATGTATTGGATCTTGATGACAGGAACTACCAGTATTATGAGCAGCATTATATCGGTGGCCAGTATTTCAATGGCAATGAATATTTCTACACAAGGATGAGCCAGTTAACCGTAGGTGAATATTATTCCGTGCGGACACGTTCCCTCCTCTCAATGCTTGAACAGGTCAACCACAGGATCTCCGGCTATTTCAAGAGCCTGGAGGTTTTTATTCAAACGGATGGCGGATATACATTTTCAAATTACAAATTGAATGCCACCGGTGGGCTGGTTTATAATGATGAAGCTTTTACGATTACAGGACAGTACCTGGGAACTGCTCCTTTTATAATTACCCTTTTTGGCCAGCGTGCAGACGGTGTTGTATTCCAGGTTTCGGATACGCTCAACGCCCCGGATGTTCAGACGGGTGATTCAACCATCCGGAGTGTATGGGCTGCATATAAAATAAAGGATCTTCTTGGACAGGAAAAAAGCAACCAGTTGGTCAATCAAATCATTACAACCAGCATAAACGAACAAATCCTGACTGAATATACAGCCATTCTTGTATTGGAACCCGGGTTTGTGATCCCTGATGAGGAAGATGAAGAGGAAAATCCGAATATTCCAACCATCCTTGACCCGGAAATAGTAGACAATGATTATGGCCTGAGTGTTTATCCGAATCCGGTAACCGCTTCAAGTATAGTAAAATATAAGATCAGCACTTCTGCTCATGTTGTTTTGAACCTTTATGATGATAAAGGTCAGACTGTTATGAACATCGAAGATAAAACCCTTTCACCGGGTGAATACAGCACATCCCTGAAGGCTGAATCCCTGTCCCCGGGTATTTATATCTGTGTTCTGATTGTGGATGGAAAAATCATGGGGAGGGTCAAGGTGGTTATTCCCTGAAAGGATTCTTCCGGTCTATTTCTTAGAATATTTATCGTTTCTCCAGTTTGCAGGATTATTAATGATATAATCGGAAATTTTACAATAGGCTGTTTCATCTCGTATGATGTTTTCATAATAAGACCGTTGCCATGCGAATCCCGGATAACCATTTAAATGTATTTGCCTGGAAACAGTTGTTTTATATGCCCCCATCAATTGCGATAATGATTTTATTTTAAAGGCAGAAATGTCAATATGACCTGACTTTGTAATTTGCGATCGATTAATTTCTATTATGCCATGAATATGATTTGGCATTACAACAAATTCATGCAAAACAACATAAGGGTATTGGTCTTGCAGCCAATACCACTGTTTTTCAGCAATTTTACCATTTGCATTTAATTTCATCCGGGGATTATTTTCATCAGACAGGCCAGGTTCGCATCTATTTCTGCATGCCAGCAAAGGATAAATTTCTCCAAAACAACATACCCTATTATGAACGCATGAGGTTACAAAATAAAAATTATCATGGGAATAGTCATACCCCTGCAATCTGTTTAATTTTCTTTCTCTCATGTAAAATAATTGCCAATAACGTTTTCATTATAAATATATTAAAAATATTCATTCAAAATCAATTTTTTGAAAATCAATATGTAGGGACAGGTCGCGACCTGTCCGTACGGATATCAATTGGGGAGGAGTAGGGACAGGTCGCGACCTGTCCCTACTATTTTAAATTCCCCTTTGAAAATATATAATCGGGAATGGAGGCATTGAATTGAATATCCCCGATAATAAATTCCGTGCCCTTTCCTTCTTTGAGAACGTCTTTGAAAACGATCTTCTTTGGAAACCATCTTCCATGGATGTTAACCACTTCGGACATTTCCGTGCGTTTCAGGAGGCTCCCGCTTTTGGCATAGAGTTCTTCACGTAACGGAATATTCCGTTCCCGGTCCACCCACAATTTCCTGACCTGGTATGCCATTTCGGGATCGAAAGCCGTTAGGGTCAGTATCCAGCATTCGCGATCACCGATCTTCTCACTCCCCGTAACCTCTGCATTGTAATGATTGGTGAGTTTATTGTCCTGCATCATGTCCTCATACGACAAATCGGAACCCATCACCGACTGCCTCAACATATGCCCGGAGATCTGAATGATCCGGTCTGTTGATGGGGAATAAATCCAAAGCTGGTCTTCCAGCTTTAGCATCTTGGTACCCTGGTCACGGGCCGGGAACAGATATTCGGTATACGATTTCTTTTCACCTGCAGTCCATGTTTTCGATTCCACGGTGCGGCTGTTCCGCTGCCCATGAATGACCATTTTAGAAGTGAAAACCCGGTTTTCCGATGACATGTTCCGATCAATACGTCTCAATATTTCTTTGCCGTCAGGAGTTTGGGCATTCACAGTGAAAAAGCCCAGTAACAATAAGCTTATACCTATTTTCATGCTTCCAGTTCTTTAAATAATTGTGCCGTTTGACGTTTGTAAATTCCTATGCCCGATAGCATTGTGCCAATAAGGGTTGAGAATACCCCGGGTATGAAACCGATAAACCAGGTTTCTGTAGTAATTCGGGCATGAAAAACCGTTGGCATCATGATGGTGGCATTTTTCATCATGTTTCCAAGGTCAATGCCATAGGTTTGAAGATACCATGCCAGTCCCATTCCGATGATGACACCGGCAACTGATCCTATGACCCCGATCAGAAGCGATTCATAGATCATAGTCCTGTATATATGCCCCTTTTCCTCACCGATGGCAAGCCGCATCCCAAATTCTCCATAACGCCTCAGCCCCCCTAGCAGACCAGCATTCCACAAAACAATCGACATGGCCATGAGAAATACAAAAATCATAATTCCCAGGACTTTTGAGGAATAGTCAACCAGTATCTCCATGCCACTCTGCATTTTGAGACTGATCATCACGGGTGAAAATTCATCGGATGACTTATAAAAATCACGGTTAAACCGGGAAACCACTTGTTGTGCCAGTTCATCATCATAATAGCCGGTGTTAAAGAATCCTAGGATCTGCCCGGTGGCATCTTCCATATTCAGCGCCTTTCTCACGTCCCCGATGTCAGCGATCATAGTTCCCCTGTCCATGGCCTGGGTACCAAATTCAACTGTTCCCGCAAGCGTAAAATTATAAACAGCCATCTCCCCATACATGGTGGAACCAATCAGGCTCACCGTGTCTCCGGGTTCCACTGCCAGTTTTTGAGCCAGCAGGTCGCTGAGCAATATTTCTCCGGCACTTACCGGTAAACGGCCCCTTACAATTGACGTTGGGATATTCATCCGATCAGCTTCTTCCGTATTCCCTGACAGAAGATCAATTCCAAATCCCACAATCGTTCCCTGCGACCTGGTTTCACCATAGGCATCCGGAACATCGATAAGACCTGCAAAGTGGATACGACCGGCCCAGCTAATCTCCGGGAAATTCTCAACAAGGGAAGTCATCACCGAATCAGTTCCCAGTAATGCCAGATCGTTGGGCATCTGGTCAATATTGTCAGCGTAGGCCTTCGTCATTACTTTCACATGACCTGTATTAAAACGCGCATTGGACTCAATGCCATCACCAATAACCCCGGATAACCAGCTTTGAAATACAACTGTAAGCATCACCCCAAGAAATACAATAATCAGGGGTACCAGGCTTCTATGCCGGTCACGCAGCAATCCTTTTAGTAAAAATTGTATCATCGTATCTTCCCCCTTAATGCATCGGTTGGTTTCATGTTGGAGATCTTCCGCGATGGCCAGTAGCTGACTATTGTAGTTGTGATCATAATGATCAGAACGGTAGACACGATCAACCCGGCACTGTATTCAGGATATATTCTGTCGGCCATTGAAATTCCAAAATCCTTGCTCGTGGCCGGGAATGAAATTCCCTTTACCGCCTGCAGGGCAAGAAGCGGAATACCATACACGGCGCCCAGCAGGGCAGCCAGAACCGAATGAAGTGCACCTTCTGCAGTGAAAAGGGCCACTACCTGCCTGCGTGTCATTCCCAGGGCAATATAGGTTCCTATTTCTTTCTGGCGTCTGAAAATAGACAGTACCTGCGTGTCGAAAACCGCGAGCATGGCCAGCAGTAAAAGGATGCCCCACACGATGGCGCCGCCGGCCGTTTTCGATGCTATGATCTTATCAATATCTTCGAGCAATACACCCTGCGTTTTAAAATTCCAATCGTTGACCTCAGGCCATGATTTTTCAGAATTTTTTACTGCCAGCAATGTGGTCTCACCAGGCAACATCATCATTTGCTGAAGGTTGTGGAGTGATATCCATACCTGTCCGCCATCCACTGTAGGGACATTGGTCTTAAATATACCGGCAATCGTGATCTCCCTGGCATCAAAGGCTCCATTTTTATCCCTCCAGCGGAGGATCACCCGGTCTCCTTTTCTGAGCCCCGTACTGGCTGCCATACCTGTGCCTATGATAGCAGGCAATTCATCCTTCGCTGAATCAAGCATGTGGGAAGGGATGGAAAGAACCTGCTGGGACGGATCAATACCCCTTATCCGGATACTCTGCATCCTGCCCGAAGGATATATCGTTCCCAGGGTGATTAGAAGGGGGGTGATTTCTCCCTGGCTGACAAGAGCCGATAATTCATCGGGTAAGGCGGCATGACTGTCATTGAGGGAAAACGGATCATAAGGATCATAATGTTTTTCCCAGTATTGTCCACCTCCCAGTTCCCATGCTATCATATCGGTTTTAGCCTGCCGGTCCCAACCGTCAAGGAATCCTTTATGCCATATAATGACAACAAAGGAAAAAGACAATACAATTACATTTAGCCAGGTACGCAGGCCCGCACCCAGCAGGTTCCGCAAGGCAAGCTTAATGGCCATCATGGGTCTGTCCTCCTGTCATTATGGGTTTTACCTCCTCGTCCCGGGCCACCTTACCGTCTTCAAGAAATATCTTACGCCTGACATAGCTGATAACCTTTTCATCATGTGTGGCAAAGATAAAAGTGGTTTGAAAATCCCGGTTCAGTTTTTCCATGGTTTGCAGTATATGATGAGAATTAGCCGCATCAAGATTGGCGGTTGGTTCATCCGCCAGAACGATCACAGGCTTTTTCACCATGGCCCTTGCAATGGCCACTCGCTGGCATTCACCCCCCGAAAGCTGCCCGGGGCGTGAATTGATTTTGCCGGTAAGTACAACCCAGTCAAGGGCATCAAGAATCATCCGCTTCCTCCTGCCTGAATCAATATTCAGCAGTAGCAGCGGAAATTCGACGTTTTCATACACAGTATGCACCTGCAACAGGTTATAACTTTGAAAGATAAACCCGAGCTGCGTTTTGCGCAGGGATGCCGATTCCCTGGCACTCAGCTTTCCGACCGATTTCCCCATGACGATTACCTCACCCTCAGAGGGGGTATCCAATGAACCGATAATGTTCAGCAGGGTGGTCTTTCCCGATCCGCTGGGCCCGATGATGCCGGCAAATTCACCTTTTCCGAAGTTGAGACGGATGCCGTTGAGTGCGGTGAATTTTCCACTTCCCATTGAAAACATCTTTTTCAGTCCTTCAATTTCAATTATTTTTTCTGTATCCATATAGTTTAGTTATACTATTCAACCATTAAAAATTTACAACTGCCATCAGCTGAACTCCTTTTCCGGCAAACAGGTTACGGTCTTCGGATATACTATATAATGCAAACCGGTCCGGATTCCAGAATGCCATCAGGTACAGGCTCAGGTAATCGTAACTTCGCTGGTAACTGATAAACCGGTACCAGTCCTGCTGATCCCAGTTATAATATACCATTCCGCTGACAGTATTCATCAGGCCAAACGGATAGTTTACCGAAAGCGCGGAAAAATTCATAGGGACTGCATTGTCGATGAGATTGGAATTATTGCCGTACCTGAAATATTCGGTGATGACATTCAAACCATTGCCCAGGCCAAAAGTGTAATCCATTCCCAGGTTGAAATAGGTTTCCCAGGTGGGCACCCAGGAGTTTAGGATACTATTGCGCTTAACCACAGCTTCAAACCAGACCCCGACTCCCAGGTCCCATTTGCCGTCAACCCCAATCCTGTCTTCAGGGTACATGACGTTGCCTATAATAAAGTTCGTATCAAATACGGTTTCAGCTTTCCTGTGATGGTAACTGATGGCTGCCTCGCCTTTAGGGACAGGCATTTGTATACGCCCTCCAAATTCTGGTATATGTTTTTTTGTGGGAACAACCTCCCACCCCATGGGATCCTCGTTTCCATATAACGTCCAGAACCAGATGTTTACATTATTCTGAAAATAATACCGACCCAGGAAGCTATATACCCCCTCAGTTAGTTGCAGGGGATCGCGCACATCAATCCGGTCAAACCACATCATTGGCCTTAAAATCGAAGCAGAACCAAAATTAATTTTCTGCAATCCGATCCTGAGCTCAAGCCGCGGAAGAGAATACCTGAGCCAAAGGCGGTAAGGTTTAATATTTCCGCTGAATTCGGAATAATTGTGTCCTGTGCTATAATTTCCAAAGGCATTCACAGAGATCTCCGCCGAAACAGCCTGGGATCTTTTAAAGCTATCAGACAGACTGAGTGTTGGAATGTAACGCCCTCCAAACTGGTAGCCGGTGTAATCATTAAAATTGACAGTTGTCCATCCGCTGATCTGATTCTCAAAATGAGTTCTTATCTTTTGAGCCTGCAATACGGACGGGAACAGTATCGATAATGCAAGAATTATATGGATACGGGTTTTTTTCATTTTTTAAAAACGCCTTCCTCAACCGGCATAATTCCGTAAAAATAAAAATTGGAAATCGTACGGACCATATCCGCCGGATCTTCAAAAAGGCGGATGAAATTATCATCCGTGGTCATTTCCACCATTTTATTCAGCATATAGAGTACAAATTCAGGCTTTACATCACTCCTGACCTCCCCCTTCCGCTGGTATGATATAAAATCGGTCATGAATACATCCAGCGATTCTTTAACCATTTGCTGCATAAAATCCCTGATTTCAGGATCGCCATTTTTGTACAATTCAAGGACAAATTCCTGGCTCAGATTTTGTGCATTTTTCAATTTAAGCTCAATACCCCGTTCAATTTTCTCCGGGTAACTTGAACTACTGTCCATGATGCTTCGATATTCCGACATGGAGTCACTATAATGTTTTTTTAATATGTACAGGGCGAGCGCGGTTTTATTGGTAAAATTTTTATAGAAAGTCATTTTGCTCACCCCGGCCTCCACACAGATTTCTTCAATAGAAACCCTTTTCATTCCATATTTCCAGAATAACGTCCGGCCCGCCAGTACAATTTGTTCCTGCTTTTTGTTTGTTGCTTCCACGGTATAATAATATACTATTTCAAAGCAAATATACGTTTTTCTTATATATTTACACTATTCGTATAGTATTTATTTTTTTGTAAGAAGATGATGCTGGATGCCGGAGGCTGGATGCCGGAGGCTGGATGCCGGATACTGGATGATGGATGATGGATGCTGAAGGATACTGGAAACGAGGCTGCACGAATGCAGAACTGCAAAACTCCCTCACCGACCACCGACTACCGATTACCGATTACTGCTCTTCCTCCTCCTCTTCCTCAGTCCCCGCTGTAAAAAACGCCGCATGTACCGGTGGAGGACACTGGCTGTCAAGGCCTTTTACAGCCTTCCAGATCACTTCATTGAATAAGTCATCCGGGCACCTGTCTTCTTTGCTGAAGTCGAATTTCTCGCTCAGGTCAGACCATTGGCTCACCACCTGGTTTTTATCATTCAGGTCAACAGAGGCTGGCCTGACTTTAAATGGAGCATGTCCCGTTGTATTGTTAAAACAGCGCCACAGGGGGGTAGCAGAAGCATCATACTGGCTCATGGGAGGCAGGCCGAGGATCAGCTCAATGGTCCGGAGCATTGACGAAGTGGAATACATGGTATGGTCCACATAGCCCTTCTTGACAAAACCTCCCGCCACATAGGCTGTTGTACGGTGTGCATCTACATGATCCGGACCATTTTGCGCATCATCTTCCACGATGAAAACTGCACACTCATTCCAAATTGAACTATGACTCAGGTAATCAACGAAAAGTCCCACAGCCAGGTCGTTATCTGCTACATGCGAAAAGGGTGTTGGCCTTCCCAGCCTTAATCCTTCGGTATGATCGTTGATAAACCTCAATGTATTCAACTGCGGCAATTTGCCAACGGCAAGCAGGGAATCAAAATCACGTTTCCATTGCCCAAAGCGCACTGTGTCACGCACACTCTCATCCCAGCTTGTAAAATACGGGCACAAATGGTCAATAAGGACGGGGATATTTGCTTTATAATTATCGGCAAATTCTCCATAGGTGCGATAGGTGACCCCAAATCGTTTACAAAAGTCCCAGATGAATCCATTCTTGTTATTGGCAATTTCACGGGTTCCTTCGCCGCCATAATCTCCTCCGCGACTACCATAGGTGGTTGGCCAGTTTTTTTCAAGATAATCTGTGGCATATGCGCCTGTGCTCCAGTTATGCCCGTCAGCACTGACCTCACCATCTACATAGAAATTATCCAGCAATACAAATTCCCGGGCCAGCGCATGCTGATTCGGAGTGACCTTTTCGCCGAACAATACAAGGCTTGTATCCCCGTTCCCCTCCGGCATGTCACCCAATACCTGGTCATAGGTGCGGTTTTCCTTGAGTATATAAAATACATATTTTATCGGGGAAGGTTCGCCGACACGCGAAGGAATCGGATTTCCGGCCATTCCTTCAGAGGTGAGTTCCTTTTCCTTAGAATACGGTGTATTGTGATAGACAGCCTGGGAATAGACCGCCAGTTGACTGGCATCCGGAATTTTAACCACACCAAGCGTCCCCCTGAATAACCCGCCAATATATTGCACCCTCGCCTTTTCGGTTTTACCACCTTTCTGGTATACCACTTCCTCCGCTTCACTGTTGGGCTGGGGCCCGAAAGGATTGGCACGGGAAGTTACTCCCTTGCCGTTGGATATATATAATTGCTGATTGCCGGTCCTCACGCATGTAGGATACCACCCGGTGGGAATAAAGCCCTTACTCACGCTGGTACCTGGATTTTCGACATCGAATACCGCCAGGCAGTTATTATCCGCATTGGCGATAAACAGCGTTTTCTCATCCTCGGAAAGCGCGAGTCCGTTAGTTGTTGACCCCGAAGGCGCATCCGGAAAAATTGCGGAATTCAGTGTTTCAATAACGGCCGACCGACGGGTATCAATTACAGAAACCGAATTATCATCTGAATTCGCAACAAAGAGAATGGTTCCCTGCCGGTTTATGCATAATTCATTTGGATGGCTGCCAACCGGGATGGAGCCTGCCATTTGCTGTTTGTCGGTATCGAAAAGTAACACCCTGCGGCATCCCCAGCAGGAAATATACAGCATTTTACGATCCGGCGAAAGCAGGCAGGTGTATCCTTCCCCACCCAGGGGAAACTGGCCGGTAATTGCTTTTGTAATTGTATTGATCACATACAGGGAATTATTCTCCTTTGTAACGGCATACAGGGTATTCCGCTTGTCATCGAGCGCCAGTCCGGCAACAGATATTTTAACCGGCCATGGTTTACCCAGGCGGATCGTATCCGCGTTTGTCAATTTATTATTTACAATGGAGAACCTTATAATTACGTTGTCATTCCCCCCGGAGGCATACAGGTATTTTTCATCGGAACTGAATACCAGTCCGAGCCATGATTTTGCCATGATGGCCGTGTCGAGCAATTTCAGGCTCACTGCATCGAAAAGCTGCAAACACTGGTTGCTCTGGCCATTATTTGTGACGGCCAGGTATTTTTTGGAAGATGACAGCATTATATTCAGAGGAAGGTCTCCAAGAGCCAGTTGCTGCCCTACAGGGGTTAATTTCCAGCCATTAGGAAGGGATACACGGTTCGCTTCTATTTGGGAAAGGGACTGTGCGGCCGATGGGAAAATCGAAAGCAAAAAAAATCCTGTCAGCCCGGATAAAAGAAGAATTGATTTTTTAATTCCTGTCATGGGTTTGAATATTAGTTCCTATGTAAAGATCAAAAAATCAATTCACACTTTATATGTTTCTACCCTTAATTTACAAGAAATTCTACTCGCTTCTCAGGGTCAGCGCAGGATTTGCCGAAGCTGCCTTATAGGATTGGTATGCAACTGTAAGCCATGCAATAATCATGACAGAAATACCGACCGCGAGAAACAGGTAGATGCCGGGATTGTTTTTATAGGCAAAACTTCTAAGCCAGAGGTTTATTCCGGTCCAGGCAATGGGAATGGATAACACGAAAGCAATAAGAACAAGAACGGTGAAGTTTTTCGATAACAGAAAAATGATATCCTTTTCAGTAGCTCCCATAACCTTACGGACCCCTATTTCTCCCGATCGTTGAATGGTAAGAAAAGATGCCAGGGCAAACAGGCCCAGGCAGGCGATAAGTATGGCCAGGACAGCAAAAGCGGTAACAATTTTCCCCGTCCTGCTTTCCGCTGTATACATCCTCCCGAATTCTTCATCGAGAAATGAATATTCAAAAGGAAACTCGGGATTAAGTTCATGCCATTTTCCTTCAATGGATTTTAATGCATTTTTGGTTTGCAGGGGATCAAACCGAAATGAGATTTTATCACTCGATTGACCCAGATACATGCTTACAGAACCGATAGTCTCATGCAATGACTCCCAGTTAAAGTCCTGAACGATCCCTATGATATGAAGGGTTTTCACAAGGCTTTCATCAATTGAATTGTCGGGTGTATTCTTAAAAACCTGTATTTCCTCCCCGATTGGATTTTTGAATCCAAATAGCTTAGCTGCCCTTTCATTCAGGATAATTGCGGAGGAATCACTTGGAAACTCAGGGGAAAAATCTCTTCCTGAAACAATTTGCATGCCCAGGGTTTTGATATAATCATGGTCAACTGCCCACGTCTGCATATTAACGGACGCATCCGGGGTACGGTTTCCTTTTTCCCAGTAGGTGGTGTTGTTCCTGTTTGAATTTGAAACCGGCAGGAAACCGGATATGGTTGCAGATTGAATAACCGGATCCTTTAAAACCTCATTCTTAAATGCCATTGACTGGGTGGCTGAAACGGCTGATGCATCTACTGTAATGACCTGGTCTTTATTATATCCGAGTTTGAAATGCTGAATAAAGTTCATCTGGTTGTATACGGCAATGGTACCAATAATTAGCACGGTTGAAATAGTAAACTGAAACACGACAAGTGCGCTGCGGATTATGCGACTTCTGCTTCCGGCTGCAATTTTTCCCGAGAGGATGACAATTGGCTTGAAAGACGAAAGCACCAACGCCGGGTAAATTCCTGCCACGATACCGATTACTGTTCCGATGGGTAGTATGACCAACCAGAAAAGGATACTTCCGTTGGGAATGTGAAGTGATTTTCCTGAAAGTAAATTAAAATACGGCATCATCAGGTTGGCAAGCAGTACCCCGATAATAACAGCCGCGATACTCATAATTACGGATTCCGTCAGGAACTGAAATATGAGGAATTTTCGCTGGGAACCCATTACTTTTCTGATTCCCACTTCCCGCGCGCGGTCCGCGGAACGGGCAGTTGCCAGATTTACAAAATTGATGATCGCAAGAAAAAGGATAAATAGCGCTACTGCCGAAAATATATAGACATACCGGATATCCCCGTTGGCTTCAAATTCAACCTCAGCATTTGAACGGAGATGGATATCCAGTAAAGGCTGTGGTATTTCCTCCACCACAGTGCCACTTTTGAACAGTTCATCGATGGATTTCCCGGTAAACGCCATCACCTGGGGACCAGCGTATTTAAATAACAGATCATTGATTTTTTTCCCGATGGAGTTGTGATCTGCACCCTTTTTAACCAGGTAATACGTTTGGAAATTATTACTCAGCCATTGATCGTTTTTACTCTCATCCAGGCCACTCATGGCCAGCATCATGCTAAAATGAAAATGGGAATTGGACGGAATGTCCTTATAAATTCCCGTTACCGTATATAACATACTGCCATTGAGGATCAGCGTTTGATTCAGCGGATCACTGTCGCCAAAATATTTTTTAGCGGCTGACTCACTGATCACCATCGTATTGGGCTCCTTCAAAACGGAATTTAAATTTCCCTTTAAAAGAGGAATTGAAAAGATATTGAAAACATTGGGGTCAGCCCAGACAGCATTGAATTCCCTGAAGTTTTCCTTGTCTTTTTTAACCAGGAAGGATCCCCATGAACGGAACCGTGTTGCATCCTCAATTTCAGGGATTTCCTCTCGTATTGTCTTTGCCAGGGGTGCCGGACAGACAGCGTACCGGGAATCATTCCCGCCGTAGTTTATGTGGCTGATCAGGCGGTAAATCCGATCTGCCTTTGTATTGAACTTATCGTACCGCAATTCATCGATAACGTAAAAGGCGATCAGCATAGCGCAGGCAATTCCCAGGGAAAGGCCTGTTACATTAATGATGCCGAAGAATTTATGTTTGCCTAAATTCCGTAAAGCTATGACAAAGAAGTTTCTGAGCATATCCCGGTAAGTTAACTATCCAGTTAATATGACGCATAAGATTTGAATTGGTTGCATGATGAAACAGGGTTTTCTGTCACTTATACTGCGGAAACTGCCTTATAGGAATCGCGGGTAAAATACTTCTGGAGAACAACGCTACGGTAGTCGAAAATAGCCTCCAGTTGTTTTCGGATAAACAGACTGTTTATCAGAGTACCTAAAAAACCCAGCGGCGGGGAATAGGAAACAATGTCAGTCATAAGAACGCCATCACCCTCGGGTTCAATGAAATGCTGATGGTGCCACATGGAATAAGGCCCTACTCTTTGGTCATCAACAAAATAGTTCATTTCAACCATATGGGTGATTTCTGTGATCCAGGTCATGTTGATGCCAAACAAAGGTTTTACTGTATAGCTAATGATCATTCCCGGATACATTTTTTCAGGCAGATCCTCAGAAGTGACTTTAAATCCCATGTATTCCGGGGTAATGACCTTCAGGTTTTTGGGAGATGAAATAAAATCCCATACTTCACTTACCGGTGCTGAAATGAATTGTTTTTTTTTAAGCTGGAAATATGCCATATATTGGGGGTTGTTTTGGTAGCTTTCAGAAAGTGACCATGGAAGAAGAGGTTTCCAATTCACCTACAGTCCACCATGAAACACTGTCAATACTGCGAACGACCTGGTACGTGTCCACAGTTATGAGGACGAGTGCGAAATCGTTCTTCTGTATGAAGTCAGCAAGATCAGGATGTCTTTTCAAATGTGCTCGGAGCGCCTCTTTATGACTGGCAATGCTGCATTCACAGGCAGTACCGAAGGCTGTAAGTGCAAAAGAGTTCTGTTGACCGGAACTGTTTGTTTGTTCACCCTGGATGAGGACGGCCACCTTGGCATTATGAGTCAGATTTTCGAATTTCCGGGTGTTGCGATTTGTTATAATAATCAATTGCCTGTGCCCTCCGACAGGAGTTATGGAAATCAAACTTGCATGCGGCTGACCGTCTTTCTCGGTTGCCAGAACAGCTAATTTGCCGGACTGAAGGGCGTCCTCAATGAATTTTTTTATTGAAATCTGTCTGCTCATATATCTGCAAAAACCATTTAGCAAAGAAACCCTCTGCCTAAAATATGTTTTAGACTATAACATAGCCGGCAGGCGATTTGTTTACCTTATTGTGAATGCCAATGTAGAGATTCAACAGATTCTCATTAATTTATCCGGAAAATATTTGTCCTTCCCCTATTTTTGGATACTTTTGCCTCGTTCGTTGGCCCCGTAGTTCAGCTGAATAGAACGTCAGATTCCGGTTCTGAAAGTCGGGGGTTTGAATCCCTCCGGGGTCACAAAATAGTGTCAGGATATAAATATATTAGTGAAATTGCACTAATCTATTTGTGTCCTGACACTAATATTTAAAGGACATAGTACCTCAAGCAGCAACTATCCTTCAATTCATTAATAGTGATTTTACTTATACTGGGAATATTATTCTCAATGGGAATAAAGAATTTCATGTTGATTCTGAATGCATGGGATTGAAAATGGTTTTAGCATGCGCAGAATAGTCGATCCGTTTGGGAAAACCTACTGCCTAAGTCCGAATCTATTTGCAATTTCCTGGCGCTCGGCAAATGATTCCGCAGGAAAAACCATGCCAAATTTCTCGTTAAGGATTTTCATTTCTTTATTCTTGGCTACAGAACCATCGGGATAGCCCTTTTCTGCGGTGATCTCATGGAAAATAAGTTCCAGGTATTCCTCAAATGGCTGATTGAAATACATGTCTATAAAGTGTAACGGTTTGTCCGAAGCATTCCAGAAGGTATGTTTAATCATCCGAGGACGAAAATGCCAGCCACCTGCCTGTACTTGCACAATGTCATCACCTATCAGAATGCTCGCCGTGCCGTCAACAACATACATTAACTCATCCAATTCCTTATGGTAATGCGGAGGAGGTCCCATTAACTTTGGAGCAACAGCAACTTCAACATTTGAATACAATCCATTTGTCATGGATGAACGCACCCAAACCCGAATATCCATGCCACCCTTGGGATCTAAGGGCTGTAATGATGATAACAGAAAGGGCTTCAAATGGTCTGTCGTTGGTGTATTTTGAGTTGCAGTGATTATGGTTGATGACATAACCCCAAAAGCAGTTAAAATGCTTGATTTTAATACAAAATCTCGTCTTTCCATAGTATAGTTCTTTGGGTTTGGTTTTCCTTGCTGCAAGCATTCAACGCAAGAAAGTGAGTTTAATCAGGACAAACAATACGATTGCGATATTGTTCAAATGTCGGGGAAGATGGCAGGTACTGGTTTCAACCGGGTAAAATGGAGGGATACATATTGAGAAACTTGCGCCCGAACGAATGATCATCCTCGCGCCAAAAGGGTTTGTAGGTTCAATTTTGTTAATTTAATAGTGAAATGACCGTAATTTGCTAATTTTCAGCAGGTCATCTATAAAATGGTTTGAAATCTGTCCCTCCGGGGTCACAAGATAAATGCTGCCGCCAAAGGCGGCAGCATTTATCTTGTAGGATCCTATCATTGCGGATCACGAGCGACAGCGAGTAATCCCTTGGGTGCAAAAATCGGTATTAGGGACCCCTGATAGCCGGAGTATCCTGACCATCCGATCTGAAAGCTAAAATACTGTTAATATGTTATTTGTAGAATTGCACTATTTCCGGCGTAAAGTGGTCAATCGTACCGATTTTTCCAATATAAGCTCATATCATGTTCAGAGATAAAGTTAACTCCATAGTCTGCTGCATGTTTTCAATCATCGTCAAGCCCATTATTATATTGGCCAGAGGAACCCGCTCATCAGGAATATTTGATTATTTAATAGTTTTGTTGACGCTATGTCAACTTTTTATTATTTTTACATTAAATTCCAGATATGAGAATTATAGCAAAACAAACCCTGGTAAAATTCTATAAACATTATCCTGACAGCGAAACACCGCTTATGGCCTGGTATAACCTAGCAAGAAAAAGCACATTTTCTAATGTAAATGAGGTCAAACAGATTTTTAATAAAGTAAGTATACTGGCAAATAACAGGTTGGTTTTTAATATAAAAGGCAATGACTACAGATTGGTTGTGGCTGCCAGATTCGAAAATGGAATTTTTTATATATGTTGGGTTGGAACACATGCAGAATATGATAAAATCGAAGCAAATTCAATTTGGATATATTAAATCGCAAAAATATTTTGAATGTAAAATTTTAAAACTGTACTACTTAAAACTGTAAAACAATGAAAAACGTCCCTGTAATATCAGTTAGCGCTATAAAGAACGAAACCTCTTATAAAGCTGCCCTGAAAAGAATCCAGGAGATATTTTATGCTAAGAAAGGTACTCCGGAAGCAGAAGAGATCGAGATACTTACCATCTTAATTGAAGAATATGAGGATAAAAGGTTTATAATACCGGATTCTGAACCGATGGACATCATACGGTTTGTGATGGACCAGAATGATCTAAAACAATCGGATTTAATTGGGATTCTTGGAGATAAAACAAATGTTTCTAAGGTATTAAACCGTAAGAGACCACTTACACTAGAAATGATCAGGAAGTTTTCTAAAACTTTTCATATTCCTGCCGATCTTTTAATTAAAGAATATGAATTGGAAAAATAAGATTAATTGACCCGGCAAATCTATTGCGCACATAAAAACCCTACCTATGCATCACCTGGTTAATTAGGTTGATTCAATTGTCTAAAAATTAGAAATTTTGTTAAACCTAAATCCTTTTACAATCACAAAATCCTTTTTAAATTATTGAATTTCAGTAAGTCATCCAAAATATGGTTTGAATTCGGTCCCCTTGGGGTCACAAGATAAATGCTGCCCCCGCCTCTCGGCGGGGGCATTTTTTGTTTGATGGCGCACGGAAAGCACTTTCGTGCTTTCAAGGGCGCCATCAAACAAAAAATGATAGGCAGCTTCGCTGCCGACAGCATTTATCTTGTAGGACCCTTTTAATGCGGATCACGAGCGACAGCGAGTAATCCCCGGGGTCACAATTATTTTAAATAGCCTTCAAAATCAATGATTTTGAAGGCTATTTTTGGTTCGATAAAATCCAGGAGAATCTGTCGGTAATTTCGCAATCTATTGATAGACATTGATATTTGGGGTTCGAGTACTACCAGGTTTCATTTTAAACAAGCCTTTCCTCCAGTGCATCTTTCCATAAAACAAACCCCTTACGTTCATTTGAATAATCATGTATTATTCTGCTAAAATTGTTTGGGTTTGTTTCCAGAAATAACTGCCTGCCTTCATTGCGGATTTTATTCAGATGTTTGTCTATTTCCAGAATGCCTTGTTTTAGTGCATTAATATTATTGGACAAGTGCCAGATGTATGTGGCTTCCTCGGTATCCAGGGTTTCCATAACAATGTGATATTGCTCGATACCTGTAAGTAAGAAAACAAAGGCGAAAGGGCTTAAAACAAACCGAATCTTTAATACACTGCCTTCATGCCGTTCCGCCAAATAAAGTAATTGCTTTTGGTGCCTGTATTTGTCTTTGCTCAAAACATCTGAGAGCAATTCTTCAGCTGATTCATAGATGTTGCTTCCGAATCCGATACTAAAGTCTCTATTTAAGCCTTTTTATTCTATTGGAAAACTCTTGCCAAAAAAGTTCCTTTCCACAAAACGAAACCGTACACTTTCCACAATTTCCCTGTTCAGCTTTTCAAGATCTGATGAGCTTGCAGATAAAGCAGTGACAGCTTTCTGTTTATTCATAATGGCAGTTATGAATACTGTTACTGTTTTCGATTTAAAGAAATTTTCAAAATAAGGTTTCAGCACCTCAAATTCAGGACGGATATTCAGGTTTTCAATATCGAAGATCAATTCTTCTGAAAATTCCGGAATACTATGCCGGAACTGAAAACTGCCAAAGAGAAATTCCAAATCTTCTATTTTAACTTTAATGGCTCTTTCCAGGATTAATTCTTCATCTAAGGGCTTTAATTGATCGATGTTTTCTCCGTCTGGCAGATCAAATAGTGTTCTATGCTTTTCCAGTTTTCGGTAATAAACATTTCTGTTAAGATAACAACCTTCTTTCCTTTATTCAATTCAATGACCACATCACGCAATATAAGTTTGTTCCTTTCTGAATCATGTACCAGTATTTTTGATAAAGTTTCAAACCGGTCAGTTTTTGCATTAAAGGGAACATCCAGTTGGGAATTCCGGATGATTATTTCCGGGTGATTTGAAGTGGAGATCTCATTCGTCCGAATTTCTGCAATTACCTCGCCAAGATGTATAAAGATGAGCCTGCCATCATTGTATTTTCTGAAGGGAATTGTATATTTCTTTTTCCCCCAGAAAAATTGCAGTTTTTTGTGATACAAAAATACAAAACCTGGTTCAAAATGGTATTTTACTTTACAGCAAGATCAACTGATTTTTCTCAGCTTATTAATCCGTGAGGGTTTGCGTGCACTGTGAATAACACCCAGGATAATCACTTCTGCGGGTTTTATTTTGTAGATAATAAGCCAGCTCTGGCAAACCGCTTTGCGATATATTTTATCTGCTGTCAGAATCTCTTCACACTCACGAAAAGCCAGAGGGTTTTGCCCTATACGGTCGATGGTATCAAAAAGGGCATCGCCCACACGGATGGCATTTAATGGCTGATGATTGATAAAGGCAATGTAACCCGTAATGTAATCAATGTCCTGCTGCGCATTTTCGGTAACCCTTACTTGATAAGTTGTTGGAGTTTTTTCTTTCGGTTTTGCCATTGTTGTTTTGCTTGCGTTAGGCTAACGGTAGGGGTATGTTCTGAAAGATATATCCATTTTCTGAATTCTTCAACGCTCATAGGATCTCCGGGCAAACTATAGGAGGATGTGACTTCATTTTCACTAATAATACGGATTAATTGCTTTGCTTCTAAGTTATGAAGTTCCTCAAAAGCCTTTTCATCCCTGAGTTCTACCAATATGGTTTGCATAGTCTTAAGCAATTAATTTTTCTTTCATTGTCAATTTCACAACAAAATTAGCAATTTATTCCCAATTACTGGGAAAATTTGGGAAAGGGATCCATAATGAGAAACTTGCGCCGGAGCGAATGATCATCATAGCGCCAAAAGGGTTTGTAGCTCAATTCTGTTAATTTATTAGTGAAATGACCGTAATTTATTGAATTTCTGAAAGTCAACCAATAAATGGTTTGAATTCGGTCTCCTTGGGGTCACAAGATAAATGCTGCCCCCGCCGAGAGGCGGGGGCAGCATTTATCTTGTAGGATCCTATCATTGCGGATCACGAAGTAATCCCTCCGGGATCATGACCCCCAGAAAATAAATTAGCGACAACAATTTATCATTTTTGGTAAATCAATAGTAATTAATTATATTTGTGATATGATTATTTCATTTTATGGTTGTACAATTTAATAATGTTTATTTAGAGCAGCTTTATATTGGAGAACCGCTAAAAGGGAAACCAAAGTATTCCTCTCAAGTAATTGACAAGTTTATAAAAAGAGTTGATTCACTAAAGAATCTTAGTAATGCAGAAGAACTATTTAAGCTCAAAAGCTTTGGTTTTGAGAGATTGAAAGGGGATAAAAAGCATTTGTATTCAATCCGCATTAATGATCAATATAGGATCGAATTCGAATTAGATAATGAAGTATTGAAACTTGCTGAAATTGTAACTATCGAGG
>JBGSSA010000227.1:0-5033 GCA_041737295.1 Bacteroidales bacterium | reverse complement strand
ATGGCATCTTCGATGGTGCCGGCATTCCTGTATTATTTTGAAAAAAGAGCCTTCCGGTTGATGGCACTGGTTTTCTTATTCATATTGATCTCCAGGGAGGACATGGCCTTATGGACCGCATTTATCGGTCTTTTTCTATTAATCAGCCATTACAGGGACAGAGCTTACAGGATAACCTCTCTTTCGATTATATTTTTTTCGATTGCTTATTTCATTTTGGTTTTTTCAGTAATACTTCCCTCGTTGGCTACCGAGGTCAAAAAATACAGCCTTTTCCAATATTCATCCCTTGGGGAAGGACCTGCGGAGGCATTAAAGTTTATGATTCTTAATCCCATACAAACAATCCGATTGTTTTTTGTCAATACTTCCGGAAATGCGTTATATGATAACCTAAAATGGGAATTCTACTATGTTTATTTAATTTGCGGAGGTTACCTGCTTTTTTTCCGACCGAAATACTTGATATTATTTATTCCCCTCCTGGCAAAAAAAATGCTGAATGATGAACCTCTCCGGTGGAGCACTGACACGTTTTATTCTGCCGAATTTGTGGCAATCCTGCCAATAGCCGTTTTTCTGATTATTTCGGAAATAAAAACCAAGGCAATCCGCACAGGCCTGGTTATAATGGTCAGTGTCGGAACACTGTTTATTACGGTCTATAAATTAGGTGATCGTGAGAATAGGTCAGTTTTCTGGTCAGAATATAAACATGCCTTTTACAAGGGCAGTTTTTATAAAGCGGATTATAACGTGAAGGAAATACATCGCCAGATAGATCAAATCCCTTCCGGTGCTATTGTGTCAGCCAGCGGAACAATTACTCCGCATATTGCCTGGCGGCCGAAAGTGTATAATTTTCCTAAAGTGATGGACGCCGAATATATCGCAGTATTTACTGACAGGGAGACATATCCTTTAAAGCAGGGCAAATTTGACAGTACACTAAATGCATATATAACCAGCGGACAGTGGAGTATACACGCTGATCATTTTCCGTTATTGATTTTAAAAAAGCAGAATAAAGTGGATAGTGCCAACTCTTCAAGGCCAAAGAAGTTTTTGGAATATTCATGCGATGCTGAAAGAGTAAGTTCTGACGGGGATAAATTCTTATCCCCATCCGGGATATTTTTTTATAATGCCCGTCAACAAAGTAATCAGTTTGCCCACAGCGGCAATTATTCCATTAAATTAACAAGTGAGACTCCCTATGGCATGACCGCAATAATTGATCATGTGGTTGCCGGAGAACAATTTGATATTTCAGTATGGAGAAAGGCCAAAAATAATGATGCGATGCTGATCGTTTCTTCAACGCAGGGGAACAGGTATTATAATGATGAGTATAAGGTCGAAGAAAAGGATGATAACGGTTGGGAATTATTAAGGAAGAGAGTTTACATTTCACAGAATTGGCCCAACGGGGAAATGAAAATATATCTCTGGAATACCGGAAAGGATACTGTTTATTTTGATGACCTGCATATTGTGCGGGAAATAAAACAGACCCGCTGAAGGTGATAATTGGGCTTCAATAATAGCGGTTGTTCCTGGAAATGCCGTGCGAAGACCTGAAATAGATTTTTTCATCTCGGGGAGCAATCAGCAGGTTGTCAATCTGAAGCGGTTTGTTTCGAAGGGCCGTGTTTTTTACTGAAACTGATAAAATATTTTCAGGAGATTTAAGCCTGAATTTCAATCTGACCAGTGCCCAGTTACCTTCTATCATGGTAAAATTCTTAAATGCCTGGTAGGTTTCCCTGAAGACAACATTTCCGGAAGAATCTGTTTCGGTCAGAATAACCACAGTTCTTGGGTATAAATCGCTGCGCACATTATCCATCCAGAAGGTCAATACGTATGTCCTGGCTGTATCTCCTGCCGGCACTTTCCCTGAAAAGATCTCATTTATGTCTTTTGCCTTGCCCTGGAAGCATCCCTTCCCTTCAAATGCAGCCGTATTGGGAATGCTGTCGAAGCTTCTGAACTGAAAATTCAGCACTGAATCCGTGGTTTTGAAGCCCATGTGGTCGAAAAGTGTCAGAGAATCGTATTCATGTGCAATAACCTCTGCCAGTGAATCTGCAATATTGCGAAATGCGTAAAATGGCATCTCATACAGGTCAAAACTTCCGGTAGAATCGATCCAACGGCTACGGCCAATCATCTGCCTTTCATGGTCCGAAAGCACATCGCAGCGGGCAGCCATGAGGAGAAATGGTTTTTGTGACGGGAATCGATCCGGGTGAAGCCGGGAAGCGGAAGGCCCCAGCATAAGAGAAACATTTTCAACCGTCTGGCTGATGGAAGTCCGGCTCAACATAACTCCCATGCCCGGGAGCTTTGAGTTCTTAATGGCAATGAAGCTTGCAGGTACGATATCACAGCCCCCGTCAATCCATATATTTTCTGAACCGATGTGATAATAAGGCATGGGGATCAAGGCCTGGTAACGGGAGAGATCATGCTTTTTTATCCACTGGTTTTCCGGCTCCGTGAGATTCTTGTCAACAAGGGAGGGAATATTGTTTTCGAGGCTCTTCCCCCGGTTCCTGACCTGGTAATAGGCATCGTAACATAGAATGAATAACCCGGCTATAATCAGGAGGGCAGGAAAAATCCTGCGCCCTGGCTTTTTCCATCTTTCCCACAACCAGTAAATGGTTACGATATTCATCACATAAAAGAAGAGCCAGGAGAACCGGGCAATTCCGCGCATCTGTCTTACCGGGCCGATGAGGTCAATCAGCCACTCCAACCCCAGGATAAATGGCAATCCGAACGAATACAGCAGCATCAGCAAAGATGCCCAGAACAGGATATTCAATTGTGAATTGGATGTTATGGTTGCAATTTCCCTGAAACGGCCGGCAAAAGCCTTCAGGCTGGAACGGAGCAGGAAAATGATCGTGCCTGTTGTAGCCATCAATCCTATAAAGGCATAGCCTTCCCAGTCGATATAATTTGTATTGACCAGCGAATACAGAAACTGGCCATAGGGTTTGCCCCATGGAAGAAATATGCTTTGCGGGTAGGCCCTGTAATATAAAAAACCCCAGGGATAGCCGGGCCTGTCCGTTACATGGTCACTGATATAAAAAGCCTGCAGGATAATGAACGGAAGAATGAGCTGAATAAACAAATGTACAGCCCAACTGTATTTTTTTGAGAATAGCGGTTCGTTGCCGGCAAAATAAGCACCATAGAAAAAGAGAAGCATAATGCCCAGGAACCCATAAAAGTAAAAGTGGGTAAGTGCCGCAGCCATGGCGGTGAGAAATATGAGCCCGGTTAATAAAAAGCCGGGTTTTCGGAAGAAACGCATTACAAGATATATCATCAGGGGAATGATACATACATAGCTCAGGTTGAAATGTCCGGCGAATCTGTCGATCTGCGGGCTCAGATAAGTAATCCCTACAGAGGCCAGGGCAGAAACAAGCCTCCCGACACCGACATCTGTAAAGATCAGGTACAGGATCACGGGGGTAATCACCAGGCAGAATAGCATCATGAAATTCAGGATGCCGAGCATGTAATCCGAAATATCGATGATGTTATGGGAAATGAATTTAACAGTATTGCTGATAAGCGGCTGGTTATTGGTGAAAAAGACATGTTCCCCGTAGGGATAATTCATGGAATTACAGCGCATATAGGACGTGTCAACCCGGATATGGTAATCCATGTTGATATAACTCTGCATGCCATCGCCCCCATTGGCAAAACATACCCGGTTCAACTTGTTGAACAGGTTTCCATAGAAAACTGACAATATAACCAGCGAAAGCAGGGCGGTAAGGATCAATCCCGCGGGTTTGGATAACTTAACAGTCATTATGTAGTCTGATCTTTGATAAAGTACAACGGACGGGATTTTGATTCATTGAAAATTCGGGCAAGGTACTCCCCGATTATACCGAGAGTGAGCAACTGAATCCCGCCAAGGAGTAGCACGGTCACCATCAGGGATGTCCAGCCCGGGATTGTATTTCCTGAAAGATGCCGGATAATTGCATAAATCGCATAAAGTAATCCAAGCAGAAATACAATAATACCAACATATGAGGCCATCCGAAGCGGTTTGGCTGAAAAAGAAGTGATACCGTCGGCCGCAAAATGCAGCATCTTGCGAAGGGTATATTTCGATTTTCCGGCAAACCGGGGAGGGCAAATGTAATCGATCACAGTCTGTCTGAAGCCCATCCAGCTAACCAGGCCACGGGTAAACCGGCTTCTCTCGTTAAACTGCAGAAAACAGTCCAGTGCTTTGCGGCTCATCAGCCTGAAATCGGAAGATGATTCGGTAATGGGAACCTCGGAAATGCGGTTAATCATCCTGTAAAAGAGCCTGGAGGATGATTTCTTGAAATATCCAATCTCCGCGGTATCGATACGGCGTGTATTTACAATATCAAAACCCAGGTTGAATTGTTCGATGAGACGGGGAATTTCTTTTGGCGGATGCTGAAGGTCGGCATCCAGGGTAATCACCATTTCGCCACGGGCATGCTGCAGTCCGGCTGTGAGCGCCACCTGGTGTCCGAAGTTACGCGAAAGCGAAATGCCGCTGATCCGTCTATCCTGAATGTTTAACTCCTTAATCATTTCAAATGACCGGTCACGGCTGCCATCGTCCACGAAGATAACCTCTGAATTCAGATTGATCTCATTGAGTACGGAAACCAGTTCCTTGTAAAGCAACTCAATATTGTCTTCTTCATTATATAACGGAATAACAATGCTTATTTGAGGTTTATCTGGCATGTCGTGTTCGTTTAACAGGATGGAAGTAAAAAATAAATATAGGTAAATGTTAGATTTGTAAAGACATTCGCAGAAACTAATTTACATGAAAAGATTTAATCAATACGGTTTTATTGCCATCATACTAGTAATATTTACTTTATTGATTTATAAAGCACTTACCTTTCCGGTAGTAAATGACGAAACCCCAACGGCTTCCTTGATTTATGGCCGGTTGGCAAAGCACGGGCACTGCAAATTTTCTTCGCCGGCTGCTTTGC
>JBGSSA010000213.1:0-33967 GCA_041737295.1 Bacteroidales bacterium | reverse complement strand
GAATACGGCATACGTGGATGCCCAGATTCCCCATTTTCTCCGTTTCAGTATGATGGATTTAAAAATAAAATCATTGCACCATGAAGAAAGTGAAATATGCCAGCGCCGCCAGAATATGGAAACGTTCGGTGCGAAAAAGGGCCTTTCAAAATTATCAGTGAGCTTGATACCCAGCATCCTTGCCGATCCGAGGGCAATGTCGGTATATCCCGAAAAATCGCAATAAATCTGTATGGTCTGCAGGAACATTGTAATGATCAGGGTCAGGCCCTGGTAATCTCCTAAATTATTGTAAGTAGCACTGATGATAATGCCGAAGCTGTCGGCCACAACCAGTTTTTTAAACAGTCCCCACAAAATCAGCCTGCCTCCTTCCGCAGCATCTCCGGCATCAAAATCATTTCCTTTGCGGATCTGCGGAATCAGCTGTTCCGCTCTTTCAATAGGCCCGGAAAGCAATTTCGGAAAGAACATCATATAGGTGGCAAATACCCCGAAATGTTTTTCAGCCGGCTGTACACCCCTGTATACTTTTACAAGGTAGCCGATAGCCTGGAAGGTATAGAATGAGATACCCACCGGCAGAATAATGTTGAAATAAGGGATTGTGGTTTCAAAAAAGGCACCGGTGAGAACATTCAGGTTCTCGATGAGAAAATTAATATATTTAAAGAAGGCCAGGATTCCGATGTCTGACAATATGCCCGTGAGATACAAGAGCTTTTTGGCCTTTTGCCCCCCGGCCTTTTCAATGCCCCGGGCAATGAAATAATTCAGAATGATGAACAAAAAGGTGAATCCGACGAAAGAAACCGATATGTATGCCAGGAAAGCAATGCTCGATATCAGCAGCATCAGCCAGCGAAAATTCCTGGGAATATTATAGTACAATAAAATGGTAATACCAAGCAGGGCAATGTATTCGAAGGATGAGAATTTCATAGTACAGGATATTTTGAAAAGTGAAATTAGATTGGGTTACCTGTGAGGTCTGTTTTTGTCCCGCTGTTTTCGATGACATCTACGATCCGCTGGCAGAACAATTTGGCGGCATATCCTGAAAATCTCCGGTTCGGATGTGAATTACTTGCCGAGGCAGCATTTTTGGGCTCAAGGTAGAGGTTTCCCCCGGTTTCCAGCTGCCTGAAATCCCAGAGAAATATATTGTCCCCGGGTTCATCCCAGGTCTCTTTTACCCAGTTGAAAAATGACCGAGCCCGTTCCGCCCGTTCCGCGTCAGTCTTTTCCTCTACCTGCGCTGCACCGGTCCACACAATAAACCGGGTGTCGGGGAACTCATGCATCTTATTCCGGAGCGCTTCGTACTGAAGTTTGTAATTCTGTATCGTTTTCTGGTCGGAACCTATATCGGGATCACCCTCGTCCATTTTCACATTGCTCACGGGAAAACAGTGTTTCCAGATAATCAAGTCATATTCGCGGGTCAGCATTTCAAGGGTGGGTTCCTCCATGAATGAGGAATCGCCGGCATTCCTTACCCATATGTTGTAATAATCATAGGGATAATTATGCCACCCGTAGGGTTGATCCTTTGGAAAAATCCGGTCTTCAATATGATACCCGGTTCCGTGTACCTTATTGTAACTGGCAAACCAGGCGGGTACATCATCGGCAATACCGAACGTACCATACCATGAAGGATTATTTCCTCTCCAGATATTCCCGCCTGTACTGTGATGCAAAAAGAGAATCCGGGTTGAAATTTCAGCCGTTGGCGGTTCATTCCTCTGTTTGCAGGACATTATCGCCAGTGGTATCAGCCATACCATAATCGATGTTGGCAGATTGCGTATTCTCATAATCCAGCTTTTCTATTAATATATCATTGATTATAAGGGATAGTTTCTTAGCACCATGACCATTCATATGGTTATGATTGTAAAAATCTTCGAAATCAAATCTCTCATCATAAAAGAAATTATAATACTTCACACCATAGTCCTGCTGAATTTTATGGATAGTTTCCTGCATTTCGGTATACTTCGCAGCCCAGATGTTATCACTGAAACTTTTATATACCGGCGGTGTAATCAGGATCACCTCCACATTTTTTTCCTTGCACAGGGCAATAATTTTTTTAATAATTTCATAGTTTTTGGGGAGGTAGTTGACCTCAAAAGTCTTCTTCCAATGATACTTGTACTTCAATTCCCCTTCCCGCATCACCTGGTCGTTAGTCATCCCGTTGAAGTTCCCGTTCATATGGAACCATCCTTTGGAACTCTGGTTATCCAGTTTCCACTTCTCGGTATCGGAGTAATACTGCATCATCCGGGTCATGGTCCTGTTCGGTTGGATCATGAATACGCTGTACTTTTTTAATGAGAAAGGTTCCGTATTCCATTTGAAACCATAATACCGGTTGTAATAGTAAGCCCTGAAACCATTGTTGACGATCATATCGAAATAGAGCGACTGATAGGACACTTCCAGGATCACATACTTAAGTTTCTTTAATTGATCAATATAATGCTCCAGTATATAATAATCATACTCAAGCGACTGACTTCCGTTAGCCATGTTTATTGATGGGATACCCAGGAAATCGGGGTTGACACTGCAGGTGATCTGGGAGGTTCCGAGAACCATCAGCTCAATGTTATCCGAATTCCCTTCAATATAGTCTTTCTTTTCCTGGTATAGCTCCGAAGGCATTTTCCTGGCCATTACCTCCAGCACAATCAATATGACCATTATGGGAAGAACAAACAAAAAGGCTTTTATGAGAAATTGTTTCATTGACATCATTTAAATGGGTCAGACGGGACAAATATATATAAATCATAAATTTTTTAAAGACGGAATCAGTTATCATATACCTACAAAATCAGGCACTTCGTCAATTTTTGCCATATGGTAAATCATTTATATTTAAATTCATAACGAAAAATCTTCTATTCCTGTTTGTTACAAAACTATACTGACCTTGGTTTATTACCAAAACAAAACAACAGATATAACGTTCAAATGTTGAAGTGTTCGTTTCTAAGTTATTACGATCCGATGAAAATACTGATGATTATTGATGGACTGAAAATGGGAGGCACCGAAAGGCGCATGTTAAGCCTTGTCAGGAAACTTGAAGTTTCCCCCGATATTAAAGTCGAGATTGCAGTACTTTCTAAAAGCGTTCACTACCTGAATGAAATCGAATCGATGGTTTCCAGGGTTCATCTCATTGAACGAAAGCCGAAAAAGGATCCGAGGGTATTTTTTAAGATCATAACGCTTTGCAAACGTTTCAAACCGGATATAATTCACACATGGGGTTCCATGCCTTCCATATATGCCATTCCCGCTAAACTGCTGTTGAATCTGAAGTTAGTCAATGGCATGATCATCAATGCCCCGGTAAGGTTGCCGCTTAAGGACTATTTCAGGGCCCGGATATCGTTCCGGTTTTCAGACCGGATCATTTCAAATTCCATGGCAGGGATCGGGGTATACACCCCCCCTGCCGGCAAAACAAGTTGTATTCCAAACGGATTTAATCCCGAACGGATCGAAAACATGGCTGATAACCAAACGATGCGGAAAGAGCTTGGCATTTCCACGCGGTATGTGGTTGGAATGGTGGGACGGTTTGAAAAAGGCAAGGATTTCGATTCATTTATAAAGTGCGCCATTAAGGTATTAACCCGGCGAACGGATGTTACCTTCATGGCCATCGGTGACGGAAGTCAGCTGCAACCGTTGAAGAACAGCATTCCTGCTGAACTGAAGAATTACTTCATCTTCCCGGGTAAACTGCAGCAAATTGAACCTGTCATCAACCTGTTTGATATCGGTGTGTTATTGTCCACCAACGGAGAAGGACTTTCCAATGTAATTATGGAGTATATGGCCCTGGAAAAAGCCGTAATTGCGACAAAACTGGATGGGAACAGCGAAATAGTGGCAGACGGTATAACCGGATTTCTCATTCCGGAAAACAACACCGGCCTGATCGCTGACAAAATAGTCTTTCTGTTGAATAACCCGGAGATACGCCGGGAAATGGGGAAGGAAGGGAAAAAACTTGTATTGACGAAATTCAGCCTTGACAGTATGGTTGAAAAATATGTCCGGCTCTACGAACAATCCACTGCCGTGGAATCCTGATATGAAGAGAACCAGCCGTTCCGGCCCGGCTGGTTCTCCACAATGTAGTGCGAAGTTTGCAACTTCGCTCTCCCGATTATCTGAGTTTCAAAAAATTAGTAGCCGGCAGGGAACCGTCAGACTGTCTGCTTCCCGTTATACCTGCAGGATCCACACTTACAAAAGTATTGTTCGTGACGGCTGTCGACTTGTTCCAGCTGTTGGCTTCCATTTTCATATTTGACATGAACGAATCTTTCATGCCGTTGCTATAGGTGATATTCTGACTGAAAAGACATACTGTATTATAATTGCTGAAATAATATCCGCGCATGTCATTATCATAGGATATATTGTTCCTGAGGGTCATCCTCATGTTGGCAAAATTCTGATAAAAACCATGATGGGTGTTCTTATAGGCAATACATGAAGTAAGGTCTCTCTGGGATACTGATTCAGCTCTGCCAAAGGTATCTCCGAGCTTGAACCCGGTGCCATCGCCATTTGCATACCCGTTGCTGATGGCCCAGCATTTTTCCATCTTTATATTGCCCTCATTGCCATAAAAATCATACCCGTCATCACTATTATCCCAGGCCCTGCATCCGCGAAGGGTATTCGTGCGTTCATTGCCGTTGCGCTCTGTAATACGGGCAACGGAAAACCCGTCTGCATTGCCTCCCCTGGTGGATGAAGAGGGATCATAATTATCGTATGAATCGCAATTCAGGATTAAGTTATTTTCTGACAGCTTATAAATCCCAAATCCCGGTCCTTCATTCTCATAGGTTTTCAATAATTCAAAAGTATTATTGTTCCCTGATGTGAGGCAAATGCCTGTTGCCATATACCGGGTACCATGCTGCGAAACGCCGGTTACGGATAATCCCTTCAGATGCCAGTAATTGACCTGCTCAAGGTATATCCCGTAACTGTTATTCCCGCTGGCCAGCCCACCGCATTCAAGTACCGGAACTTCGCCCGGGTAAGCAAATACACGGATCGGTTTGGTTGAAGTACCGCTCTTGGCTTTTATATAAACACCGCTTCTGCTGTTACGGTTAGGGTAATAAACTCCCCCGCGAATATAAACCGTGTTTCCGGGCTGCACAACAGTGAAAGCCTTCTGCCATGAGGCGAACGGCCTGTCAAGCGTACCGGGGTTACTGTCACTGCCCTTGGTAGATACATAAATATCTCCCGCTGCCTTTAAAACGGCATCTCCGCTAACGGGCTCCATGTCCCTCTCATCAAACTCACAACTTAAAAAGATGGTCAATACCAATATAAGTTGAAACATATGGGTTAATCTATTTATCTTCATGACAAATTAAGTAAATTTATAAATTAAGAATTGAGAATAACTGTTTTTAATATTTCCGGAAACCAACAAGGCAAAAACGCTTGTTGCAGGATTATAACGATTGATCAAAAAAAATATTATACGGTAGCTAATCGATGAAGCCAGGAATTGGAATTCTAATAAGGGCATTGGACCTTGGGGGTGCCGAAAAACAGAGTTTGTTGCAGGCCAAGGTGTTACAACAGGATTTTCGGATTTTTTATTTCATTCAAAAAAAACACCCCCGGTTACAACAGCACGTTGATTTTATTAAAAATGAGGAAATTAACTATATTCAATTGTCCGGAGGTTTTTTTTCAAGGATTTTTCAGATTATTTCACATATCCGGAGACTTAATATAAAGGTGATCTATGCCTTTTTGACCCTCGATAATGCCCTGGCGGCGGCCAGTTCAATCTTTTGCAGGATTAAATATATCGGGGGGATACGAAACTGCCATCTCCCCTTTTTTAAATTCACTATAAATTACATTTTGCAACAATTTTTTTTCGAATTTGTGATTTTTAACAACCATCAGGGAAAAAATTTGTTAGTAAAAAAAGGGTTTTTGTCAAAAAAGGCCCTTGTAATTCACAATTGCATAGAAAAGGTAAATAACGCGATCATCCGTCCTGAAAAAGAGATGGTTACGATTCTGTCGGTCGGCCGGTTCAGCAAACAGAAAGACTTCTTTACTGCCTTGTCCGCGATAAGGCACTTGCAGTTGCATGTTGAATTAAAATATGATTTTGAATATATAATAATCGGGGACGGCAGCCTGGAAAGCCAGATCAGGGAATGGATAAAGGAGTTAGACCTTGACAACGTGAGGGTGGTAATTTCGCCGGATAATCTGTATGATTATTACAGGGATTCGGACATCTACCTGCTCACCTCGCTGTTTGAAGGAGTTCCGAATACGGTCATGGAAGCCATGAATTTTTCATTGCCCGTGGTTTCCACGAATATCGGTGATGTAAATTATCTTGTGAAGGAGGGTGTAAACGGCTACCTGGCAACTGTCCGCGATGTTGAGGCAATAGCGGTGTCGCTTGGGAAATTGATTAATGATCCTGCCAAAAGGAATGAATTCGGAAAGGCAGGGCGGAATATCCTGGTCCGCGATTTTACGGAAGAACAATTTAAAACAAAATATATCCAACTTACTCATGAATTGCTAAAATAAACCTGCCCAACCATGAAAAACCCATTGCTGCTGAAAGTGAAGAAATTTGTCCAGGACCGGTCACGCGAAAAAAAACTGAATCATTTCTATTCCATGTATAAAGACGGGATGACCGTGCTGGATGTCGGTGTCTTTCCTGAACCGAGCAATCCCAAAGCACCAAAATCCGTCAATTTTTTTACAAAGACCTTCCGGTATGATTCTTCCCTCTACACAGGACTGGGGATAGAATATATGGAAGAAATGAAACAACTGTATCCCGGTAAAAATTTCGTTGGATACCCGGGCGACTATTTCCCTTTCAAGGATAAACAATTTGACTGGGTCTTCTGCAATGCGGTAATTGAACATGTCGGAAATTACGAGGCACAGCTCCTGTTTATAAAGGAGATGGTGAGGGTGTCAAAAAATGTTTACTTCACAACACCAAACAAATATTTCCCCATAGACTCCCATACCATGCTGTTTTTCACTCACTGGAGCGACGAGCGGTTCTACAAATGGAGGGAAAAGAAGAAGAAGTGGCTGCCAAAGGATGCGCTGACTCTTATTTCAAAGAGCAGGCTGAAAAAATTGCTGAATGAATCTAAGGCGGAGAAATATAAAATAATACTGAATCACCTCCTGTTCATGCCGATGACCTTTACGGTAATTATCAATGATAACTCAGCCCGTAATTAGTTCCAAATACAAAGTACTGTATTTCTGCGCGATAAGGCTCCAGTCATGGTGCACCTGCAGTTTTTCGTAGGCGGCATCCGACTTGTGCCGGATTACCCCCGGGTTATTGAGCGCGAAATCAATTTGCGCGGCCAGGCTTCCGGCATCGTTTGTCTTGAAGAAAGTGACCTCCGAATCATTGAACACCGCCGTGTTGGCGGGAATGTCACTGCACACAAGCGGCGTTTTGGTATAGGCAACCTCCAGCATCATCACACTCATGTTCTCGCTGTAAGAGGGAAAAACAAACAGGGATGCATGCTTTACATAATTCAGCAGCAGGCTTTTCTTTTTAATGATCGGGATAAATTCAACCGGCAACCCGTCGCTTAATTTTACGATTTCCGATTTGTAGGAGGGTATCTGCTCCAGGTCACCGATAACGATAAGCTTTTGTTTCAAATCGCGCTGATGCAGGGCCTGCAGCAGAACATGCAATCCTTTCAGGGGGATGATCCTTCCTGCCGCAAAGAGAATATACTCACCGTTCGGTTCAATTTCATCGTCAATCTTCTGCCTGAGGTTAATTCCATTCGGGATATAATGGATCTTAGCCGTTGTTTTTTGCCGGTAGATCTGCTCCAGCGGGATGGAAACCGCCGTGATCGTACTGGCAAACCGCAGCGCTATCCGTTCATTCATGTTAAAAAAGAATTTTACGGGTGCCGGCCATTTTTCATTGGCCTGTGGCTGGGCATGGGAGGTGAATATCACCTTGTACCTCAGCCTCAAAAAGGGGATGATGATGGCCCCGTCAACATGATGCAGGTGGATCAGGTCGTAATTCCCGGCGAAAACACAATGGATCGCGGAACGCAGGTAATAGACAAGGATGTTTAATTTCTTTATAAAGAATTTCCTGAATACGATTTGATTGTAGCCGTCCTGCTGCCCCTCATGGTGGGTGTGAGACCCCACGGCGTAAACGGTAAAAGTGTATTCATTTTTCAACTCGTTAATAAGGCTTTCCCCGACTGTGGCAGCCCCTCCGAATGCTGGCAATCCCTTCAGCCCGATAACGCCTATCCTGTACTTTTTCATTCAGTTGATATGTAAGCCAATAAATTGATCAATAATATGCGATTTTTCTGAATATATCGTATGCGCTTTGCGCAATAATTCATAATTCATAATTCATAATTTTCTTAATGATTTTTTACATACCTTCAACATAATCGATATTTTATAAACCAAAATTAAACAAATGTGTTTATCCGAATGAGCATCAGTTGCTTTAAATGGAATACGTAAAAGTTATAACGCGAAGGTCGCTGAGAAATCTCATTGCATTCGATTAACATGTAAAGAATCAGGTATGATTAATCTGCGAAATCCGCGAAATCTGCGAGAAACATAAGACCCATGGGAATTTACAATCAGAAATTATTAACCAAAGCACTTTCCCCCATCATTTCCTCTTCCCGCGTCTATCTGTTGACCATGCCCTTTTACTCCGGACTGGGCAGTATCCTCATGTTTCACCGGGTCATTCCGCCCGAAAGGACGTACCGTCTCCATAATCACCTGAGCCTTGAAATCAGCCCGGACCAACTGGAACGCATTGTCCTCTTTTTCAAAAAGCGAAACTATCACTTCATTGCCCTGGATGACCTTGCTGATTGGCTGACCGAAAACCGCACCTCCGGCAGGAAATTTGTGATCTTTACCTTTGATGACGGGTATAAGGATAACCTGCTCTATGCCTACCCTGTCCTGAAAAAGCACAACGTACCCTTCACAATCTATATCACCACGATCTTCCCTGAGAAAAAAGCCATATTCTGGTGGTATATTATCGAACATATTATCCGGAATAACTCACAGATCAGGTGGAGCTTCGCTGAAACCGAAATCAATATCCGCTGCGGATCCCATAAAGAAAAGGAAAATGCATTCATGAAGCTCAGGCAGCTGATCACCGGCCTCGACCAGACTAATCCTGAAAAAGCGCTGTCCGGATTTTTCAATCATTACGGATTTGATCCCTATGCTTTTAACGATTCGTTGCCCCTGAGCTGGAAGGAAATTGAGGAATTGTCCGCCGACGAACTGGTCACCATCGGATCACACACGATCAACCACCACAATCTTATTCAACTGCCCGATTCCTATTCGCGGGATGAAATTGCCCGTTCGAAAGAAATCCTGGAAAGCAACATCAAAAAACGGGTTGATCACTTCAGCTATCCACTGGGAAATTACGGACCAAGGGAAATCGGGTATGTTAAAGAAAGCGGATATAAAACTTCCACAATAATTAAAAATGCTAATGTGTTTGCGGATCACCTGCAGCATCTGCACACGTTGCCCAGGTTCTCAATCAATTCAATCACCACCGATAATGTGCTGACCTTGCATACAAGCGGTTTCTTTCCGTCAGTATTAAACAAATTTGTAAGAATCGTTGTTTAGACAAAAGGGGTCATACCCGGGACAGATTGATCCTATAAAATAGGCTATTCGTCCCTGAATAAAATGAATTGGTTAAATTGTTCAGAACATAAGTTCGTTGTTCTTGTTTTTTTTATAAAATTTGATCTTGATTTCCCGGATAATTTTGTTCTACCTAAATAAAACAGCGTAACGAATATGGAAGATATCTCACAAATTCACACTCATCTTTTTGAATATGTCAAAAAGAACTCCTTCTCGAATATTTCAAAAGTGAATTCAAGTACCCTGTTATTTAAAGAAGGTATTTTTGATTCCATGGCATTTGTGCTTCTCATTGATTTCATCGAAGAAAAGTTTGGAATTACGCCGGGAGATGAGGATCTCGTGGAAGAGAATTTTGAATCCCTTGATGCTATAACTTCTTATATCCTGAGAAAAAAAGCAAACTAGAAACGTACGGTTCCATTTACCTAACCCAACCTACATGTGTGGTATAGCAGGGATTTACAACCGCGGGGATAACCCCGGCGATCACGAAAACCTGGTCCGCCGGATGCTCTCGCAGATCCAATACCGGGGACCCGATGAAAGCGGCATCTACCTGAATAAGAATGTGGCCCTGGGGAGTGTGCGGTTAAGCATTATCGATATCAAATCGGGACAACAACCCTTATCCTCGCCGGACGGAAAATACAGGATCGTTTTTAACGGTGAGATTTTCAATTATGTAGAACTCAAAAGCGAACTGCTGGGATTAGGGTACGCCTTCCGGACGGACAGCGACACGGAGGTGTTATTGAATGCGTACCTCGAATATGGAACCGGCTGCATGAACAGGCTGAACGGGCAGTTTGTATTTGCCATATGGGACAACGAAAAGGAAGAGCTGTTCCTGGCCCGCGACAGGGTCGGCATACGCCCGCTTTTCTATACATGGCTGAATGACACGTTCCTGTTCGGATCGGAAATAAAGACACTGTTTGAACATCCCGGCATCAAGGCTGAATTTGATGCGGTCTCCCTGTCCCAGGTTTTCACATTCTGGAGCACCCTCACCCCCAGGACTGTATTCAAAAACATCTTTGAGCTGCCCCCGGGTCATTTTATGAAGATATCCCGCGAAGAACGGGTGATTCAGTCGTTCTGGTCCCCGGATTTTCCGACTGAACCGAAGGACTATTTCAAAGGTTCTCTGGGCGAAGCTTCTGAAGAGCTTGAAAGGCTGCTGACGGATGCCGTCAGGATCAGGCTTAGGGCCGACGTACCTGTTGCAGCCTACCTGAGCGGGGGACTTGATTCAAGCGCCACGACGGCCCTGATCAAAAAGGTGGCACACGAAGCGCTGCAAACTTTTTCAATCGGTTTTGAAGATGCCGAATTTGATGAAACCACCTATCAGCAGGAAGTTTCCAAATACCTGGATACAAAGCACACCGCGTTTACCTGCACCCGCGCGGATATAGGCAACTATTTCCCGCAGGTGGTATGGCATTCGGAGATACCGATACTGCGAACCGCCCCGGTGCCCATGTTCTGCCTTTCAAAAAAAGTGAGGGAGAACAATATCAAAGTGGTTATAACCGGTGAAGGTGCGGATGAAATGCTGGCCGGGTATGATATTTTCAAGGAAGGGATCATCCGCGAATTCTGGTCGCGCCAGCCCGATTCAAAATACAGGCCCCTGCTGCTGCAAAAGCTGTATCCCTACCTGGCACAATTCCAGGGAAAGAATAAGAATATGCTCAAATTCTTTTTCGGGTACCAGCTCCAGGATACTGCCTCTCCTTTTTATTCGCACATACTGCGGTGGCACAATACTTCAAATATCCGGAATTTTTTCTCCGAGGATCTTAAATCAACGCTGAACGGAATTGATCAGTATGCTGAAGTGAGCAAATTGCTCCCCCCAGGTTTTGACCGGTATAACCGCCTGAACAAGTCACAATGGCTTGAATCGGTAATTTTTATGTCGGGTTACCTGCTCTCATCGCAGGGTGACCGGGTGGCCATGGCCAACTCCGTCGAAGGGCGGTATCCGTTCCTCGATTACAGGGTAATTGAATTTGCATCCAAACTCCCGCCCGATTTCAAAATGCATGGATTAAACGAGAAATACATTCTTAAAAAAATGATGCACAACAAGCTGCCCGAAAGTGTCCTCAAACGGCCCAAGCAGGCTTACAGGGCCCCTATTGCAGGCAGCTTCCTGTCATCCCCTGCCCGGGAATATGTGATGGAACTTTTATCTGAGCGGGGCATTAACCTCACCGGCATCTTCTCGTCCCATTCCGTCAGTAAACTGCTCGACAAATTGTCAACCGGTGCAATGGCCACGGAAATGGAGAACATGGCACTTTCCGGGGTGATATCCACCCAGTTGCTGTATCACCAGTATATCCTGAAGGACAGCTTCCGGCCACAGGCTGTGCCCTTACGGGACTGCCGTATTATTCACGAAGAAAACCCTGTATATTCCTGATAACGATTCAACCAACCATAAACACAACGATATGATTTCATTTCACAAGGATATTCTCATTATAGACGACATTGAAGCAGCGGCCGAACGGATCGCATCCGGGATAAGGGAAGACGTAACGCGGCGGTTGCAGCGTTCCGGCGGTGTGGTCGGGATCAGCGGCGGCATTGATTCTTCGGTAACAATGGCCCTTGCGGCAAAAGCGCTCGGCCCTGAAAACATCATCGGCATCATGCTTCCCGAAAAGGATTCCAGTCCGGACAGTGCCCTGTTGGCCACCGAACTGGCCGCCAAATTCGGGGTCAGGGTCTTATCGGAAGAGATCACCGGCGCCCTTGAAGGTTTCGGCTGTTACCGGCGGCGCGATGAGGCTGTAAGGCGGATCTTCCCTGAATATGACCCGGCTGTGTATAAAATGAAAATCAGCCTGAAGGATTCGGGTATCTTTTCGAACCTGCCCCAGCTCTTTTACCTGACGATCATCGACGGAAACGGGAAGGAACAGGTGAAACGGCTTCCTGCCAATGAATTCAGGCAGATCGTGGCCGCGTCAAATTTCAAGCAACGGAGCCGGATGTCGATGCTGTATTACCATGCCGAGGCAAATCATTATGCAGTCATCGGCACCCCGAACAAGCACGAAGTGGAACAGGGATTTTTTGTGAAGAACGGGGACGGGGGAACCGACGTCATGCCCATCGCCCATCTGTATAAAACGCAGGTATACCAGTATGCGCGTCACCTGGGAGTACCTCAGAAAATCATTGACCGCACGCCGACTTCGGATACCTATACAGCCGAGCAGACGCAGGAAGAATTCTTTTTCCAGCTTCCGTTCAAACAAATGGACCTGTTCTGGTACGCTTTCGAAAATAAGGTTGACCCCGCGGAAGTGGGCACCGTCATGGGACGGACCACCGATGAAGTACTGAGGGTTTTTGCCAGTTTTGAACGCAAGATCAAAACTACCGAATACCTCCGTATGCCCCCTTTAAAGTATGAATAATTAAGTATACTATGATTGCAATACCACAGCGATTGCTCGGCGAGGCACTGGTATTTTCCGCGCGAAAATATCCGGATAAAACCGCCATCATCATTAAATCAACAGAATATACATACGGCGCCCTGAAAGAAAACGCGGAAAAGCTGGCCGGTCACCTGGTGCTTTCGGGAATTGGCAAGGGCGACCGGGTGGCAGTATACATGAATAACTCCTGGCAGGCCATTATTGCAATCTACGGGATTACCATGGCCGGCGGGGTTTTTATCGTCATCAATCCCCAGACAAAAGCGGATAAACTGCAGTACATGTTAAATGACAGCGGTGCCAAAACGCTGATTTCAGAGACCCTGCAGAACAATGAACTGTCGCAGGCACTGGGCGGTGCTACAAGCATCGGGGAAGTGATCATCACGGGCGACATCAGCCAGGTAGCACGTTTCCCCGGCATGGCACTGACGGGTTTTGAGGACATCCTGGAAGGCACCAGGCCTGAGGCTGTTTTTCCCCGGATCATCCCGAATGACCTGGCTGCCCTGATATACACTTCGGGCAGCACGGGATTTCCAAAAGGAGTGATGATGACGCACCAGTCCATGGTTTTCACCTCGTGGAGCCTTATCGAGTACCTCCGGTTGTCGGAGGAAGACCGCATCATACTGCTGTTGCCGCTTGCCTTTGACTATGGATTGTACCAGCTGCTGATGACCATTACGATGGGAGGATCCCTGATCGTTGAACAATCCTTTACCTTCCAGACATCGATCTACAAACAGATTGAAAAGTATAAACCGACGGTTTTCCCGGGCGTTCCGACAATTTACGCCATGATGATCGCCACAAATAAAAAAACAGGATTCACCCTGGATTCCATTAAAAAGGTGACCAATACAGCCGCAGCCCTACCTGCCGAGTTTATCCCCGATCTCAAGAAAATATTTCCCAACGCACTGATATTTAAAATGTACGGGTTAACCGAGTGCAAAAGGGTCTGCTATCTTGAACCCGAACTCGTTGATGAGAAGCCCACATCGGTGGGAAAAGCGATCCCCGGCACCGAGGTTTACCTGCTGTCACCCGAAGGCAAACCCGTACCACCGGGCGAACGTGGGATACTGCATATCCGCGGACCGCATGTGATGCTGGGATACTGGCATAAAGAAGAGCTCAGCAGGGAAATGCTCCGGCAGGGCGAACTGCCGTGGGAACGGGTGTTGTGTTCGAACGACTGGTTCAAGATGGATGAAGAGGGATTTTTGTATTTCCTGGGCAGGACAGATGATATCATCAAAACGAGGGGTGAAAAAGTGAGTCCGGTTGAAATTGAAAACGTCATCTATAAAATCGCCGGAATAAAGGAAGTTGCCGTTATCGGCATTCCGGACGACATTATGGGCGAGGCGATCATTGCATTTGTAACGTCGCATGGACACCTGCAGATGGATGAAAAAGAGATACAGCAGGAATGCATGTCCAAGCTGGAGATCTTCATGGTTCCCAAGCGCATTATCTTCCTTGACGAAATGCCCAAAAGCTCCAACGGCAAGATCGATAAGAAGGAACTCAAACATTCTGAACAAATAAAATAATTACCGCAATGCGAGCATCGCGAGCATATCTGCGAGATCAGCGAGATCAGCGAGAGAAAAAACCCTGTAATCTCATATAAATCTGCGAAATCCGCGAGAATCTGCGAGCAAAAAAAAACCATGCGAGCAACGCGAGCATTTATCTGCGAGAGCGGCGAGAGCAAAAGCCCCGTAATCTCATATAAATCTGCGAAATCCGCGAGAATCTGCGAGAAAAAAAACCATGCGAGCAACGCGAGCATTTATTATTGAATCAGCGAAAAAAAAATGAAACAAACCGAATTCTTCAGCCAGGTCAGTAATGACTTAAAAAATAAAATTCACTTCCTGCATGATAAGCCAGAGGAGACACTTGAATCCACCATTAAAGCCCTCTGGCTGATGGCCGCCGGAATTCCGGTTTCATCCGAAAAAGCCCTGGAGATGACCCTGCCCGACCTCACCGAATCCCAGGCCGATTCGTTGAACCAGTTAATCGAGCAGCGGCTGAATAACGTACCCCTGGCCCATTTGACCCAGCGGCAACGATTTATGGGCATCGAATTGAAAACCGACAAAAGAGCGCTGATACCAAGGAAAGAAACTGAGATACTGGGAAGGAAAGCGCTTGAGGTTTCCAATATGCTCACTCAATCTAAGGGTCCGATAAAAGTAATTGATGTATGTTGCGGAAGCGGGAACCTCGGATTGGCCATTGCCCATTTCAATCAGCAGTGCCGGGTTTATGCCACGGACCTTTCACAAGAAGCAGTAGAACTCACCCGGGACAACATCACCCTGTTAACCCTGGAAGAACGCATGGAGGCGAGACAGGGGGATCTGTTATCCGCATTTGAAACCGATGAATTTTATGAAAAGGCAGACCTGGTAGTCTGCAACCCCCCGTATATATTGAGTTCAAACGTCGGCAAGATGGACGCCGAAATCGCGTCCAATGAACCCGTTTTGGCATTTGACGGTGGCATGCTGGGCATTAAGATAATCCAGAAACTGATCCGTGAAGCCCCAAAGTTTCTAACCCCCGGCGGCTGGCTCCTCTTCGAAGTCGGTGCCGGCCAGGGCGATTTCATAGCCCAGATCTGTGACCGATCAGCCCTATACAGCCATATTGAAACCGCCTCCGATCACAACTCCGTCATCCGCGTCATCCTCGCACAGAAATAATGAAACGTAAAATGCGAGCTACGCGAGCATGCATCTGCGAAATCTGCGAGAACATAAAGACCCTCAAACAATCCAGCAACCTGTAACTAACATCAAGCATCCAGCGTCCAATCTCAATCTAAACAACCATCCAATTTAACAATCTCATTATCATCTATTTTCACATTTTTCTCCAAATAATCCCCATATTATCATATTAATCACTTCTTTACATCTGTTGAACAAATAAATCAGGTTTCTGATCAAATTTAGATTCATTCCAAGAATCACCACACGTATATTCTAATATATTTGTGTGACCTAATAATAACCTAACTGACCCTGATGAAACTGCGCGACAAGCCTGTATTCGGTGTAAGGGGTGCAGGAATTTTTTTCATTGCATCCGTTTTTATCCTCCTCATTTCATCCTGCGTTACCCAACGTGATGTGGAGTATATCCAGGACAAATCCAAAACCGCAAAAACTTTTAGCGAGGCAATTTTAGGCGATTATCGGCTCAAACCAAATGATGAGCTGTATATCCAAATAACCAGCCTGGATGATGCAGCTGCCAATATATTCTCAGCCTCCGGTTCGCAGCAAATGTATTATATAGCCACTATCCAACCGTATGGCGCATCCCTCATGTCATTTACAATCGACAAGGAAGGGTATGTATTGTTGCCGGTTATCGGAAAAATACTGGTAAAAGACAAATCAACCTCGGAAGTAAGCGAGATCATTAAAACCTCTCTGACCAATATATTGAGCCAGCCCGTTGTCACCGTAAAACTGGTGAACCGGTATGTTTCCGTACTGGGTGAAGTTAGGAATCCGGGGCATTTTGCCTATGCCCAGGATAAGCTTACAATCCTTGACGCTATAGGAATGGCCGGGGATATAACCGATTATGCAAACCGATCCGAGGTAATCCTTACCAGGAACGAGAATGGCAAGAACATCCGGATCCCGATCGATCTTTCGAAGTCCGAAATCCTGGCTTCCAATTATTACTATATACGTCCGAATGATATTGTATATGTAAAACCCATGAAGAAGAAGTTCTGGGGGATGCGTGAATTCCCGTATAATGTAATTCTGGGTACGATCACAACTGCACTCTTGATATATACTGTCATCAAATAACATTTTCAATAAAATATTTTTTAAGATGCCATCACCAACCCAGCCTATAGTAAATCCGGAAAACAGCGATCTTCAGAAAATAATTGAACTGGTTTCAAGGAATTACAAACTGTTTATTGCCGGACTAGTGTTGGCGGTTGGTCTTTCATTTTTAGTTAACCGGTTCATGATCCCCGAATATAAGATCTCCGCTTCCCTGCTCATTAAAGAAGAATCCAAGAAACAGACAGGAAACGTGAATGATTTTCTGAACAGCAGTCTATTCGGGATGAACCAGAATTTCCAGAATGAGCTCTGGGTGTTGAAATCCTCCCCTGTGATGGAACAGACGGTCCGTAACCTGGATCTGACGGTTAGCTATTACCGTAAAAAAGGGTTCCAATACCTGGAAGCCTATAACGATGTTCCGTTCCGGATACTTTTGCTGAAGGATCATGTGCAGCCGGTGAATACCCGTTTCAATATTACAATCAGCAATAAAGGCATTTTTCAAATCACGGCATCGGGCAAAAAGGTATCTTTTATAGATTTCAATACCGGTGAGATAGTCTCACAGAAGGAGGACTGGGAGGTACAGCAAAAAGGCAAATTCGGAAAACTCATCGAAACCGCTGATATGGCATTTTTGGTTCAGCTGGATACAACAAAAAAACTGACTGTTAACGACGATTACCAATATAGTTTCGTACTGTCCGATGCTTATACCATGGCCGGTAACCTGAAAAAGAATCTTGAATTCAAGGTCATCGATAAGATGGCTACTGTGATAGAGATAGGCATGAAAGCCACTTCTGTGAACAAGGGGAAAGATATCATCAACGAAATGATGAATGTATATTCACAGCAAAATCTCAATCGCAAAAATCACATTGCCGGAATTACAATAGAATATATTGAAAAACAATTGGGCGAAATTTCCGATTCGCTCAATCTTACTGAAGACAATTTACAGCGCTTCCGATCATCAAACCAATTGCTGAATGTTGCTGAGCAGGCTACTGGAATTTCTGCACAGTATATGGATCTGCAAAACCAGATGGCGGAACTGGTAACCCGTAAGCGGTATTATGACTACGTAGCAGATTACCTGGCCAAGAACGAAGATTTTTCAAACATGATAGTACCCGCCTCGATGGGAATACCCGACCAGTTGCTGAACAGCTTGATGGCAGAACTGATCACTGCACAGGCTCAGCGTTCGAACCTGATCCAGAATAACCAGGAACGGAATCCATTGGTGCAAAAATTGAGTATTCAAATCGAAAATACTAAAAAGACCATATCTGAAAATATCAGTGCGGTGCGTAAGACAACTGACATTTCAATCGATGAAATGAACAAGCGCATTCGCAAAGTGGAGTCCGAGATCAGCCGTCTGCCGAAAACACAGCGGCAGTTAGGTGGTATTGAACGTAAGTATAGGCTAAACGACGCGATTTATAATTACCTGCTTGAAAAAAGGGCCGAAGCCAAGATCACCCAGGCATCCAATCTTCCGGATGATATAGTGATTGAGCCGGCCAGGATGGTTGGAACTGCCCCCGTATCCCCAAATGGAAAGATGAATTACCTGATCGCCCTTTTCTTGGGACTGGCTGTTCCGTTCGGATTTCTTACTGTAAAAAGCATGCTTAACAATAAGATCGAATCACAGGATAATATTGAGAGGCATACAGATGCTCCCCTGGTGGGCAAGATTATGCATAACCAACGGAAAACGAATAACGTTGTATTTGAGCATCCCAAATCCGGCATTTCCGAATCCTACCGGGCCCTGCGTACCAATATAGAATATCAATTCAGGGGTGTTCCGCATAAAGTAATTTTGATCACATCATGTATTGAAGGCGAAGGAAAATCATTTAATGCGTTAAACCTGGCCATGAGTTATGCCCAGCTTGGCCGAAAGACCATCCTGGTTGATTTTGATCTGCGCAAGCCATCCGGGTATTTTGGAAAGGCCCAGGAATCATTGACAGGACTGAGTTCATGGTATACGGAGCGTGTCAGTCTCGATGAGATCATTCTTCATTCACCCCATGAAAGACTGGATTTTATTGAATCTGGACCGATTCCGCCCAATCCGATGGAATTAATTGCCACAGATAAGACCGAAACGCTGATCTCACAGCTCAGATCATCTTATGATTGTATTGTTTTCGATACGACTCCCCTGGCCCAGGTCAGCGATGCCTACCTGTTGATGGATCATTCGGATATTAAAATAGTTATTGCCCGGTACAATCATAGCCTTAAAAAGGTATTTACCCTGATCATGAAAGATCTAAAGCTGAAAAATATAGCCAATCTATGTGTTGTGCTGAATGATAACCGGGTTACCAATGACCAGTATGGTTATGGATATGGATATAATAAGAAAAAGTGATAGAATTTTGTGCTGATGCAGACTGTTTCAAATCATATAACCAAATCGGGGAATAATGCCGTAAATCTGCATAACCATTTACTTCTGCAGCAGAAAAAATGGTATGCGATTTACACAAGGCCGAGATACGAAAAAAGAGTCTTTGAACAACTCCAAAAAGGGGGGATAGATTGCTATCTGCCCCTGCAAACTACCATAAGGCAATGGAGTGACAGAAAGAAGAAAGTAAGCGAGCCGTTATTCAGTTGTTATCTTTTCGTCAATATCACGTTGAAAGATTATTACCGGGTTCTAAACACAAATGGGGTTGTGAGATATATCACCTTTGAAGGGAAAGCGGCGCCCATTCCGGAAAATCAGATACGGCTAATCCAAAACCTTCTGGCTATGGATTATGACATATCCGAAACAATGGAATTTCTTCCGGCTGGTGCAAAAGTAGAAATCAAAGCTGGTCCCCTTGTTGGGATTATTGGTGAATTAGTCGAATACGCAGGAAGGAAGAGGGTGATCATTCGAATTGACGAAATTTGTAAGTCAATCTGGGTGAATGTGCCATTGCAGTTTTTAGCATTGGCGGGATAACTCTTACTGTCAGATTATTAATATAAACATAATTGGCCTGGCTGATTCACAATATGTGACTGGCAGGGCGAAGCATTATTAATATCTTCAACATTTCGAACCAAATCAATATCAATTAAGGTTGATAAACCAAGCCTGTATTATGGGGCATCATTATTAGTAAAAATTATTTCGTTCAACAAAATGAACTAAATAATCATGCTTAAAATTCAGATAAATTGACCGTTTCAATTTATGAAAATCCTGCATATAGGTTATTAAAATCAATTCACTTGGTTTCCCGGAATGAGGAATTTTCTTACCGATAAGGTGGAACTGGAAGAGAACCTCCTTCCATCACCCCATGAAGAGCTTGGCTAATTGAATGTATTTTAATTCATCATTCTAGTTAATTATGTGATTGGCAAAGCGAAGCTATGCATATCATAAGTTACTCTATTCAATTTTTATCTAATTGCAATTTTGAGACTGCAAAATAGTAATACATTACAGGCCTTCTGGCTTGGCATTGGTACTTTGAGTTCCCTCGCATTAAGTATAGTGACGTCAGCAATATTGTCAAGATATTTTAATAAGTCAGACTATGGAACTTATAGACAAATTATTTATGCATATAGTACATTATTAGTGATTTTTTCAGCAGGCTTACCAAATGTGTTTTCATATTTCTTACCAAGGTATAGCATTCAACAAGGTAAAGATATTGTTATTAAAATTACTTTGGCATTATTTGTTTTAGGCGTAATTTTCTCAATTGCTTTATTTGCATGTTCAAAACCCATTGCGATGGTTTTAAAAAATCCTGAACTTGAAAAAGGTCTAAAGATATTTTCTGTAATACCAATGTTGCTTTTACCAACATTAGGTATTGACGGGATTTTTGCTACCTATAAGAAAACGTTTATAAGCGCAATATACAATACTATTACTAGAGTTTTGATGTTTTTTTGCATTGTTTTGCCTATCATTCTCATTAAAGCATCATATGAATATGCAATTTATGGGTGGATCGTCGTATCTTTTTTTTCATTATTTCTTGCATTTTACTTTCAAAGGTTACCATTTCAGGGTCTGATTGTAGAAAAGTCTTTACTCAAATACAAAGATATTTTCATGTATAGTCTACCTATTGCCATTGCAAGTATATGGGGTATTGCTGTTAGGGCTGCTGATCAATTTTTTATAAGTAGATATTTTGGAACAGAAGTTTTCGCAGAGTTTTCAAACGGTTTTATTGAACTGCCCTTTGTTGGTATTGTAACTTATGCTTCATCGAACGTTATTTTACCAATTTTTTCAAAAATGACTCGAGATAAATCCGGTATACATGAAATAATTAACTTATGGAGAAGCACGCTTAAAAAATCCGCAACTATCATTTATCCAATAGTGATTTTCTTTATTTTCAACTCAGAAACTATAATAGTTTTACTATATTCTAATGCTTATGAGAAATCTGCAACTTATTTTCAAATTGCGTTGATATTGAATTTTTTCAATATAATTTTATTTTCACCACTTATGTTTTCAATTGGTGAGACAAAATTATTTGCGAAAATTCACCTTATATTTGCATTGGCCACTTGGTCTATAGAATATTTAATAGTTTTAGTAATTCCATCTCCTATTGGAATAGCGATTTGTTCAGTTACGATGGCTATACTTAAAGTATTTGTATTTATTACTTTCTTGTTAAACTACTTTAAGATTACAATATCATATTTCATTCCACTTAGATATATATTTACATTAATTATTCATTCCTCTATTTCATTAGCGATTTCAAAACTTTGCATTTTAATTTTATTATCAAATTTTAGTAAAATAGAATCCTTCATTGCTAACTTTATATTGTATCTTATTTTATTGTTAGGAACTGCTAAAATGTTCAAGTTGAATTATTTTTATGTTTTGGATCCTATCATGAAGAAAGTAGTCAAAAGTAATAGAAGTGATTAAATATTTATGAACAACAGAATATTTTTTTCAGATTAATAATGTTATTTAAGCAATATTTAAATGTCAATAATATTATGCTATTCATTTAACACCGAAATTTCAAAATACTTCATGCAAAAAATAAAGTTGATTGTAATAAATAAAGATTCTTAGCTACTTTAAAAAAATAGTAATTAGTATTTCTATACAGCTTCTTTAAATGGAAAATATTCAGAATAAAGAGATATCTGCAATTGAAAAATTTGAGCTTTTTTGGTTATTAGTTCTGACTTGTGATCTATTCATGAATTATTTACCTTCCGTAGTATACTATCTAACTTTAATTTTATTAATAATCAGAAGTTCAAGAATTGAATTGTCATTTATTCTAATTTTTTTTCCTGGAATAATGTTTATTGATGCTTTAAATAATTCTTTATTTGACGGTAACAAAGCATTATTAATACTCCTTTTTTTAGGCATCATTATTATTTTCACAGATATATGGTGTTTGCGTTCAGAAATCTTTCAATGTTTGTTACCACTTTTAGTGATACTTTTAGGCTTTTTAATAACATACATATATGCACCAAAAGGCTATTACTCTGGCTATAAAATCGTTGCCGTTATAACCAGAGGTTTTGCAAATTTCTTATTTTTTATAGTGTTCATAAGAACCAAGAATTTCAATAACATTAGGTTTTCTTTGCTTCTACTTTTCTTATTTATCTTTTTCTTAAAGATTGCATATACAATAGGGGTTGTTTCAATTCCCGGAAATATACTAGACATTGGATTCATACGTAGGAATTTAGATGAAACTCTTTATTTAGGATTTGTTTATCCAAGTTATCATCAATTTGGCGCTCTACCTATGTTTGCAATAATTTTTTTTTTAGCTGGGATCAAAAGGTTAAACTGGCTTTCTATATTCATAATTATTATATGCCTATACTTTGGATTTCTATCAGGAGCAAGACAAATGATATTTGGAATTATATTAGTCCTGACAATTTTTATTATAAAATATTGGAGAAAAAATTTAGCCATTTTAATACCTTCTGTCTTTTTAATGTTTACCCTTATTACACTAACAACGACGGAAATAAAAGTCCCTTTCATTTCTGATTTTCTTATAAATGAAGAAGTTATAAAAGATGATGGACGATTTGATCTTTACAAGGAAGCTATAAGTATTTTTGAGAAAGAACCATTATTAGGAGCAGGTATTGGAGGATTTGATCCTACTGGAACATCAAGAAATTATCCTCATAATATCTTATTAGAAGTTCTAGCTGAGGGTGGTTTATTTATGTTCAGCCTTATAATTTTTACCATTTATTTTGTTAAGAAGAGGAGTGAATATAAATGGTGGAGTTCAACTGTAAATGGAACAATTTTTCTTTTCCTAATAATAGGCTTTACTATACGAGCATTTAGCAGTTCTGATTTAATTGAAAATATAGCACTGATTTCAGCTTTAATAGCAATTGGCATATACAGAACAATGCCTGGCTTGGATGAAATGGATACTACAATTTATAGCATTAAATAAGTATTAAAATGATAATTTTTGCGAAAAAGAAAGTAAAATATATTTATTTAAGCAATAAATACTTTGATGGGACAATTTATAAAACTCAGATTATTGACTGGTTAGCTCTTTTTTCTCATAAAGGTGTAACATTCGAAATTTATCAGATTTTCCATATTAAAGATATCCTAAGAATCAAGTTTTGGATAAGTCAGATTAAAACGATAAAAAAACATACTGAACTCTTACGTGGCATATTATTTCTCTTACCATCCAAAGGGATTCTGGTTTATATGAATTCATTGCAATTATACTTTCGCTTTTTTTGGTATTTACTTCATTATGATAAAGTTCTTATTTTTACGAGAGGTCTTTTGGGCAAAGAAATGCGCATACTAAAAAGATTTTGCAATTCAAGAATAGTTTTTTATTTTGATGCACGTGCAGCCTCTGCTGAGGAAAACAAGTATGATGCTTATAAGAAAGATGATTTTTCCTTGCAAATATTCAAGACCATAGCGCATATTTATCATACTGAATATATAACTCTTTTGTCAGCAGAGAGAATTTTTGCAGTGTCGGAAAAATTGATAGAATATTTTAAACAAACCTATAAAATGGATCCTGGCAAATTCATTTTGTATCCTTGCTTATCTGACTCAACAAAGTTTTATTATAGTGAAAAAATTAGAAATGAAACAAGAAGTGGTCTCAAAATAGCTAATCATAACACGGTTATTCTTTATTCAGGTGGACTTTCTGTTGTTAATAAATATCACATTTCTGCAGAGATGTTCACTATATTTAATGCTATAAGCAATTTTCAGCCAAATATAATATTTCTCATTTTAACCAAAGACAAATTTGACCTTACTAGTATATTAAAAACCTATCCAGGTTTAGTAAATAAGCTACTATTTAAAAATGCTGAAAATGAACAGATATTTGAATTTCTTAACGCAGCTGACTTTGGGGTGCTTTTCCGTGAAAATACTATCATGAATAACGTTGCTTCGCCATCTAAGTATGCTGAATATATACTATGTGGTCTTCCGGTACTCATAAGTGAAGGAGTAGGGGATTTTTCTAAATTTACTCTGGATCATAAACTGGGTCGGATTATCACTAATGCAGAATTGAAATATCCACATGAAATTAATTTTCATCAAATTTTTTCGCAAAAGTTTGATCGCCAATATATCTCGCAAATTGGTATTCAATATTTATCAAAAAACTCTATTTTAAACAAGTTGGTTGATAATTTTAAAGAATATTGAATTATAAAATAAGCACATATCTGTCATTAATTTAAAATTTGAATTCATGTTGTCACTTCGCCAAAACTTATCAAATTTGCCAGGATGGAGCACAAAACGAAAGTTGGTAGTTTTTGAATCTGATGACTGGGGATCGGCTAGGATGCCTTCAAAAGAAGTCTTTAATATTCTTTTATCGCACAATATCAATCCTATAAATGATGATGAAGCTCGATATTTGCAAAATGACGGGTTAGCATCGGAAAAGGATTTATCATGTTTATTTGAGACTCTTTCCGGATTCAAGGATATTAATGATAATAACCCTATTTTTACTGCTTTTACGCTAGTCACAAATCCAGATTTCAATAAAATTCGTAATAATAATTTTATGGAATATTATTATGAGCGTTTTACTGATACCTTAAAAAAATATCCAGATCATGCAAGATCATTTGAACTGTGGAAGGAAGGAATTACAAGAAAAATATTCATACCAGAATTCCATGGACGTGAGCACCTTAATGTCACAAGCTGGTTGAGAGCCTTACAATCGAATAATAGAGATACAGTTATAGCTTTTGAAAACGGGGTTTATGGAATAACTCCTAAAAATCCCATAAATAATATAACATATCAGTCCGCATTTAACATTGAAAACATAAGTGAAATACCATTTCTACAAAATGTTATTCGAGATGGATTGAATTTATTTGAAGAATTATTTGGTTATAAGGCTAGTGTTTTTGTACCAACAAATGGATGGTTTAATAACTACCTTGAAAATGAATTGTTTAATAGCGGTGTAAAATTTATAGGCGTATCAAAAATTCAAAAGGAACCCATTGGTGATGGTAAAATAAAAAGAATATACCATTATCTGGGTCAAAAAAATAAATTCAATCAGATTTATTTGACAAGAAACTGTTTCTTTGAACCTTCATCTAATTGGAAATCTGATTGGATAAATGCATGTCTTCAAGACATAAATATTTCTTTTAGATGGAACAAACCTGCTGTAATTAGTACCCATCGTGTAAATTACATAGGATTTATAAATCCTGAAAATAGATCCAGGGGATTAAAACAACTGTATCTACTACTGAAAAATATTTTAAAAATTTGGCCTGATGTTGAATTTATATCATCTCGAGAATTAGGTAAAATAATCCAAGGAAATATATCCTAAAATGGCTTTAAATTTCAATTCAGGCTTTGAATTCTTAAAAAATAATCTCGCACAAATTCCAGGATTTAAATCAGATAAGAAATACATTATTTTTGAATCTGATGATTGGGGGAGTTTGCGTGTCGGAACTAAAGATGCCCTATCAAAATTTAAGAAAAAGGGATTAAGGACGGACGATCCTTATATTCAATATGACACAATAGCAACAGAGAATGATTTATCTAATCTATTTGAAATTCTATCTGCATTCAAAGACCTAAATGGCAATAATCCAATTATTACCGCAAATATGAATATTGCAAATCCAGATTTTGAAAAAATTAGAAACTCACAATTCACAAAATACTATTACGAGTGCTTTACGAAAACTATTGAAAAACTTGGAGACCGGGGTAATCCTATCAGACTATGGAAGGAAGGAATTCAAAAAAGGTTAATTAAACCACAATTCCATGGGAGAGAACATCTAAATATTGGTTTTTGGTTAAATGCACTCAAAGCACATCATAATGAAACTCTATATGCCTTTGATTGCAATTCTTATGGTCTTATCACAAATACCCCATTTAGTAAGAAAAAACATTATTTGGCCGCCTTTGATTTCTTTAGCTTTTCAGAAATCGTCCAACAAAGTCAAGTTTTGACTGACGGAATTAACCTTTTCTATGAAATATTTGGCTTTTACCCCACATCCTTTATTGCACCACAATATATTTGGCATCTGGAACATGAAAAAAAACTTAAAGAGCTAGGAATTAAATATATACAAGGACATAGGAAACAAATAGTTCCCTTGGATAATAATTTAAACTACAAAAAGAAATTCCATTATTCAGGACAGCGTAATATATATAATCAATTCTATTTGAGCAGGAATTGTTATTTTGAACCAAACCTATCTGAAAAAGACTGGGTTGATAGTTGTCTTAATGATATTAAAACTGCTTTTAACTGGAGGAAACCTGCCATAATTGGAACTCATAGAGTAAATTTTGTGACAAAACTTAATAGCAGTAAAATTAAAATGAACCTTAAAAACTTAAAATATTTACTAAATCAAATCAAATTAAGATGGCCAGATGTAAATTTTGTTTCAACGGACGATCTTGGATCAATAATGGATAGAAGTTGCAGATGACTAAAAGGCGGATTCTCATTATAATTCCTTCATTAAAAGGGGGAGGTGCAGAACGTGTTCTTTTAAACTTTTTGGAAAGGATTGACCTAAACAGATTCGAAATTACGTTAGTCGTCGTATTATATTCTGGAATCTATATAACACAAATACCCAAAGGTATTAAAGTAATACCACTTTTTAAGTTATTCGCATTTGAAAGGCTTTTAAGTTTCCTTCATAAACGGTATAGATTCTTATTTCCATATTGGCTAATTGTAAAACTAAAAATTCATGGATCTTATGATGTTGGTATTTCATTTCAAGATTCAAACTATACAGATCTCTTATTTTTCATTGACAAAGTTAAAAGGAAGCTTTGCTGGGTGCATAGTTCACTAAAATCCAACCCCAATTATATAAAATATATAAAAGATGAAAAATACCGACAGAGTTTAATTAATAAAAGGTATTCAAAAATTGATCAAGTGATTTTTGTTTCACAAACAGCTAAAATGGAATTTGTTGATAGATATGGCAATGTATCGAAGTATAGAGTAATAAACAATATAATTAACTCCAATGGAATTTTACAAAAATCTACGCATCCATTACCATTTAAAAAGGAGAAGTTTACTTTTATTGCAGTTGGTAATTTATTACCAGTTAAGGGCTATTCAAGATTAATAAGGTCAAGCAAATTACTAAAGGATAAAGGTTATATTTTTGAAGTTTTGATAATTGGAGAAGGGCCTGACAGGAAACGACTTATCAATTTATGTACATTACTTCAACTTAATGAGCAGGTTAAGTTTCCTGGATTCATAGAAAATCCATATCCTTTAGTTAAAAACTCAGATGTATATATAATGACTTCAATTTCAGAAGCAATGCCTACTGCATTGTGTGAGGCATTTATATTAGGAAAGCCAGTTGTTGTGACTAGGTGTGCAGCATGCGAAGAATTTACCGAAAATGGAAAATATGCTTTAGTAGCTGAACAGGATGATGAAAGTCTAACTAGTAAAATGGAATTACTACTAGTTAATGAAGAAATACGGCGACAATATATGTTACTTTCAAATGAAAGGGGTAGAATGTTTTATGATAAATCAATTTTGGAGGAATATTATTCTGTTTTGATTGAAACCTAAGTACATGAGAATTTTACAAATAAACACAGATGTTAACTGTGGCAGCACAGGTCGACATGCCGAAAATGTTGGAAAAATCCTTTTAAATAATAATCATGAATCCTATATTGCCTATGGCCGAGGCAACTCACTCAGTACATCCAATTTAATCAAAGTTGGTAATTTTATTGATCAAGGATTCCACATAATATTATCTAGGATTTATGATCGACATGGTCTTGGCTCAGGTTATGCAACAACAAAATTATTTACAGAAATACATCAATTTGATCCAGATTTAATTCATTTAAGAAACATTCACGGATACTACCTTAACTACCAGGTGCTTTTTAATCAATTGCAAAAAATCAAGAAACCTGTGGTATGGACTTTTCATGATTGTTGGCCATTTACTGGTCATTGTAGCCATTTTGAACGTGTGAATTGCATGAAATGGAAAACAGAGTGTTTCAAATGTCCCAATAAATGCGGTTATCCAGCAAGTTGGATTTCTGATCGTTCTAGAAAAAACTATTTCCTTAAGAAAAATCTGTTTACCTCCATTGAAAGATTAGTTATTATCACTCCTTCTAATTGGTTAAAAGATCATGTACTTGAATCCTTTTTCGCTGATTTCCCAATAGAGGTTATTAATAATGGAATTGATCTGAATTCATTTAAACCATTGGATACAAATATATTACGGAGTAGGTTACAGCTGACAGGTAGGAAGGTGATCTTGGGGGTAGCAAATATTTGGAATGAAAAAAAGGGGTTAAATGATTTTTATAAACTCAATGAAATCCTTCCAGATAATTATTCGATTGTACTTGTTGGGCTATCAAACTCTCTTTTAAAAAGTTTGCCAAAAGGTATTATTGGAATTAATCCTACAAAAAATATAGACGAGCTTGCAGCAATGTATTCGTTGGCAGATGTATTTGTAAACCCAACATACTCGGATAATTTCCCAACAACAAATATTGAAGCTTTAGCATGTGGTACTCCAGTAATCACTTACAGAACAGGAGGGAGTCCGGAGGCTATAAATAATAATACAGGCCTGGTTGTTGAAAAAGGAAATCTTAATAGTCTATACAAATCTATTAGCGAAGTACTGGAAAACGGAAAGTTGTTTTATTCAAATAAATGTAGAAGTCGAGCCGAAGATCTTTTTGATAAGAATGATCGATATAAAGAATATCTAGAATTATACCAAAAAATGGTTATGAAATAAGCTAAAGAGGAAATGAACTGTAAGCTGTAATGCATCTACTTTAAATAAATATTTGCTTCAATATATTTCAAAATTTAAAACTATAATTTAATTATAAACGCAGTTTAAAGAGGAAATTAATATGAAACAGAATTTAGCTGAAAAAATAAAAGAACTTAACAAAAGCTACGAATACGACTGCTTATTAATGTTCAGCGGTGGGAAAGACAGTTCTTACTTGTTGTACTATCTTTCAGAGGTATTAGGTTTAAGAGTGGCAACAGTTACTATCACACATAATTTTATAGCTAAAGAAACCCTTGAAAATATAGAATCCTTTACCAAGAAATACAGTGCGAAACATATTTCAGTTGAGAATCAATCACTCAATCAATCAGGAAAACATTTTTTAGAATCTTGGATCAATAGACCTGATGAAGCAAGTTTAATTACTTTATGCACTGGATGCAGACTTGCAATGATAAAACCGATAATCAAAGTCGCGAAAGAAGAAAATATTAATAGTGTTATTTGGGGAATAGTACCCTACGAAGCCACTGATTACAGAGTCAAACTAGTAAATTATCCTAAAGGAATGGACGGGAAAATCTATTTCTTTTTAGGTTACCTAAGACTTATAATCAGGAATCCTTCCCTGGTTGGTAACTGGAAGGCATTTAAATGCCAAATTGAAGAATTTTATTATAATAGTAATCATAAGAAGATATTCAAGCAGAATGGTTTAAATCTAATACGTCCATTTTATGATTATCTTGAATATGATGAAAAAATGATTGTTGAAACACTTAAAAAGCTTAATTGGAAAAAGGATTCTCTAAGTGGAAATTCTTATTGGCGAGCTGATTGTAAGATGAATGGGATTAGGCAATTTTTCCATAACTGGATATCAGGTTATAATGAAAACGAAAAATACTATGGTAAAATGTTGAATGATAAGTTGATCACCAAGGATTATTATGTCAAAAATATTCAGAACAGCTATAATAAAGAAGATGTCTTAAAGGTGCTGAAATCATTGAATCTTTCCGAAGGAGCTATTGTTAAATATGAGAAATATCTTACTAAAAAACAGTGAGTTATATATTGTGTTCAAACAAAATATGGCAATCAGTGGCAGGGCTTACGATGGTTACCGCAATTAATGCAGGTAAGGGAGTTAACTGGAGGTAAGATACAAAAAGCCTTTGTTGACAGGGGTTACAGAATAAAAGCGAGCATGTGATCAATAGAAATAGTAATTCTCAATACACTCAAAAGAGAATTCTAATACCTCAAAAAGCAACGCGAAGCACGATGCAGGTCAATAGACAAAGAAACCAAACTATAATAGAATTAATGCATAATAAATCAATAGTATTTATCAATCAAGATTCCGGTTATCTGATAATTGACATCATAAATGCTTATGTAGAGGATGGGTATTCCTGTGTACTTATAACAGGAAGACTAATTGAGCGAAATACATTATTAAATCCGACAGTCAAGGTTGAACGAATTATCACATATGACCGCATAACGATCATTAGGCGCTTCTATACATGGGGAATTGGCTTTTTACAAATATGGTGGAAAGTAGTTTTTAAATTCCCAAAGATTGAACTATTTATAGTTTCAAATCCACCCTTTGCTACATTATTACCCTTGTTAGTTAAAAACCCATTTCAATTATTGATATTTGACATCTTTCCTGATGCATTATCAGAATTTGGGTATCTGGCAGATAATTCTCGTTTAATTAAATGGTGGCGAAAATCAAATAAAAAGATTTTTACAAAAGCAAGAAAAATCTTTACAATCACCGAAAGTATGAAACAAATCCTTCAAAAATACGCAGGTGATAAAGTGGTTGAAGTAATCCCAATTTGGACCGACAACAGTTTCTTAAAACCGATTAACCCGGCTGAAAATCCTTTCATGATAAAACATAATCTAACAGGAAAATTTATTGTGATGTATTCTGGCAATATAGGATTGTCAAGTGATGTGGATGTCTTAATAGATATTGCGGCTGAAATCAAAAATGAAGATATAGCTTTTTTGATTATTGGGGATGGGGCTAAAAAAGAAAAGATCTCAGAAAAAGCTAAAAAGGTTAATTTGAATAACTTTATTTTATTGCCTTGGCAACCTGCAGTTGAACTTCCTTTTTCGCTTTCTTGTGCCAGTTTAGCCGTGATATTTCATGGAAAAGAAGCTTCCAAACTCACAGTACCAAGCAAACTCTACAACTTCTTATCAGTAGGAGCTCCTTTATTATGTTTAACCTCCACTGGATCAGAAATTGATGACCTGGTTACAAAATATGAATGTGGTAGGAGCTTTGATCAAAAGGATATTACAAAAATTGTAAATTTCATTGTTGAAGTAGCAGAAAACAAGGAACTTTACAATATGATGAAAGCAAATTCAATAAAAGCTTCAAGCGATTTTAATGTAACTAATTTTACTAAGTTCTTAACAGTGCCACTTTCCGATTGAGTTATAAAATAACAATTATTGGGGGGTACACATCTTTATGAGAACCAATAAAATTATACTCCTATAATATGTATAGGTCTTTTTTAAAACCAATAATGGATTGGATAATTGCTCTAATTGCGTTAATCACTTTATTACCATTGTTTATATTAGTTGCTTTTGCTATAAAGCTTGATACAAAAGGACCTATTTTTTTTAGGCAAGACAGACTGGGGAGATATGGGAAGGTATTCAAAATATTTAAGTTTCGTTCGATGTCGATTAATAATCATGAAACTAGAAATAACAAACTCTATGAGAATGATCCTAGAATTACAAAAGTTGGTGCTATTTTACGAAAAACTAGTATTGATGAATTACCACAATTGCTGAACATCTTAATTGGTAATATGAGTTTTATAGGACCAAGACCTCCTGTTACCTATTTTCCCAAAAGAATCGAAGAATATAATAAGAGTGAATATCAACGGTTTTTAGTGAAACCTGGTATCAGTGGGCTAGCTCAAGTAAGATGTCGTGAAATTCACGATTGGAGTATAAATATTCAAATTGATATTGAATATGTTCACAATTACTCATTCTTATATGATTTGAAGCTTTTTATTTGGTCAATCCCAGTTTTCTTTAGATCTGATAATATCTATGAAAGAAAATAACCTTTCAAACATCACTTTATTTTTTCAAAAATGGATTCTAAATGACAACTATCTCTACTCATCAACCCAATTATATTCCTTGGCTTGGGTACTTCTATAAAATTGCAAAATCGGATTATTTTGTATTTTTGGATGATGTACAATATTCAAACCATGGAATGCATAACTATCACTATATCAAAACACCTCAAGGTTTATTCAGACTGAAAATTCCTGTAATAGGTAGTCAAGGAGACATAATAAATACAATATATTCACGAGATGAGTTAGGTTGGAAGGAAAAACATCTAAAAATGCTTGAAGCAAATTATAAAAGAGCAGAGTTTTTTGATGAAGTATATAATGATTTTGCTGCCATAATCAATATTTCATATACAAATATTGCTTTTCAAAACGAAGCAATTATAAAGTTCTATTGTGAAAAATTTGGTATTAAAACGCGTTTTTTTGAATCTTCATCACTGAACATATCTTCAACAAGTGAAAAAAGGATTATTGATATATGTAATGCCCTAAAGGGGGATATTTATTATTCTGGTATCGGGGCTAAATCATATCAAAATGAAGAAAATTTTACTCAAAAAGGAATAGTTTTAAAATATACTGAATTTCAACCATTTGAATATCGTCAACTTTGGGGAGATTTCCAGTCAAATGTAACTGTTATTGACTATTTAATGAACTGTGGTTATAATTGGGATCGGGTATTGGAATACCAAAAATCTTTATGATGATAATTGAATTGATTAAGTTTTAAAGGTATAAGGGTACAATTAATTAGAATATATCAAAGTGCTGCAAATCCGTTAAATTATTAAAGACCAATTGTCATTGGTCTATACAATCTGAGATAAAATAATTATCTTAACTTATAAGAGAATCTACCTAAAACAAATTCATACTTATGATTTGCCCAATTTGCACGAAATCGATGCGTTTCTATACTTTGGGATGCTACAATTTAGAAGATATAAATATAAGACTACCAATATATTACTGCGATAAATGTAATAGTTTTATAAAAAAAGTGGACAATAGTATAATCAATTCATTTTTTAGAAAATCTGAATATACCAATCTTTTATATGAGCAAAAATGGTATAACCTGCGTATTGATTTTTTTAAATATATTTATACTTTAATAAAACTCCAAAATAATTCGATAATAAATTGGCTAGATTATGGATGTTCGTATGGATTTTTTATTAAATTTCTTAACCCAACTTGAGCGATTTTAGTGTAAAAACAGGCAAAATTCAAAAATTTTCTCATTTTCAAAATTGTATGTATCTGAATAATAGATATATACAATTTGTGATCCGTTTGTAGTCCCAGAAAATATAGAACAAATTTG
>JBGSSA010000175.1:0-37989 GCA_041737295.1 Bacteroidales bacterium | reverse complement strand
GAATAGGCGATAAAAAAATCATTGCTGTAACCCTTGAAAGTGCTGTTGATATTAAGAAAATCACTTGAATTTTCACGATAGGCAAACACGTTGTGAAGTGTAATATTGCCATCCGAAAACTTTATAGGCTGTGAAATGCTGAGGTCACTTGTAATGCTTTTACTTTCTGTTGTGACCCAACTTGACGACTGTATATCAAAAGTCTTATCCTGAATATAATTATAGGGTGTAAACTGAAACCGGATCAGGGATTTGGTTGCGGCCTCAAGCGCATTGAGATTTTCCCTGCTGATTGTCATTGTCAGCTCTGATTTGATGATGTCCGGACTGTTTTTAATGGCAATATTCATTGCGTCCTCCATTGTAAGGATTTTCTGGCCCAGGGATGCATGACATATCAACAGGCTGCCAATTACGGTCATCACAAGCCATGTTCCTGATTTTTTAACAGTATTCATAATCATATATGTAAATGTTCCCAATTATTTCTTGCTTGTCCCTTGTCCCTCGTCCCTTGTCCCTGCTTGTCCCTTGTCCCTCGTCCCTTGTCCCTGCTTGTCCCTAGTCCCTAGTCCCTCGTCCCTCGTCCCTGCTTCACCCACTTCACTGCATCGGCGATGATCATATCTCCAACCGTTTTATTGTTCATTTCAATTCTTGCCGAATCCGATGAAAAAGAAAAAGTACCCAGGTAATTCCATCCATCTTCAGCGTCGGCACTGCTCTTTTTGACTTTTTCAATACCCTGGTCATGATAGATCAGAAAATTATAATCGGGTGACTTGTTACTTCTTCTCCACATCCCTTTTAGCGTGTTTAGATAAAAATATACATCATAACTGGCCTTTTCGGGCAATTTGGTAACCCATGCTGCACTCCTCTCTCCTGTCCCCGCCCTTGTATAACTGGCGGAATGAATATACTTTCCATAGAATTCGGAATTGAGAACAGCTTTCCATTCCCTGGGAGGATTCCATGAATGGATGGATGAATATTTGTAACGATTTTTACTGCCGGTTTTTACTATTGATTTCAGATAGGCCTGGCTGGTAGCCTGATGCTCAGAAAAACCCTTATCCTCGTTATCTACAATTATCTCACCCCTGGCAACAATTGTATCAGTATAAGCCACGCTATATATTCCGTCTTCTGCCCTTACTTTCCGGGTTTCAGTAAATCCCTGGAAATTAACCAGAAGGTTATAGGGAAGATTTTTAGAAATATGGGTTACAAGCGACATTCTTGCAGGCTCAGTATTAAACAATATTGCCACCTGGAAAGATGCACGGGCAGGCACAAAAATTTTCTTTGAATAGTCAATCTTGAAATTATTGGACTCCCACTCTTCCTCCCTGCGGTTTGGGTCATTCAGCTCGATATTGAGGGTAACCAGACCGTCTGCATTTTCGGCATTGGTAAGTATGAATTTTACCTGGTACCGGGTAGCTTCACCTTCCTTTACCTTATATGTTGCCATATCCTTAACAATAAAACCGGGAATACGGTTTTGGTTGTACCAGCGGTTTGTTTCATCCACCATGTTTACGTCGAACTTAGACTGAAATATTGAATCGAGCTCTTCAAATGCAATAATTTCATGCCGGTGCGAATTGATAAGCCGGGTTACTATTGTATCCACATCCGGTTCTCCGAAGCGTGCCCTTAATAAATTGAAATACCAGTCCCCCTTGGCTACCACAATTTCGCGCAGGTTTACATCTTCTCTTTTATCTCCTGTGGAGACCAGCCCTGTTTTCAGCAGGCTGGCCAGGGAAGCCTGACCCAACTCGATATTGATTTTTTCAGGACGGCTTAAATCCTCATACCACCTGAGTTCAGTGCCTGCATCATTATTCCTTTCACTTACATAGGCTTCAAAAGCCGTATTTAACACGGGCCATTGCCCTGACTGCAACCGGGTTACAAAGCTGAGATACTGCGGAAACAGTGAAAAGGACCTTGTACTTATATTCAGGTTATAATCATAGTAATTACCTTCTTTTTCCATAAAGCTGTTCTTTACAAATTCCTTGAAAAGCGTTGATTTGATTTCCTCCGGAAGAACCTCTTCATTGTTGTTTTTCGTATCCTTCTCCCTCCTCTTCTGTTGAACTTTAAAATCGGCAGTATTGAAAACAAACCCCTTTTCAGGATAAAAGACCATTTCGGGTTGAACAGCATCGCTGGCATACCCATAAATCGGATTGTCGAGTGCGAAATGAACCGGTACCTCTGCCAAGATAAACCGCTTGAAGGGATAATTTAATCCCAGGCTCACTTCATATTCCTGTTTAAGGCTCCGGATCAGTTCTGGTATGGTATCTGCAATTTCCGTAAATACCGGCTCGAAATCCTCATGGCCACGGACAGAATACAGGGAGTATTCGACTGAATCCACTTTCACGGAAAATTTTCTGTAATCACCAATAACCAGGCCTATAGCCGGTAAGGGATATTCAGGTTTAAAGATAAACGTCCCTTTTCCCGGTTCACTTGCCATACCCTGCGAAACGGCAACCAAATCCGGATCTGTCTTTACGGTTAGCTCATATCTTGTGAAATCAGGTTCATACCTGAAAGGGACAACACTGGCATATCCTGTTCCGGATACAGGATACCATTGTGATTCACGGGTGAGACATACAAAATTCCGCTGTAAAAAAGCAAACCTCTTCCGCAACGTAAAAACCTGTATTTTGAAATTCTCGTCAAAACTGAGCGGGTCCTTATCCGGATAACATCCGTTTTCATTAATCTTTCCGGCATATTTAATGACAATTTCAAGGCTGTCGCCCGGAAATAACGCATTTTTCGGCTCGATACTGATGATCTGCCTGGTCCTGTTAAAAGTTACCTTTTCATTGTTTATTGTCACTTCAGAGAGGACCAGTCCGGAATTCAGGCTGAAAATAAGTGTATCTGCGCGGCGTTTGGAATTATTAAATACTACCATCCTGGCATCTGCTGAAATTTTGTTGGCCTTATGCTCAATGTCAAGTTTACAACTCTTTACAGTAACCCTTGGATAAAATGCATACCGGTTATTCAATGAAAGGGTTTCCTGCCTGAATGACCTGGTTTCGAATTTGATCTGAAGGTACTTGTAGATACCAAAACCACCTGCAAGCAGGAAGATTAGTCCGGCATACAGCGGAAGTTTTGCCAGTCCGGGTGATTGCGGCAACCTGTTGAGTTTATAGGTGGTAAGGAAAATTAAACCTGCCCCAAGCAGGAAATAGATAAAACGATGCAGGAGAATTTCAGTCAGGTTACCAAAACCGCTGATGGAGGAGTACATCATCGGAACCTGGTACGCTATAAAATCAAAAATATGGAACGCTTTTTTATTCAGGTAGAAAATGGTCAACGCAATATATCCAAGCAGCAATATGAAAGTTACTGCCTGGTTTTTTAGGAGCACCATGGTAAAAAATGACAAACCAAGGATATATACAAGTGTGGGCAGGCTTATTAACAGCGGATAGGCAAGATACGGGAAGATCCGTTGAGAACCGGCATTGCTGATAAATGAAAAACCAACTCCAAGTGCCAGGATGATAAGGTTTAAAATAAGAAAAACGGAAAGTATTCCCAGGGATTTGCCAACTATGTATTCCCCATTGGACATAGAACGCACATAGATCACCTCCACGGAATCATTCTTCCTGTCCTGTTTAAGAAATTCCGAGGCAAGGAACACAGCGACAATTGCCTGGCCCAGGTTAAGGATGATCAGATTCGCGTAGGGTATGGAGGCCGCGATAGCCCTGTATACCCAGGGTGACCCGCTATCCGGAATATTGAGCCCTGCATTGAATAATCCCAGACCTAAAATGGACATGCCTGCAAATATGCGGAAGAACCAGCTTCGCAGCAGGGTTCGCATTTCATAACGCGCAATGGTGCGGATCGTATAAAAAGCCATCTTACGGAATGTTACAGACTATCAGAGAATGTATCCATAAAAAAAACATAAGCATGCTCAAGATTTGGTTCAATAGGTATCGCGGAGGGTATATCAAGGTCTTTTCCCACAAGTTGGATTTCCCATCCCTCGGCAGAAGGGATTGTGGAAGTCACGGCATACTTTTCCTTCAGCAGGTCATACTCCACACCGGAGGTAAAAACCTGCCAGACATGACCCCTTGCCTTTTCGACCAGCTTTTCGGGTGAATCGTTGAACTGCATGCGACCATTATCCAGCAGGGCCAGATCATGGCATACGCTTGAAATATCGCCAACAATATGCGTGGAAAGGATGATGATGACATCCTGCTGGCTAAGTTCAGAGAGTATATTTCGAAATCGTATCCGTTCTTCAGGATCGAGACCTGTCGTGGGTTCATCCACTATGATGATCCGAGGATCGCCGATGAGCGCCTGCGCGATACCCAGCCGGCGTTTCATACCTCCTGACAGATTATTGGCCTGCCTGTCACGGGCATCAAAAAGCCCTACCCTTTCGAGCCATTCATCGACCTTTGTCAATCTTTCCCGGCTGTTTTTCAGCCCGGCTAATCCGGCTGCATAATCAAGAAATTCCCAGGTTTTCAGTTTGCTGAAGAATCGAAAATCCTGGGGAAGGTAACCAAGCATTTTCCTGATCTCACCCCTGTTTTTGATCAGGTCGAGGCCATCAATTTTAACGTGTCCTGATGATGGCAGCAGCAATGTAACCAGAATGCGGATCAGGCTGGACTTCCCGGCACCATTCGGCCCGAGTAAACCAAACATGCCATTTTCAATTGTAAGGTTAATATCCGATAAAGCAAGCTTCCCATTGGGATATGTCTTACTCAGACCATGAATCTCAATTTTCACAGGTATATTGTACAGGATTTGCGTATAAAAGTAGTAATTACAGCGCAACACCTGAAGGATTTTAAGGGATTTTAATCGATTTTATCCGGGTAAAATACAAAACCCAATATAAATTTGTAATATTAACCTTACAGTACTTTTGAACTTACCCATGCAAAACGCTAAAACCGAAGATATTTCCAGGAGCAGGCTTTTAGCAATTGCCAACATCGTGGCTGTACTGGGTAAATCCGTATCTTTTGACAGCAAACTACAGCAGATATGTGGGCATATTTCGATGGCCTTCGATTTTCCCAGCCGAATTTCGGTATGTATTTACTATGATTCAGTAAGGTATACAAGTAACAATTTCACAGAATCACAGCGCATGGAGCGATGCGCATTCTCCTCCCCCGACAAGGTGAATGGTGTCATTGAGCTTCATTTGCCGGTATCAGAACAACCTCACGCCCAAACCGGAAATATTCAGGATGTGGATGACTTTTTGGCTCAAATTGCCAGATTGATCGTAGGATCCATGTCTGTAGACAAACTTTCGAAACTGATTTATGACAATTCGGAACGGATTAAGGAACTTACAGGTATTCAACGAACAGCGGAAATTCTTAAGAAGGATCTGCCTTTCGAACAGTTATTGCAGGAGGTGTGCGCCGTCATTCCCGAAGCCTGGCAGTATCCCGAATCAACTGCAGTGAGACTTGTATTCGGGAAACAGGTTTATACAAGCAGGAATTTCAGGGAAACGCCCTGGATGCAAAAACAGGTTTTTGAAACCCCGGATCATCAGCAAGGGAGTATCGAGGTATTTTACCTGCACGAATTTCCTGCCTCATATGAAGGCCCCTTCCTGAAAGAAGAACGGAATCTGATCAATAACCTGGCGGCATTAATCGCGGGTTCTGCCACCAGGGAAATATTGAATAATCTTCGTTATGCAAATAAGGAACGACTTAAGGAACTTCACCTGATCAATCAAACATCTGCCATCATTTCCCTGGGTAGGCCTGTGGATGAGACTTTGCATAAAATCTGTTCCATTTTGCCCAAATCTTACCAATATCCCCGGTATACTGCAGTAAAAATTCTGTATGAAGGGAAGATCTATACAAGCCGGAAATTTACTGAAACAATCTGGGTACAGCGGGAACATTTCATTACAATCGATAACAAAAAAGGCACAATTGAAGTCTTCTACCTGAAGGAATTTCCGAATTCACATGAAGGACCTTTCATGAAGGAGGAAAGGGACCTGATCATTAATCTTGGCAGACTCATCAGCGGATACCTGAATAACTACAAGGGCAGGGAGATCTATTCCAAAAGCCAGCTTGAAGAGATGCGCCCCTTCAATGCAAATGATTACAGGCAATCCCTTTCAAAAAACAAGAGACCTCTCCAGCTATTCTTTAACCGGCAGTCACTTGAAAAATACATTTTTCTTGACATGATGCGGTATAAGGTGAAGGAGATACTTTTCGTTGCTACACTTTACGATGCCTTTATCCTTGAAAATGAGGATAGTTTTTTTGAACGGTTTATGGGGATCATTTACCAGTACAGCCTTTTTTCTTTGCCCAGGATAACAGGTGTTACCAACCAGGAAGAGGCGTTGGAATTACTTGACAGCGCTCATTTTGACCTGGTGATCCTGATGGTTGGAATTGACAGGGAAACGCCTGTCACGTTAAGCGAAAACATCCGGAAGAAGCAACCCGGACTTCCTGTTTACCTGCTTCTGAACCAGAAAAGCAATGTTCGCTATTTTGAAGAACTGATTCCCACATTGAATTCAATCAACAAGCTGTTTGTCTGGAGTGGCAATTCGCAAATATTCTTTGCGATTGTAAAGTCGGTTGAAGATGAGGCCAATGTGGAAAATGACACACGGATCGGACTGGTGAGGGTTATTCTGCTTGTCGAGGATTCGGCACTTTATTACTCTAAATACCTGCAAATGCTCTATTCCATTGTATTCGGCCAGGTGCAGCAGGTGTTGCCCGAAGTGGAAAGAAACGAGCTCAATAAGATTGGCAAGATGCGATCAAGGCCTAAAATTTTGCTTGCCCGTAATTATGAGGACGCCATGTACATTTTTAATAAGTACAAGGATTTTATGTTATGCGTGATCTCAGATGTTGAATTTGATCGCGGGGGAAAACCGGATAAGACTGCCGGCATCCAGTTCATCAAATATATTAAATCGCACATACTCAACCTGCCTATTCTTCTGCAATCATCTGAAAAAAGCATTGAAACCGTTGCCCGGAATCTGAATGTGGGATTTATAAATAAGAATTCAGATACCTTGCTGTTCGACCTGAAGAACTTCCTGACGTATTATCTTGGATTTGGCGATTTTGTTTTCAGGAATAAAGAAGGTGAACCGATAGGAGTTGCCAAATCCTTAAGAGAATTTGAGGCCATGCTCCAGGAAATTCCTGATGAGACTTTCTACCTTCATGCCGTGGAAAATCAATTTTCACTCTGGTTGATGGCCAGGGGCGAAATTGAACTCGCTAGAACGCTGAATCCTTTACGGATAGGAGATTATAATGATGTAAAAGAGTCCCGGCGCTTCTTTTTGGAAACCATCAGGAAATATCGGGAAGAAAAGAAACGAGGCAAGGTGCTCGGATTTGACGAAACAGCTGTCCTGGATGAAAAAAATATTGTGTCATTTGCCGGGGGTTCCTTTGGTGGTAAAGGCAGGGGATTGGCTTTCATCAATGCCCTGGTGTACAATTTTGATTTCGGTGATCTCGCCAGGCATATCAATATCCGAACCCCCATTACTGTAATCATTGGTACGGAGGAATTTGAAAACTTCATGGAATCGAATAAGCTTTTCGATATCGTACTCAAACCAGGCATTGATTACAATGAAATCAGGCGCTACTTTGTGCATGGCGGAATATCATCCACTCTAGTTAAAAAACTGCAGGTATTTGTGGAGCAGGTAAACAGGCCGATTGCCGTACGTTCCTCCAGTTTGTCGGAAGACAGTCTGACCCAGCCATTTGCCGGCGTATTTGACACGTATATCATCCCCAACAATGCAGGAAACAAGAAAACGGTGTTGTTTAACCTGATCACGTCTATCAAACTGGTTTTCGCATCTGTGTATTCAGATAATTCAAAAAGATATTTTCATGCAATTCATCATAAGGTTGAGGATGAAAAGATGGCTGTCATACTGCAGGAACTGGTCGGTAATCATTATGGTAACTATTATTATCCCCACCTGAGCGGGATAGCACAATCACATAATTTTTACCCTGTGGCCCATATGAAACCGGAGGAAGGCTTTGCAGTTGCTGCTCTCGGCCTTGGATCATATGTAGTGGACGGATGGAAATCATTTCGCTTTTCTCCGAGGTATCCGAAAATTGAAATGTATATTCTGAAGGATTTGATCAACAGTTCACAGGTTAAATTCTATGCACTCGATACTTCCCTCTCCGATGTGGATTATTTAAACGATGGCGAATTAGCCTCCCTTGTCATGCTGGATATCAGCGAAGCGGAAAAACATGGCACCCTTCAGCATTGTGCCTCTGTGTATAACACGGACAATGATCGTCTCGAACCCGGATTGGAGACCTATGGGCCACGGATCGTGAATTTTGCCGATATACTTCAATACAATTATATTCCTCTTGCAGAAACGATTGACATCATGCTCGGCACTATTGAAGATGCGCTCGGTTCGCCTGTTGAGATTGAATTTGCTGTAGATCTGAATAAAACACTGAATAATCTGCCTTCGTTCTACCTTCTGCAAATTAAGCCCTTGGTGGGAAACCAGTTAAATTACAATTTCAATCCCGATGCACTGGACAGATCAAAAATATTTCTTTTCACTTCATCCAGTCTGGGCAATGGGGAAATTGACCATATCCGGGATGTGATCTACGTAGATACTGAGAAATTCAACAAATTGAAAACTTTTGAAATTGCAGCAGAAATCGAGGCAATCAATAATAAGATGATCAGGCAGGACCGTCATTATATACTGATCGGCCCGGGGCGCTGGGGTTCCCGGGATCCCTTCCTGGGTATTCCGGTCAACTGGTCGCAGATCTCACAGGCAAGGGTAATTGTGGAGATGAGCCTGGCGAATTACCCGCTTGATTCGTCCCTGGGTTCACATTTCTTTCATAATGTAACTTCGATGAACATCGGTTATTTTTCGGTAAGCGATACTGTCCCCAACGCTTTTATCCGGTGGGACATGCTTGAGAGCAAGGAACTGAAAACAGGTTTCACATACCTGAAACATGTACGATTCGATCATCCTTTGCAGGTACTTATGAATGGTAAACGTCGCACAGCCGTTATCCTTACTAAACCGTAAATGCCATGAGCCGGATTTCAGTAGGCATATTTGATGACCACCGCATTGTGCAGGAAGGGATCTGCGCCCTGCTAAAGGATGCCTCCGAAATAGACATCGTGCTCCGGGTATTTCAGCGTGACCTGCTGATGGGCAACCTGAAATCATCTACTGTTCATGTGCTGATCATAAACCTGCACGATATGAGTACATCCTCCTTTAAACTGATTGAGCAGGTTGCCGATGCATATCCGGCAATAAAAATATTAATCATTTCTGTACTTGAAGATGAGAATGCCATCCTCAAATCCATAAAAACAGGAGCAAAAGGTTTTCTGGCCAAAGACACTGAACGGAATGAACTGCTGGAGGCCATATATACCCTGCGCAGCGGATTTGATTATTTCAGCCACTCCATAACGCACCTTTTACTAAACCGCTACATTATAAAACTGAAACAGAATGTTGATAAGCCGGATGGCCCATCGCTAAGTTCACGTGAAATGGAAATCATGAAACTCTGGGGGAACAGCTATACCAACAGGGAAATTGCCAATAAATTATTTTTGAGTGTGCGTACAGTGGAAACACACAAAAATCACATTATGCAGAAGCTTAACCTGAAAACTTCTGTAGATATGGTAAAATTTGCCATCCGGAATAATATCATTGAAATTTGACCCTCCACTTTACGTGAAACACTTAATTTCATAAGCGAATCACCGAATTTGGCTTCAATGCCATCCCATTTGAATCATTTCTTTCTATTTTTAGGGGAACAAGAATCTTAAAATATACCCTTATGATACCCGATATAATGGATGTAAAAGTGAATGATTTTATGGCAAGGCTTATTGCCCGGAATCCGGGTGAATCTGAATTTCACCAGGCCGTTCAGGAGGTAGTAGAATCCCTGATGCCATTTATAGAAGAAAACCCGAAATTCAAATCCGGAAAAATACTGGAACGCATTTCCGAGCCCGAACGGGTGATCCTGTTCAGGGTACCCTGGGTTGACGACAATGGAGAGATTCACATTAACAAAGGATATCGTATTGAAATGAATAGTGCCATAGGCCCGTACAAGGGTGGCATCCGGTTTCACCCTACCGTCAACCTTGGCATTTTAAAATTTCTTGGATTTGAACAGGTATTAAAAAATAGCCTCACTTCACTGCCCATGGGTGGTGGTAAGGGAGGGGCTGATTTTGACCCAAAAGGCAAATCAGACAATGAAGTGATGCGGTTTTGCCAGAGCTTCATGACTGAATTGCAACGGCATATTGGTCCGGATACTGATGTACCGGCTGGTGATATTGGTGTTGGCGGCAGGGAGATCGGTTATATGTTCGGACAATACAAACGCATCCGTAATGAATTTACCGGAGTTCTTACCGGGAAAGGAATAGAATGGGGAGGAAGCCTTATCAGGCCAGAAGCTACCGGGTATGGTGCCGTATACTTTGCGCAGGAAATGCTGAAAACGAGAAAAGAAGGCTTAAAGGACAAGAAAGCAGTTGTTTCCGGCTCTGGCAATGTTGCCCAGTATGCAGTTGAAAAATTGAATTCACTGGGGTGTAGGGTATTAACCCTGTCTGATTCCTCAGGTTATATTTATGATCCGGATGGAATTGACGATGAAAAACTCGCTTATGTAATGGACCTGAAAAATATCCGACGGGGAAGGATCCAGGAATATGCCATGAAATACGGGGTGAAATTTTTCAAAGATGAGCGGCCATGGAGCGTAAAATGTGATATCGCTTTCCCTTGTGCCACCCAAAATGAAATTAATGAAGACGATGCAAAAGTTCTCTGTAAAAATGGATGCATCGCCGTTTCGGAGGGGGCCAATATGCCATCGACACCTGAAGCAGTAGAAGTTTTTCTTGCAGCAAAGATCCTTTATGGTCCGGGAAAGGCAGCAAATGCAGGAGGAGTGGCAGTATCGGGACTCGAAATGACGCAAAATTCGATGCGGTTGCCATGGACACGCAATGAGGTGGATGAAAAACTGCAGCGAATTATGGTAAATATTCATGAAACCTGCATGAAATATGGCAAAGAACCTTCCGGCTTCATCAATTATGTGAACGGGGCAAATATCGGGGGCTTCATTAAAGTCGGAAATGCCATGCTGGCCCAGGGAATTGTCTAGTTCCCTCCGTCAGATCTATAATTCCATTATGAAAGTAGTCATGCTTTCAGGACCCGACACGACCATCAGTGATCCATTATGCAGTTTCATAATCTCCTGGCAGATACTGAGTCCGATTCCGGAGCCTTCCTTTTTTGTAGTGAAAAATGGAACAAAGATCTTATCCAGAACTTCAGGAGGAATTACAGGGCCATTGTTGGATATGCTTATCCAGATGCGATTCTGTGATGTATTTTCGATATTCAGTTTGATCATGCGATCATTAACCTTTTCAAGTACCGCATCCATAGCATTATTCATGAGATTGATCACTACCTGGTTGATCAGCTTCTTGTCGGCCACTATCTGCTTTATTCCCCTTTCAACCCCCATTTCAAATTTTATTTCATTTTCCTTCATTTTTTCCGAATAAACAATCCGTAATTGATCCATCCATTCATCCGTTTCGAATGGTACTATTTCCGGTATGGGGATTCGCGAAAGTTTTCTGTAGTTATTCACGAAATTTGTGAGTCCGTTACTCTGTTCCCTGATCACTTCAATGGAGTTCAGGGTGGTTTTGAGGATATCATCGTTCAGCGCGGATAATCGGATCGGCTGATTATCCGGATGATAAGCCGTATTCAGCGAACTGGCAACGGAACTTAGCGGTGACAGCAAATTCATGATTTCATGAGTCAAAACACGGATCAGTTTCCGGTAGGACTCCAATTCGCGGGATTCCAGTTCCTGCCGGATATCCTGTATGGATACCAGTTTAACAAAAACATCATTCTTCTGGAACAGGACAGCCTTAAAAAGCAGCATTTGAATGGTACTTCCGCTGATTTGCTTATATGTTTGATTTTCTCCGGGCTGTAATCTGCATAAAGCTTCGTAGAATTGAACATTTTTTACCTTCAGGACATTCGGATTTGTGGAATCAGGCGAAATTCCCGCGTAACGGCAGGCCATTTCATTGATCAATTCCACCTCATTTTTATTGTTCAGCACCAGTAATCCTGTTGCTGAATTTCTCAGGAGTGTTTTATAATATCTTTCATTGTATTCATTTTGCAGCTTAATATCCTGGAAATGCCTGTTCAGGCGATTCATCCCTTCATAGAGCCTGGCTAAGGATGGATTTTTTATTTTAACAGGGAATTGAAGACTGGTATCGTCATTCCGAAGGGCAGTAAAAAAATAGGAAATGGTATCGTTTGTAAACCGGTAGATCCGCAATTCAATCCACAATACGAGGAGACCCGCCGCAAAGAAAACAGCAGCCCCTGTATAATGTGCCAGGGCGAACTGAAATCCCGCCGCTACAAAAAAGATGACAATCAGCGCCAGTACGACAACTCTGGACCGGGTATGCAACAATCTTTCAGAGATCATACTTTTTCATTTTGTTGTAAAGCGTCTGCCTTGTAATACCGAGTTGAGATGCAGCAGCTGTCAGATTCCGGTCGTTTTTTTTCAAAACACTGACAATCATTTTCTTCTCCATATGTTCCAGGGTTTCTGCTTCATCCATTATTCCCAGGTCTTCCGTACCAAAATAAAAGTCCTGTCTTCCCATCTCATTTTTTTCAGAAAGGATCACAGCTTTTTCCATGGTATGCTGAAACTCGCGGATATTACCCTGCCATGAATTCTTGCGAAGCTGGATCATGGCATCTTCACGTATTTGCAAATCGGGTTTGTTATATTTTTTACTGTACATATTAAGGAAATATGCTGCCAGTTCATCAATGTCCTCCGTCCTTTCACGCAACGGGGGCAGATGGATCTGAATTGTATTCATGCGGTAAAGCAGATCCTGCCGGAATTCATTTTGGGCAATCATTTTTGACAGATTCTTATTGGTCGCGCTGATCAGCCGGATGTCGACGGGTATTTCAACATTGGATCCTACAGGGGTAATAATACGGGTCTGAAGCAGGGTCAGCAATTTTGACTGCAAACCAAGCGGAATATTCCCGATTTCATCGAGAAACAGGGTGCCTTTATGTGCCAGGACGAACCTGCCGGTCTTATCCTCATATGCATTTGTAAACGATCCCTTTTTATGCCCGAACAACTCACTCTCAAACAAAGTTTCTGTAATGGATGAAAGATCAACCAATACAAAAAGTTCAGATGAACGTGACGACTGCCGGTGAATTTCCCTGGCGATCAGTTCTTTTCCGGTTCCATTTTCACCTGTTATCAAAACATTAGCATCCGTGTGGGCTACTTTGGCCACCATTTTCAATACCTCCTGCATAGCCTTCGACTTACCAATGATGATTGGCTTATTCCGGTTCGATTCATTTTTCAGAAGACTTTCCCGGGCCTTTAAGGTTGAGATTTCAATGGTTGATTTACGCAGCTTGAGCGCTGCTTTCAATGTAGCGATCAGCTTTTCATTATCCCATGGTTTCAGGATGAAATCAGCAGCGCCTTCCTTTAATGCCCTGACGGCGATTTCAACATCACCATAGGCTGTAATCATAATGACTTCAATGTCGGGGTATTTCTTTTTTATTTCCCTGAGCCAGAAAATTCCCTCGTTTCCTGTATTTACCCCTGCCTTAAAATTCATATCCAGCAGTACAAGATCGTAATTCACCTGGCTCAGTTCCGACAGCAACTGATTGGGTCCGGGAAGCACCCTCACCAGGCCGAACTCACGCTGAAGCAAAATCTGCAGCGCATTGAGTATTCCCTTGTTGTCATCGGCAATCAGCAGTTTACCATCTTTCATACAATGCTTGTTTTTAGCAGCCCTGGGCGGAACCGAACCATAAATGTAAAAAATTTATACCATACGGTGTAAAAAAATTTAACACTTGTTCACGCATCAGAATTTTAATAAGTTGTATATCTGCACAATACATATAATGGCATACAATTCGTTTACCGAATAAAAAATAAACCACATGATACGTACTATAAATCTTACCAAAGTATTCCAAACCGAACTGATAGAGACCACAGCTCTTTCTAATGTAAACTTCGAAGTCAAGAAAGGTGAATTTGTAGCCATTATGGGACCTTCGGGTTGTGGTAAATCCACTTTACTTAATATTCTGGGACTTCTGGATAATGCCAATTCAGGCCAGTATTTTTTTGATGGCATTGAAGTTTCCGGGTTTGGTGAAAATCAGCGTACCAATTTGCGTAAGGGCAATATAGGTTTTGTATTTCAAAGCTTCAACCTCATCGATGAATTGAATGTTTTTGAAAATATAGAATTGCCCCTGATAGCGTTAAAAGTATCGCGTTCTGCCCGGCGGAAATCGGTGGATGATATTCTCGAGCGTATGCGTATCGGGCATCGCAGGGATCATTTTCCCCGTCAGCTTTCAGGCGGACAACAGCAACGGGTTGCAGTAGCCCGGGCGTTAATTACCAATCCTAAGCTCATCCTTGCCGATGAGCCAACGGGAAACCTGGATTCAACAAATGGAGAACAGGTAATGCAGTTGCTTGAGCAACTGAATACCGAAGGCACCACCATCGTAATGGTAACCCATTCAGTGAATCATGCCGACAGGGCCCACAGGGTGATAAACCTATTCGACGGGCATATTGTAACTGAGAGAGTTGAAAAAGTCTTCCAGGCAATTCTATAATATTATCCAACAGATCAACCCATAAAAAACCGCGCCATGCTTACGCAATCGATGGTCCTTTTCCTGAGAAACCTTCTAAAAGACAAGATTTTTACCATTATCAACGTCACCAATCTCATTGTTGGTTTTGCCACATTTATACTCCTCAGTCAATTCATCGACATGGAGTTGAAATGGGACACCCATAATGCTAACTATAACCGCATTTACAGGGTTCAGCTTTTTATGGATCAACAGGAAAACATTGTTCAGCATTCATCCAGTATTACAGCAGCCTTTAGCCGTCATGATCTTGTAGATCTTCCCGAGATAGAAAATATAGTACTTATACATGATGTGGGAGACAACAATAAGGATGGTGTGTTTCTTTCACGTGACAAAAAAACTGAATTACTTACCCGGTATGGTTATTATGCCGATCAGAGCGTATTTGATGTCTTTACTTTTCATTTTCTTGAGGGCGAACAGATGTCTGCCTTGACGCAACCCTTTTCAATCGTCCTTTCAAATAAAACCGCAAACAGGATCTTTGCAGGAGAAAGTGCCCTGGGCAAACAGGTTTATGGTGAGAATAAGGTTTTATTCACTGTTACGGGAGTATATGAAGATCTTCCCGAGAATTCCGAATGGAGACCTGAGTTTCTGCTGCCCATGAAGTCATTTACTGCAGTAACCGGTTGGAAAGATTATGAGGACAATTACTGGGCTTATTCATTTTTCACCTATGTGCTGTTAAAGGAAAATGCAACACCGGCATCTGTAGATGCCAAGATCAAGGATGCCCTAAAGGAATACAGGAAGGAGCATTCACCATACCTTCGGCCACTATCCAAGCTCCATACAAATCCCTATTTTGAAAATTCAATGCTCAACGGGTTTACCCTTCTTACGTTTATTGCCTTGTTGATCCTGGTTCTGTCATCGATTAATTATATTAACCTTCAGAGTGCGAATGCAGGGACCCGGTTGCGTGAGATTGGAATAAAGAAAACCGTTGGTTTTTCCAAAAAGCAGCTATGGTTTCAGTTCATAATTGAATCAGTCCTGATTTCATTGCTGGCAGGCATTTCAGGAATTCTGTTAGCTCATTTTAGCGTACCTGCCTTTAACCACCTGATCGGTAAAAATGTAATGACCAGTGTGTTTCATCATGGAAACCTGCTGATGATCATCATTTCAGTAACTATGCTGACCGGATTTTTGTCAGGAATATATCCTGCATTTATCATTTCATCCTTTAATCCGGTAGTGGCTTTAAAACAGAAGTACACATCCGATGAAAAAAACGGGATCAGTCTGAAGAAAATTCTGGTCACTTCCCAATTTGGCATTTCGATTTTTCTGCTGGTCGTCAGTTTCATTGTATACAACCAAACCTGGTATATGTCAAACAGGGATATGGGATTTGATTCGAAAAACATTCTGTTTGCAAACATTGTCAGCAACAGCAAGGGATCGTTTGAACAGTTGCGTCAAAAACTGCTCAGGCATCCTGAAATTGCAGATGCCTGTCTTTCGGATTATATCCCCTTTATTTTGCCGGGTGGTGATGAACTCACCTGGGAGGGGGCTGAAAATGATGAAAAAGTTTTTGTGCGAAAAAGCAATGTGACGTATGATTTTGTATCCACATTCAACATGAAAATAGTGGAAGGGCGTAACTTTTCACGGGAGTATCCATCAGACATCGATAAATGCCTCATCAATGAAACCGCTGCCAGGGTTTTCAGATGGGAAAAGCCAATTGGCAAACATATTAAGGGTGATTTTACAAAAGATGTTGAAGTAATTGGTGTCATAAAGGATTATATCGCTTTTTCGGTCCACAATCCCATTGAACCGCATATGTACCGGCTGATTCCCGATAGTGCCGGGTTGAGTGGCGTTTTCGCAGTAAGGTATGTTCCCGGAAATGAGAGAAAAGTCCGGGAAATGGTCACGGATGAATTTCAGACTACTCTTCCGGATGATGCATTCGAGTTCAAGAATATACAATATCGGATTCAACATGAAAACGCATTGAAAGTATGGATTGTATTCCGCAAAATGTGCATATTCTTTGCGGTAATTTCCATTCTGATCTCTTCGATTGGGTTATTTGGACTTGTATTGTTTTTTGCCCGGAGAAAAATGAAGGAGATCGGTATTCGCAAAGTACTGGGCTTTTCGACAGCGAGCCTGTATTATAATCTTTCATCGGGATTTTTGAAGTTGCTGCTTATCTCAGTTGTAATTGCATGGCCGGCAGCATATGGTGTATACAAGTACCTGCCCGGGGCACATAAATATCCAATTCAGATCTGGGAATTCCTGTTGGCTACCGGCATACTGTTCATCGTTGCCATGGCTACTATCAGCTATCAGATTCTGAAAGCGGCAAAAACCCGGCCGGTGGAAGTGCTGAAAGACGAGTGATTCTGGATACTGGATGCTGGATACTGGATGCTGGATGCTGGATGCTGGATGCTGGATGCTGGATGCTGGATGCTGGATGCTGGATGCTGGATACTGGATGCTGGATGCTGGATGCTGGATACTGGATGCTGGATGCTGGATGCTGGATGCTGGATGCTGGATGCTGGATGCTGGATGCTGGATACTGGATGCTGGATGCTGGATGCTGGATACTGGATGCTGGATGCTGGATGCTGGATACTGGATGCTGGATGCTGGATACTGGATGCTGGATGCTGGATGCTGGAAATCGAGTATCTAGTATCTAGTATCTAGTATCTAGTATCTAGTATCTAGTATCTAGTATCTAGTATCTAGTATCTAGTATCTTCAATTCACCGCTTTGGAAGCGGGTATATTTGTACATTCAAAAAAAACAGATAGGTTTGTCTAAGGAAATTATTACCTTAAACTCGAATTTAGCTAAGAAACTAAACTATTCATATTATGGAAAAATCCGTCAAAGCAGCACCATTGACTGCGGCTGAAGCAAACAGGAATTACTGGACATCCATTACAATCATTGGAATTCTTTTTTTCATATTTGGTTTTGTGACATGGCTGAACGGGATATTAATCCCCTATCTGAAAATAGCCTGTGAACTCACCACATTTGAATCGCTTCTCGTTGCTTTTGCCTTTTATATATCCTACTTTGTAATGGCATTACCATCCTCCTGGGTACTTAGCAAGACTGGCTTTAAGAAGGGGATGATGGTTGGCCTGCTTATCATGTCAGTGGGTGCCCTGATCTTTATCCCGGCTGCTATGACGCGTACCTATTCAATTTTCCTCGCCGGACTATTCGTCATGGGAACCGGGTTGGCCATTCTGCAAACTGCATCCAATCCCTATATTACTATTATCGGTCCGAGGGAAACTGCTGCCAAAAGGATAAGTATCATGGGTATTTGCAACAAGGTAGCTGGCGCAATTGCCCCTCTTATCCTGGCATATTTCATACTGAGCGATGGAGATGCGTTTGTAGAAAAACTTCAAACAATGTCCCTGGCTGATAAAGCTATAGCGCTTGATGGACTGGCCTCACGGGTTATCTCTCCTTATATTGTAATTGCCATAATTCTGGCCATTCTTGGTATTATGATCCTCTATTCTCCCCTTCCTGAAGTTGAAACGGAACCGGAAGAAGCCGTTGATAAAGACATCGCGAATACCAGGACCAGTATCTTTCATTTTCCGCATTTATGGCTCGGCGCACTTGCCTTATTCCTCTATGTTGGTGTTGAAGTAATTGCGGGAGATACAATTATCCGGTATGGAATGTCATTGGGTATACCAATTGCCCAGGCAAAAGTTTTTACAACATTTACGCTCATTGCCATGATTGTGGGGTATGTATTTATCGGCATCATTCTGATACCCCGTGTAATTTCACAACGGACAGCCCTTATCTGGTCGGCTGTAATGGGTGTTATATTCACACTCTTCGCAGTATTTACAACCGGTAAAACATCGGTTTTATTTGTCGCCCTGCTCGGGCTGGCCAACGCGTTGGTTTGGCCTGCCATGTGGCCGCTGGCTATTCACGATCTGGGCAGGTTTATCAAAACCGGCTCTTCAATCCTTGTCATGATGATTGCCGGAGGTGCATTGTTGCCTTTGTTATGGGGAAAGGTTTCCGATCTTTTCCCCGACCATCCTCAATATGCATACTGGGTTTGTGTCCCCTGCTATCTGTACATCCTGTTTTATTCGCTGAGGGGATACCGGGTGGGATTAAAAGGCTATAAATAAGGGACGAGGGACGAGGGACTAGGGACGAGCAGGTCCCTCCCTAATCCCGGTAGGGATTTTCTGTCGGTAGAAAGATAAATCCCATGCCCTCCCTAATCCCGGTAGGGATTTTCTGTCGGTAGAAAGATCAATCCCATGCCCTCCTAATCCCGTCAGGAATTTTCTGTCGGTAGAAAAAAATACTCCCAAATCCTACACTCTTCAATTTTTGGAAAAATATCCATTTGCCGAGGGTTACAAAACACCCTTATTAGGTATTAATACAATAAATCTCACCTAATGGCAAACACCTATACTCAAATTCATATTCAGGCTGTATTCGCTGTCCAGAACCGTGATGCCGTCATAAACACTAAATGGAAAGATGAATTATACAGATACATCACCGGAATAATTCAAAACCGTGAACATAAAATGTTGGCAATTGGCGGAATGCCGGATCATGTTCATATACTTTTTGGATTCAGGCCTGCACAATCTTTATCAGACCTGATGCATGAACTTAAAGGGGGGTCATCAAAATGGATAAATGGCAATGGGTTATTACGATGTAAATTTTCCTGGCAAGAGGGATATAGTGCATTTTCATATGCCAGATCGGATTTACAAAACGTAATCAGGTATATTCTAAATCAAAGGGAGCATCACAGAAAAGTCACATTTATGGAAGAGTATACGGCTCTTTTAAAGGAATTTGAGATAGAATATGATTTGCGGTATATTTTCAAACCGGTATCCATAGACTGATGTAAAATCATATAGATCGAACAGATAGGCAATCCCTAAAGGGATTCTCCTGCTTGTCACTTGTCCCTGTTTTCTTTCTACCGATAGGCAATCCCTAAAGGGATTCTCCTGTTTGTCACTTGTTCCTGTTCTGCAGAATAGTTGTTCCCTCCCCCAATATAAATGGCAACAGCACGGGTCCACAATATGCAACACATACTGCGCCCGTGCTGAGACCTAATATAAAACCCTCCGGAAACATGAGAGTTTTTCTTTTTATTTCCTGTTATCTCCTGACAAACTGCTCAGTGCCCCGGCCAGAAATGCCAGCGGTGTATTCCAGTTAATGGCGATTTCATTGGTTGAATAGCTGCATTCCTCATCCACATAGGATAAGGCAGGAAGTTTGCTTCTTACGGCATCCGGACAATCAATAAAAACTACCGTGTTGGGTCCCCCGGCTAAAAACCCGGGCACAGGTTCTGCGATCCCGTCGCTGGCGGAAGGCCGGTGATGAATATTCATGGGTGATTTTTCCCCAATGCCGGTAATATAACAATAACCTGTGGGGTTTACCCCGGTAATATAATACATATCCTGAAGCGCCGATTTCATGTACTTGTCCTTGTTTGTGAGGGCATACGCCACCAATTTCAACATTCCCTCATTTACTATATCACTGTTGCTTCCCCAGGCAAAATGATCCAGGCTCACAGGGTATCCGGCTGATTCTGAAATGACAACCAGCTTATCAACATAGTTAAATAAAATCTCACTGCAACTTGACTGCAATTCGGCAGAGATACGACCGTTTTTGAGGGTTGTAAGCAAGCCAAGGGTTGCCACACTGTTCCATGTAGGTGTTTCAAATTTAAGCTTACTGAGAAGACTGTCCGGATACGCCAACCCCGACAGGAAGGACATTTCGGTTCCTGCCCAGAACCACTCGTCACGAAGGTCCATATCACCATAAGCCCCTGTAGAAACATCATCAGGTTGCCTATACAACACCTTCGGATTATTCATACACCATTTCCAGGCCTTGTCTGCAGCTTTCCGGCAACTATCGCTCAATCCTGGCAATTCCTTTGAGAACCCGGCAAACAATATGGAAGCATGGGCCATGGTTGCAGCAAAATCGAGACCGGCAGCCGTGGATTTTTGTACCACATACCGCGGTTCATTAGTTTTATCGGGCATAACAAAACCCTCAAACGCCAGGGTAGTAAGCTTGTGATAAACCCCTCCATCAGCATCCTGCATGGTAAGCATCCAGCGGAGGTTGAACAGGGCTTCATCCAGGATATCCGGAATTTTGTTTGTTGATTCAGGAATTTTGAGATCAGCCTGTTTCCAATAAGCCGGAAAGAATTCATATGCTAAAAGCAAGGTGTATGTTGATATGCCTGAATTGACAATGTACTTATTGTAATCCCCCGCGTCGTACCAACCACCCGGACTGGAAAGAACAAATCCCTCCGGTCTTCCTTCGGAGACAGCTGATTTATGGACCAGAACGCGGGTATCCGGATGCCCGGCAGGCCGGTGCCATTTGCCACCCAGTTTTTCAGAAACCGGGTAGCTGCAACGGTTGTAGTAAAGTGCTTTGATCCCGGCATGGGCAATGAGTTCAAAAGGATCCTCATTAATCGAAATCTCGCGTGAAAAGGTTGTTCCGGGGATTATGATCCTGAATTTTCCGGTTTTGTTGAAGGGTGAAAAATCAGCCCATTGAACCCATTCATCGGAAAACGACCAGAATTTTTTCTCCGATAGTTTACCACTGAATTGAACAATTCCGGTTGAGGAAACAATTTTGAAGGAATCAGCCTGCACACGAATAATGGCGATTTTTTGCATACCGGATAGGTAACCGGTTTGAGGGATCAGTATCTTCTCATCCATTCCGACAGCGCCGGCCTGAAACGAAAGAGATAACAAGAATACAAAAAAAAGTAACCCTATTTTACAATTTTTCATGATAATATGACCTCCACATTATGTTCTTTATTGTCATTGAATATAGGCAGCAGGTTGCCGTGAATGACCGTGCCGTCAAGTTTGATTTCCCTGAGGCCCTTGCCGGAAGAAGCAGGATTGGTGATGTGAATATTATAGGTGGAATTCCTGAATTTTCGGGTTACGCTTAATTCTTTCCAGGCGGAAGGAAAGCAGGGATCAATTCGTAATCCGTCCAATTCAGGCCGGATGCCGAGGATATACTGGCTGGCGGCATAAAATGTCCAGGCAGCTGTTCCCGATAGCCAGGAATTCTTGGCTTCACCCGGTTTAAATGCTTCCTTGCCGGCAATCATCTGGGCAAAAACATAAGGCTCGGTTTTGCGAAGTTCACCCGATTCTTCCGAATGTACCGGAGATATGCGGCTAAAATAATCGAATGCCCTGTCGCCGTTACCCATCATAGTCTCTGCTATAATTACCCATGGATTATTATGACAGAAAACCCCGGCATTTTCTTTGTACCCCTCAGGATAACTCGAAATTTCGCCAAGTTCTATATGATAGGATGAGTAGGCAGGATACAGCAGCACAATACCATGTTCACATGCCAGGTATTTATTGACAGATTCAAGCGTAGCTTTTGCCCTTCCATCCTCAAGTCCTATACCAGCCATGACACAGAAACCCTGGGGTTCGATAAAAATTTTGCCTTCTTCATTTTCATGTGTTCCCACTTTATTCCCGAAAAAATCATAGGCACGAAGAAACCATTTTCCATCCCAGCCATGCTGATCCACGGCGGCCTTCATTTTGTCGACATATTGATCCGCCTTTACAGCTTCATCTCCTTTCTGGATAAGGTTGCAAATCTCTGCAAACTCCTTACCATACTTCACAAACATACCGGCAATGAATACGGATTCGGCAACTCCACCGCTTTTATTTTCAGTTGTTTGAAAGGACTCATCGGGATTATTTGAAAAGCAGTTCAGGTTGAGGCAGTCATTCCAGTCCGCCCGGCCAATCAATGGAAGACCATGCGGACCAAGGTTATTCACCACATGATAGAAAGATCTTTTCAAATGTTCGAACAATGTAGCCGTGTTCTTTTCATCATTATTGAAGGGTACATTTTCATTCAGAATAGACACATCGCCGGTTTCCTTGAGATAGGCCATCACGGAAGCAATGAGCCAGAGCGGATCGTCATTAAAATTACCACCGACGTCGCTGTTCCCTCTTTTGGTAAGCGGCTGATACTGGTGATAGGCGCCTCCATCTTCAAATTGCGTGGATGCAATATCAATAATCCGCTGCTTTGCAAGTTCCGGTATCATATGTACAAAGCCGAGCAGATCCTGGTTGGAATCCCTGAAACCCATTCCCCTGCCAATGCCTGATTCAAAATAAGAAGCACTTCGGGAGAAATAATAGGTAATAATGCATTGATACTGATTCCAGATATTGACCAACCTGTCAAATTTATTATCGGGACTGTTCACCCGGAAAGTTCCAAGCAGGTCAGACCATTTGGTTTTCACGTTGTCAAGAGACAACAAGGCTTTTTCAACCGTGTCATACCGAGCTATGATCGATTGGGCGGGCTCCTTATTGATCACCTGTTTTCCTGTGAATTTCCTGTCATCCGGTAATTCGACATAGCCAAGTACAAACACAAATTGCTTCTGTTCGCCGGGAGCCAGCGTGACTTCAAGGTGATGGGAAGCAATGGGGCTCCAGCCATGGGCTACAGAATTGTAGGAAGTTTGCTTCATCACGGCATCCGGATTCTGAAGACTGTTGTATAGTCCCATAAAAGTCTCACGATCGGTATCAAATCCTTTGATGCCGGCATTTACGTGATAAAATGCATAGTGATTGCGTCGTTCCCTGAATTCCGTTTTATGATAGATTGTAGTGTCCTCAATTTCAACCTGTCCGGTAGAAAAGTTTCGCTGAAAGTTTGTCGTATCTTCAAGCGCATTCCACAAGCACCATTCGACAAAAGAATGGATATGAAGAGTCTTTGTTTTCGATGAATGATTGGTAAGCGATAACACCTGTATCTCAGCATTGGCATCATCCGGCACAAAACAGGTAACTTCAGCCTTACATTGGTTTTTCTCTCCCATAAACCGGCTATACCCAAGACCGTGTCTGCATTCATATTTATCGAGCGTGGTCTGGGCAGGTTTCCAGGATGGAGACCAAAGAATACCGTCATCCATGATGTAGAAATACTTGCCGTTTGAATCAAGGGGAATATTATTGTACCTGTAGCGGGTTATTCGCCTCAGCCTGGCATCGCGGTAAAAACTATAGCCGCCGGATGTATTTGAAATAATTGAAAAAAAATCGCCATTGCCCAGGTAATTGATCCACGGGTAGGGTGTTTGGGGAGTATTAATCACATACTCCCTGCTGGCATCATCAAAATGTCCGAATTTCATAGGTTCTTTTTATGTCGTTAATCTTTAAGTTTATTCCACCAGTTAAATTTAAGGATGGCAGAAGTTACCAGAATTATGCCGAGGGCAATGAAAAATGGCGTCCAATAGCGAAGTACAAGGAATATTGGGAATGCCACCAATGCAGACTGCCAGCAAATACCAATGACAACATTGAACATATCCCTTGGAAAATCCTTATTTTCCTCAAAATTGGGATCATCTTTCAGAACCATTTTCAATACAGGCTTCCAGAATCCCCATGGCCTTACATTTTTATAGAACTTCTTGAGAGTTTCGTCATCTTCCGGCTTCGTAAGCAAGGTTCCCAGTATACAACCTATGATTGATACGAACAGGATGATAGGGAAAGCATTCATGCTGAAATTATTGGTCAGCGGATACTGCCCGAGGAATGAATGGGAGAAAAAAGGAAGAATCAATGCAGCTGCAATTCCGGCAACCATGCCCCAGAAATAACCAAACCCGTTGAATCTCCACCAGTACCATTTCAGTACATTTGACGCGGTATATCCTCCCCATAAAGCGGCTGTAATCCAAAGAACCACATCGTTAATTGAAGTTACAATAAAACCAACGGCAATACCCACAATTACAACAAGGATTGATGCCAGGTAGCTGAGTTTTACATATTTCCGGTCGCTGGCGTGAGGATTGATGAATTTTTTATAGATGTCGTTTACAATATAAGCAGGTGCCGCATTGACTGTAGCGGCAAAATTACTCATGAAGGCAGCCAGCAGACCAGCCATCAGGAAACCGAGCAATCCAATCGGCACATACCTTGCCAATACCTGGGGCAGTATACTTTCGAAGTCGGGTTCCGTCAGAGAGGCAGTATAAAGGGTATCAAAATTTACCAGGGCAAGCACAGTTAACCCGGCAATCATGAAATAACGGGTAGGATTCAGAACGATGCTTACAAGCGAGCTCATTTTTGCGGCATCGCGGGGACTTTTAGTCGACAGGATCCGCTGCATGTCATAATTGGGTGCAGGTCCTGCGGCGGCGAGGAAAATGCCTTTGAACAACATCATGATAAAGAACAAGCCGAACATTTCATAACCGTCTTTTGAAATCCATTCGCTGAAAGCGTTCAGCTTGGTGGATGCCCCCGGACCCAGGTGAGTCCAGTCGAGCCCGACACGCCAGCCGAACCAGACACTTCTCCATCCATCCGGGATTACATTTGCAATGGCTTCAGGAGATACCTGGTGTATGGCAATAATGCCTATGGCAATAGCTGCAATTGTGAGGATACCATATTGAATTACCTCAGTTATAACCACGCTGAACATCCCGCCTTTAACAACATAGAATGTGGTTATGGCCATAAGGATAAGAGCGTACATGTTTTCATTCAGCTGGGGAAACCTGGCCAGGGTATCCAGATTAGTGATCAACGGAGGGAGAAATGAGGTGGCAAATTTTCCAATTCCTTTAAATCCATAGGATAAAAACCCGATCACGCTGACGAGGGCAAAAACAACAACGATAATATGCGATAATTTAGCACCGGTTCCGTTGCCAAACCTGGTTTTAATCCATTCTGCACCAGTCATTACATTTGAACGCCGAAGCCAGGGTGAAATATATACCATTAGAAATATCTGGTTGAAAACGGGCCAAAGCCAGGGTATCCAAATGCTTTTCAACCCATAAAGCGAAAGCCAGTAGACCAGTAACATTGTCCCGGCAATGTCAAACATGCCTGAAGCGTTTGATATACCCAGTAAATACCATGGAAGACTGTTTCCTCCCAGAAAATAGGATTTGATATTCTGGGAAGCCCTCTTGGAAACCCAGTTGCCTATGAAAATGGTAGCTGTCAGATAAAGCAGTATTATTCCCAGATCAATGTAATGTAGCTTCATGATAATCAGGTTTGTAATTAATAATATCAAATAATAAAACCGTACTTTTCTTTGCGGGTTCTTTCGTAAACGTCCCTGCTGAAGATATAGAGCTGTGCAGGTTTATGCCTCACACTGGTCTGTTTTTCATCCAGGGGGATCAGATATTTCATTTGAGCAATCTTTTTTCTGAAATTGCGGGGATCAAACCGGGTGCCCAGTATTGCTTCATACAATCGCTGAACCTGGGTCAGCGTGAACTTTTCAGTCAAAAGTTCAAAGCCAATGGGTTCCTGCCTGAGCTTCAACCTGAGTTTTTCAAGGGCTTTCCCGAATATGGCAGCATGATCAAAAGCAAGCTCGGGAAGGCTATTAACCGGAAACCATTTTACCTTGTGTGACAGGTGATGTTTAATCTCAATTGTTGTGCAATCAATTAAGGAAAAATATCCGACTGATATTACATGATTTGAAATATCCAGACCCAGACTGTTTATCCATAACTGGTCCTTAGTATTTGACAGCCTGTCGATTTTTCCGAAAGTCTCGAATTGTTCAAGGTAAATGTTATACAGACCTGTAAGATCTTTCAAAATCCGCACAGCTGCCTCATCCGGATTTTCATTATATAGAACATGGTTTCCGGTCAGTGTATAATCCGAAAAAACCACGGATCCATCCTTTTTATCAATTAATGTCCTTTCTACAAGAAGTACATTCAATTCTTTTGAATCGAATCCAAAGATAACGCAGTCCACAGAGAGATTGGGAATAATTCGTTTGATCATTGGTATTGTAAAAAATACAATAAGTTAATTATTTCACTAAATTAAATAAAAAACCAACAAATGCAAATTTTGATTCTTGTCACTCATCTCTCGTCCCCTCTAAATCAAGTTCCCCTTCCCAACGTGCAATTACCGCTGTGGCGAGGCAGTTACCGATCACATTCACCGAGGTGCGGGCCATATCCATGAGTTCATCGATTCCCAAAATAATGTAAATCGGCCAGGCAGGAAGTCCGAAACTTGCTGCCGTGGCAAGAAGGATAACCATGGAAGCCCTTGGAACGCCGGCAACTCCTTTGCTGGTAAGCATCAGGGTAAATACGATCAGCAATTGCCGGTCAATGGAAAGGTGAATGCCACTGACCTGGGCAATAAAAATCGTAGCCAGGGAAAGATATAAGGTGGTTCCGTCAAGGTTAAAACTATATCCGGTAGGCATCACAAAGGCTACAATTTTCCGGGGCACCCCGAATTCCTCCATCCGCTCCATGGCTATTGGAAGCGCAGATTCAGAACTCGTTGTGGCAAAAGCGACAGAAACCGGCTCGGATATAGCTGAAATGAATTTTTTAATTGGAATTCTGAAAAGGAGGGCGACGGGCAACAATACTAAAAGAAGGAATAAAATCAGGGAAACATACAATGTAGCAAGCAGTTTAAACAGGTTTACAAGGATGCCCGGTCCCATGTGCGCAATGCTGTAGGCAATGGCGGCAAATACGGCAAATGGTGCAAAAAACATAACAAGTCCCGTAAACTTAAACATAGTCTCTGCCAAAGCCTCGGAAAAGTTCACCATGGGTCGCTTGAATTTCTCTTTAAGCAAAGCAACGGCAATTCCGAACAACAGGCTGAATACAACTATCTGGAGAACCTGCCCTTCATAAATTGATTTGGCAATATTCTCAGGAAACACATGCAAAATAATGTCTGTTCCGGTTACCGGTTCAACCTTCTCCATGTTTTCAGCAACCACTGCCTCCGGGATCGTTACCCCGATTCCGGCCCGGCTGATATTGATAGCAATAAGTCCGATAATAAGTGCAAATGTGGAAACAATTTCAAAATACACCAGGGATTTCCAGCCCATCCGGCCTACCTGCCTAAGGTTTGAATGGCCGGCAATTCCCACAACTATAGTAGCAAATAGCAACGGGGCAATGATGGTTTTGATCAGGCGAAGGAAAATCTTACTGACTACCTGTAAATGAATTCCTGCCTGGGGCACATCATATCCGAATATTGCCCCGGCCACCATGCTGATCAGTATCCATGAAGTCAACGATCTCCGAACCCATGCATAACCAATAAGCAATGCAAGTAGGGTCCATCTTAACGCCAGAAGAAGTAAAGCGGGCACACCGAAAATCTGGTAGTGATTGGCCAGGGATAAAGCAGCAGCCAGAAAAATGACGATGGAGAGAAGGATGTAAAACCATGCCGGTAACATCTTGCCTATGGATTGCTTTTCCTTATCATAACGTGGTGTTGAATTCATGAAGGCAGCGTCTCAGTTGTATTGCAAACATAGTCAAATCAATGATTAATTGGAAAAATAATGGTAATTTTCACCCTCTAAATACATTGGTATTGCCACAGCTTAAAGTCATTCGCGCCTCCGCCGGATCGGGTAAAACTTATACCCTGGCCGGAGAATATCTTCGGTTGTTGTTTACTGAAAACGATAACTTCAGGCACATCCTGGCGGTTACTTTTACAAACAAGGCGACCAACGAGATGAAGAGCCGCATTATCGGGGAACTGGATTTGCTGGCACGGGACAAGGAATCAAAGCAGCTGCATTCACTTATTACGTCCACAGGTCTTTCGGAAAACCAGCTTCGGGCAAAGGCTTCAGTTATATTGAAAAAAATATTACACCGGTATTCGGATTTTTCAATTAGCACAATCGATTCATTTTTTCAGCGTATTATCCGATCATTTACAAGAGAACTCGGATTGCAGGGTACTTATTCAATAGAACTCGATACCGAAACCCTTCTTACTGCAATTATAGACCAATTATTAATTGAGGCCGGAAATGACAGGTCGCTTTTACGGTGGCTGGGTGATTATGCCGAATCGCTTATTGATAGGGGTGAAAACTGGAATCTGAGGAATAGTATACGGTCCCTTGGAAGGGAGATTTTCAGGGAAGAATTTAAATCCCTTTCAACCCTGGCATCATCGCAATATGGCAACCGTGAATTTCTTCAGAGCTTCAGGCAGGAGTTGCATACTTCCTTTCATTTAATTGAAAAGGAATATAAAGCTTTCGGGTTCCGGGCCATGTCGATTCTCGAAGCTTCCGGTTTTACGGTTGATGACTTTTCCAGGAAAAGCAGCGGTCCTGCAGGTTTCCTGGTTAAACTGGCAACCGGAGAATTCAGGGAGCCCACTGAAACAGCAAAACAGGCTGCTTTCAGTGCTGAAAAATGGTGTACCAGGAATTCACCCGATGCTGCCGCAATCACAACCCTTGCCGAAAGCCAGCTGATGCCCCTGATGCAGAGCGTGACAGAATATTATGAAACCAACGGCCGCCGGTATTATACCCTTGAAGTGGTATTAAAGAATATGTTTACCCTTGGAATCCTTTCTGACCTGTCCAGGCTGGCCTACCAATGGTGTAATGATAACAATGCTTTTCTGCTGCCGGAAGCGCCCCTCTTCCTTCAAAAAATCATTGACGGAAATGATACTCCTTTTATATATGAAAAGGCGGGTTACTGGTATCATCATTTTATGATCGACGAATTCCAGGACACATCCCTGCTGCAATGGCTAAACTTCAAGCCGCTTATCAGTAACAGTCTTTCCCAGGATTATAACAACCTGGTTGTAGGAGATGTGAAACAATCCATTTACAGATGGAGAAACAGTAACTGGACAATCCTTTCCAGCGGAGTGGAACGCGAATTTCCGGGAGGAATAATCCACAATATGGCCCTGGAATATAACTGGAGGTCCTCAAAAAACATCATTGAATTCAATAATAACTTTTTTAAGGAAGCCGCACGGATTTTGGAACAGGACTTCCTTAATTGCCTTGCAGATGAGAACTTTCCGGTTGAACAATTCGGGGAATCCCCAATAGGACAGATCTATGCTGATATAGTGCAGAAGCAGGGAAACAACAACCTCCCTGATGGAAAGATCCGGATCAGCTTTGTTGAAGGAGACCTGGAAAATACCTTTTACGATAAGGTTAATGAACAACTTGTAGAATTAATCGGTAACCTGCTCGATGAAGGATATCGCCCGGCTGATATTGCAATCATCACCCGTAAAAATAAGGAAGCCAAACAACTGGCAGATATCCTGCTGAATTATGAATACGACAATCCTGATTCCGGCCGCAGTTTCAACGTGATATCCGATGAGGCCCTTCGACTTGGAAGTTCATCTGTAGTTGTTTTCCTGGCCTCATTGCTTCAGTATCTTCTTGATCCGGAGGACCGGATCTGTACCTATTACATTCTTTCGTTTCACCTGAATCATCCGGCCGGGGATAATAAATCAGAAAAATGGATCATGCCATCCAATGATCCGGAAATGAGGAACAAAGATATTGCACGTCTGCTCCCGGCTTCTTTCTCTGATATGCTTGAATCAGCCGGTGCATTATCTCTTGCGGAAATAGTGGAGAGGCTGATTTCCATTTTCGGATTATCCCGTTTTACAGGCGAACAGGTATACCTGGACGCTTTCCGCGATCTCGTGCATGAGTTTGCCCTGAAAAATGCTGCAGATCCCGGAAAATTCCTGGAATTCTGGAAAGAAACGGGAAAAGAGAGATCCATATCTGCACCTGCAGGCCAGGATGCCATACGGATCCTTACCGTGCATAAAGCCAAAGGCCTGGAATTTAACGTGGTTATTGTACCCTATTGCGACTGGGATCTGAACCCGATGCACAATAGTATTTTGTGGTGCAAGGGGATTGAAATACCCTTTAATAAATTGGAAAGGTTACCGGTAATGTACACTTCCAAACTGAAGAAAACGCTTTTTGCGGGGGACTATTATACTGAATATCTCAATCAGTATATTGACAATCTCAACCTATTATATGTAGCATTTACCCGGGCCTGCAGCGGGTTGTACGTTTTCTGCAAACCCGGGAAAGATGACAATGTGAAAAATGTGTCTGACCTGGCAAGCCATGTATTGAAACAGGGATTTTTGGAACAACAGGATAAAATATTCAGCTACGGCCGGCTTCCGGCAGTGATCCGGGGATCCGGGACTGCCCCCGAAGATAAATATAATCCGGCCAATGTTTCTGTTGAAATGGCCTCCAAAAGAATACAGGTTGCCTACCAGGGTAAATTATACATCGATCCGGCCGTCAACCAGCCGAAAAGGCCTCTGAATGAGGGAAAAATATTGCATGAGGTTTTCATGCATATCAATACGGCAGCCGATATTATTCCTTCTGTAACGTCAATGTTCATGCATGGAAGGATCAATGAGGAAGAAAAAGTAAATTATATAAATTACATAACGGCTTTGCTGTCCGATAAGAAGATTTTTCCCTGGTTCAACGGCGAATGGAAAATACTTGCAGAAGCTGAGATCATCCTGCCTGAGGGAATTTCAAAGCGCCCTGACCGGATCATGACTAAGGATGATCAGACGATAATCCTGGATTACAAATTTGGTGAAAAAGAGGATCCGGCGCATAAAAACCAGGTGTTGCAATATATTGATCTTCTTGAAAAAATGGGATATCCCAATGTTGCCGGCTTTCTTTGGTACGCGCAGATGGGAAAGATTGTTGAGGTGAGAGAAAAGTAAGGAGTAAGGAGTATGGAGTAAGGAGTATGGAGTATGGAGTAAGGAGTAAGGAGTATGGAGTAAGGAGTATGGAGTATGGAGTAAGGAGTATGGAGTAAGGAATAAGGAGTATGGAGTAAGGAGTAAGGAGTAAGGAGAAGGGGGTAAATGAAAAAAGAATATTTCTGGGGCGGCAGCAGGCGTTTTAATGCGTACCCGGACCATATGCGGAAAAAATTTGGCGGGCGGGTGCAAAAGCTGACAATAGATGCCGGTTTTACCTGTCCGAATCGCGACGGGACGAAAGGTTACGGTGGGTGTACCTTCTGCCTGAATGATGCATTCAACCCGTCGTATTGCACGCCTTCCAAAACGATAACCCAACAAATCACTGAAGGCATTGAATTTCATGAAAAACGCTACAGGAAGGCGGAAAAATATCTTGCATATTTCCAGGCGTTTTCAAATACCCATGCTCCCGTTGATATACTGGCTGAAAGATTCAGGGAGGCATTGAACTGCACAGGAGTAATCGGACTGGTCATAGGAACCCGCCCCGATTGTATGGATACTTCAAAACTTAACCTGCTGCTTGAACTGTCTGAAAAACACCACATTGTAGTGGAATATGGAATTGAAAGTGTTTATAACAGTACACTTAAGAGGATAAACAGGCTTCATACAATTGAAGAAACACGGGCTGCTATAGAAATGACATCCGGAAAAGGCATTCACGTAGGAGGACACCTGATATTTGGTCTTCCCGGTGAAAGCCGGCAGGACATGCTGGAAAGCGCAGCCCTGGTATCGGACATGCCTCTTGACAGTATCAAATTTCACCAGTTGCAGATCTTTAAAGGAACTGAAATGGAAATTGAATTCCGGCATCACCCGGAAGATTTTAATACGCCCGGGGAGGATGAATACCTCGATTTTATGGTGGAATATATTGAATTGCTCAATCCTGCGATAGTCGTAGAACGAATAGCTGGTGAAACTCCTCCAAGATATGCGGTTCGCAAGCCATGGGGTCCGAGATACGACCAGATACTGGTAAAATTTGAAAAATTGCTTGAGGAACGGGACACGTACCAGGGGAAGAGGTGGTCGGTCAAATCTCCCGCAAACCTTCCCCTGAAAAAAAACGTATAACAGTCATGCTGTGTTTTGCCAGGCAATATTAAAAACTACTCGCATGATGACCAGAAAAAATATATGGTATGGGCTGATCATAATACTGTTTTTCGCATTTACTTATGGGTGCGGTTCCCAAAAGGAGGTTACCGAAAGAAGGAATTTCATGATGCCAAAAAAATCGGAAATGTCAAGAAACAGCCATTATAAGGAACCCGGAAAACGAAAAACAAATAAGATTAAAACGAATAAAAGCAAAAAGAAAAGCTTATTCTGATTTCCCAACATGCACCGCATTTGATGTATCTGCCGGGGACACGGTTGTTTGTAGTGTTGTATCGGCTTTTACTTTTTGATTGTCTTCCTTGTTTGTAATATTCTGTCGTAAAATATAAAAAACAAGTACAAGAATAAGTAGAAATACAGCCAGGGTTAGCGCAATAAACACAGAAATTTTTTGTCCCGGCGAGTATGATCCTGATTTATAGGCCCGCCTTACTTTCCGCGAAAGATATTCGACATCACTACTCAGGTAACTTGTCGCCCCACGCCCTTTGTATCCTTCCAGGGCTTCAGCACACAATTTGCATTTTTTAAGATGCTCTTCTACCTGCATCCTGCCGCTTAAACGAAGGGTACCATCGAGGTAGCCGCGGATGGCAAGGGGGGTGAGACAACCACCCGGGGAAAATAACCGGTTATGGACGGAAGAAATCATACCGGCTAAGTAAGTAATTTTTCAAGTTTCTTTTGCCATTTTGAATATGGCTTTTTACTTCATTGAGTGTATATCCTGTCTGATCGGCTATATCCTTATAGCTTTTATCCTCAAGATACATCATACTGACACAAAGGCGCTGGTCAGGATTCAGACTTTCAACCGCTGTACCGACCATTCCATCCTTTATTTCATTTAGCTCCGGGGTTGCCTCATCGGACTCAACCAGGGCAGAAGAACCGACTATACTCTTTTCATATGACCTGTTTTGAGTCGCCGCCTTACGAAGGATCATCAGGCAATGATTGCGCGAAACAGAATAAAGCCAGTTTTTAAAAACCGTAACCTGGTGAATAGAAAGTTTTTCAAAAAGGCTTTCAAATATTTCCATTACTGCGTCCTTGCCCTGTTCTTTATCCTGCAGGTACCCCAGGCAAATACCATAGACCAGGTGAGTATACCGTTCAAAAAGAATTGCAATTAATTCCTTATTTCCGGTTTCAAGAAATTGTGCCACAAGCACTTCATCAGGGATGTTGATCTCCTGACTGCCTTTTTTGCTTTGTCGTTTCGATTGCAGAAACATGGCTGGGAGTATTTACGGTATCATCATCAAAAAATGTTCCAAAAACACAGAATATTTATGGAATTTGACTTAACCAGGCATCTATTATATGAAAGGTGTTTATAATAACCCGTAAAACCTGCCACATGAAAATTAAAACAAACTTACCGGACTCGCGAACGCTCGAGGACATTGTTTTTGAGAATCGCAACAAGGCGTATGGTGCATATGCCTTAAACAAGAAACACAGAAAATACCTGCTTATTGCATTCCTGATTTCACTGACGGGTGTAGGTACCGCCATTGCAGTTCCATTTTTAAATGCATTGCATGGCAATACCACATTCACCGGACTTAAGACAGGAATAACAGTAATTATGGAACCAATAAGAGAAGATCCGTTGATTGCTCCTCCATTGCCTCCTGCCCCTCCCCCGGTTGATTTAGTAAGGCAGGCTTCCTATCAGCCTCCGGTAATCGTTGAAGAGGCTGGTGAAGAAGGTTTTCTCGCTATGGTAGATGTCATTGAACGCCCAGCCAACAATCCTCCTCCTGTCGACTTCATTCCTGTGGTTGAAACCAAACCGGAAATTGTAGAACCAAAAGAGGAAGGGTTGATCGCACCCCAGGAATTTGCTTCTTTTATGAATGGAGGCCTGGTTGAATTCACAAAATGGGTACAGCAACATGTTATTTATCCTCAGATAGCAATTGAAAACCGTATTTCCGGAAAAGTATTCGTTACTTTTTGTGTCAACAAAAAGGGAGAGGTTGTAGATATCGAATTGCTGCGGGGCCTTGACAAGTCTGTTGACCGTGAAACTATCAGGGTAATTGCATCATCGCCCTTGTGGAGGGCTGCCCGGCAGGCCGGAAGTCCAGTAAAACAAAAATTTGTAATTCCGGTATCCTTCGTTTTAGAATGAAAATGGAGCCTGTCGCTACTCCGGTTTGGTAAAAATTTCCTAACTTCACGCTTGAATAGGAATTGCCTGTAATACAATTCGATATTACGGGCTTTTTTCAAAAACCATTCTTGCAACGCATGCCAGGGCAACCACACAAATACTCCCGGAAACTGATTTCCATGGCGCTTGCTTTATTATTCGTGTTAGCGACAGGCGGTGCTATGATGTTTTTCAAATACCAGGTGAAACGGATACGGGAAGCTAAATACGCAGATATCAGGGCGATTGCAGGATTAAAATCGGATGAAATAGCCAGGTGGCTCAATGAAAGGTATTTTGATGCGGATTATTTTTCTTCCAGTGCTGAATTTAAATCTATAATAGAGCAGGTTAAAAATGGAACAGCTGATTCCATCCTGCGAAGGGACTTTAACCGGGTTTTCAGCGGAATGAAAAAAAACCATCAATATGCTGATGTAGTAGTCGCCGACCTGGAAGGCCACATTTTATATTCATTTGAAGGTAACCAAAATCAGGCGGACTCAGGAATCCTGACAATTGTATCCTCTGTAAAAAAAAATCAAAAAACAGTGTTGAATGATTTTTCAATAAATCCGGTGAGTAAGCTTATTCATCTTGATATTGCCGCCCCGGTTTATATTGATAATTCCATCAATTCTGTTCTGATCTTTACCATTGATCCTTCTACATTTCTTTATCCCCTCATTCAGTCCTGGCCGGCACCCAGTAAAACCTCTGAGACATTATTGCTGAGAAGTGAAGGAGATTCCATACTTTTTTTGAACCCGCTTAAATATGCACCTGACGCAACCCTTCGTTTAAGGCAGCCACTTACTCACAAAAGCCTGCCTCCGCTGGATGCAGTAATGGGAAAAGTGGAAAGTTTTCAAGGAAAAGATTATATGGGAAGAAAAGTAATTGCAGACATTCGCCCCATTAAAGGTACCCACTGGTTCATGGTTGCCAAAATAGACAAAAGTGAGGTATTTTATGAACTTAAATTCCGAATCATTTTACAGGCAGCAATACTCGTATTGTTCCTGATACTCATTTCCTTACTCATCGCATTCTTTTACAGCAGGAGGCAAACGGGTATTTATGAACAGCTTTTTCTCAGGGAACAGGAATTCAGGCTTGCCCAGGAAGAATTCCGGATTACGTTGTACAGCATCGGAGATGCTGTGATAACAACTGATCCCGGGGGCAACATCAGGCATATGAATATGGCCGCAGAAAAACTGACCGGTTGGAAAGAATCGGAAGCAGAGAGAAAGCGGTTTGATGACGTAATTAAAATAGTGCATGAAAAAAGTAATGTCAATATTGATAATCCCATCAGGCAGGTCTTGCAGGAGGGATTGATCAAAGATCATTATAATTCTGCAGTGCTGATGGCTAAGGACGGAAAAAAAATTCCAGTCACTGAAAGCGGTGCTATTGTGTATGATCAGCAAAACAAAATATCCGGTGTTGTATTGGTCTTTCACGATATAACAAGCCTCAAGGAGGCTGATGAACAAATCAGAAAACTGAATAGTGAACTGGAACTGCGTGTTGAAGAGAGAACCCTGCAATTGATAAAAACAAACAAAGAACTCGAAGCATTTACGTATTCGGTTTCACACGACCTTCGTACCCCTCTCCGCGCAATTGATGGATTCAGTGCTATGCTTGAAATGGATTATAAAAACACACTAAATGCAGAAGGCCGCCGTCTGGTTCAAGTTGTACGGCAGAATGCACAGAAGATGGGTGTTCTGATTGATGAATTATTGACCTTTTCAAGACTGGGCCGTGCAAGTTTGAAAAAGACAACGATAGATATGAAGGAAATGGCATGTTCTGTTATCGAAGAACTCACCCTCGCAAATAAGAAAAAGAACATGGAATTAAACGTGGAGGATCTGCTGCCTGTTCAAGGTGATCCGGGAATGATGCGTCAGGTTTGGCTTAATCTCTTATCCAATGCCATGAAATTTTCTCAGGGAAAAGACGGAATTAAGATATCCGTTTCCTCTGCCAGCGAGGATAGCCGGATAATCTATTGCATTAAAGACAATGGTGCCGGTTTCGATATGAAATATTACGATAAGCTTTTTGGAGTATTTCAAAGGTTACACAATGATAAGGAATTTGAAGGAACGGGAGTGGGATTGGCGATTGTGCATCAGGTTATTACAAGACATAATGGAACAATATGGGCTGAAGGAAAAATCAACGAGGGAGCCACTTTCTGTTTTTCCCTTCCGGATTATTGATTTTTTTACCAATTGCCTTACATTTGTATTGTACTGATACAAAATATTTTCACATTGTATGGATACTGCTGATTATAATCCGGTTGAGATATTGATTGTGGAAGACAACCCACAGGATGCTGAACTTACCATTCGCGCGCTTAAAAAAATGGATCTTTCAAGCCATATCCTTGTTGCTGAGGATGGTGAAGAAGCACTTGATATTATTTTTTCCAGGGGAATATATAAAGTACGGCAATTACTGAAACCACCAAAAGTTATTTTTCTTGATCTCAAACTGCCCAAAATTAGCGGACTTGAAATTCTCAAAGAAATAAAAACCAATCCTGATACAAAAATCATCCCTGTAGTTGTCTTGACTTCCTCACGTGAAGATGTTGACATTAAGGCTGCATATGGATACGGTGCAAATGGATACGTTGTAAAACCCGTAGAATTTGAAGAATTTTCCAATTCCATGATCCAAACGGGCACATTCTGGCTAACAATAAATGAAACGCCCAAGTAGGGACAAGGGACGAGGGACGAGGAGTTTTGCAGTTTTGCAGTTCACTGCTGTCCGGTAAAAATTTGATTCAATAGAAATAATCTCTAAGATACTTGATTTTACTGGACACAGTTTTTTATTTTAATATAGAAGCCCCCCTTCCTATGTATATGTAAAAAGTTTGAGTTGGACATAAGGTTCC
>JBGSSA010000122.1:0-9674 GCA_041737295.1 Bacteroidales bacterium | reverse complement strand
TTGAACCATGAGCAATACCAGCATGACCTACACAGAGGCAGTAGCCGCTATTGAAGAGATCCTGCAACAGATCGAAACAGGCGAAATGGATATTGATGAGTTAGCTGAAAAGGTTAAGCAGGCATCCGAACTCTTAAAATTCTGCAAGGGCAAACTGTTTCAAACAGAAAAGGAAATTGAGAAGATTTTGAAGGAAATGGAGAGTAGTGACGAGTGACGAGGAGGAAGTTTTGCAGTTTTGCAGTTTTGCGGTTCAATGCAGTGTAATGTTGTAGAGACAAGGCATTGCCTTGTCTGTACGATTTCCGTTTTGAACGTAATTGCAAAGCCTCCAGCCTTCAGCTTTCAACCTAAAATTCCCAAAACCTTTACAAGTTAAAATCAGTATACCCTTTGTATTAAAAACAGAACGATGAAAAAGTTTATATATCTTTTTCAGGCTCTTCTATTTTCAGTCTCAGCTTTTTGTACTGATCTTTCCAGGATAAAATTTGAGTACCTTACTGTGGATGAAGGCCTTTCGCAGGGCACAATTGAGGATATCCTGCAGGATAGACAGGGAATGATGTGGTTTGCTACCAGGGACGGCCTGGACAGATATGACGGCCAGAATTTTACGGTCTTCCGGAATAACAGCAATGATCCAAATAGCCTGGCATCAAACTGGATACTAAGTCTGGCTATAGATCCTAACCAGAGATTATGGATCGGGTCATCGGGCGGTCTCAATATATATGATCCTATAATAGATAAACTTGTCAGGATTCCGGTAAATGACGATGATGACCAGGCATTTCATGGCGGACAGGTATATGATATCAATGTTGACATTGACAGCACCTTATGGATTTCCACTACAAATGGGCTGGCACATTATTTTCCCAAAAAAAATACCTTTATTACTTATACAAGCAATGCAAAAGGGGTCTCACCATTACCGGCCAGTATTATCTACAGTACGTTAATTACGAAAGACGGGCGATTGTTTGTGGCAGCGGAAGCAGATCCTCTTTTTGAATTCAACAAAAAAGATGGGACTTTCAGTGCAATACCCTATAAAAAAGATTATCCCGGGGCCAATTTCAGGAAGTCAATCCAGGAAGATCAAAACGGGTTGTTATATATTGTTGCTGAGAACTCGGCCCTTCATATCTACGATCCGCACACTTCGGAAACAAAAATGATCTCAGCGGGCAAAGGGGCACTTAGTGTTTTCAGTATTAAAACAAAAGTGCTGTTTGTTTCACCCCATGAAGTATGGATAGGCACAGACGGCGGGGGAATTAACATTTATGATCCCACCTCCGGGGAAATGCAATACTTAACTCAGGACAGCCGGAATCCAAATTCCCTGAATAGCAAGGCTGTATTTAAACTGTACCAGGACAAAGATCAGAACATATGGGTAGGACATTACAATATGGGCATCAGCGTCTGGAAAAGGAATAAGGAAAAGTTCCTTTCATATCACTTTAACCCCTTTGATCCACAAACCATTAATAAAGAGGTTGTTAGTGCAATTTTTGAGGATTCAAAAGGAAGAATCTGGCTGGGTCAGGACGGAGGCGGATTGAATCTGTTCAATCCCGAAACCCAGACATTTGAACATTTCCGGCATGAAAATGGCAATCAGCAGTCGCTTACCACGGATGTGATCCTGACAATTCATGAAGATCCGGATGGAAACCTGTTGCTCGGAACATACTCCGGTGGACTTATGATATTTGATCCGGTAAGAAAAAAGGTGATAAAAGCCTTTGGAAGGGAAGACGGATTACCCTGCCTGAATATCTGGACTATATTTAAAGACAGCAAAAGCAGGTATTGGATGGCATTTCTCCAATCAGGTGTCGGGTTATATAATCCCACAAACAGAACATTTGTTTACTACAGCCCGTCAGACAGCCTGAATCGCATCCATTCAAGCATGGTCATGCACATCACTGAAGACAGTAATGGTCAACTATGGTTTGGTTCTGAAAATGCAGGCGTATGTGTTCTTGATGTAGAAAAAGGAACCACAAAGAACTATATACACGATGATAAGAATAAAAACTCCTTATCCAGCAATGACGTCAAATCAATTCTGTTTGATGATAAGTATGCCTGGATAGCAACAAATGGAGGAGGACTGAACCGGCTTGACCTGAAAACGGATTCCTTTAAAATTTTTAACATGAACAGCGGCTTATCCTCAGATGCTCTAATGAGCATGCTAAAGGACAAGCAAGGCAATTTTTGGATCAGCTCGACAAGGGGTATGATGAAATTTAATCCCACAACATTTTCTATTGATAAATACGACAAATCACAGGGATTACAGGGTACTGAATTCAAATATAATTCCCAATGCCAACTTACAGACGGACGCATGATGTTCGGCGGAGTAAACGGACTGACCGTATTTAATCCGGACAGTATCAGGAAAAGCCAGGTAATTGCCAGCGTAGTTTTTACCGATTTTAAAATATTTAATGAATCGGTTATTCCGGGCGCAAAGGGGTCACCTCTAAAAAATCATATCAATTTTACCGATCATATCCGGTTAAAGTACAATCAATCTGTATTTACACTTGTTTTTGCATCCATTGACAACAATTCACCCATTAAGAATCTTTTCAGATACAAACTGGAAGGATTTGACAGCAAGTGGGTAGAGGCTGGCAACCGCAATTTTGTCACCTACACCAATCTCGATCCTGGCTTGTATACATTTTTGTTACAGGGTTCTAATAGCGACGGGGTGTGGAATGAAACTCCAAGAAAATTATCAATCCGCATTCGTCCGCCATGGTATAAGACCATTGTCGCCATTTCCCTGTTTGTTTTAATCCTGGGTTATCTGATCTATATCTATATAAAGGAACGCGAAATCCGCGCCATTCATGACAAAAAAATATTGCAGGAAAAAATAGATGAAGCCCAGGCCCAGCTGAATCATAAGGTGAAAGAACTCGAACGGCAGCAGGACGAATTACTGCGCAGGGACGAATCGGAGAAGAATACCCGTTTCATGATGGAAGGTGTCAGCAAAATGAGCGATATCATCGCGAAGAAAAGGCGGAACCTCGAAGATCTGACAACAGGTTTTATTGCGGAGCTTGTTCAATATGTGGATGCTTCAGCCGGAGATGTTTTCATAGCAGACGATTCTGATCCTGACCATGTAACCCTCCGGGCAACCGGGGAATTTTCATTCAGTACACGGCAGGAAAGAAAATTCGTGATCAATTCGGGCGAGGGTTATGTAGGATCCTGTTACAAGGATAAGAAAACGCTTACCATTGATAACCTGCCTGATGACTATGTGATTCTGCGTTCGGGACTCGGTGAAATACCCCTTCATCATGTTGTGCTGGTGCCGCTTGTACAGGATAACATATGTATGGGCGTTATAGAATTGGCATCTATCCATAAAATGGATGAACATAAGATCCTTTTTATTGAGAAAATTGCCGAATCCCTGGCATCGGTTGTTACGATCATTAAGGCAAATGAAAAATCAAACATGATGATTGAACAAAACAATATTCAGGCGGAAGAACTTCATGCACAGGAGGAAGAAATGCGTCAGAACCTGGAGGAACTTATGGCCACACAGGAAACGTCACAGAAGCATGCAAAGGAAATGGAAGAAGAACTCCGCCTGAAGGCAACCGAACTGAATGATCTTCGGGAAGAGTTAAAGGTATTGAAAGCTAAAAAAGCGGACGTCTAAGAATCAGCCTGGTTATAAAAAGCAGAATAATCACTATAGACAGGTAGCAGGCAGCGCGACCGATATAATCGCCATTTCTCACATAAAATGTGATCACATCATTTTTATTTAAAGAGCCTTTCAATACCCCGCGTTTCCACCAGCCAAGGCTCTGCAATACTTCGCCACGCTGGTTGATGAGGCTGGAAATGCCTGTATTTGCTGACCTTGCTATACTTCGCCTTGTTTCAATTGCACGCAGGCTTGAATATGCCGCGTGCTGGTGGTATCCGGGAGTATCCCCCCACCAGCCATCATTGGTAATTACAAATAGCAGGGTTGCTCCATTTTTTACATAATCCGTTACAAATTCACCATAAACTGACTCATAGCAAATTATAGGACTTACACCGGTTGAATCACCCGCAGAATAAAAGACCCCGCGGTAATTCTGTGTGCCCCAGCCCCGCATGGTGCCACCAAGCCTCAATGTGAGCTTTTCCAGAAAGCGAAGGTATTTTGCATATGGCATTTTTTCAACACCGGTTACAAGCTTTGATTTGTAATAGATAGGTACGTTTTTAGTGGAATCCAATTGAATGGCAGCATTGAAACTTTCATAAAATGTAGATGTTCCCGGGATCTCCCTGGCGTTTTCGCTGAGTTTCTCTCCGGGTAAATAACGCTTGTAACATTGAATTCCGGGAATATATGCCGCCTTGGGATAGGCTGCAAGAAACTGCCGGATCATCACGATGTCAGGCACTGTTTCAATTTGATCTGTCCATATATTATTATTAATCGATGTTTCAGGGGCAATAAAATAATCAACGGCAGAATCTGCCACCCGTGCCGCTTCAGTAAGCTGCACCAGGGTTTGCTCCTGGCTGGGTATCGATACAAATTTTGCATAGGGATCGATATTAGGCTGAATTACAACAATTGTTTTGGGATCAGGTTTCTCAACATAGGTAGAAAACCTCACCAGCGAAATCGCTATTGGCCCCAGAAGAATAACAAGAATGAGCACGAACTGAGCCAGCAATCTTTGTTTTGAAATGCCTGCCTTATAATTCTTAATTAAAATGAATATCAGAACATTCAGGACCAGGACCCACAGTGATCCACCCATTATTCCGGTGTATTCGTACCACTGAATCAGGCGGATATTATAAGCAAAACCATTTCCAAGGGAAATCCACGGCCATGATATTTCAGCATTGTGATAGAGATATTCCCAGCTGATCCAGAACAGGATGAGGCTTAAATAGCCCAGTTGGGGTCCCAGTTTCCGTTTGGCTATATGAAAGAACCAGGCTACAAGCGACCACATGATAGTATTGATCACAACGGCAGCAATTACCCCTGCAAGGGCTGCGTTATATATCCACCAGGTTGTGGCAATGTTCCATACAAGGAATGTTACGGATGCATATCGCAGAAAAACCCTGGATCCGTATTCAGTTTTGTGCTGGCAGAGATAATCTTCTGCAAAAAGCAGGGGAATTAGCGCAACGGCGAGGATGAGGCCATTTCCCCATTCATACCACGCCGGTGAGAGCAATAAACCACTAAGTAATGAGAGGAGTAATAATTTTCTGGAATTCATGGGACAATCAGGTAATTGTGATTTTCATTTAAGCGCAGCAAAGATAAATGAAATTTTGATTTAGCGATACTGATACCAGGCCTGGCAGGCTCCCTCGCCTGATACCATGCAGGCTCCGATGGGATTTACCGGTGTACAGACTTTGCCGAACAAACCACACTGATCTGGTTTTTTTAGTCCCCTTAACACTTCGCCACAGATACAACCCTTTGGCTCCGGCACCGGTTCGGTTTTCAGGTTAAAATGCAGAGCTGCATCAAAGTGGATAAATTCTTTTCTGATTTTCAGGCCGCTCTTCTGAATTATGCCTAGTCCGCGCCATGCATCGTCCTTAGGTTCGAAAATGAGATTAACCAATTCCCTGGCCTTTACATTGCCTTCTTTTGTGACTGCCCTTTTATATTGGATTTCCGTTCCAAACCGACCTTCTTCTTTCATATTCACCAGCATCAGGATACTTTGCAGCAGATCTACAGGCTCAAATCCGGATACGACTACAGAAATGCTGTACTTTTCAACTAGTTGATCATACATTCCGGCTCCCGCGATTGTTGTAACATGACCGGGTCCGATATACCCGTCAATCTTAATACCCTGATCAATGAGTCCGGCCATTGCCGGTGGCATGAGTTTGTGCATGCTGAGCAGGAAGAAATTGGAGATACCTTGTTTCTTAGCTTCATACACCGCAACAGCGCTGGATGGAGTGGTGGTTTCAAAACCGATTCCCAGAAATACTACTTTTTTCCCGGGATTTGACCTTGCGATTTCAAGAGCATCAAGTGTGGAATATACAATACGAACATCAGCACCCACGGCTTTTTCCTGGTTCAGCGTGGATTCTGATCCCGGCACCCGGATCAGATCGCCATAGGTTGTCACGATCACGCCGGGCATCCGCGCAAGTGCAACAGCCTGGTCGATTGCAGAGCGGTCAGTAACGCAAACCGGACAACCCGGGCCAGATAAAAGTTCAATTGTTGAAGGAATCAAATGCTGGATTCCGTATTTCCGGATGGCGAGAGTATGACCTCCGCAAACCTCCATAAGCCTGATCCTGCTGAGTGATTTCTGATGGATAACATCCACCAGACCGGAGATAAGATCCCGGTCCCTGAATTCATCAATATACTTCATCATAACGTCTCATTTTGCAGGTCCCTGATCAGGCGGATGGTTTCCAGGGCCTCTTCTTCGCTGATCTTCTGCAAGGCAAATCCGGTGTGGATGAGAATATAATCTCCTACAATGGCATCATCTACCAGGTGAAGGCTTGCATTTACAATAGCCCCTCCCACGGACGCTTTTGCCATGTTGCCATCAATGGATAGTATTTTTGCGGGAATGCTTAAACACATGAATAATTAATTTTAGAAACTGGATAACGAAATCAGTGAAAAACTAAAAGATAAAAATAAAAAGTGAAAACAAAATCGTATATGTGTTAAATTGCTAATGTGTTAATTTCATATTGTATTGGTGAATTCGTACAGTCGTGCAGTCGTGCAGTCGGGGATCAGATAGTAACCGGCATCCTGTATTCTATCATTATTGACTCGTCTCTTGTCACTTGTCCCTTGTCCCTCTTTTCGCCGCAGCAATAACCAGTTGGCCCAGGGCAAGTCCCCCATCGTTACAGGGTGTCTTTTCATGACTGAACGTGACGAAGTTATTCTTTCGCAGTTTTGTTTCCAATGATTCAAACAGATATTTATTTTGAAATGTACCCCCGGAGAGCACAATCTTTTTTATGCCGGTTTCCCTTCTTATTTTTTCGGCTTCGCGAAATGTTGCTTCCACAACTGTATTGTGAAAACGCGCAGAAATAATCCCCGGAGAAACTCCCTGTGCAAGATCAGCACATACTTGCTGAATTGCCGGAAGAAATGAAATTCCATTTGTGTCGTCGATATCATAAAATCCCCCTATATCATCCCGGATAGCTGATTCCAGCTTCATTGGAGCTTCCGCGTGAAATAGACTGTCAGTGCAAATTCCTGTAATACCGGCTATTGCATCGAACAAGCGACCAGCACCCGAAGAAAGCGGGGCATTTATATTTTTGGAAATTGCCCCTGTAATCAGCCTGGCTTTTTTTTGATCTATTGAACGAATAAATGGAATATCAAGATCGTACAGGTGATCGCCAAATGACTGGTAGAGCAGCGACAATCCCATTCTCCAGGGTTCTTCGGCAGCCCGGTCCCCTCCTGGCATAGGCATATAGGCAAAATGATTCCGGCGTACATATCCCTTATAATCGCAAACAAGGAATTCGCTTCCCCACGTATTCCCATCGTCCCCATATCCCGTTCCGTCAAATGCCAGTCCGATGACCGGTTCATCCAGCCCGTTTTCAGCCATGCACGATGCAATATGTGCATGATGATGTTGAATTTGCATAAGTTCGATTCCCATTGAACGGGCATAGCGTGTTGAAAGATAATCAGGATGGAGGTCGGCTGCTACCAGCAATGGTTTGGATCTGAAAAGTTTCAGGAACAGGTTAACTGTTTCCTCAAAAAAATCCATGGTTTCCCGGTTTTTAAGATCCCCTATATACTGGCTCAGGTAAGCACGTTTTCCTTTTCCAAGGCAAAAACTATTGGATAGTTCTGCACCGGTTGCCAGTATTCCGCTTACATCCAGGTGCACGTTTACTGCAGCCGGAACAAATCCCCTTGAACGGCGGATAATCCGTTCACGTCCACCCATGATCCTTACGACGGAATCATCTGTCCGGTTATATATTTCCCTGTTATAGGTCAGCACTCCATCAGCAACAGAGGGCATCAGCTCAAGGGCTTTCAGATTGTTTATAATAATCGGTTCCCCTGCCAGGTTTCCACTGGTGAGTACAATTGCATCAAGACCCGATTGTTCAAAAAACAGGTAATGCCATGGCATGTAAGGCAGAAACACACCCATTGTATTCAGTCCAGATGAAATGCTGTATGAAGGCTGATTTGCCGTGTTGAGTATAACGATAGGACGTCTCCAGGAAAGCAGGGCTTTTTCCTCTTCCTCCGATACGTGGGTGAAATCTTTAATGCTTTCAATGTCTCTGAACATTACAGCAAAAGGTTTTCCTTCCCTCTTTTTGGATAATCTGAGCCGGCTTACTGATGACTCGTTCCGGGCATCACACATCAGGTGAAATCCGCCGGTCCCCTTTACAGCAAGTATACCCCCGTTTTTAATCACAGAGCAGGCCAGGGTCAATATCTCCGTGAAATCACGTATGACTTTGTCTCCGGAATAAAGAGTATATACCGGGCCACATTGGTTACATGCCACGGGTTGCGCATGAAACCTGCGATCCATAATATTTATGTATTCTTCCCTGCAATGATCACACATGTCAAAAGGCGCCATGGTGGTCTTTTTCCGGTCGTACGGAAAATCCTTGATGATCGTGAACCTGGGACCGCAGTGTGTGCAATTGATAAAGGGATAATTAATCCGGTTTGGCTGCGTTTTCATGTCGGCCAGGCATTCTGCGCAAACCGCAATATCCGGACTGATCTCGGAAGTTTCTTCGGAATTGTCCTGGCTGGCCAGGATCACAAAATCATTCAACCCTTCAATCTCAGCCTTATCAACCCTGATCTCATCAATCTGAGAAACCACAGGGGCCATGCTTTTTAAATCCCTGATAAATAGAGGAATCACGGATGAAGGTCCTTCAATCCGGATTGACAGGCCGTCAGTACGGTTCACCACCCAGCCATGCAGGTTATGCTTTCGGGCCAGTCTATACACGAATGGCCGGAATCCCACACCCTGGACAAGCCCGGTAACGGAAATCAATTTAGCGATATGTTGGTTTGATGATTTGATGATTTGATGATCACTGTTGTCCGGTAAAAGTATATAAAATATGAAAAAAGGGGCCGAAGCCCCTCTGAAAATGTAGTAATTTTATTTTACCACAAATAATGTTACTACATGGATAAAAGTACAATTTTTTCCGGACAGCCGATATTTAGTCAGCTACTTTCTTTGATTCCAAACTCTCTCATAGATAGGCTTGCAAGAAAACATAATGCTGATAGATACTGTAAGAAGTTTGATGCGCGTCATCATTTGGTCACCATGCTTTTTGCGGTGATTAATCAATGTACCTCAATAAGGGAAGTAGTAACCGGATTGCAGGTTGCAGGAGGAAAGAAAGGACATTTTAAAATGATTCATGACGTAAAAAGGAGTACACTCTCTGATGCAAATCGAAGGAGAGCGGAAGCCTTTTTTGCTGAGCTTTTTCATGAGTTATACAGATTGCATTATGGTTACCCGGACAGCCGAAAGATAAACCCAAAAGCGCCCTATGAAAAAAAGCTGTTTATCATTGATTCGACGACCATTAGG
>JBGSSA010000101.1:0-33215 GCA_041737295.1 Bacteroidales bacterium | reverse complement strand
TTGGTTTGCTCGACAGGGATTACTATCTTTATTTCTAATAATGAAGGTGTAAAAGTTTTTAGAAACCGCCGTGGTACGAAATCGTATGCCCGGTGGTGTGGGGGGTCAGCGGCGCGAGCCGCTTCCTACCCGATTAGAAAGGCAGATTCCGCATTTCTTCTTTCACGTCGCGGGGTATCCCCGCAAAGGGGATGGGGGGGGAGGGGAGACAGATATGCGTTTCTACCGACAGTTAATCCCGCTGGGATTAATGCCTTCTTTTATAAAGCGTGACCCTCACCTGCAAACACCGGAACTCCTTTTCTACACCCCACCGGGTTTTCAGTTCGTCAACCTCCTCATCGGTAAATGCATTACAGATATTTGAATAAAAAACATAGTTGTCTTTTGACAGATCCGCCCATGGAAATGCCCGTTGGTCCCCGTTAAGGTCAATATTATCCATAACGGAGGTGTTGGGAGTACGCGAACCGGTTTCATTCACCGGAATAAGATGCTTGTCGATATAGCTGATCATCTCATGTCTCAGATGATGGTAGGGCAGGTGAGCCAGTGAAGCATCCCACCCCTTGGCGATTTTATCGGGGTAAACCCAGAAATTTCCACTCAGCAGCCCTGCCATAATGAGTATAGCCAGCCACTTTCTTTGCCGCTCTCTGCCTGGTGTGGCAAACAGCAGGTAGACGGCCAGCAGCGAAAGAAAATAATACACGGTGATCAGGTAGCGGTGCCCGTTCAGTATTTTGTATATCAGCATGGTGGGCAGGGTGAGGGCAATGGAAAGGATAATAAGGAATACCAGCTCACGGAATTTTGAGTCCCCGGGCACATTTTTATTGAGCAGGGGAATGATTAAAGCAACGATAACGATCCAGACGAAAACATGTCCAAAATCCAGGAGCCGCCAGAGGACTATGCCGCAGTTCTTAACAAAGCCGGCACCGTCAACAAGCTCATAACATCCGGCCCAGGGAGAACCGGGGTGGTAGGCAATCCAGCCCTTGACCTGGTAATGAAACAGTGCCCAGCCCAGAAAAAGTGCAAGCCCGGGAATATACGGCAGAAAAACCCTTACAAAAGTATTCCGGTTTTTCCAATTTGCATGGCGGTACAAATCAAACAACCCTATGGTTGCTCCCACCATAACACCCCGCATGTGCGAAAACAGCAGTCCGGTTACCGCCAGCACCAGTAACCCTCTCCGGTTCAGCAAAACCGAATTCAGGGCCAGCAACATAAAAAACAACATGACAAGGTCAGTTGAATATACCACGGTCTGCGCGAGAAAGGTCGGGTCTGCCAGCAGGATCAGCATGGCCAGGGGGATGGTTTTTTCCGGAATGTATTGACGAAGCAGCAGGTGGGTTTGCCAGATGATACCCAGTGTAAAAGGAAGCATCAGGAGATGCATGACCGGGAGGTTAATTCCGAAGATGTGCCAGGTGCCGGCCAGCAGCCAGGCAAGAGCTGGCGGGTAACCCGGATCCAGTGTGTCGGGGAGCACAGGACTGTAACGGTTTTCCGGCAACCAGTGAGCCAGGCGTGAGAAAAAAATATCCTTATCCCAGAAAAATGGAAGATCCAGGGTAATTAAGGCGAACAGGATAAAGAATACGAAAAAAGGCAGCAACTGTGACCAGACCTTCCTGTTGCCTATAGCTTCAGGGTAAGGACGGGTTTTCATAGGTCAGGCTTTAAGTGCTTCGGCTCCGCTGACAATTTCAAGGATCTCCTTCGTAATGGAAGCCTGCCGTGCTTTATTATAGTTGAGTTCCAGTTCCCTGATAAGATCGGTGGCATTGTCTGTGGCCTTGTGCATGGCAGTCATGCGGGCGCCATGCTCTGATGCGGTTGATTCCAACAGGGCCCTGAAAAACTGCACTTTCAGCGCATAGGGAATCATTTCGGCATAAATATCCTCATTCGAGGGTTCAAAGATGTAGTCAAAGCGGGATTCGAACTTGTCCCCCGTTTCCAGTGACGGCAGTACAGGGAGGAATATTTCATCGGTAACCTCCTGAACAGCAGCATTGCGGAACTTGTTGTAAATAATCTTGATAAGGCCATATTTCCCCTTGATAAAATCCTCCATCACCGGGGTAATGACTGCAATTGTATTATCAAATTTCAATTTTTCGAAGAGCTGGTGATACGTTGCAGCAACCTTAATATTTTTCGATTTCAGAATGTCGGCGCCTTTTTTTCCGATCGCAATTATGTCCAGTTTCCCCGCCATATAGGCTTCCCGGTAGGGGCCTGAAATGGACTGGATCGTCCTTTTTACCACGTTTGAATTGAAAGCACCGCAGAGTCCCCTGTTGGACGTGATCACAATGAGCAGTACCCGGCCTGTATCAGCAGGTTTGCTGAATGGATTTTCAGTAGTGTCCTCCATATTGGCACTGACATCCTGAAGAATCTCATGTAACCTGATATAGAACGGCCTGAGCTGGAGAATGGATTCCTGCGCCCTGCGTAATTTGGCCGCAGAAACCATTTTCATGGCACTCGTAATCTGCCGTGTAGACTTCATCGAGTTCAGCCGAACTCGTATTTCTTTCAGGTTGGCCATAATAAATTACACAAATAACAACGTCCTATAATCTAATTTTTATTTAATCCGTTCTGCAACTTCTTTAGCAATGGCTGTAAGCTGGGTTTCCACTTCCTCGGTGAGTTTTCCTTCTTTCAGGGTGGTCAGTACAGATTTATGTTTCAGTTCCAGTATGTTAAGGAAGTCTTCCTCAAAGGTCTTGATCCTGTCGAGGGGAACATCCATCAGCAAACCGCGGGTTCCGCAATAAATGATCGCGATCTGTTTTTCAACGGTCAGCGGACTGTGAAGGGGCTGTTTCAGAATTTCAACGTTCTTGGATCCCTTGTCCAGGACAGCCATAGTAGCAGCATCCAGGTCAGATCCGAATTTTGAAAAGGCTTCCAGTTCACGGAATTGTGCCTGGTCGAGTTTTAACGTACCGGCAACCCTTTTCATTGATTTGATCTGCGCGGAACCACCGACGCGGGATACGGAAATACCTACGTTGATAGCCGGCCTTACGCCTGAGTTAAACAGGTTTGTTTCGAGGAAAATCTGGCCGTCCGTAATCGAGATTACATTGGTGGGGATGTAGGCTGACACGTCACCTGCCTGTGTTTCAATGATGGGAAGTGCAGTGAGGGATCCGCCGCCTTTAACAATCGGTTTCAGTACCTCGGGCAGGTCATTCATCTGGGCAGCAATTTCGTCATTGTTGATGATCTTGGCTGCACGTTCCAGCAGGCGTGAGTGAAGATAGAACACATCGCCGGGATATGCCTCACGTCCCGGGGGACGGCGGAGCAGCAGGGAAACCTCACGGTATGACACAGCCTGTTTTGAAAGGTCGTCATAGATGATCAGGGCCGAACGTCCAGTATCCCTGAAATATTCACCGATCGCGCAACCGGCAAACGGGGCATAGAACTGCAGGGCTGCCGGATCCGACGCTGTGGCGCAAAGAATGGTCGTGTAGGGCAACGCGCCAAATTCTTCAAGTGTTTTGGCAATATTGGCAACGGTTGAACCTTTCTGGCCTATGGCAACATAGATACAGTAAACGGGTTCTCCCTTGTCATAAAATTCTTTCTGGTTGATAATGGTGTCAACGGCGATAGAGGTTTTACCCGTCTGCCTGTCGCCGATGATCAGTTCACGTTGTCCCCTTCCGATGGGGATCATGGCATCGATGGCCTTAATACCTGTCTGCAACGGTTCATTCACCGGGCGCCTGAAGATAACCCCGGGGGCTTTTCTCTCAAAAGGCATTTCAAAGGTTTTCCCTGTGATCGGCCCCTTGCCGTCAATCGGCTCACCCAGTGTGTTGATAACCCGGCCGAGCATGCCTTCACTGACGAGAATGGAGGCGATCCTGCCTGTACGTTTAACAGTATCCCCTTCCTTGATCTTGTCGGTATCTCCCAGCAATACAGCGCCGATGTTATCCTCTTCGAGGTTCATCACAATTCCGCGGACACCACTGTCAAATTCGATCAGCTCGTTGGAACAAACATTTGACATGCCATATACCCTGGCTATGCCATCACCAACCTGTAATACGGTACCGATCTCATCAAGCTGGGCCTTTGTATCGATTTCTCGTAATTGTTGTTTTAAAACCTTTGAAACTTCTGATGGTTTAAGCGCCGACATTGTATAGTTATTTTAATTATTGTCAATATTATGAATTAATCAATTCATTCTTAATTTTCTCCAGTTTGCTCGACAGGCTGGCATCAATCTGCTGGTCGCCTACCCTGAGAATAAATCCCCCGATAATTGAGCCGTCTACTTTTTCATGCAGTTCCACCTTACTGTCGAATTTCCGGGTGATGAGCCTGATAATGGATTGCCTCAGCTTTTCATCGAGGGGAGCGGCCGTCACAAGTTCTGCAGACTGTATGCCCTGTTCTGCTTTTATCAGGTCAAGAAAATACCGGCAAATACCCAATAGATGTTCCTCCCGCCTGCTTTCAAGCACAAGGTGGATGAATGTAACTGTAAGGGGACTGAAAGAATCTCCAAAGGAAAGGTCAAACAGCCGGATCTTTTCGCTGGCCTTCATTACCGGACTTTGAATTACGTCCTGCAATTCAGGTATTTCCCGGATGCACTGGTATAATAATTCGATGTCCTTCTTTTGGACATCGAGAGAATTGTCCTCTTTTACAAGGCCAAAGAGCGCCTTTGCATACCGGACTGTTATTTTGCTATGATTCATCGGTTCAGGATCAGGTGGGATCAGTTAAATTTAACGTCGTTCAGTGATTTTTCAATCAATTCCTGCTGCCTGCCCGGATCAGAAAGTTCCTGCAAAAGAATTTTTTCGGAAATGGCTACTGAAAGCTCGGCAACCTGTTTCTTGATTTCAAAAATGGCTGCATTCCGTTCGTTTTTGATGGCATCCCTGGCTTCGTCAATCAGTTTCCGTCCTTCTTTTTTGGCCTGCTCTCGGGCATCCGCCATAAGGGATTCCTTGAATTGCCGTGCTTCCTGGATGATCTTGTCGCGCTCAACCCGGGCCTCGGCCATTAATTTCTGGCTTTCGGAATGCAATTCCGATACCTGCTTTTTGGCAATTTCAGCAGCCTGCAAAGCCTGGGCAATGGAGTTGTCGCGCTCCTTAAGACCTTTTAACACGGGTTTCCATGCAAATTTTGCCAGAATAAAAACAGCAATGGAAAATATTAAAAAGGTCCAAAATATCGTACCGACTTCGGGAATAAGCAAATCCATATTTTTATGTATTTAATTCGGTTAAAATCCGGAACCACACCAATCGTATGGTTCCGGAGAAAAATTTATGCCAGTACAGCCAGCAAACAGACGATTACTGCAAAAAGCGCTACAGATTCCACGAGCGCGGCAATAATAATCATATTGGCACGGATGTCACCAGCTGCTTCAGGCTGGCGGGCAATAGCTTCCATTGCACTGCCCCCGATACGACCAATTCCGATACCTGCACCCAATGCAGCGATACCAGCGCCAATCGCACCACCCAGTTTAGCAACACCGGCTACGGCAGCAGCTTGTAAAATAATAGATAACATAGTAGATATAGTTAAATTAAACAACAAACTCAAGCATGCTCCTTCTTTTCCTCATGATGATGGTCTTCGGCAATAGCCAGGCCGATATATATTGAGGAAAGGAATGTAAAAATGAATGCCTGTATAAACGCCACAAGCAATTCAAGAAATGTGATAAAAATATTAAAGGCTATTGTGATTAATGAAACTCCATATGCCAGGCCTGCCGACATCTGGGCAAAAATATAGATAAGCGTGATAAAGCCCATCACCACAATATGGCCGGCAGTGATATTGGCAAAAAGCCGGATCATCAGTACCAGCGGTTTGGTAAACACTCCCAGCACCTCCACAAGAGGCATGATCGGGATGGGAAGTTTTAGCCAGAGCGGTACACCGGGTGTGTTGAGGGTATGTTTCCAGTAATTCCTGTTGGCACTCACATTAGTGATCACGAAGGTGAAAATTGCCAGTACCATAGTGACAGCAATGTTTCCTGTGAGGTTGGCACCCATCGGCGGAACGGGAACAAGCCCCAGCATATTGTTGATCCAGATAAAGAAAAACAGGGTCAGCAGATACGGGGTATAGCGTTCGTACTTTGGGCCCACGGAGGGTTTAATCACATCGTCACGCAAAAAAACGACGATCGGCTCCACCCAGGATTGCAGTCCCTTGGGTGCGCTCACCGGGTTTTTGCGGTATGCCTTGCCCAGGGTTAAAAAGATCAGCATGATCAGGCCGAAGCCAAAGATCATGGCAGCAATATTTTTTGTAATGGATATATCGAAAACATAACCTCCCGCTGTATCCACGATCTTGCCCTTTTTTGGTCCGGCAGTTTCGAGTTTGAAACCCTTATATTCGGCATGTCCGTGTTTGAACTTACTTGAGCAAAATACATTAAAACCGTTGTTTTTGCTGTATACGATCACCGGTAACGGAATGGTAACATGTGTATGCCCGATAGTGGCCAGGTGCCATTCATGTGCATCCTTGATGTGATCGAAAATAAAGTCACCGGGGTTGAACGTTTCAGCATGTACGGCGCCGCTTTCATGCGTTTCAGCAGGGTGTGCGGTATCCGGGGCAGCATGTTCCTGTGACCAGGCCATATTCACTCCGCTGTTCACTATGAACAGCATCATCGCAATAAAAAAACCTTTACAAATCTTACCTGGCATATCGTAAAAATGAGGGCATAAATATAAAAACTAATTTGATATCTGATCGGTTAAAATACTTTTTTCTTTCTTTCTTTTCAACAGGGAAAGCATGATAAACAAGTCATATGCAGTATACACTATGTAAAGTACGGACAGGGTGATTGCAAAAGGAATCGCTGATTTCGGGAAAGAAAGCACATATACGAGAACCAGGATCAGATAGGTCATCAGTTTAATAATCGTCGACAGCATAAAACCCCGGATAAACTGGTTGCTTGATTTAGTAAGCGAACGGTAGAAAATGAGAAAAACCACCGAATTTACAAGCAGGAATATCAGGATCAGATAGGGAAAGAAGGAAAAATACCAGGAGGATAAATAAGTCCGGAAAAGAAATATGCCGCCTGCAGCGAGCAGGATGGAAAGAATAACGAGACCGATCAGTGTTTTTTTAAGTCCGGGTGCCATGAATTACTTTTTTTTTGTGCGGATAAAATCCTTCAGACCGATATATATACCAAGAACAACACCTAAAAAGGATAATACCACGGTGAAAACAGGAAACTCCATGTGCAGTCTTTTGTCAAGTTGTATGCCCCCGAATACCCCAAGCAGGATGATCACGATCATCTGTATGCCGAGGTTGGAATACCGGGCATATTCCTTAAGATTTTTTGATGCTCTCTGCGGGTCTGTCGGTTTCTTTTGTTGCATTGGCGGATGCACTTTCAGATGTCATACTGCAATTGCCACTGAATTTTGCGCCGGGCTCAATTGCAAGCCGGCGTGTTATGATATCACCGGTCAATGTGGAGGTGGCTTTTAGTGTCAGCAATTCGCCGACAGAAATCTTGCCTTCCACCTTACCTTCTACCACTGAGTTCTTACAATTGATCTCTCCCTTAACTGCTCCTGTCTCCCCGATCACCACTTTGCCCTTGGTTTTCAGATTTCCAGTTAACAGACCATCGAACCGTATATCACCGTTGGTAATCACGTCACCTGTAATTTCCGTACCAACGCCGATCTGATTGATCACGTTATTTTCTGTTTCTGTAATTTTTGCCATTGTGCGCTATTTTTTGATGTAAAACCAGTTAGGACAAAGATATAAGATAAATTATGAATTATGAATGAAGAATTATGAATTGCGTGAAGAGTTCTCGCGAATCTCACGGATCTGGCAGATGAATTATTTAGCGGGGCTTTAGGTTCTCGCAGATTTTCGCAGATTTCGCAGATTTAATTTTGGCGGGGCTTAAGGTTCTCGCAGATCTCGCAGATCTCGCTGATGGAGAGGAATTTAAATATTAAGCGTTTAATATAATAGTAAGTTTTTGAATAATTTGTAATAAAGTTTATATTTGATTGAATATAAACGTTTAGGCTTAAGAATTATGTTATCAGAAAATGATATTTCTTATGGAATAAGGGGAGCATCTTTTAAAGTTTATAATGCACTCGGACCAGGTTTATTGGAATCAGTTTATGAATATGCACTCGCTTATGAATTGCGACAATTGGGTTTGAAGGTTAATTGTCAAGTACCCTTGCCAGTTATATATGATGGGAATATTCTTCCTTTAAATTTCCGGATAGATTTACAAATTAATAATTTAGTAATAATTGAAGTTAAATCCGTGGAAAATCTGTCTGATCTGCATCATAAACAACTAATAACCTACCTCAAACTTTCCGGACTAAAATTAGGCTTATTAATTAATTTCAATTCACCTGATCTGGCAAAATCAATTATACGAATCGTCAATAAACTGTAAATATTATCTGCGGGATCACCGAGATCTGCGAGAAAATTGGACCCGTTAAGATCAGCGGGTAAAAATAAAAAACCTGGCAAGCTTTTAGCCTGTCAGGTTTATTATCTCCTGCGAGAAAGATTTTATTTAGGATCGTACGCCCATTTAAGGTAGATAGCCCCCCACGTGAATCCGGCTCCAAATGAAGTCAGTATAAGATTATCACCTTTTTTGAGCTGTTTTTCATAATCCCACATGCACAATGGAATTGTGGCGGCTGTTGTATTGCCGAATTTCTCAATATTGATCATTACCTGGTCCCTGCTGATTCCCATACGGCGCGCGGTGGCATCAATAATCCGCATATTGGCCTGGTGCGGCACGAGGTATTTTATATCCTGGTGGGTAAGATTGTTTCGCTCCATGATCTCCACGGAAACATCCGACATTTTGGAAACCGCCACTTTAAATACGGCCTGGCCTTCCTGGAACATAAAATGCTGCTTTGCATCGACCGTTTCGTGCGAGGGCGGATTCAATGAACCACCGGCCACCATGTGCAGGTGCTTCATTCCCGAACCGTCAACACCCATTATGGAGTCCATGATCCCATTCTCGTCAACCGCAGGTTCGAGAAGTACAGCGGCGGCACCGTCGCCAAAAAGCGGACAAGTGGTTCTGTCGGAATAATCGGTAATGGCCGACATCATATCCGCCCCCACCACGATTACCTTTTTGTATGCGCCTGATTCTATATAGCGCCGGCCTGTTTCGAGTGCAAATACAAAACCCGAACAGGCAGCGGATAGGTCAAAACTAAATGCATTTACAAGCCCTACCTTATCGGAAACCAGGTTACCCGTTGCCGGGAAATGCATGTCCGATGTAACGGTAGCACAAATCAGAAGCTGGATATCCAGCGGATCGGTACCTGTCTTTTTCAGCAATTCCTTAACGGCCTTAGATGCCATGTAGGATGTAGCCTTGCCTTTTTCTTTCAATATCCTTCTTTCCCGGATACCGATGCGTTGCATGATCCATTCATCGCTTGTATCCACCATCCGGCTCAACTCATGGTTATCCAGAATATATTCCGGGACGTATCCGCCAACGCCTGTTATTGCTGCTCTTATCTTGGTCATTCCGTAAATGCTTCTTTTATTTTCTCACACAATTTGCCATTAATTACCCCTGCTGCATGCAGCAACAGGTTTTTAATGGCTATTTCATTAGATATACCATGAGCGATCAGCACGGGAGCATTAATTCCCAATACAGGCGTTCCACCATAATTTACGAAATTGAATTTTTCAAAAAATTCATCTGTAATGTTGCGCTTGCGGATAATGGTATAAAATGCTTCTGCCTGTTTCAGCATGATGTTTCCGACAAACCCGTCGCAAACAAGGACGTCAGCCTTGTCTCCAAACAGGTCATTTCCTTCGAGGTTACCAACAAAATCAAATTCCGGGGATCCCTTCATCAATTGATGGGCTGCCTTGGAAACGAGATTTCCTTTACCTTCTTCCTCACCGATATTCATGAGACCTACGCGGGGAGAAGCGATATCCAGCACCTGGCGGGCATAAATGCTGCCCAGTAAGGCATACTGCTTCAGTTCTTCCTGGCTGCAATCCGGATTTAAACCCACATCCAGCAATAGCTGGGGCTTATCTCCCTGGCGTGGCACAGTCGCTGCAATGCAGGGACGTATAACACCCGGAATGGAACGGATCACCTGCATGGCCCCTACCATCATGGCACCCGTATTGCCCGCACTGCAAAAAGCATCAATCTTGCCCTGGGCCAGTAATCTGAAACCCATAACAACACTTGAACCCGGCTTCTGCACGAATGCTTTGGCCGGATGTTCCCCCATATCAATACGTTCGGTGGTATGGACAATTTCAACCCGTGAGGGATCAAAGTTCTCACGCTCACATATCGAACGGATGACCGATTCATCCCCGATCAGTACAAGTGAAAAGCCAGCCGGAAGGCTTTTTACCGCCAGGATTGAACCAAGTACGGTTGCCTCCGGGGCAAAGTCTCCGCCCAGAATATCAATTCCGATTTTCATGCTTAATGAGGACCTTTGCTTCTGTCGCTGGCATTATGCAGCGGCTTCTTTTTTTACTGCAGGTTTCCCTTTATAATAACCACATTCGGGACAAACCCGGTGGTATAAAATAGCTGCTCCGCAATTTTGGCAGGTTCCCAACGTGGGTACCAGAGCTTTGTCGTGCGTTCTTCTCTTATCTCTCCGCTGCTTCGAATGCTTACGTTTCGGATTGGGCATTGTGTTAATTATTAAGTATTAATTATTAAAGATTCTAATTTATCAAGCATTTCCGGATCACAGCCGGATTCTCCATTGGGGAGATCGGGATGAACTTTCCGGTAAGGAATACTGACACTGATGCATTCGTACAAAAAATGTTTCAGGTCGAGCTGATACTCTTCAGGATGCAGATAGATGATCTCATCCGTTCCTTCCTGTTCCCTTTCACTGAATTGAACGACCAGATGCCCTTCATAATCGATCTCCATCCGGAAATTCTCCAGACAGCGGTCACATATGACCAGGATATCTCCCTGCAACCGGACTTCGAGGTCAAGCAGATTGGTTTTCCGCTCCAGCGTAATACCAGCTGTTACCTTTCCATCCTGTACTTCCAGGCGTTCAAACTCCTCAAAGAACGGTTTGCCAAGAATGAATTCAAATTCATGAACACCCTCCTTCAGCCCTTTGAATTGAATAATATAATGATTCTCAAATTTCAAATCAGCCGAATAAAAAAAAGTGGTGCAAAAGTAGGAAATTTATTTAGAAATACAAGGAAAATTCAGGAAAAGGAGAATTGTATCAAGGGTATAGATGGCATAAAAAGTTCTGCAGTCGTGCAGTCGTGCAGTCGTTCAGTTTCCGGGTTAAAAACTCGTAAATATTTTGTTAGTATGAGCATGTAAAAAATGTTGACGGAATATTCCTTTAGGATAGCCGAACCGCAGAAAATTCTTCCTGGTCCCTTGTCTCTTGTCTCTTGTCCCTGCTTCCACCGTTAGTATATCCCTGACGGGATTATTCTTCCTCGTCACTTGTCACTCGTCACTTGTCACTGCTTTCGAACTGCAAGACTGCAAAACGTTTTAATCCAGTTTTTCCATAAAATAGTCTTCCACCGTTTCAATCAGCGTGTTGATGAAGAAATCATCCTTGATGACATACCGGATGGCTCCGTAATGAAGAAATTCCTGGATAAGTTTTTTATCCTTTTCCCTGCTGAGGATTACAACCGGAATTTTGCTGTCCGATGCATTTATTTTTTTAAGTGTATCCAGGCCCGACATTGCAGTGGATTCTCCTTCCCCGAGGTAGTAGTCAAGTACAATGAGCGAGGGTCTTTCACTAAGGTGCTCGAGGCAGGATTCACCTGAAAAAAAAGACTGAACATCGAAACCATCCCTGCATTTGAAAGTATATTCCATCAAATTCAGCATCATCTTGTCATCATCCACAAAAAAAATGAGTTTGTTCTCCATGAAATCGGGTATGTGAAATTTTGAATTCTTATGTGTATACGGTAAGATTTGAAAGATGTGACAATAAAATGGTGATCTGTTCAATTATTGAGTCCAAATAAACCAAACCGAGGATAAAACAACGACAAAAGGGTTATCCCGAAAAAAACAATTTCTGCGGGAAACCCTTTTGTAGTGCGAAAATGAAGACTAAAGTTTAAAGGAAACTCCAAGTTTCAGCCAGGCAATGCCATATCCGAGTTCACTCATGACCCCGAAATTGTCTGAAAAATAGTAACGGGCACCGGCAAACAGTTCAACAAGGGCTGAACTGTTGTTTGTGCTGTAGGTATAATCGTTGTAATCGCCGTAACCCTTATCGGTCACTATTTCACCACCCAGGGAGATGCCACCGTAAAGGTCAAGCTTGTCAACCAGATCCGTGAAATGATAGGTACCTCTTACTCCGATAAACAGTGTACTATACTTGTATCCCCAGTCAGGTGATGGTTCATACTTATAGGAAGAATAGGCAATAATTCCACCAACTCCAAGATTGCCCGGACCGAGATCTTCACGAAGGCAATAATCACCGGTCAGAAAAATAGGGGGAACAGAGGTATTGTAATAACTACCCCAATAACTGCCATATGTAGCGCCAATCCCTAATCCGGCACTAAACACTAAATCGCCCTGCTTAAAAGTTTCTGTTTGAGCATTCAACGGGATAAAAGGAAGCGATAAAGCCAGCAGCAGGCTTAACAAGATCATTTTTGGTGTTTTTTTCATTTGAAATTTAGATTTAGTTTATGTATCGGTTAAACAAAGTTAAAAAAAGGTTGCGATGCGAATGCCAGTAAATGTTTTTTTTTGATGATTGATTCGTTTACGGGGGTAGAATCATCTGTTGATTTGTTGATCTGTTGATTTGAAGAAGCAGTGCCCTGTGTTCCGTGTAATTGTTTTTATGTATCCATGGAATATTCCGGTTAAAAATTATATAGTAATTATTTTAATAATATATTTGTGACCATTAATCTTAAATGTATTTACAATGACACAGTTGGTGGGCGAAGTAATTCAAATCATTGGTCCTGTTGTTGATATCAGCTTCGAGCGGGCCGGGAACAAGATGCCTGATATTCATGATGCGCTGGAAATCAGAAAAGAGGATGGACAGGTTATCATTGTCGAATGTCAGCAGCATATTGGTGAAAATTCGATCCGGAGTATTGCAATGGATTCAACCGACGGACTGCACCGCGGCATGAAGGCTTATGTTACAGGCGGAGCTATCCGCATGCCGATCGGCGAACAGATCAGGGGCCGGTTGCTGAATGTAATCGGGGATGCCATCGACGGGCTAAGCGCGGTGGATAAAAAGGGCGGCTATGAGATCCATTCCGATCCTCCCAAATATGACCAGCTGTCAACTGAAACCGAAGTATTGTACACGGGTATCAAGGTAATCGACCTGCTCGAACCCTATCCGAAAGGAGGAAAAATCGGCCTCTTCGGCGGCGCTGGTGTTGGAAAGACGGTTATCATCATGGAACTCATCAACAACATTGCAAAGAAATATTCCGGTCTTTCCGTATTCGCCGGCGTAGGTGAAAGAACACGTGAAGGAAATGACCTGCTTCGTGAAATGATTGAATCAGGGGTAATTAAATACGGGGAAGCTTTCCAGAAGAACATGGAAGAAGGCGGCTGGGACCTGTCCCTCGTTGACCCCGAAGCCCTTAAACAATCACAGGCAACACTCGTATTCGGCCAGATGAACGAACCTCCCGGGGCCCGTGCCACTGTGGCGTTGTCAGGATTAACGGTTGCCGAATCATTCCGTGACGGCGATGAGGAATCCGGCGGACGCGATATCCTGTTTTTCGTGGATAACATTTTCCGTTTCACACAGGCAGGTTCTGAAGTATCCGCGTTGCTGGGACGTATGCCATCAGCAGTAGGATATCAGCCCACACTGGCCACTGAAATGGGAATTATGCAGGAGCGTATCACCTCTACAAAAAGGGGTTCCATCACATCCGTGCAGGCAATTTATGTTCCCGCCGATGACCTTACGGACCCTGCACCGGCCACCACTTTTTCCCACCTCGATGCCACTACGGTATTGAGCCGCAAGATCTCCGAACTCGGTATTTATCCGGCTGTTGACCCGCTCGATTCAACTTCCCGCATTCTCTCACCCGAGGTAATCGGAAATGAGCATTATGACACAGCCAAGAAATTAAAGGAATTGCTCCAGCGTTACAAGGAATTGCAGGATATTATTGCAATCCTCGGAATGGATGAGTTGTCGGAGAAGGATAAACTCGTTGTGCACCGCGCCCGCCGTGTTCAGCGTTTCCTGTCGCAACCTTTCCATGTAGCGGAACAATTTACAGGAACACCCGGGGTATGGGTGTCCATTGAAGATACGATCAAGGGCTTTAACATGATCATGAACGGGGATGTCGATCAGTATCCTGAGGCCTCTTTTCATATGGTAGGTACCATTGAAGAAGCTATTGCCAAGGGAGAAAAGCTCATCGCACAGACCAGCAAATCTTAACAGGCCGGATTGTGAAACTCGAAATTATTACTCCTGAAAAAAGGCTTTTTGACGGCAACGTAAAGCTTGTTAAGGTTCCCGGTGCCTCCGGATCATTCGAGATCCTGAATAACCACGCTCCCATTATTTCCACGCTTGCAAAAGGAACCATCAAGGTGATCACTGAAACCGGTCAGAACGAATTTATCGATATCGATTCAGGCATCGTGGAAGTGAAGGCCAACCACATCAGCATCCTGGCCATTATCGGCGGATCATGAGGTAACCTTTTCCCTTCCGTTGTTATGAGAATATACATCTTCCTCCTCTTCATTTGCTGCACCTGCGGCAATATGAAAGGACAGGAAGGTGTATATTTTTTTTCCGCCGACAGTTCCCGGATCATGGGGGATCTTTACCTGCACGATTCCAGCCTGCCGTTTATGATACTATGTCACGGGCAGAACGCTGACCGGGACGAATTTGCGGATATTGCTCCCCGGTTGCTTAACCTCAACTACAATTGCCTGGCCATTGATATGAGATCCGGCGGATCCCACGGTTTTTCACTCCCCGCAGCCCAAAACCGCCTGCGTGCCGCCATTGCCTACGTTAGGCGGTTCAATACCCTGCCGATTATTTTATTCGGAAGCTCCAGGTCGGCATCCCTTTGCCTCCTCGAATCGGCTGACAATCACCAGATAAAAGCAATTGTCGCCCTGAGTCCCGGTGAGTATTTCCAGCCTGCAATCTCCATGTCGGATGTAACGCGAAAAATCAGCCAGCCGGTTTTTATCTGCGGCACACAGACCGAATACAGCTTTCTGCAAAAAATGGTTGAAAAAACACAGGCCGGACAGGTAACCCTGTTCCAGCCCGAAAAGGGAAAAGGGGTACATGGGGCAGCAGCCCTTACGGGGAAGGATGTTACAAAGGACGAATACTGGTTTGCCCTGCTGCTGTTTTTCAAGAAACTGTTGTGAACCTCAGTCCGGAATCATTTAATGCTTGTGTAACGGAAAGGACAGGCAACCCCAACGCAAAAATTGCGTATACTCCAACCATGGAAATTTCTTTTTCGTATATTTATCAAAAAGTGACCTCGTTAAACAATCTTAACGGGTATTTTCAGTTTAATTTTTAAGATACTGTATCAAATCAACAACAATGATAAATCTTAGAATACTATTCGGCTGGATTCCGGCATCCGGGGACTATGAAGCCAGACAGACCGCATTAAGAAAGGAATACAGCGACCTTATATCGTTCTCACAGTCAAAGGAACTGGCTGATTATACGAATCTTGAAAAAACTGTCCAATCATCGGAATTCGCCCACCGGAAAAAGGAAATTTCCGGACGGAAGTATTCTGATACGCCGGAATACCGGAAGGAGAAGGAATACCTGTCTCTGAAAAAGCAGAAAGACGTCCGGCAATACTACCAGGCGAAGGATTCGGTGCAGCTGAAAGATTTCCTCGAATTTGACAGTTCCTTTGATCTCAAACATTACCATACACTTGAAACATTTATAAAATCGGAAGAATTCGCCCGGGCTAAAAGGGAGGGAAAAAAGAAATTCAGGAATTCTCCCGAATATGAAAAACTGCTTGAATTCAAGGGACTCCGGAAATCACAGCGGATAAGGGACTATTTTTCATATAAATCCTCAAATAAATATATCAATTTCAATTCGCTCATCGGATCCTCGAAAATCGCCTCCTATGAACAGCTTGAAAAATACGTGAAAACTGAGGAATTCCTGAAAATGAAGGAATATTTGCTGCTTCCGTCAAAGAAGAAACTGGAAATGTCGGAAGAATACCGCCTGGAAAAGCAATTTGAAGAATGGAAGAAATCTGAAAAATTCAGATGGTATTTTAAAACCCGCGATTCGAAAAAATTCGATGAAATAAAACGGTGGAAGATGACTTTCTCCGATGAGTTTGACAGTCATCACCTCGACCGGAATAATTGGATGACAAGGCATTTCTGGGGTGAAACCATCCTGCATGACAGTTATGTAAATGAGGGGGAAATACAGTTTTATCCTGAGGATAAAAACATCGAGCTCAATAACAGCATATTGAAAATTGTAACCCGCAGGCAAAAGATCAGCGGCAAGGTGTGGAATCCGGCCATTGGATTTTATCCGCGCGAATTTGATTATACCTCTGCCATTATAAATTCAGGTGCCCGGTTCAGGCAGCAATACGGACTGTTTGAAATAAAGGTGCGGTTTAACCTGAACAACCCGGTAAGCCACGGATGCTGGCTGATCGCCGACCTCATGCTCCCCCAGCTCGATATTGCGCGGGCATCGGATAAGATCAGGGTGGGAAGCTATTTCGGCAACCCGAATGTCAAAGGCGGTATCGATAAGAAAGCGGCTTCCCTGAGCCGGGATAAATACGGAAAAGACTACCAGATCTTTTCCCTCGAATGGACCCCTGATAAACTTGTTTGGAAAATTAACGGTGTAACTATATATACCACCACCCAGGGAGTTCCCCAGGTACCTATGTACATTAATTTCAGCTCATCCCTCTACAAGGATGTAAACGGATCCGTGCTTCCGGCAGAAGTTGAGGTGGATTGGATACGGTGCTACCAGAACGCATAATCGTTCTGTATTCCGGGTTCTGATTTTGCAAAAACCTTGAAATCAATCGTTTAAAGTTTTCTACAGGATGTGGCATGATTGTTGCAAATGAGTAATCGTGCACATATCCCTCATGGGAAAAACAGAAGTTACGTTGAATATAAACAGTTAATAACACCAGTCATGAAAAAATATATTTTTACCTTATTCCTGATAGTAGCTGCTGCTGGCATAAGCGTGCGGGCACACGGTCAGACGCCCGATTATCTTGGACTTCCCGGGGATAATCTCAATTTGTTCGCAGTGATGAAGCTTTTCCAGGAATCACAAACACTGGAAGTATTCGAAAGAGATTTGAACAATGAGGAAATGCATATCAATAACCTTGACCTGGATCAGGACGGACGGATCGATTATATACGGGTAGTGGATAATCCGGATGGCAACTATCATACTATTGTAATGCAGGTTGCACTCAGCCCGAGGGATCTCCAGGATGTCGCCGTCTTTACGGTTTTCCGTGAGCGGAACGGGAATGTGTCCATACAGCTGACAGGGGATGAAGCCCTGTATGGCCGGAATTATATTGTGGAGCCCAATTACGCCGACCTCGACTACAACGAAACACCCAATCCGGGATATGTCGGACGTGAAACTGTAGTGGTTAACAGGACTACAACCGTTGAAGTTGCAACCTGGCCCCTTATCCGGTTTATGTTCATGCCCACCTATGTAGTATGGCATTCCCCCTGGCATTATAACTACTATCCTTCATACTGGCGTCCATGGCGTCCATATTACTGGCACTATTATTACGGATATCACTATAACTACGATAATTACTATTACGGACATTACAGGGTATATCATCACCACCGCAGTCCCTACTGGCACGATACCTATTACAGCCAGAAACGTCATTACTCACCCGTGGTTAGCTCCCGAGTGGAGTCTGGCAGCTACAGGAAAACATATTCCCGTCCCGAGGCAAGGAAAGCCGGATATGATATGTACTACAAGAAACACCCTGACCAGGTATCAAGGCGTTCCTCACGGCCTATTGAGGATCCTGTCGCACGCAAAAGCACCTCGCAGCGGGGTACGGCCACTACCGGCGAACGCAGGACATTGGGTGAAAGCCGTAGCAGGGATCAGATCAACCGGGATGTTCAGACCGGTACAACAAGGACAAGGACTACCGGTACCTCTACCGATACAAGGGTAAGCACTACCGAACAGAAACCGCCAAGAACCCTGGGGAATCGTACACAAACGCAAACAAAGTCGTCGACCACACGTACCCAAACGACAACCCGTACCCAGAGCCAGTCGCGGTCAGCGGAGAAATCCAGCGGTACCCAGGTACGCGGGAATGAGCAGAAATCCGGTAATTCAGGAAGCCGCAGCAGCCAGCAGCCCCGTACGGAAACCCGTTCGGGAAGCAGTGAAAGGAGATCATCGGATGCCAATACCTCCGGTGCTTCAAGGAAGCCGGCAGAAAAGAAAGAATCACCTGCAGCGAAACCCCAGGAAAAACGGGGAACAAGAAGAACTGCAGAATAAATTCACACGAAGTCAGATTATAATGCGGAAACCAGTTGTTTCAACCTGGTTTCCGCAATTTTCAGGTTATATTCAAACGTAATACGCCGGGTATACGATAACACATAGCTTTCCTGGGCCTGCCTCACTTCCAGTGAATTTGCCTGTCCAAGGCGCAGTCGTTGAATCGCAATTTCAATATTTTCCTTTGCAAGCATTTCATTTTCCCTTTCAATCTTCAACAATTGCTGCTGATTTTCAAACTGTGTCAGCGCATTTTGCATTTGCGTGGTTACCCTGAGGGTAATATTGTCAAAATAGTATCCTGCTGTAAGCATCTGGATTTTGGAGGTGGCCACCTGCCTGTTTATCGATCCTCCCTGGAAAATGGGCACTGACAGCGTCGCTCCTATGGAAGGGCCATAGGAATGGTTTGACAATACATTGCTAGCCGTATTGTCAACCAGGTTTAAGTTATACCCCGAGGTAAGATTGATCCGGGGCAGCCGGGCTGCCTGGAATTCGCGCATGGAGAGCCGGGCTATTTCTACCTGCCGGTCTGCAGCCAGGATATTTATATTGGACGTGTTTAGCTTTTGTAGCAGCTCCTCCCTGTTGGGAACATAATCATTAACGATTGAATCGATCACCTCAAATTCGGTTTCCGGATCACGGACCAGAATCTGGTTCAGTGTTCGTTTTGCTACCACGATCGAGTATTGCTGGTTAATGGCAGCCTCCTGGTATACATTCAGGTCAATTTTGGCCTGCAATAAACTGGTCTTCGCGGAAAGCCCTGCGTTAAAACTGGCCTGAAGAATGGTTACCTGCTCCTTGTTGAAGTTTATGGCTTCGTTGATTGAAACGAGCTGCTGTTTCTGGCCCACAATGTTATAATACGAGGATATTACATTATATACGGTCTGCAACAGCGTATCTTTTAAATGGATCTCCCCGAGATCCTCAATCTGGTTCAGCTTGTTTTTTGTAATAAACATCCTGCCGCCGTCGAACAGTACCCAGCCCAGGGCTACATTGGCACCCCTCGATCTTGTCTGGCCCTGCGATGACTCGATTGTATTTCCCGTGGACAATTCGAGCTCCACGTTGCTCTGCGAAAAATTCGCGTTGCTGTTGGCATTGATGTTGGGCAGCATGCCTGCGGCGCCGATTGTATTGTTGATCCTGGCAATATCGGCATTATTCCGGGCCACCAGCACGCCGAAGCTGTTTTCCAACGCGATATTGATGGCTTCTTCGGGGGTTAGCAGCGATTGTGAAAAAGCAGCTCCGGAACCCAGAACAAGGGACAAATACAGAATAAACACCCTGTAACCCGGCCTGCCAAATTGTATCTGTTGAAGGTATATTTTCATTGTGCAATGTGTAATAATTATTCCGGCACCACAACTTCTGAAGCTTGTGACCTCTTGTTGCTTGCCAGGATGACGTACATAACGGGAATAATAAAAAGGGTAAGAATGAGCGAAAATAACAATCCACCCACGATGACAATACCCATAGGCACACGGCTTGTGGCGCCTGCCCCGAGGGCAAGGGCGATGGGCAATGCCCCGAAGATCGTTGCCAGTGATGTCATCAGAATAGGACGCAACCGGCCTGCCGAAGCCTCAAATGCAGCTTCTGCCTTGCTCAGTCCCAGTTTCCGTTTCTGGTTTGCAAATTCCACGATCAGGATACCGTTCTTGGTGACAATGCCGATGAGCATGATCATGCCGATTTGTGAAAAGATATTCAGCGTTTGATTAAAGATCCAGAGGCTTAACAACGCGCCTGAAATAGCCAGGGGGACAGTAAGCATGATAATGAACGGGTCACGGAAGCTCTCAAATTGTGCCGCCAGGATGAGGTAAATCAGGATCAGCGCGAAGAGCAGGGCAAAGGATGTATTTGAGGCGCTTTCGGCAAAATCACGTGACGGGCCCAGCAGCGAGGTCTGAAATGAATTATCCAGCAGCGTGGCAGCAATTTTTTCCATCTCTGCTATTCCTTCCCCGAGCGTAAACCCGGGAGCCAGTGAAGCGGAGACGGTAGCGGATTTATAACGGTTAAAATGAAATAGCGTGGGAGGATTGCTGTTTTCCTCAATGGTAACCAGGTTATCCAGCTGAATGAGATCGCCGCTTGAACTGCGAACATACAAGGAGCTGATATCGACTGTCTGACTTCGTTCTGCCCTTGCCACCTGGCCGATAACCGAATATTGTTTTCCCTGGTTTATGAAGTAATCATACCTCCGGCCGCTCAGGGCAAAGTCGAGGGTGCTTGAAATATCAATTACATTAACGCCAAGGTTTGTTGCCTTCATGCGGTCGATCGTAATGTTCAATTCCGGCTTATTGAATTTGAGGTTCGCGTCCAGATTGCCAAAAACCGGACTTTTGCGGGCTTCATCCAGGAATTTCGGCAACACTTCCTCCAGCTTGCTGAAATCAAGGTTTTGCAGTACAAACTGAACCGGCAATTGCGAACCCGAAAACAGGGAGGTGGAGATCGTTTGTTCCTGGTTTGGAAATATCCGGGCCTGGGGAAATCTTTTGTAGAGCAGAACCATCCTGTCATATATTTCCTGCTGGGATGCCTCTCTTTGCGTAGGTTCCAGGAGGAAAGAATTCAAAAAGCCGGAGTTTGAACCGCTGGCGCCGAAACCACCGGCCCGGGCGAATGTGAGGCGCGACTCGGGCACCGAATCCATCAGCATGCTGGAAATACTGTCAAGCAGGGTAGCCGTAAAATCGAAACTCGATCCTTCGGGAGCCGTGATCGATGTGCGGATAACGCTATGGTCCTCCAGGGGGGCGAGTTCAGTTTTAATTGTTTTCCAGAAAAAGTAGATTGATACGATACAGAGTCCCAGGATCATGAATGAAATCCACCGGTGTTTCATAAAGGACGAAAGCCCGCGGCGGTAATTTTGTTCCATCCCCGTAAAGAACGGTTCCGAAAAATGGTAAAAACGCGAATGTTTTGTCGTTTTACTCGTGAGAAAAACGTTCAGCACGGGGGTGAGGGTAAGCGATACAAGCGCTGAAATCAGCACGGCGCCTGCCACCACGATCCCAAATTCACGAAAAAGCCTGCCGGTAAACCCCTGCAGGAATATAACCGGGATAAACACAACCGCGAGGGTTATGGATGTTGAGATCACGGCGAAGAAAATCTCGCGGGTCCCCTGGAAGGCTGCCGTCCACCTGTCCATTCCCTGCTCGATCTTTTTAAATATGTTTTCCGTAACTACAATTCCATCGTCAACAACCAGTCCGGTTGCCAGTACAATCGCCAGCAAACTGAGCACGTTAACCGAAAAACCGGAAACATACATAATAAAAAATGCCCCGATCAGCGACACCGGGATATCAATCAGGGGCCGCAGGGCAATTTTCCAGTCGCGGAAAAACAGGAAAACTATGATCATGACAAGGCCGAGCGCTATAAGCAGGGTTTCGATCACATCGTGAACCGACTGCCTGACAAACACTGTCCGGTCATACCCGATAAATACATCCAACCCGGGAGGCAGGTTATTTCTGATATCTTCAAAGCGTTTATAGAATTCATCGGCAATTTCAATGTGATTAGCCCCGGGGAGCGGGATCAGGGCGAGTGAAATTCCGTCCGTACCATTCAGCTTCACACTGGTCTCTTCGTTTTCAGGACCGAGCATGGCTTCGCCGATATCACTGAAACGCACCATCTGGTCGTTGGTTTGCCTGATGATCAGGTTGTTGAAATCTTCTTCCGTCACCAGTCTGCCATACACCTTTACAATTACCTCGGTGGATTGCCCGATGAGCTTGCCTCCGGGTAATTCCACATTTTCCTTGTTCAACGCGGCATTGACATCCTGGGCTGTAATATTATAGGCAGCCATTTTTGTCGGATTCAGCCAGAGGCGCATGGAGATCCTCTTTTGTCCGAACAACCCCACCGAGCTTATGCCCGGTATGGTTTGCACCTGTTCCTGCAATACCCGTTCGGCATAGTCACCCAGTTCGAGTGCATTCAAACTTGTGCTTTGCACCGACATGATGATGATGGGATCGCTGTTGGCATCCGCCTTGGAAACCACCGGGGGGGCATCAATGTCGAGCGGCAGGCTGCGCACAGCCTGCGAGGTCTTATCGCGTACGTCGTTGGCCGCCTTTTCGAGATCGGCGCCCACATTGAATTCAACCGTTATATTGCTGTTGCCGGTTGAGGAGGAAGATGAAATTGATTTGACACCTTCAATTCCGTTGATCGCCTTTTCTAACGGTTCGGTAATCTGCGATTCGATGATTTCGGCATTCGCTCCCACATAATTGGTCCGCACATTGATGACGGGCGGGTCGATGGCGGGATACAGGCGAACGCCAAGGAATGTATATCCTACAATTCCGAATAACAGGATGATCAGGCTTAATACGATGGAACCCACCGGACGCTTAAGGGCAATGTCAGATAGGGTCATGTCAGTTAACTTTGGCAAATTTTAACGCGGAGCCGGGTTTGATATATTGTACGCCTGTAATTACAATCGTATCCCCGTCTTTAATTCCACTCACAATTTCAATATCGGTGGACTGCCGTACACCCGTGGTGACAGTCTCAAAAGAAGCTTTGCCGCCCCTCGAAACAATGACCTTCTTATGTTGCGCTTCCGGAACAATGGCCTGTGTGGGGATCATCATGGCACGGGGATTTTCATTCAGGATGAGCGATACATTGGCAAACATGCCCGGCACCAGGCCATCGGTTTTACCGTTAACCAGCGCCTTGGCCTGTAAATTCCGTGTGCTGGCATCAATACCTTCTTCAGTGGCCATTACCGATGCTTCGTATGAATGGTCTGTTCCCTGGACGGTAAACTTCAGTTTGGTTCCTTTTTTCACGGTACTGATATATTTACCCGGAAAACTGAATTCCAGTTTCAGCGGGCTCAACTGGCGGATGGTGGCCAGGGGAGTGGCAGGAGAGACCACTGCCCCCACGCTCACATTCCGCAACCCGATAACCCCGTCAAACGGAGCCAGGATCTCGGTTTTACGCAACTGGGCCTGGATTACTTCTATATCGGCACTGTAGGAATTAACCTGCAACACCGACTGGTCATAGTCAAGCTGGCTTATCCCGCTTATTTTAATGAGTTCGCTTTGCCTCTTTTCCGTCTGCACGGCAAGATCTTTCTGGGCCTGTAATTTATGCAGCTGGGCTTTCAGATCATCATTGAAAAGTTGCACCAGCAGGGTGCCCTTGCGGACGTTCATCCCTTCCTGGAAATTGATGGACACCACGCGCCCCCCGATATCCGGCATCAGTACTGTTTCTTCAAAGGGCTTCAGCGTTCCTGAAACGATAATGTTTTGTTCCAGGACTGAGGGCCTGGCTATTACTCCTTCAATATAAGCAACTGTATTGCTTCTGGCTTCGGTCTTGTTTTTGTCTGTTTTTGCCGAACAGGCATTTAGTAAAATGATCATTATCCCTGCAAAAGGAAAAAATTTGTTTAGCATTTTGTATTATATTTAGAACGGGCAAAGGTAGTGTTGTTTTCAGAATCAACCTTAAGATTCTGTAACGAATAGAGGAGCAGGCCGAAATAATCGACAACCCTTGATTCGGATACAGTGCAACTGAATAAAATAAATAAATTTGTATCCTGTGACTATGATAATGAACAAGTACGTCCTTCTGCTATGAAATGGATGTTAGAAATTAACCCGGTTTTGCTGGCGCTGCTGGCTACCCTTTTCACATGGGGCCTGACGGCCCTGGGCTCCGCGATGGTTTTCTTTTTCAAGACCATCAACAAAAAAGTGCTTAACCTGATGCTGGGCTTTGCAGCCGGTGTGATGATCGCTGCAAGCTTCTGGTCCCTCCTGAACCCGGCTATCGAAATGTCGGAAAGCCAGGGAAAGGTGGCATGGGTGCCGGCCGTGATCGGGTTCCTGTCGGGCGGTGCCTTTTTGTACCTGATCGACAGGCTGATCCCCCACCTCCATTTGGGACTGTCAATGGACAAAGCGGAAGGCATTAAAACGTCATGGCACCGGAGCGTGTTGCTTGTGCTGGCTATAACCCTGCATAATATTCCTGAAGGACTGGCGGTGGGAGTCGCCTTCGGGGCGCTGGCCAATAACCCGGATATGGGTGCGCTTGCAGGTTCGATTGCCCTTGCCATAGGAATCGGGTTGCAGAATTTTCCGGAAGGGGCAGCCGTTTCAATACCTCTCCGCAGGGAAGGGTTTTCAAGACGGAAGGCATTTAACTATGGACAGATATCCGGAATGGTTGAACCCATTGCCGGCGTGGCGGGTGCCTACCTGGTACTGGTGATGACCCCTTTGCTGCCCTATGCGCTTTCTTTTGCCGCGGGAGCCATGATCTTTGTTGTGGCGGAGGAGCTTATTCCTGAATCACAGACCGGGAATGAAACAGACCTTTCCACAATAGGGGTAATGATCGGCTTTGCCGTGATGATGATGCTCGACGTGGGGCTGGCCTGATACCCGGCATTTGCGATTCAAAGCGAATCCATGAGCAGGCGCAGCTGTTCTTTGGTCTTGCCTAACCTGATCTGAAGGTTTCCCAGCATTTCATCCTTCTTGCCTGTTTCAAATATTAAATCCTTATCCGTAAGTTCTGTAAACTGCTGTTTGAGTTTGCCCTTCTGCTCGTTCCATTCTACCGGCAATTCCGTTTCGTTAATCATTTCCTTTAAATTTATTGCTATTCAAATATTTCGATTTAGATCACATCTTATCCATATACCAGCTCAGGGCTTTTTCCATTTTCTGGTAGTGAAAAATTATTGTAATTGCTTTTTGCAGTCGTAAAAATGCGGTTTCACTCTTGACGATATAGTCGAAGGCCTGGTGTTTCATACAATTTACAGCCACATCGATTTTATCCTGTGAAGAAAGCATAATTACGGGGATCTGGGGATTGGACGCTTTGATCCTGTCGAGGGTTGTAAGCCCGTTGATGGCATGCTTGTGTACTCCGTCGAGGTAATAATCAAGAATAATAACATCCGGATTATCTGAAAGGCTTTTCAAACAGGCTTCCCCGGTGGCAAAAGTTTTAACTTCACAAGCGGTATTCGCCATGAAGTCAATCTCCAGCGACTTTAGAAACAAGGCGTCATCATCCACAAGGAAAAGGAGTATTTTCTTATCGTTTGTCATGCCCGGGAGTTTTAATTTTTTTGTATTCGCCCGTCAGTTCCTTGCAAGCCTGTATGCAAACCTGTTCAAGCTTTAATAACAACTCCGGTATTTTATCGAGATGCTGCTTTGTTCCGGAATAATCCTGGATCATTTTACCCAGGATCTCAAATTCCTTCGAAATGCCCATGATCGAAAATGAAGGGATTATTTTATGTGCGGCGCTATATATGGAATCCCAGTCATTCTCTGCCAGCGCTTTCTTCATGATGCGTATTAAAACAGGGGTCTGATCGAGGTAGAGGCTGATCATTTCCTTCATTAATTCAGGATTTGCCTTGGTACGTTTGCTCAAATAGGTTAAATCAATATACCTGGACGGAGTCTGTTCTATTACCGGGTTCCCTTTTTTCAACAGATCAACAATCTTGGCATAGAGCAGTTTTTCATCCACCGGTTTGGAAATATAGGCATTCATCCCGGCCGCGGTACATTTTCTCAGATCGGCCGTTGTAACATCGGCCGTTAATGCGATGATGGGAATTTTAGAATCCATTTGGTAACGGATATACTGTGCCGCTTCGAAACCATTCATTTCGGGCATCTGCAGGTCCATTAAAATAATATCATAGGTGTTATCCTGCAATTTTTCGATAGCTACTTTTCCATTGCCGGCAAAATCGCTTTCGAATCCAAAATCATCCAGCAGTGTTTTCATCAATAACTGATTCAGGTCAATATCTTCAACAACAAGCACTTTTATGTCCGACATTCCCGGATCAATTTCAATGATTTCGATTTCAGGTTCCAATTCTTTTTTTGATTTTTTAAAGGGCATGATCACGCTGCATGTAGTTCCCTTGTCGAGTATGCTTTTGATGGTTATGGTTCCTCCCTGCTGTTCCGTCAGTTGTTTGGCAATGGCCAGTCCGAGTCCTGTTCCTCCGTATAGTCTGGATGTATCGTTTGTTGCCTGCTGAAAATTCTCAAAAATATGTTCGATTTTATCCGGTGCAATGCCAATGCCTGTATCGGCAATTCTAAACTCGATAATCACTTCGTTTTCATCCTCATGCAGCAAGTCTACACTGATTGTTATGGATCCGTTCAAGGTAAATTTTACCGAATTGCTTACAAGGTTGATGAGGATCTGGTGCAGGCGAACCGGGTCACCCATGAGGATCAGCGGGATGTGGTCGTCATAGTTTTTCACCAGGGATAGGTTCTTTTCCTGGATTTTTGGTTCAAATAGCTGTGTGATGGCAAAAATGGAGGAAATCACCCTGAAGGGTTTACGTTCAAACTGCATTTTTCCGGCATCTACCTTAGCCAGGTCGAGAATGTCGTCAATTAATACAGTCAGCACATCCCCGCTCATTTTAATGGCTGTTACATATTCCCGTTGCTTTTCAGTCAGTTCCGTTTTGAGCATCACCTTGGTAAACCCGATTATCGAATTCATCGGGGTTCGGATCTCATGGCTCATATTCGACAAAAACTGCTGCTTGGAGATGACTGCATTCTCGGCTATTTGTGTGGCTTCTTCAGCTTTACCCTGGGCTTCTTCAGCAATTTTTTTAGCAAGCTCGGCGAGTTCTTTGGCTATAAGCAACTCGCTTTCAATGCGTTTGTGATCGGTGATATCCCGGGCTACTACCACAACCCCGATCACCATTCCATGCTCGTCTTTATAGACCGAGCCATTGAACAATACATCAGTAAGTTTGCCATCCCGTATGGTGAGCGGAAAATCAGCGACAAACCCCTGGGAAAATACTTCCTTATAGATTTCCCTCGCTTTGTCGGGTTCCGTAAAATATTCAAAAAAGTCCGTTCCGATAAGTTTTTCACGAGTTAATTCCGTTATATTGATGGATGCATTATTGATGTCCGTTATCTTTCCTTCCGGGCTTATGGTAAAAAGCGGGTCGAGACTTGCCTCTATGAGGCTTCTCGCATATTGCGATTCTTTTGTCTTTAAATTTTCCATAGATTCATCATTTATTGGCTTCCATGCTGATAAATACCGCTTTTGTATGGGAAACTGCCAATGGAATTGTTAAAATAATAGGGCAAGGTAGGCTATGCGGCAGCTATGATATTACACAATTATTTGTAAATGTTACATAATTCATACTTTTTAGCTTTTTAATACAAGGTTTGACAGGTATGCTTTAGGTCTGACCGGATTTTCCGTCAGGCGGGATACCTCGAGGGTCAGTCTTGCCATCAGGTAGCTTACTGTCGACTCCGCGCCCTGGTTGAGGTTCACATGATATTCTTCCAGGCCGTCATAGCAGCCGGTAGTACAGGGGTTATAAACAATATGATTCAACCGGTTATTTCCAAGGAACCAGGTAAATGCTTTTTCCATTTTCGACTTGTAGCCTGTGCTGCCAAAAACGCTATGGAATGCATGTAACGTCATGATTGAATAGGAAGCATCAATGGGTTGTTCGCCCCATGCGGATAAAGCCCCGTGGCTTTTCGGCAGCCAGTTTTTATTGGGTATTACCGTAAAGCCCGTTCCTGTAAAAGTTTGCGACAACAGAAAATCCATGGATGAAACGGCAATCTCCTTGTATTCTTTATCACCGGTCAACAGCCAGGCATATAACATTGCCTCGGGCAATACACTGTTGGCATAGGTAAGATTGCCCTCAAACCATGCCCGGTTTTCCGACGATTCCCGCTGATACATCAGTACCAGCCTGTCCGTGAAAACCCTGACCAGATCAAGGTTTTTAGGAGTGTTTACAGCCTGCCGATAGAAATATAATCCTTTAATAATAAAAGACATAGCCCGTGGAGAATGCACTTCCCTGATCCTGACCAGCGATTTTCCAAGGATCGTAATGGCTTCAGAAACAATTTCCCAGGGTATGAGGCCCATTAAGGACACCAGGTAACCTAATGCCCAGGTTGCCCTTCCGGTGGAATCGTCCGCATTGACCTGCCTGTTTTTTGGGGTAAACTGGTTGTCTTTGTCGAGGTAATTGAGATAGGTACCATCCGGTTGCTGGCAGTTTTTTATGAATTGCAGGTATCGTTCAATATAAAAAAGATCGGTATTGTCTTCTGTTATTTTATAATGCATGCATATGGCGACAAGGGCACAGGCATTATCATCCAGTGTATAACCCGAATCGGGGTCAGGCTGATTGATTTTTGAGAATTGCCGCATTCCGGTTTGAGTTGTCAGGCGATTTAAATGGTTCAGACTCACCTCCGGTAAATCATACTGTAATACTATTTTGTTATCTCCTGATTGTTGAAACAACTGTGCATGCGCAATTGCAGAATTCCCCCATGCGGTGGAAACCATTTTCTGCAGCGAATTCACACTCAGGTTCTTTCTCAAGGATCCATTATTCAATAATCGCAGCACCGCGGCCGACAATTGTTTGGAGCTGTGAAAGTCAATTATAATGCCTGTATCCTCAGTCAGGACTTCCCTGGCATGAGGTATAGGAGTTGATATGATCGGGCAGGCGCAACTCATGGCATAGGCGAACGTTCCGCTGACAGCCTGGTTGGGATCATGCGAGGTAAAGAGGTAAATATCGGTAAGCTGCAGGTACTCGAGTAGTTCCGGCACAGCTAAATACCGGTCAATAAATTCTACATGGTCGGATAGTTTTAGCTGGTCCACCATGGCTTTCAGGTTGTCCCTGTATTGTTCACCTTCTGTTTTAATTACGCCGGGATGGGTCAATCCAATGATAAGAAACTTCGTATCCGGTCTCCGGGCGACAATGGTCGGCAAGGCTTCCAGGGTGGTTTCAATGCTCTTGCCGGGACTCAGCAATCCGAAGGTGGATAAAATATTGCGCCCCTTCAGCCCGTATTTTTTCTTTAATCCGTCTTTGTTCAAATGATGTACCAGGTGCGTTCCGTGCGGAATGACACGGATCTTTTCCTGTGGTACGTCATAGCTGTCCTGTAATATCCGGGCAGAAGATTGTGTCATTACAACAATGGAGCTGCAGGCGGCTGAAATACACTGAATGTTCAGTTTTAACTCTTCATTCGGATAGGGCAGAACGGTATGAAATGTGACAACCACCGGTTTCAGAAGCTCATACAGGAATTCCAGGAAGGGGTATTCCTGTCCATGGAATAAGCCGAATTCGTGCTGTATGAATACAATTTTGATATGGGGATCCATATTTATGGCTGTGGCCAGTTTTTCATATTCACCGGCAGATGATGTTTTGAGTATGTATTTTACATCAGGGGAATAGAGGAAGCTGGTTTCATCCGCCTCCAGGGCACAAATTTTTATGGAAAGCGAGGAACTGAATTTATCCTGCAATGCCTGGGCCAGATCCTGTGTATAGGTAGCAATTCCGCATATCCTGGGAGGGTATGAACTTACGATCAGGATCTCCGCCAGTTCGTGTGAAACAGGTATATTTTTCATTCAATTCGTATCAAAGGTTTCTGGAAAGCTGAAAGTATATTGCAGGTAAAGATGATCCGGGAGTCAGGCACAATTTTCCCATGGTGCCTGACTTATCAGTAAATGCCTAAAGGATTCTCCTTCCCTGGATCACCTTAACTAAAATGACTATAACGGCTATGACAAGCAGAATGTGTATCACGCTTCCGGCACTGAAGGCAAAAAATCCGATAGCCCAGGAAATTAGAAGAATGACGGCGATGACGTAAAGTAAATTTCCCATTTGATTGCTGATTTAATAATGTTAAATAACTTCCAAAGTATGATACAAAGATCATATCTCCTTGATCCGGAAGTATTACACTATTGCATGAATATGTTACATTATTCATACTTCACCCAGGATGCTGCGTCTTTTTTGCCTGAGATTTTTGAAATGGGATGGGGTAAGTCCTGTAATTTTCTTAAACTGGTTTGAAAGGTGCGCTACGCTGCTGTAATGTAATTTATCGGCAATTTGGGTAAGATTCATTTCATCATAAACCAGCAGTTCTTTCACTATTTCAATTTTGTGATTCAGGTAAAACTGTTCAATGGTAGTGCCTTTTACCTCCGAGAAAAGGTTGGCCAGGTAAGTGTAATTATGGTGAAGCTTATCACTCAGGTAATCGGAAAGGTTTACCTTGATTTGTTCTTCCTGGTTGTCAAGCAGTTCAATGATATGAATTTTTATCCGATCAACCAGCATGCTTCTTTTGTCCTCCATTAATTCAAGTCCGGCCATTTTAAGATTCCGGTTCAGCACGCTGCGTTGGGAGGTAGTAAGGTCTTCCATGACTTCAACCTCCCCCAGTTCCACACGGGTATGATGCAACCCCAGCTTTTCAAGCTCAGATTTAACCACCATTTTACATCGCTGGCAAACCATGTTCTGAATATAGATTCTCATCGATGCTGGAGTATGTCAATTATTCCGTGACCTCAAAATTACTCAAAATTAAAGTAGCATGCACCTTATTTCGAATCAATTTAGCAGTGACAAGTGGTAAAGTGACAAGGGACAAGGGACAAGTGACGAGTGACGGGGAAGAAAAATCTCCGGAAAGGAAAGTTTTGCAGTTTTGCAGTTCTGCTTGTTTTGCAGTTTTGTAGTCTTGCAGTTTTGAAGTCAGTAGTATTCCGCAAATGGGGTATCCCCCGATGTTTTCAACGTTCCCTGTCTTACAGCAGTATTTTTAGTACCAAAAACACGCATTTAAGATCAAAAAATGACTCATTTAAGTAGTTATTTGTTTTATGGTCAAATCTTTAGTTCGGTCCGACCCCGAAAAACATTGGCCGATGTCCATCAGCACCATTTCGGTCTGCCGTTGAAAATCACCGGAAAAGATATCGAGCTGTTCAATACGGTATATTGTTTTCTTATCAGCAACCAGCCCCCGAAGCTTTTTCATCGAATAGTAATCGCTTGTAAGCCGGGCGATCAATATCCTCACAAGCCGTTCCTTTTCGGATGACTTCCTCCCAAGGCAGGCATGCACATGAAGCCTGAAATTCTCATCCATTTGGTCATCAGGCCGTGCTATCGAATGATCTGAGAGCCAATGGTGCATAGCCTGCAGATAGTGTTGCACCTGCCCTTTTTTGTCTGCCTTGTTCATTCGGATGTTCGTTATCATTCCCCGGTTTTTCAGATTCGCCCCGAAAGGATTCAATTCAATCACGACAAGGAAATCAATGCTTTCGGATTCACAAATATTCGCATTGCAGATTACAGGTACCTGACAGTAAGATTAAGATTCAGTTACATTCACAACGCTTCAGCAAATCATCAGAACAAAAGCATAATCTCAACTCTCCCTGTCTTATAGCCTTATTTTTGTTACCAAAAACACGCATTTAAGATCAAAAAATGACTCATTTAAGTGGTTATTTGTTTTAGAGTCAAATCTTTAGTTCGGTCCGACCCCGAATAGATAGTTCGGTCCGACCCCGAATAGACAGATTGACATGGATCATCCCTGACAGTACTATATATCTTCTGTGCCGAAAACCAATCGCATGGCTTTTGTAATGGAATGTGTTTCAAGCATCCGTATTAATCATATGATAATTAAGAGAAGATTCCAATAGCAGGGACCAATAATTCAATTTCACATAATCTAATTCTCACTCGATGAAAAAAAATTTACCTGTTCGTGTCGCACTAATGCTGGTTCTCGTAATGGTAAGTTCCCTTTGCGGGATCTCCATCTTTGCTCAGTCGCAACCTACAGAACTGGCTATAATTGATTCGGATCTTCCTGAAACTGAAACATTGGTTCGGGAAATGAGACCGGGTATTAAGCTGGTTTATTTTGACAAGTCAAAAAGCATGATCTCATCCATAACAGAGGCGTTGGATGCTTATGCGCCGGTTTCCGCATTACATATAGTTTCTCACGGAAATGCAGGGGCTATTTTTTTAACCTCCGGATGGCTTGATGTTGAAATTATGCAAAGCGGACAGCCTCAACTCAGTCAATGGAAAAACAACTTCACCCCGGGTGGGGATATCCTGATATATGGATGTAACGTCGCAAAAGGAAGCACGGGACAGCATTTCCTGGATAAACTTTCCCAGGTAACCGGACTAGATGTGGCTGCCTCGGATAACGCCACCGGTTCTGCTGCCCTTGGCGGTGACTGGGTTCTTGAAGCGAAAACCGGAAATGTTCAAACAGGGTTGTGCTTCAATCCCGCAATCACCGGCTATGATTACCTGCTGGCCAATGTTCTGGTATACGGTGGGCCGAGTCTATCTTCCTATGCTGCTACTGTTGCTAACTTTTACACAGGTCTAGGTCATACCGTTTTATTTATTACAGGGGCAACCACACTTCCTGATCTGACAAGCTACCCTGTTGTATTCGTAATAGAACCTGAAAGAATATTCAATGCCAC
>JBGSSA010000056.1:0-6728 GCA_041737295.1 Bacteroidales bacterium | reverse complement strand
TGCCAATATACAAAAGGAAAACGGGATATGCAAATTTGTTCTATATTTTCTGGGACTACAAACGGATCACAAATTGTATATATCTATTATTCAGATACATACAATTTTGAAAATGAGAAAATTTTTGAATTTTGCCTGTTTCTACACTAAAATCGCTCAAGTTGGGTTAAATTTTAGGAAATTATCTGTCGGATCTACTATTTTGGGATTTGAACTTGTTGAATCATCCAAAAAGTGGGATGCTCCATATATATGTGATCCAATTTTGTAACTGGTAGACCAAACATATGTATAAGGTTCAATTCCTCCGGATGCCGTTGGATTTCCTCCAAGTTCTAAAGTATCAAAACCCGATACAGATATGCATACTGCAGTATCATTTCCAGCATTGACTTTTAATTGTCCGAATGTGGGAACTGAGAGTATTACAAGGAAAAATAGTGAAAGTTTTGTTTTCATGTAGGTTTGATTTTTAAGTGTGATATATAAAAAAAGATAAAACAAATCCAATCATACTTAGTGTAAATGAAACAAACAAAAAGGTTAAAAATATTAAAACTTTGGGCTCATATCCTTTTGATAAAATCGATTTAATTTTATAGTCATAAAAGTACTTTCTTGAGTAACTAATATTGATGATTCCTGCTGCAATAGAACTCAACATAATCAATACAAAGAAATTGCATTCATATTGGACTAGAAAGCATGCAAATGTAAACAGACATAGTATCGAAGCAAAAAGTGGTAACATAAGTAACATAAAAAAGGAATATGTCACGGTATTTCCAATCAATATGAATTTGCCATATTTATAAATAGACAAATATATTTTATCAAGTATGTTCATTCTCTATGGATTACTATTCTAACTAACTTTTTGGTAAACGGTTAATATTCTGTAGGTTATAAAGTCGATTTTTGGTACAATTTTGCCAATCTTTATCGTCAAAAAGTTAGCCTGAGAAATCAGTATCTCCGATTCAGGGGGAATTTTTGCCAACGTCCGCATGCATGAGTTGCGCTGCCAATGAGATTCTGTTACCAGATACATCAAGGCAGTATAAAGTGATACTTTTCGCAACTTGATACCAAGCAATTGATTATACACGCTGTTAGCAACAGATAATACAATATTATTCATCATAGAAAGGATAATAATCGTTAATCCAAACTCTATTGAAAGCAAACTCCCTGGGTGGCAGACATGAAAAATAATAAATCCTATTGTTTTGAAAATCAAAGCAGATCTGTTTAACATTATTCTTTAAAAAGATATCTAATATTTTGACAAATTCGTTGTATTTTGCTTTTGATATGTCAATTAATACACCGGTTTTATATCTGCTCGTTTTAATTGAATTGACAATAATTTCTTCTGCGAATTTGCGTTCTCTGTCCTTAATAGTCCGGGTAAGAATAATAGTATCTAACGTAAATGAATCAATTTTAGGGAATGTATCACGAGAAAATTCAGAGGTATAGTAAATATCAGGTATGGTCAATACAATACAATTCTCTTGTTTACTTTTAATATTTGCGATAAAAACAAATAAAATTGTAAATAGGAAAAGAAGAAGTGTGACAATATAATGTTTCATATTTGTTGCTACGTTCGCGTGTATGATCATTTGCGCCTAGAAAGTGATTCTGTATCCAGATACACCAGAGTTCACCAAAGTGATACTTTTCGCAACTTGATGCCAAGCAATTGATTATACACGCTGTTGGGCACAGATTTCATACTGCAAAACCACCAAGATAGAAATTGATTGTAACTTTTTGATTCTTCATTATCTTTAATTTGTTTATCCCCTCAATTAATCGTTCATATTTATTTCCAACAATTTGACACTTAATTGAATACGTACCCGGTAAAGTATTGATTATATAATTTCTTGTACTATCATGGCTAGCCTGTATAGTTGAATTATCAATCCAAACCTCAAAAGGCAATGATTCATATGGATAGTCGCCAACACCATTTATTGTCCAAACTGATCCTTCAATAATAACTGAATCATTAAGGGCAGTATCAGTTACTGATACCAGCTCAGATTTTCCTTCGATAATACTGCGATCATTGCAGGAGCAATTTAGAAACACAATCGCAATTATAATCAATGGAATCGATGAAAATGTTTGAATCCTCATAGCTCTGTTAATTTTTAAATTTGTGCCCAACTAGTTTATACGCATTGCGTAATATTTTGTTTATACGCAATTCGTATAGATCTCCACTGTTATATTTTAAAAATACAATTTTTTCCGAGTTTAGAATCAAGGTTAGTCATAAAATTTAAGACCACAAGGCTCGTCATGGCTTGAAAAGTATAAATTAAACACATTAAGTTCCCTTGATCGTCTCAGATATAAATTCTATAAACGAGATTATTTATACCTAGTTTCATTTCATTTTAGGCCTTATTCGACTAATAATCATAAGAATATCCTATGGACTAATTCTAACGGATTTAGGCTAAATCCTAATTTTTATACTTGCATCACAATTTCATTCGCGATGCAAGCACCCCAAGTTCAAATCAATTCTCTTGTAGCCACAACCTCCGGTATCTGCGGTGGTGTGGGAAAGGCTATTTCAGCAAAGCTGATCCTGGCTAATATCACATTCACAGGAATGATTGATGTGGCTTTTTATGCCGCTATTTCAGCCATGGTAGGGTATGGGGTCAAAAAGGCCATTGATAAGGCAGTATTCCACTTAAAACGGCAAAAGTGAATAAGCTGCTTGGAATAGGGATCGCCGGTGGACTTGCGTTTGGCATTGTCAAGCTGCTTAAAATGAAATCTGTTTCAGACAAGATGGTGAGCAATCTTTCCAATCCCCGCATACACAAGGTGGATTTGACCGGTATTGCTTTCCGGACAGAAATTAAAATCCAGAATCCTACCAAAAACGGTATGACCATCACAAAACCGGTTGTCACCCTTTCCAGCAATGGCAAATACATTACAAGCAATAGTCCCGAACAAAAATCAATTGTAATTCAGCCACTCACAACAACTGATATCGACACTATTGAAATTCCCATATCCTGGTCAACCTTGGCCGGATATCTGACCGGGATAATCAGTAAAGCTCCTGCACTAATTTCCGCTTTCAGAAATAAGGACCTGAAATCCGTGGCATCCACCCTGGCCATCCCCATGGAGATGAAATACTCCCTTTATGCTAACGGCATTTACTATGAATCCGTCCCTGAAAAGCTGATGTAATGAGCAATCTTTTAAATAAAGCCAACATAACATCAGGTTACCGGCCGATTAAGGACGGAAGCCGGTTTGACCGGTTTTTTTCCAAACCAGAGGAACAGGACAGGATCATCATCCAGGATGGTGAAGTGGAAGAAACCATAGACCTGATGAAAAAGGTTGTTTGGAAATATCTGGAAGATACCAGGAAAATTGCCTGCCATTTGCAAAGTGATAGCCTGTGGCATACCTGCGAAAGAATCTGGAATTTTCTTTACGATCATATTCAGTACAAACTGGACAAGAAGGGGCTGGAACAATTACGTCGCCCTTGCCGCAGCTGGGCTGAACGCCAAACTGGGATAGACTGTGACTGCTTTTCCATTTTTGTATCCAGCATTCTCACCTATCTTAAAATTCCGCATTCATTCCGGATCACCAAATACAACAGGGACGAATTCCAGCATGTATACGTGATTGTCCCTGCGGAAGATAGTAAGGGCTATTTCACAATCGACTGTGTTCTCAGCGATTTTAATTACGAAAAACCATTCACCGCTAAAAAAGATTTTTCTATGAGTTTAAATGGAATCAATGTGGCTGTGCTCTCTGGCACAGAAACGGATAATGTATTTGACCTGGTAGCAGGTATCGATGATCTGGAACTTCTCGGAGCCGATGACGAAGTCCAGCGTTTACAGACTATCTACGATCACCTTGTTAAAACCAGGAGAATGATCGCTGAAAAGCCCTCTCTAATCAAAGATGTGGATTATCCTCCCGCTTTTTTAAAAATGCTGGATTATGCCATTGAAAACTGGAACACCCCAAATCGGGACAAGGCCCTTGAAAACCTGGCGAAAAATGAAGACGCCCTGAACCGTTTAAACGGTTTTGACGGAGACAATGATAATGAACATGATGGGCTTGATGATTATCTTTTTGGAGATGATTTTGACCCGGAGAACCTGGGGAAATCTGCTGCCAAGAAAAAGGGATTTTTCAAGAAGGTAGGTGAAGCTATCAAGAAAGGAGCGAAAGCAATTGTCCGTTTCAATCCGGTAACCATTTCAGCCCGGGCCGGATTTCTCCTGGCCATGAAACTCAACATGAAGAAAATGGGGAGCAAACTCAAATGGGGATTTGCAACCAAGGAAGAAGCTGCAAAGAAAGGTATTTCAGCTCAGGAATGGGAGAAATCCAAAAAAGCCCTGGATAAAGTGGAAAAACTTTTTGTAGATAAGCTCCAGGGAAAGAAAAGCGCGCTGAAGAATGCCATCCTAAAGGGCAAAGCCGGCGGATTAAATGGCACCGAAGATGAATCCTTTGATGGGTTTGGTTTCCTGCCCGCAGCTGCTCTTGCCGCCGCAGTTCCTGTCATTGCTGCAGCTCTTAAAATTATGGTGGATGGCGGTGTAATGAAAAAAGAGGAAGCTGATAATATCCAGGCTGAAATGAATTCAAAAGCATCGGAAGCCGATAAGCTGGCTAATGATCCGGATATTATAAACTCGGGCACCGAGGAAACTGCCTCCGGGACATCAGCCAATTCAAATTCTGCAAGCCCAGCAAATGTTGCAACACAAGGCGGCATAGTCGGATTTGTCAAAAAGCAACCACTCCTTGTTATCGGCGGAGCTGCCCTGGGCATCTGGGGACTTTCCAAACTTCTGGGTGGTAAAAAGAAAACCTCTGGGAAGAGTTTAGGCGGTGCCCCTGGCCGAAAAAGCCTTCCCTACAAAAAGAAAAAACAGGGAAAACGGAAAGTATCCGTCATCACCCTTAAATAATCCAATCAGTTCATAATTCTAAATTTAACTATCAATAACATGGCAAAAAAAGAGCGAAAATCCAGCAAGCCAAACCTGGATCCCAAAGCCATCATGGAGGAACTTAAAACACCCAGACTGATCATTCTGGGCATGGTGGGCGGCAATATGGCCGGAAAGATGATCGACAAGGTTGTAAAAGTGGACCCTGAGGCCACCGGCTTCCAGGTTAAGGCACTCCTTAAACCAGTAATACAGATATCAGCCGGAGTTGGAGGAGCCCTCTTTCTGAAAGATAAAAACATGAAGCTTATTGCTTCCGGCGTGGCCGCCAGCGGCATTGCATCCGGAGTAAAAGTCTTCCTTAAGAAGGACATCCTGCAGGGACTGACCAACTTTGCCGGACTGGGCGACTCCGATCCGGTGAGCCAGGTATTTCGGGAACCGGTAAATCTGAGTATCGAGCCTTATAATCCGGAACTTCCCAAACTACCACCTGCACAGTTCGAGGCCATTCCGGTAGAAAATGAGTTCGAGATAAATGGAGCAGAGATGGGAGCCTACACAGATATTAAGGAAGTGGAGATCCTCTAAACTTCAAAAAAGCAAAATCAAACAAGTCAACAAATTTCAAAACACTTAATACTAAAAACCATGTTTACATTAGGACAGATCATAAGCAGCGAATTCGAATTAATGGGTGTCATGACCGATGAAGAACTTCTCGGCGCCCTGGAACGTGCCCCTCAGGCAGAGCGGAAAGCTTTCCTGAAAAGGGTAAAACAGCCCAAGGCAGCCCCTGCGGCACCTGCAGCAGGAGGCAACTCAAGGGGTGAGTTTGAAAAAAGATTGCATCTTCTCCCCAGGGAAATTCAAGCCGGACTGGCCAATAAGACCCTTCAGGCGGTGGATGTGGCATACTACGTCACCAAGAATGTCTCCAATAACAAGATCGCTAAAATGTTGAAGGATGATGACAACAAGGTCGTTGGTCTCTCGAATATTTCCAGTGCAAAATTGGAAAAAGGAAATGTGATGCTACTTAGTGGTATAATACTGCTGAGTGCAAATGATTCCGCCCAGGCAGAATCCTCCATCTTTGGAACGATTGCACCTTATCTACGAAATGGGGAATTCGAGTTCAAGGCCAACGGTACAACCCTGATTCCTTCCACTTCCTGCGAGGTATTCAACACCGATGGAACTGACCGGCAGATGGGATATTACAAACTGGACAACGCTAAGATCATCTATGACCAGCAGGCCATGGAACTGAATATTGAATGGGGACAGAATGCAATGGATCCCCAGTTCATCAAAGCGATACTGGTAGGTACTGCAGTTACCAAGTACTAATCCCGTGAACAGCCTTTTTACCAGTGTTGCCACAAGGTTTTTAATCCTCGGTAGGCAGGCTGTTCATCAATTCAAACTACATAAAGCATCAAGGAAAATGGAAAAGACAAAAGCCATAAAATACCAGATCATCAAGATTGTGGTGCCAGAACGCGGGGGTACAGTAAACATCAATGTAACTACAGACAGGATGTACAAGAAAATAACCGGGATCCTTATGTGTTTTCCTTTCTACGCTTATTTTGCCCAGCTGTCATCCATGTCCCTTCAGATAAATGACAAGGAAATATTCCCGGAGGATTTCGATGTAAAGCTGATTTCCTATGGTTATGGTATCGCTCCCAATGAGATGTTTTATCAGCTGGACGAAGAAGCAGCCGGAAGTACCATAAA
>JBGSSA010000212.1:0-3942 GCA_041737295.1 Bacteroidales bacterium | reverse complement strand
ACAATCTGGACAACGAGCATTTTTCCGTGGAGGACCTGGCGCAGCATGCAGGCCTGAGCCGGTCGATGATCCATAGAAGGCTCATAAAACTCACCGGTAAATCAGCCACCGATCTCATTACAGAAAAGAGGCTCCTGCGAGCCAGGGAAATGCTGGAGAAAGATGTGGCCACTGCCTCGGAAATTGCATACAAAGTAGGCTTCAATAGTCCAAGTTACTTTAATAAGGTTTTCAAGGAATTCTATCATGTTTCTCCCGGCGATGTCAGAAAGGGCGTTATACCCATTCCCTCACCACCTGAAGCTGCGCAGCATATAAAGCCGGAAACCGTTCCGCAAAAAATAGTCCACGCTAAGTGGGCTTTTCTCATCCTTGCATTGGTATTACCGGGGATTGCAATTACTGGTTGGTATTTCTTATTCCATGAAGAAAAGCCGGTTGAGAAATCCATTGCCATATTGCCTTTCGACGATATAAGTTCAAGCGGGGGAAGCCAATATTTCGCGGACGGCATCGTGGAGGACCTTCTGAATCGTATTTCACAAATCGAAGGGCTAAAGGTAATCTCACGTACCTCCTCCGAGATGTTCCGGGATAAGGGCAGCAAGACGATCCCGGAGATTGCCAGATTGCTGGGTGTAAGTTATATTCTTGAAGGCACTGTTCAACGGGAAACGGATGATGTTCGAATCAATATTCAGCTGATCGATGCAAGCAAGGATGATCATATCCTGTCACAACAATATGACAGGAAACTGAGTGAGATTTTTAAATTGCAGAGTGAGATTGCCGGTGAGATCGCTTTAGAATTATCCATTGTGTTAACATATGAACAGTTACATGCCCTGAAACAGACCAAAACCAATAATCTAAAAGCGCTTGAATATTACCAGATGGGCCGTTTTCACTCAAGCAAGCGATGGATTGAAGGATATACAAAAAGTATTGAATACTACGAGAAGGCTATAGCCGAAGATCCGGATTATGCGCTGGCATATGCCGGTCTTTCTGATACCTATCACCTGATGGCCTTGCAGGGATGGATGGATTTTAAAGATGGAAGAAAGAAATCTACAGAGCTAGCTTTAAAAGCCCTTGAAATGGATCCATACCTTGCAGAACCTCACGCCGTATTGGGTGATTTTTACGTATATGCTGATATGAACTGGGAAAAAGGAGAAAAAGAACTCCTGCAGGCTATTAAACTAAATCCAAGCTTTTCCACTGCACACCAATATTATTCTGAACTATTGACCATCTATGGAAGGTTCGATAAGGCAAGAGAACACATTAATAAGGCATTGGAACTCGATCCATTCTCATTTATTATACGAAAATTCAGTGCTGAGTACTATTACAACAATGAGCAGTTTAATGAAGCATTGGCGGAAATTAAAATTTGCCTTGATTTGGCGAATGATCATCCCAGGGCGCTTGACCTTGCATTTGATATTTACCTGCATATGGATAGTATTCCTGCAGCGTTGGAAATTGCAAAAAAATTTGCAGGGCAACCTGGTCAACCAACAGTTGTACAAATGGACAGCATATGCGCAACAGAAGGAATCTATGGTTTAACCCGATGGTTAATACGACATACAAAATGGGAACAGGAGTATGATGCTGCCATTTTTTATGCTATGTTGGGCGAAAAAGAAAAAACACTGGAACTACTCGAAGCTGCTGCAGAAGCAAATTCTATAAATGCTATCTATACAACACGCCTCGAATATAAAAATCTTCGTCACAATCCCCGGTTTAATGCCATCCGAAGAAAAATGGGGTTGCCCCCGCTGTGATATTCCCTGCCTGACTTTATATAGTATTTAATCTGTTCCATTTCCCATTCACGAGATGGCAGACATGTTACCATGCAACCAGATTACAACAATTCAACAATTATTCCCTGGATTTTATAACAATCTGCAACTATACTGATATGCACCAGGCCCTTGTTTGCCGTTACTTTACACCATATTATACTGATTTCTTGTGTCCAAAACAATAGTCAAACCTAAATCTTAATCAACTATGAAAAACGCGAAGATTTTGTTGTTGTTCATGGCAGGTTTTTGCCTGATGCTGGCTTGTGAAAAGTCAGAGGATGAACTTTTACTTGAAGATGAGATAACTCAGGGCGACATGAAATGTGGCCGCGGAGACAATCATAACGGGCCTGGCAAGCATGGCCCTAAAACCGTGACATTGCCATTCAGGGCCGATTTTTTGGGTGATTATGTTGGCATGGAACCGAGTCCTGTATGCGGTGAGGATTCATGGACATTGATTACCAATGAAGGGGGCGGTACGGGTACCTTTCTGGGAAAATTCACACATCACTTTGAATTCTGCTGCGATATGGTTACAGGTATATACCCCGGAAATTACATGAAATCTTATTTTATTGCCGCCAACGGCGATAGTCTCTATGTTGCCTGTGCAGGGCAGGTTAATGAAGGACGGGCAGAAGATCATCCCGAATATGTTACTTCATATTTCAGGGATCCGTTTGTAATCCTGGGAGGTACAGGCCGGTTTAATGGCGCAACAGGGAAGGGGATGACTGATGACTTCAATAGCTCCCTCGATGCTAATTCCCACCATCACTGGAGGGGAACCATTACCCTGGCAAAGGGAAAAAGGTGATATTGACTCCAGGCCCGGCCTGGTATCCTTACCATACTGTTGCAATCCTTCACGATCCGGCATAGTCTCCCAACTATGCCGGATCGTGACCTTTTTACCATGCGCAACAGACCAGGTTTTACAGCCCTTCCGGGTGGCCACCTGTTCAGCTTTGGAGCATCAATAACATTTGAAACTACAGCTACCGGTGGAGTGCTACTGACTACAACCCCTATGACGCCTGGTACAGGGGCATGTACCATGGTAGCGGCAATGTTGGAAGGCACTACAGCGGTAAGCAACTTTTGGCGAAAGAGAAAAAGTGACAGTTAACAAAACTGATAACGGCGCAGTCTGATGGCTGCGCCGTTATTATTATTCCCTGGAATATTGTATATTTACGTTATGTGGAAATAAAGTGGTCTGACTGTCTGAGGGTAATGGAAAACTGTTAACGATTGTCTGACATGGAAAACTTGTCCTCAATGGATAACCAGTTCCTCACGAAGGTTTATCAGGACATTGAAGATAACCTTTCCGATGAACGCTTTTCCGTGGAGGACCTTTCCCGGCATGCAGGCCTGAGCCGGTCGATGCTCCATCGAAGGCTCATTAAACTCACCGGTAAATCAGCCACCGATCTCATTACAGAAAAGAGATTGTTGCGGGCCAGGGAAATGCTGGAGAAAGATGTGGCCACTGCCTCGGAAATTGCATACAAAGTAGGCTTCAATAGTCCAAGTTACTTTAATAAGGTTTTCAAGGATTACTTTCATGTTTCTCCCGGCGATGTCAGAAAAGGCGTTTTACCCATTCCCTCACCTGAAGCTGCGCAGCACATAAAGCCGGAAACCGTTCCGCAAAAAATAATCCACGCTAAGTGGGCCTTTCTCATCCTGGCATTGGTATTGCCGGGTATTGCAATTACTGGTTGGTATTTCTTATTCCATGAAGAAAAGCCGGTTGAGAAATCCATTGCCATATTGCCATTCGACGATATAAGTTCAAGCGGGGGAAGCCAATATTTCGCAGACGGCATCGTGGAGGACCTTCTGAATCGTATTTCACAAATCGAAGGACTACAGGTAATCTCACGTACCTCCTCCGAGATGTTCCGGGATAAGGGCAGCAAGACGATCCCGGAGATTGCCGGATTACTGGGAGTCAGTTATATTCTGGAAGGAACTGTTCAACGGGAAACGGATGATATTCGAATCAATATTCAGTTGATAGATGCCAGCAAGGATGATCATATCCTGTCACAACAATATGACAGGAAACTGAGTGAGATTTTTAAATTGCAGAGTGAGATTGCCG
>JBGSSA010000185.1:0-3653 GCA_041737295.1 Bacteroidales bacterium | reverse complement strand
GTATTTTTTGAGATGAACTGCGTGGTTTTCAAGAACTAATTCCTGGGCTGTCAGGCGCAAATCCCATAGAAAACGTTCGCTTATCTCCAGGCTTTCAACCACCAGGCCCGAATAAACAGGATAATAAGGGAGCGGATCATAACCTCTTCGCTTTTTAAACTCCTCCCTAAACAAGAAACTCCAGTTTTGTGCGCCCATCTCCCAGCTATCCATGTGGAGCATCTTCAAGCCTCCTTGCAATTTCTTGTCAGGTATACCTGTTTTTAAAAGCAACTTGCCGGTGAAGCTTGCCATGTGTGCATTAATGGCTGTGGTGTCGAATTTATCGGCTTCAAAACCCACACCCGGTAATGGAGCAGGACGGGTAACGGCACCGTTGTTCCTGCTTCCGAAACGCATAATAGTCCAGTCACCCTTGGGAACTTCCCAATCCAGGGTGCCATCCGGTTTCAGGTACCGGGTAACATCAATAATTTTATCCCGGGGAATTGCCGATCCTTTAGATGGTTCATTATAGGTCGCAACCGATGGAATAAATGGTTTTACACCGGGCATGGAAGTGTATGGATCGCGATAATACAATGCTTTCCGGGTAATATCGGTCATTTGGAATTCGCCAACCGGAGTAGGAAATGCAAGCACACAAACATCTTCATAAAAATCGAGCCATTTCTGCCTGAGTTCCGGCGTGAAAGCGTCCTCACCGAAATAGGGATTCATAGGTGCCGGCTTGGGAAGGATGATGGCCTTTTTTTCATTTTCTGAAATTCGGGTAATGCTATAAACAAGATGCTTCATTGACCGGGAACCGGTAACCCAGGGGCCTCCGCTACCGGTCCAGCCGGGACCAACCCCCAGGGTTATGGCGATCCCTAAGCGTTCGGACTCGCGAACAACATGCGTAAACAAATTCATCCATTCTTCGCTCATGAAATCTACTTTCCCCCGGGGAACACCAACATTAACCTCCATAAACAAAACACTTCCAAGACCAGCGGCCTTCATCGACTCCAAATCAGCTGTTAATCCCTGTTTCGACAGGTTTCCATCCATAATGAACCAAAAAACTCCGGGACGGGCAGAATCAGGCGGATTAAGAAATCCTTTCTTCAATTCCGAAAATGCCGGTTCGTCCGGGTGTGACACACAACTGCCTGCAAACAATGTGATTGCAAATAGGATAGCAAATACAATTCTATTCATGTTTATTCATTTAAAGCGTCTTATCAGATGGTTTCGGTTGCTGCCAAACATTTTATAACTGGCACCTTAAAAGTAAACCAATTTTAATAATTTTCCTGTCCTGCGTTCATTCGTTTCTTATCTTATATCCTTCATCAACTATATAAATATGCTCATCAATAATCCATTATAAATAGAATCACAGGCCTGTTTTTCCTCGTATATTGCAGCAAGTTTTAGTAACTAATTTAATTTTCAGGCCCCATGAAAAAGGCCATTTTCATTCTCATAGCAATTTTATTCTCTGTACGGATATTTTCTCAGGCACCCGAAAATTGGGTCGGTAAGGTCATGACAGTAAATGGGCTTATTCCGGCAAATGCAATGGGGATCACACTGCCGCATGAACATTTACTGATTGTGCATAAGTTTAACTATCTCGACCTGACGGATGAAGCAACCGCAATAACTGAACTGGGATATTATGCAAACGCTGGCGGTAATACACTGGTCGAAGCGTCCGTTATCGGAATCGGAAGAAATCCCGAAGGGCTGAAAAGGATTTCAACCGCCACTGGTGTAAACGTGATTATGAGCGCTGGTTATTACAAAGACCAGTGGGTACCGGATTCAATAAAAAATAAATCAATCGGGCAATTGGCCCAGATCATAATAAGCGACATTCAAAATGGTATAAATGGCATCCATGCGGGTTTTATAAAAATAGCAATGAGCAGGCCCATAACACCGTTTGAAAATAAAGTATTAATAGCCGCGGCACATGCCCAGAAAGTCACTGGTGCTGCGATTAATGTGCATTTTGACGGAGACAAAGTCGATGCTAATGTAAAACATTATATATTGGATGTATTGGAAAGTGAAGGGGTTGATTTAACGCGTGTGATCCTCGCTCACAGCGTACCTTATGTTGATCTTGTGGATGATTTCGTCAGCCTGGCGCAAAGGGGTTGTTACCTGGCCTTTGATATGCTTGGGTCTGAAGTGCGTGTGGTTTTTGAACAGGAGCTGGAACTTTCTGAAACGCTGAATGCCCTTATTGACGAAGGGTATTTAAATCAGATTCTGATTTCACAGGATGTTTGTTTTTCAGTATGTTATGTTAGAAATGGCGGCTATGGATATGCCCATATTCTGAATAACATTGTGCCGCAGTTGAAAAACAGCGGAATTACGGATGAACAGATACACACCATTATGGCGGGGAATCCGCAGCGGGTATTACCTTTTAAAAACTCCGGGAACGTTGGACTCTGTGTAAATGAGACTTTTACTGCAATGACAGGAACCATAACAGACAATAGCGGAAGTGCTGACTATGACGACAACATGTTATGCTACAAACTTATCCAGCCATCAGGCGCGGTCAATGTTACGCTGACATTCAATTCGTTCGAAACCGAGATCGGATATGATTTTGTGAAGGTATATGACGGAACAACAACCTCTTCGCCTTTATTGGGTAAGTTCAGCGGTACTTCCCTGCCTGCCGCTGTATCCTCCACCGGTGGCAGCATGCTTATCGAATTTTCGACAGACGGCGGGGTTGTTGCAGCAGGTTGGAGTGCCACCTATACAGGAAATACCCTGGCCATGAATGTTACTCCGGATTCAAGATCAGTAAGCGCAGCATCTGGAACTACATCCTTTACAGTAACATCCAATGTTGATTGGTCGGTAAGTGAAAATACAGGCTGGTTAACTGCAACAAAAACAGATAACACGACGATTACTGTCATCTATAATGAAAATTCAAGTGTAGATTCACTTTCGGCGGAGATTTCAGTAAGCGGGGCCGGTGTACCCTCACAGGTCATTGTGGTAAACCAGCGCGGTGCAAGTCCATTCCTGCAAATTACACCGGCATCCAGACAGGTAAGCCCTGCCTCCGGAACCACTTCTTTTACAGTTGCATCAAACATTGTTTGGGCTGTCAGTGATAGCTCTGGCTGGTTAACCGCAACAAAGACAAATGACACCACGCTTACGGTTAACTATAATGAAAATTTAAGGATAGACTCACTTTCAGCAGAGATCACGGTTAGCGGGACAGGCGTATCCGCTCAGACCATATTGGTAATCCAGCGAGGTGCAGACCCCATCTTGTATGTTACACCTGCATCAAACCCCGTAGGTCCTGTATCAGGAACCATAACCTTCACAATTAAATCAAATCTTGATTGGTCTGTCAGTGAAAGTCTGGGATGGTTATCAGCGGCAAAGACAAATGACACCACACTTACTGTCACTTACAATGAAAATACAAGTGTTGATTCCCTTTTAGCAGAGATTATGGTTACCGGGGCAGGGGTTATTTCAAAGATAATAGTGTTAAAGCAGGGAGGTGCAAGCCCGACCCTGGCAGTTACACCCGGATCAGCACCGGTAAGCCCTGCATCAGGAACCACAACTTTCACCATTTCATCAAACATTGATTGGTCTGTAGTTGAAAG
>JBGSSA010000161.1:0-1706 GCA_041737295.1 Bacteroidales bacterium | reverse complement strand
ATTGATTGCAATTTTAATTAATTTGAAATATGTTTACATTAAAATCCCGATATTGAAACAATGAATTTTCGTTGGTTAAAATACCTTTCACCGGCTTTACTGTTCGTAATTCAGGCATGCAGTTTCAATCATTTCTTTTATGATGCCAAGCGGGATAGCGTCCTTAAATATGAAGCAAATCCGGACTTTCATGAGTTGTCTGTTATTAATACAACAGATGACACATTAAGTGGTTTGCTCCTTGATCCCGGAATATCATCAAAAGGTACAATCCTGATGGTTCATGGGAATAGCGGAAACATCACGCGATGGACTGAAAATGCCAACTATTTTTACAACCGTAATTATCGGATCCTGGTGTTCGATTACGAGGGCTTTGGAAAATCTACCGGCACACCGACCCACAAGAATGTTGTAATGGATACGGAGTTGTTTTTGAATTACCTGCATGCCCGGTATGGAAAGATCATATTATGGGGGCTGTCATTGGGTGGAAATCTGTCTGTAGAAATAGCAAGGCGGAATTCCGATAAAGTGGAGGGACTGATGGTTGAGGGCGCTTTCACATCGCACAATGATATTGCCCGTACAAAAGTTCCTCTTATAATCAGGCCATTTGTTTTTCTAACTGTCAGGTCTCCATATAAATCCAGAAATAGTATTGAAAAATTACATATGCCTGTATTAGTTGCCCACAGCAAGACTGATATGGTGGTTCCCTATGAAATGGGGGAGGAGCTTTTCAAAAGGGCCAACGATCCCAAATTTTTTTTAGAATTGCAAGGCGCTCACTGTATGGGTATTATGAATAATACCGAAGAGTATTTTAACTGGATAGAGAAAACTTTTGAACAACAGTAGTCTGTCAAAAGTGGCTTTTAAAAGCTTTGTCAACTATAGGCACGGCTAAAAACAGCGGCAATCCGAGTTCTGAAAGTGTTGATTGGCAGGGTTCCGGTATTTCCGGATTTTTATAAGCATAACATTTTCGTACAGCCAGATCGATTTTTTTCATATATTCTTCTCCTGCAGCCAATATTCCTGAAATCTCTTTTTGATCCATCAATGGGGGTGTCCAAGAAGACAGCAGTATTTTATACTGTTTGTTGCCTGCAATAGAGGCCAGCGACTTCATCAGATCACTATAATTATCGTAATTCGGAATATCATTTTTTAAAGGGATGGAATCAGCCGTAAAAAGAATCTCACTTTCCCTGAATAATATATTTAATGACCCTTTTGAGTGACCGGGTGAATGAATGATTTTTAATGTCAATCCATCTTCTATTGGTAATTCCTGATCATTTGAGAGAAAATCATCGATTTTTACAGAAGTATCCACCAGGTTAAAGAACCCGGGAACAGGTCTCTGATTATTTTGAAGTTCAATATTCTCAATCCATTCTTTTTCAGCCCTGTGCGCTAATATCCTGCAACCAGTCAATTCCTTTATCCTGGCTGCACTGCCAATGTGATCCGGGTGTGAGTGAGACAAAATAACCGAATCAATTTCTGAATAATCACGCCCGTTTTGCCTGATATAATCAAAAATTATTTTCTCACTTCCTTTTACTCCGGTATCAATAAGAGTAATTCTTTCACCAAATATTATAATAACATTTACTGATCTCGGCAGCTTTTTATCGGGAGATAAGGCAATCTCAAAGTCGATTTGAAGAATGTGAATTTTATCGGATAGTTTCATG
>JBGSSA010000150.1:0-13023 GCA_041737295.1 Bacteroidales bacterium | reverse complement strand
TAATTTCCGGTATCCGGTTTGATTCAATGCAATCGATAAAATAATCAATCTGGGCACTGTATTCTTCGCCCCGTAAATAAAAAGCAACCGGAATTGAAAGTTCGGTGGTATATTTTATATTCCAGCCGCGTGTTAGTTTTTCAGAGGGCTCATCCTGCTTCAGGTAAATTTTCAATTCAGTGGCATCGCAGATAATCTTGCCTGATTTTCCAATCACAGTCAGGGAGGTAGACATTTTCCGGTAGGTTTCATCGCTCCAGTTAACGGACAATTGCCCGCTTAAACCGTTTTCGAGCATTAAGGTGCTGTAAACAGCATCTTCAACTCCCTTTGAGTAAATACTTTTCAATACGGTACCCGAAGCGCCTACGGGTAAGGCAATCAGCTCCTGTATCAGGTTAAGAACATGGGAGGCATAATCAAACAGGCATCCTCCACCCTCTTCACGATTGGAGCGCCATGAGCCTGACTTTTCCTTTGTGACCACCGGTCCGTAAGCCTCTCCGTGGAAATGATAGAGATCGCCAATAATCCCGCTTTTAATGAGCCGCTTCATTTCCCTGAAAGTGCCGACAAAATGATTATGATATCCCACCTGGTTGATCAGCCTTTTCCGTTCAGCGATCTCAACAAGTTCCTTTCCCTGCTGCACAGTAAGGCAAAAAGGTTTCTCACAAAACACATGGATCCCTTTTTCAAGCGCATACTTAACGATATCAAAATGGAATCGTGTAGGTGTGGCCACAAAAAGACAATCAGGGGTTTCCTTTTCAATAAGCTTGTAATAATCGGTGTAACAGTTCAGATTGGAATACTTTTTAAAAGCTTCCAGCACAAAAGTCGACGTATCACAAACGCCAACAAGATTTACCCCGGGGTGAGCATTTACAATGGCGCAATGAGAAATACCCATTTTCCCCAAACCAATTATTCCTGCTTTAATCATGTTTTTTAAGTTTTAATACATAAAGTAATAAATGCCAAAAAAATAACATTTGATTGCTGATATTTCTTCTAAATACCTCAGGCCTGTAAAAGATGCGGATCAGCCATTCAAGACCAGCCTTTTGCCAGAATACACCCGGTCTTTTTGCGTTCCCCGCATACCAGTCGAATACATTGCCAATAGCACAGATCACATGTACGTTTAGAAATTCCTTATTCTGATATCCCCATTTTTCCTGCTTTGGTGCTGTCAACCCCACAAAGATTACATCCGGGCTGAATGCATTAATAGCTGTTCTCATTTTTTGAAGATCTTCATCGGTGAAAACCTCACGGAATGGGGGTGAGTAGGTATCCACCTGAATATGGGGATACTCTGAAGTATATTTTGCACGGATAAGGGCCAGGGTATTTTCAGTTGAGCCAAGAAACAACACCTTACCATGATTTTCATTCATTTTTGCGGAAAAATAACGGAAACAGTCCCATCCTGCAAATCGTTTAACACGCTGACCGTTTAAAAGAAGGGGAGCCAGTCCGAAATACATCCCGTCCAGCACAAGGTAATCTGCTTTAGCAAGCGCATCGTGCATGAGAGGATCCTTAACAGCTATCCCGTATGAATTTGGACTGATTGTATTAATGAGCACTCTTTGATCAAGAGGAACTATAGAAAGATTATCTTTAATGAGACGAAATCCAAGCGATTCTACAATATCCATGTCAGGTTGATATTAAATGCTAAATAAGTGAAAATAAATCTACGGCAAAAGCTTTTACATGAACATGCTGTGAAAATGTTTTAATTTTGAACATCCGTTGCTAACGTTTAACAGTATGAAAACAACCAGGTTTATTTTATTATCCGGACTTCTTTTCCTGACAATCCAGGGCTGCATCAAAAACGATCAGCCTGTTCCCGGTGACTATTATGTTCCATCCACCCTGTCAATGGAGGCACAAAAAGTTCTACGTGCTTTTCCTTATAAAGATACATTAGAAGCGTATCCGGGTGAAAATGATATTGCAGGATGGCAAAAATACTGGGACTATAATGAAAAGAAATGGCAGCCATATAACGATTCCCTGGCAAAGGGTTTTCGCGCTCAAATTAAGGATACCATGATGGGCGGGACCCCGGTATTGGATATAAGGCCGGCAAACTGGAAATTCAGGAATAAGGTACTGATTTATTTGCACGGTGGTGCATATACGCTGTTCAGTTCCGGCACAACGTTAATGGGATCAGTTCCCGTAGCGGATATTACGGGATTACGGGTGGTATCAGTTAATTATACAAATCCTCCCAAATTTAAATTTCAACAGATCCTCAACCAGATAATCCAGGTATATAAGGCACTCCTTGATCAGGGATATAAACCGTCCGATATTGGAATTTATGGGGATTCCGCCGGCGGCGCATTAACAGCAGGGTCCGTTTTAAAGATGCGTGATGAGGGAATACCCATGCCAGCTGCGCTGGTTCTGATTTCACCCTGGTCAGATATTACGGAAACCGGGGACACATATCATACGCTGAAAGGCAAGGATCCCGTTATTGCATATGGAAACTCACTGAATGAATCAGCTCTTGCCTATGCCCCGGCCGGCGAACATAAAAACCCTTATGTTTCACCGGTTTATGGAGATTATACAAAAGGATTTCCACCAACCCTGATTCAGGGTGGGACCAAGGAAATTTTTGTCAGTAATTTCGTAAGGCATTACCAGGCCCTTGACCAGGCGGGGATACCTGTTAAACTCGACCTGTACGAAGGAATGTGGCATGTGTTTCAGGAAATTAACTCCGATCTGCCGGAATCCATTGTTGCGCAAAAGAAGTTCAGGGACTGGATGTATTTGTATCTGGGAATATAGTTGATGGTTGATGGTTGATTGTTGATGGTTGATGGTTGATTGTTGATGGTTGATAGCTTGGGCTGCAGGCTGTAGGCTGTAGGCTGTAGGCTGTTAGGTTGGAGCGTCTTCGGCATAACTCCGTGGATGGTACCGAGACTGCACGACTGCAAAACTGCAAAACTCAGACTTTTTCCTCCATTGAAGACAAGGTGGAATACATCCCCGAAAAAGTTCCCTTGGTCAAATAAACTGTAAATAATGGCGTTAAAACATCTTCCAGTAAGTTCTGCTGATTAATTTTGACCCAAATTCCATTACAATCAACTCTACTAAACATGACCAAAGTTATCACGCATAAAAAAGATTTCAGTCCACTGTTTGCGTTTCTGGATATCATTGTTACCATCTGTTCCTTTTTTCTCGCTTACTATTTTAACAATAAGATTAATAATTCATATTTCACCTTTTTCAGAGATTATGTGATCATGCTGGGCCTGATTATTCCTACATGGGCCATCCTGCTATATACTTCAAACCTCACGCAAATCCCCAGAACCCGGTCTCACGTTTCGATTTTTTTTAATTTCATTAATTTCAGTGCTATTGGTTTCGCTCTGATGTTTCTTTATAAACACATTTTTGGACTTACCAATTTCAGTCACTACGTCATTATTACTTTTTCAATAGTTAATCTTTTATCCCTGTATACACTCCGCATGATCACTTTCCGGTTTTTTAAATATTACCGGGCAAGTGGCCATAACATCAGCAATATAATTGTATATGCAGATGACAACTCGGTAAAGTTTATCAATTCAATTATGGAGCACCGGGAGTGGGGTTTCAGGATTCTGATGATCATCAGCGACTCCAGCCTGATCCGTAAGAAATACGGAGAAAGCATTCGGATTTATCCTGACAAGATAACTATCAAAAGTATACTTGATGTGGATATAATCGACGAGGTAATTTATTGCAAGGGTACCATTGATGAGGAGAGACTCAGGAGCCTGATTGAAATGTGTGAAGAAATCGGGGTGACTTTCAGATTACAATCCGATCTGTCGCCGATGTCTGTTTCCAATGCTCATCTTACTCATTTTGAAAATGTCCCTTTCATTACATTCCGGAATACCCCTCGTAATTCATGGGCACTTGCCTGGAAATCGTTCAGTGAATTCTGGACATCTTTTATCATAATTTTCCTGCTATCGCCCATCATGCTGTTAATAGCCTTCTTTATTAAAATTGGCTCAAAAGGCCCCATAGTATTTAAACAGGAACGTGTGGGATTACGGGGCAGAAAATTCTACATATATAAATTCAGGACTATGGTTTCGAATGCGGAGGAATTGAAATCACTGCTCGAATCACAAAATGAAAGTGATGGTCCTACTTTTAAAATAAAGAAAGATCCCCGCATCACGGCAGTAGGAAGAGTATTAAGAAAAACAGGATTGGATGAACTTCCCCAGTTATTTAATGTATTGAAAGGGGAAATGTCGTTGATCGGACCCCGTCCGCCCCTGGCTTCTGAAGTTGAAAAATACGAACGCTGGCATTTAAGAAGATTATCGGTGAAACCCGGAATCACCTGCACCTGGCAGATTATACCCAACCGGAATGAAGTTGTTTTTGATAAGTGGATGAAGCTTGACATCCAGTATATCGACAGCTGGTCAATAAAAAGGGATTTTGAACTTTTTATCCGCACCATAAAAACCGTACTTTACGGAACCGGATACTAATTCCTTCGTATATACAATTAATTCACCTGTACCAAAATCAACAAAGCTTGGTTACGTGTGATTATTGTTTTAATTTAGCTACTTCAAAACTAAATTACCTACATATGCAAAAAATAGTTAATAAATTAGGGTATCCTATTTTCTTTTCCCTGCTATTTTTACTGGTGCTCACCTCATGTGCCCCGGTAGAAAAATTAAAGTATGTAGCTGATCCTGCATCAACTCAGGTCAAGAATGAATATTTTAATGACCGGACCGAAAAGAAAATTCAACCCTACGACTATTTGTATATTAAAATATTTAGTCTTGATGAAAAAACGAACTCCATCTTTAATGAAAGAAGTTATAGTATTGACAATGAATTATTGAGTTATGCTGTTGATGGAGAAGGGAATATCAGCATGCCATTTATCGGCGAAATCAACGTAAAGGGTCTCACCATCAATGAGGCCAGGGAAAGAGTGGAAAAATCACTCGGTGTATACCTTAATAATATTTCGGTGATCGTGCGTTTTGTCAGCAATAAGGTAACGGTGCTTGGCGAAGTAAATAATCCCGGGCAACATCCATTTTATGATGAAAAAGTAACTGTTTTTCAGGCAATCGGTTTTGCGGGGGGTACCTCGGGTTTCGGTGACTTATCCCAGGTTACGCTTGTCAGGGAAAAGGATAACGTAGTTAAGTATTTTTACCTTGATATAACAAGGAAAAATATTGCATCATCTGAATATTACTATTTGTTGCCTAATGATGTGCTGATTATTAACCCTATAAAGGCCAAATACCGTGAAATGCGTGATTACGGCCTTAACCTGACAGCCACTGTGCTTACCTCGGTATCCATGCTTTTATCCATTGTCCTCATTACCCAATCTCTAAAATAATCACTGCTATATATGAAAGATCAACAGGATATATTCAATAGTAATCTTGATTACAAGAAAGTGATCCAACGCTTGCTCGCATTCCGCAGGTTATATATTATTCTTGCCATCATTTTAATCATTGCTACCTTTCTCATCAACCGGTATTCTCCAATCAAATATAAAAATACGACTACCCTGTACCTTACCCAGGATGAGAAGGCCAACCCGATGAATTCCGCCAATGACCTTTTCCAGAGTTTCGGGATGTTCAATGTGAAGCAAAATATTGATAACGAATTGGAAATCATCAAATCGTTTTCTTTGATCAAGCGGGTAATCAACGAGACCAACCTGAAAGTAAACTATTTTTCATATAGAAATACGCCTACCTCAACCCTGCTCTTCAATACACCCCTGGTACGAAAAAACGAATTATATAATAAATCTCCCCTGGAAGTAATAATTGATCCTTCCGTTCCCCAGGCGATTGACATTCTTTTTGCTGTTACTTTTTTGAATGACAACGAATTCATCCTGGAGGCTACCGGTGAAAATGTTCCCCTCTACAATTATATTGATGATCAGATAGTTTCCTACGCCAGTTCAATCAATTTCAAACAACGATTTAAATTTGGTGATGAAGTAAAGTCCAGGTATTTCAATTTCAGGATTCAAAAAACTCCCTATTTAACAAAGGATTATACAACGGATTATTCCATGTATTTCCATCTGAATAACATCAATACCCTGACATTACAGTACCAGGCTGCGCTGACCACCGAGACTACCTCAAAAACATCCACCCTCATCAAGATCACCCTGAGTGGGACAAACATGCAGCGGGTCACTGATTTTCTCAATAACCTCACCTCTGCTTACCTGGGTAAGAGTCTGGATAAAAAGAACAAGACGGCGCTCAGCACAATCGACTTCATTGATACCCAGATTTCTGATATTGCCGATTCGCTCAATTTTGTTGAATCCACCCTGAAAAATTTCAGAACATCGCAGGGTGTTATGGACCTGAATTTCCAGGGTCAGCAAGTGTTTGAGCAGCTGAACAAGCTGGAAAATGAAAAGGCCATCATCGACATACAGAAGAAATACTATCAGTATTTAAATACCTATCTGGAGACCAATGACCAGTTTAACGACATCGCCGCTCCTTCTTCAATGAATGTGGTAGATCCCTTACTTTCATCACTGGTTACCCAGTTAATCAGCCTGAACGCTGAAAGGGTAAGCCTGTTGAATAACAACGCCAATCAGCAGAATCTGTACCTTGCAGATGTAAACATCCGTATTGAAAACACAAAGAAGACGATCAGGGAAACTGTGAAAAATACGCTGAATACACTGAATATTTCATTGAACGAGATCAATTACCGGATGAACAAGGCGTCGGGTCAGATATCCCAGATGCCAAAAACAGAGCTTCAATTGAGAGGTATTGAGCGTAAATTCAAGTTGAATGACGCGATTTATACTTTCCTGCTGCAGAAAAGGTCGGAGGCACAGATTTCAAGGGCTTCGAGTATGCCCGATTATGAAATAATTGATCCGGCTGTTATGGCTATCGCGCGCCAGGTATCTCCAAAAAGCCTGCTGAACTACCTGATTGCCATTATGCTTGCCCTTTTTCTGCCGACATCATTTATTATGCTGAGAGACCTGCTCAATACTAAAATTGTCGGTGCCGAAGAAGTTGAAAACCTGTCCGGTTTTCCTATCCTTGGAATGGTATTTCACAACTTTCACCGTTCAAAACTGGTTGTCAACGATCATCCCAATTCATCTGTATCTGAATCCTTCAGGGCTGTCCGAACGAACTTCCAGTTCTTTTCAGAGGGTGGAAAGCGGCAGGTATTGCTGATCACTTCAACAAGCAGTGGAGAAGGCAAAACATTCTGTTCGATAAACATTGCCTCAGTGTTTGCACTCAATGGACACCGCACGGTATTGCTTGAGTTTGATTTGCGCCGGCCTAAGATCCACCAGGCATTTGGATCAAGTAATATTATTGGCATAAGTACATTTTTAATTGACAAGGCCAACCTCGAAGATATCATTGTTCCGACCCATATCGCGAACCTCGACCTGATCTCTGCTGGTCCGGCCGCACCCAATCCGGCTGAACTCATCGGATCGGAGCGTACGGCTGAACTTATCGACAAGCTGAAGGAAATGTATGACTATATCATTATCGATTCAGCCCCGGCCGGAATTCTGACAGAAACCCAGATGCTGATGAAAAATGCCGACCTGAATATTTTTGTCGCCCGCATTGATAAAACTATGCGCGAGGCTTTCAAAAATGCCATCAAGTCGTTTGTCTCAAATAAGTTCACCAATATATCTATCCTGATCAATGACCTGAACGTTAAACGTGATGCTTTCAAATACGGATATGACCATAATTATTATACTGATGACAAAGCAGGATTTCTTTACCGGCTGTTCCACAGAAAGAAAAAAGCTGCCTGATCAGGTATAAACTGATGATAATATCATGAAACAGAAGAACCATAAACGTTGGAAATATGGATTTCTTCTGTTTCTTTTTTGTATCCCGGCCGTCTATCTGTTTATCGCCTATAAATATTTAAGCATTTCAAGGCCAGTCAGGCCGGACATCCTGGTGGTAGAGGGCTGGCTGTCAGAAGATATGCTATTAAAGGCAAAAGAAGAATTTATAAATAACAGGTACAGACTGCTGATCACAACAGGATTCCCTTACTGGAAAGGGTTTCAGATGGGACAGAATGGAAAAATAGTGTTTAAAACCTCACAGCTTATGAGCGTTGAAACTGACAGTCTGTATTCCATCCCGCTCATCATCAGGGGAAGTAAGTGTGAGGGGTTCTATGCCCATTATAAGCTCTTTGCAGATACGGTACTGATTGCGGACCGTTATGCTGCTAAGCGGAAAGAAACGATTCAACACAATGTTAAATTATCTTCGCCTCCTGATTCAATTGTCATTGAATTCGATAATGATGCCTATACTTCACACAGTGACCGGGATTTATTCATCTATGCCACCGGTATAAATGGTCATTATCTGTCTGCCAACAGCAATCAGGTATTCTTGTATGGCCGAAAGGAAGGAAAATTCGTCTTTAGAAGGCACCTCAACAGATCTACCGCATCGGATGCAGCCAGCTATCTAATTATGGCCGGAATCCCTGATTCACTGGTAATTGCGGTAGAAACCGATCATAAAATCCGTTCTAAGACGTACACAAGTGCACTGGAAGTCAAACAATGGCTTGAAAAGAATAACATGGACAAAGGCAGGTCAGTCACTATTTTTACCGTGGGACCTCATGCAAGGAGAAGCTTCGTTTCCTTTAAAAAAGCCTTTGGGAACTCAGCGGAATTAGGGGTCATAGCATGCCAGGACAAAAAGATTGCTTCTCATAACTGGTATAAATCCCTGCGTGGCTGGAAAGAAATTGTTTATGAGACGGCAGGTGTGTTGTATATATCCGTAGTAGTCCTGTAAGAGACCAGGTCAACCGGTATACAACTGGTCAACCGGATCGCTTTGGAAATACTCCTTGGTGTCGATGTCCATGATGGATAATACGCCGCCTTTCCATCCGGCACCTGTGTCAACCAGGTACACTTCACAAATTTTCATCGGTTTTGCCTGTCCAAAATTAAGGGTTGGTGTATGGCCCAGGTATACTTCATCGTAGCGGGTCAGTTTATGATGCTCATCATGCCGGTTATGATGCAGTGCTGTTCTTATGAATGACCTGTCCCATAACAACATGTTGCGGTCCTGTTTGCTGATATCTGCCAGTGGATTGAAGCCGGCATGAACGAACAGTTTATTGTCCATTTCATAGTAAAGCAGCGCATTCTTAAGCAGGGCAATATGCTTTTGCGGCACTTCAAGTGAATACGATTCAATTGTTTTGTTGCCACCCTGTGTGATCCAGATATGGGGTGCGATGCCATTAATGAACCATTCCATCGCCCATTCATCGTGGTTTCCAAGGAGCAGGACGAGGTTATTAATTGTCAGCAGGGTATCAAATACCATATCTACCTCCGGCCAGCGGTCGCATAAATCTCCCAGGCAAATAAGCAGATCCTGCTGCCTGTCGAACTGCGCCCTATCCAGGCATTGGATCAACGCCTTATTGGCGCCATGAATATCACCGATAACCCACCTTCGTCCCATAAGAAATATGCAACCATTTGGTGATGACTAAATTAGTACAAATTGGCTTGATCACAAGTAAAAATGAGATATCAAGTGTTCAGGTAAGCAGGTTTTCATTACTTTTAGAAAAATGTCTGGTTGCGGACGCAACCCCAGGCAGATTTAAACCATCTTCCAGAATGGCAGACGGCTGTAATTGATTATAAAAAGAAAATCACCATGATAAGATTCAGGTGTTTCGCACTGGCTTTTATTCTGATTATACCTTATTGCAATTCGTTTTCACAAAACACCCGACTCAGGTATGTTGGTATGGAATCAGGCATGAAATTTATTGAAAGTGAAATATCGGACATGGATTTAATCCGGGGAGATATACCCTCCTACACCCTGGGTTTTTCAACCAGCAGCCTTACCAGTTTATCCTGGGCCTGGTACGCGGGTGTGAAATCTGAAATATTCTCCTTGAATGACAGATTCGGATTACAGGGGGGTATACGTTTTTCGCAATACAACAGTACTGTAGGAAAAGACGAATATTGGGGCAGCACCATAAATTATTTTTACTGGCTCTATCGCCAGGAAGGCACAGAGACGGAATTCCTGAAAATAAGGGAGATCATTCAAAAAACCGATTACCTGGGAATACCACTGGAAATCAGATTTTTACTCCCCAAGAGACCACATACATTATTGCTTTATGTCAAATTGGGTGCAGAAATAAATTTTCGGGTGAATACAAGCACCAATGTTGTTTTTAAAGATCCGCTCATGGAGATTTATGAGAAAGATATATCCGACCAGGTGGAGAAACCCGGAGCAGTAAGTTTTGCGATGTATTCCGGTGCTGGATTTCGAATTGGCACAGACCAAAAACCTTCGGTGAGTATTGAAGCCTGTTTTCCATATTTTATACTCACGTCCCATTCATCCGGATTGTTGCATCCACTATTTGGCGGTGGATTCCAATTGAACTTCCAGGTACCCATTAAATGCAAAGCAAAATGAAATCAAGCCGGATCATCATACCCATATTGCTATTCATGCTATTGGCAGATTGCAGCAAAGAAAATGAACTCAAGAAATCCGTGTTCATTCCCGATAGCGAATCGCCCGAATTGCCAGCCTATTCGGAATGGGGTTACAATACCTTCGGGGCTTTCTATGACAGGGAAATATTTGTGTCAACTGATGCCCAGGTACCATCAAAGGTATTTTCATCAGACACGGCCATGCAGTTGATTTTGGAAGGTGAAAGACGGTATGATTATTATACCTACTATTCGGAGATGTCATTGACATTCACCCTGGAAGGATTTACGCCGGAACAATTCGGGGACCTTGTTGCATTGAATGATACAATAATTGACCTGGATGATCCCCGATGCAGGGTGCAGTTATTTGAGTATTCCATTGAAATTCCGGTAAAAATCCTAAGCGGCAGTCTTTATTTCAAAAGAGTTCAAAACCTCAGTGTAGATAAAAGACCCGTTGAGGCTATACTTTCGGGATACTTTGAATTTCAGGCCGTCATTAGGGACGAACCAATAACCGTGTCCGAGGGGAGGTTTGATTTGGGAATCGGCTCAGATAATTTCTATTTAAATAAATAACGCGTTTGTCATGGGTTTATTTAGCCGGCAATTTAAAAGGATATTTTTTATCAGTTTGATTTTTACATTTTTACAAGGGAACTCTTTTGGCCAGGATATCAATACCTTGATAAAATTAAACAGGGCGTGTATTCAGTTAGGTAGTACGGGTCTTCCTCAGGACAGTCTTCAGGTTGATGTAAGTCTAGCCAAAATTAACTTCAAAATGGCGACACATCTGGTGCTATTGCTGAAATCAGCCGAGTATTATCTTAGCAAGGATTATCCACAATCAGATTACTATATAAAGCAGGTTCGGATGAATTTTCGACACAAGGAATACAACAACCTCAAATTTTTACTGATGATCTGTAACTATGCCCATACCGGAGATATAAAGGAAACAGCAAGACATTATTACATCATAAAAAAGATCAATTTGATGGAGCCCGGAAACATGAAGATCATCCACAAAGAAATTGCCGGAAATCTTGAAAGAGTGCCTTTTGATGATGCGCTTTCGCACTATTTTTATTATCACCAGCGATTGAATATCCTGGATGAAATATATAATTCAGAATAATGCCGGTTCTCAATCTTCAATGAATTCAACAATCAATAGTATCCGATACAGGGCATGATGCAGATAGGGTATATGCCATCTGACAGGTCTGGAATATTAGTGGTTCTTAAATCTGTTACCTTCATCCCGGGGAAATTTCTTTCTAAACTCAAATACATATGAAAAACAGCTACATTAAAAAAAATCGCCTTGGCATTCTCATGGCTTTATTGGTATTCCTTTCACTGAACGGGATGGCCCAAAACCAGCAGACTGCTTTTCCAAAAGATACCTTGATAAAGGCTGCCCGTGAGATCATGCTGTCAACTCCTTTTTGCGCCCTGGCCACAATTGATTCAATTGGACTCCCCCAGGTGCGGACGATGAATCCCTTCCCCCTGGGCGATGATATGGTGATCTGGTTCGCGACCGGCCGAAAAAGCCGGAAGGTAAAGGATATGAGAAAGAACCCCAATGTCTGTGTTTATTATGCTGACCATAAAAATGCAAGCGGTTATGTTACAATTAATGGAACAGCTGAGGTAATTGATGACAAGGAATTGCTGGTTAAAATGAAGCGTGACTACTGGCAAAGCATACCCAACTGGCAGGATATATTTGTCCTGATAAAAATTACGCCTGTCACCATGGACGTTACCAATTATGCCCATGGCGTTTCCGGTGATCCGGAGACCAGCCGCGCCCCAAGAGTATCCTTTTAGACCGCTTAGGTTTTTGCCCCCAAGCCCGAAGGGCGACATCTGTACGATTTCGCACGTTTAATGTTCAGAAATATACAAAAGCCGTACAAGGGATTTGTTAGTAATGTGCTGATATACTGAACTTATGGTTTGTATGGCATATTTTATGATCTATATCTTCAATTGTTTAAATACATAATAATGGGAGGTCAGATTATGAAAAAAATTTTGGTCATTTTAGTGGCGGTATTGGTATACCTGCCCGCTTTTTCCAGTGATGACTGGATGGAAACCAGCGAAGGAAAGATAGAATGCAAAGACATCAGTCTTAAAGTTGGAAAGGCAGATGCAATCCTTGAAGACGGACAGAAAATTGAAGTCGATTTCAAGGATATCAGCTCTTTTTCGCAAAACGGGAAGTTATATGTAAAACTTCGCCTTTTTGAAGATAACAAACCCACAAAAAATCTGGCATTTATGGAACAGGTAGGAACCTGGAATGAACTGACGCTGTATCGGGTTAAGGTTCAAAACCTTGGAACATCGGATAAACGGAATCAATACAGCCGCTATTA
>JBGSSA010000058.1:0-11560 GCA_041737295.1 Bacteroidales bacterium | reverse complement strand
ATTTTCATGGAAAGGTCATAGTGTCTTTTTTCATAGCCAAACGCTCCCGCCATGCCGCAACATCCTGATTTTATTTCTTCTACCGTATAGTTTTCCGGAATTGTGAGCATAATTTTTGATGGCTGGGTAGAGGCAATTGCTTTTTGCTGGCAATGACCATGAAGGTGAATATGCAGTTTTTCACTGGTGAACTGATCCCTTCGTATGCGGCCTGCCTCAAATTCCCTGGCTATGAATTCTTCAATTGTGAAACAGTATTTTGAAATCTTCCTGGCATCATCACGCAAACCGGCACTGGCCAGTTCAGGATACTCATCCCGGAAGGTCAGCAGGGCAGAAGGTTCAACACCTACAAGAAATTTGTTATCATTCAGAATTTGTGAAAAGTTCCGGATATTGCCATTGGCAATTTTCCGCGCTTTCTTCAACAGGCCTTTCGAGATATATGTCCTGCCGCTTTCTGCAGCAGGAACAAAATGAAGGTTATAGCCCAGATGGGAGAGCAGCTTAGCGGCTATAATCCCTTTTTCCGCATCCAGGAAATTCGTAAACTCATCCAAAAACAGGACAACTTCAGGCTTGCTGTCCGAAGTGGCTTGTTGTTTTCCGTTTGCGTAGCCATTCTGTTTTAGCCATTTTTCGAATGTTATTGACGACAACAACGGCATTTTCCGCTGAGCGGCAAATCCCAGGACAGTCTTAACAATACCGGAAATAAAATCATTTGAAAACAAGGCATTGTAAACAGCCGGAAAACGTGAATTTATCTTATGGATCTTCCCGATATGGGCAATCAGCCATACTGGCAATGAAATCCCTTTTTTATCATAATAATGCTGCAAAAACTCTGCCTTGAGTTTGGCCATATCCACATTGGAAGGGCATTCCGATTTGCATCCTTTGCAGGATAGACATAGGTCCAGGATATCGTAAACCGAGTTAATGTCTACCGATTTCACCTTGCCGGTATCGTTCAGGTATTCGCGAAGCAAATTTGCCCTCGCGCGGGTAGTTGTTTTTTCATCACGCGATGCCATGTAGCTCGGGCACATGGTACCTCCCAGGATGGCTGTTTTACGGCAGTCTCCCGAACCATTGCATTGTTCGGCATGCCGGAGAAGTCCCCGTGAAGATGAAAAATCAAAGATGGTTTGTTTTTCCCATGGTGAGACAGATTCCCTGTAGCGGAGGGAGGTATCCATCCGGGGAGTATCGGTTATCTTTCCTTTGTTGAAAATGCCATGCGGATCCCATGTGCTTTTCAGTTCCCGCATCAGTTCATAATTATGTTTTCCGACCATTACGGGAATGAACTCCCCGCGCAACCGTCCGTCCCCATGTTCCCCGCTAAGCGAACCCCTGTACTTTTTTACAAGCAGGGCCACTTCGGTGGCAACTTTACGGAACAAAATCACATCGGCCGGATCTTTAAGGTTCAATACCGGGCGGAGATGCAATTCCCCGGTCGCCACATGGGCATGGTAAACACAACTCAGATTGTATTGTTCCATGATCTTTTTAAAATCCCGGATATATTGAGGCAACAAATCGGGCCGGATAGCGGTATCTTCGATTAATGATACCGGCTTTGCATCTCCCGGCATATTCGACAGAACGCCGAGACCGGATTTTCGCAGGGCCCAGACTTTGCTGATATCTGGTCCGGTTACCAATGGAAAATGATATCCCAATCCGGCGACTTTCAACTCCGCTACAAGCCGCTCCGTATCTTCCAACAGTTTTTCCATCGACTCGCGGGCAAATTCCACAATCAGTATGGCGCCTGGTTTTCCTTCTACAAAAAATCGATTTTTGCGCTGTTCAATATTGGCCTCGGTACAGGCGAGAATCGTACTATCCATCAGTTCAACGGCTCCCGGGGCATGTTTCAGGCAAATGAGATTGGCCTCAAGGGATTCCTCCAGGGTATGAAAATGGATACAAACAAGTCCCTTTGTCCTGGGAGGCAGTGGAACAAGGTTCAGTTCAATTTCGGTTAGGAATGCCAGGGTGCCTTCAGACCCGGCCAGCAGGGTTGCAAAATTGAATGGGGGCGAATTTTCTTCAAAAGGGCTGGTATTGAGCAGCATATCCAGCGCATATCCGGTATTCCGCCTGTGAACCTGCGGATCAGGAAATTCGCGGATGATCTCTTCCCTGTTTTCTTTTTTGGACAGCATCCCGTCTATGTGCCTGTATAAAGAACTTTCCAGGCTGTCACCAAGAGTTTTGGCCCTGAATTCATCTTTTTCCAGGGGTTTGAATTCAACCACGGATCCATCGCTTAGTACTGCCCTCACATTGCGTAAATGATCACGTGTACTTCCGTAAATCAGGGAATGTGCCCCGCAGGCATTATTTCCTACCATACCGCCAATCATGCACCGGTTTGACGTGGATGTTTCAGGGCCGAAAAATACTCCCTGTTCTGCCAGTTTCAGGTTAAGTTCATCGAGAATAACCCCGGGTTGCACTCGTACATATCCGGCAGCCGTATTAGTTTCGAGAATCCGCGTAAAATACTTCGAAACATCCACGATAATTCCATTTCCCACTACCTGCCCGGCCAACGAGGTGCCGGCTGTGCGGGGAATAAGGGTTGTCCTGTATTTTGCCGCATAACGGATAAGCAGTTGAATGTCCTTTTCATCGCGTGGCATGGCAACGGCGACAGGAATTTCCCTGTAAGCAGAGGCATCCGTTGCATATAAAAGCCGGTGTGTAAGGTCATGAAAAAGGTCACCGGCCATTTCTTTTGCCAGCTGATCAAGCGGATGTATGTTAGTGGAAGTATTCATCAGATAATGTTCAATTGCGTTTTTCTGTTTAATAATCCGGAACACCGCAAAGCTAATAATTAACCCAGTACGATCATTAAGCCGGTATCCCCGCTGTTGATAATTATCATCATAGTTGAAAAAAAAATAACATAATTTTCAGACCTCTAGATTCCAAGCGACAAATTATTGTTTCCTTTGCAACGAAGTCTTTCTTTTTCGCTACATTTATATATACATTTTTAACTTAAATAATAGATATACAATGAATTTGATTGATCAGATCAAGGAAAATGCCAGGAAAAACAAACAGCGGATCATACTGCCTGAGAGTTATGAAGAACGCACGCTGAAAGCGGCTGATCGCATTTTGCAGGATGGAACCGCTGAAATCATACTTCTTGGAAAGCCGCAGGATATTCAAAAACAGGCTGCCAGCCTTGGATTAAAAAATATCGGAAAGGCCACTCTGATTGATCCCCTCACCAGCGAAAAACGTGAGATCTATGCAAAGATGATGATTGAACTTCGTAAGTCGAAAGGACTTACAATTGACCAGGCATTACAGCAGCTTGATAATCCGCTCTATTATGCAACGGTAATGATCAAATATGGTGATGCAGACGGTGAGGTGGCAGGTGCAGACAATGCCACCGGTGATGTGTTGAGGCCGGCTTTTCAGTATGTTAAAACATTGCCCGGCATAAGCGTCGTCTCAGGGGCCTTTCTTATGTTCTTAAAGGACAAGGAATACGGAGAAAATGGACTGATGGTATTTGCCGATTGCGCCGTGCATCCCAATCCAACCGATAGAGAGCTTGCTGAAATTGCGGTGGCTACTGCAAAAACAACCCGGTCAATCGCCGGCATAGAGCCCAGAATTGCTATGCTCAGCTTTTCCACCAAGGGAAGCGCCAGTCACGAAATGGTTGACAAGGTTGTAAACGCAACCCGAATGGCAAAGGAAATGAGCCCGGATATTAAAATAGACGGTGAATTGCAGGCAGATGCAGCGATCGTGGCTTCAATAGGATTGAAAAAGGCCCCCGGAAGCGAAATTGCAGGCAAGGCAAACGTTCTGATCTTTCCGAGTCTGGAGAGTGGCAACATCTGCTACAAACTGGTGCAAAGACTCGGTCATGCGGAAGCCATCGGACCGGTTTTGCAGGGAATGGCTGCGCCGATCAATGACCTTTCAAGAGGTTGTTCAGTTGAAGATATTGTTGATCTGGTGGCGATTACCGCGAACCAGGCAATCGGTAATAAAGTAAAAAAATAAATTCAAAATAGAGATTATGGCAGAGTTGATTGTTGAATCGATTGAAAATTACGGTCTTAGTCAGAAATCCCGTTCAGCTACCTTGTTTTCAAAGGTAGGTATTGTTGGCTGCGGAACGGTGGGACAGAATATTGCCCTGCTTATTAGCCAGAAAGAACTGGAAGTGATCTTTATCGAACTCTCTGAGGAAAAGGTAAGTTTTGCCTTTTGCAGGATCGAAGAAGAACTGGATAATATGATCGGCCGTTGGGGAATGACGCCCGGCGAAAAGCGTGCGATTCTTTCGAGGATCACAGGATTCGTCGGATATGAGCATCTTGAAGGATGTGACCTTGTCATTGAAGCTATCCGTTCAAAAACTCGTGAACAGCGTGTAACATGCCGCAAGGAAGTGTTCAAGAATATTGAAAAATTCACTAAGCCGGATACGATCATAGCCACCAACTCCACAACAATTGCCATTACTGAATTATCTTCCGAACTGGAGCATAAGGATAGGTGCGTAAGTCTGCATTTTCTTACCAATGCCCCCGGTGCTAAAATGATCGAGGTTGTCAGAAGCCTGTATACCTCTGATGAAGTCTTTAATAAAGTGAGCAAGTTTGTCACCATGCTCGGTAAAGAACTGGTGCCTGTGCAGGAATCACCCGGACTTATCAGCATAAGAATGTTTGTTACAATGGTGAACGAAGCCTGTGAAATACTGATGGAGGGTGTCGGAACAAAAGCGGATATTGACACAACAATGCGAATTGGCCTTGGATTATCACTGGGACCTTTCGAACTGGCCGATAAGGTTGGTCTCGACAAAGTTGAACGGTGGATGGATAACCTGTACGGTGAGTTCGGAGATATCAAATACAAGGCTTCTCCCATCATAAAGCGGCATGTTCGGGCGCACCAGTATGGCCGGTCATCCGGACAGGGATTTTATGTATATGATGAAAGCGGAAGAAAGATCGGATAAGCAAAAGGAACGGATTATTGAAATAAAAGATAAACAAGGATACATTATGAAGGTATTAGTTTTGAATTGCGGCAGCTCATCCATTAAGTTTCAGTTGTTTGATATGCAAAAGGATATCACCATGGCAAAGGGCGTTGCGGAAAAAGTAGGAATAAAAGGTTCATTTGTTAAGCTTGAGAAGGAAAATGGCGATAAGGTGAGGTTTGACGGGGAGATTCTGGATCACCAGACAGGAATTGAATACATTCTTGGTATCATAACAAGTGGCAAACACGGATGTATAAAGTCCCTGGATGAGATCGATGCAGTCGGACATCGTGTTGTAAACGGTGGTGAAAAGTTCAGTACCAGCGCATTAATAACTGATGAGGTGCAGGCTGAAGTTGAAAAGTATATTGACCTGGCTCCCCTCCATAATCCGGCCAACCTGAAAGGTGTATATGCAATCAAGCTGCTTATGCCGGGCAAACCCCAGGTTGCAGTATTTGATACTGCATTTCACCAGACCCTGCCTAAACATGCTTTCATGTATGCCATCCCCTACTCTCTTTATAAAAAATACGGTATACGAAAATACGGGTATCATGGCACCAGTCATTATTACATCAGCAAAAGAGCCTGTGAGATATTAAATGTGGATATTAAAACGCAGAAAATCATTACAATCCACCTTGGGAATGGGGCCTCCATGGCAGCTGTAAAGAATGGGGTATCCATCGATACATCCATGGGATTCACGCCAATTGAGGGACTTATCATGGGAACCCGCTCAGGCGACCTGGATATTGGAGTACTCACATATATAATGGACAAGGAAGAGATCGGCATATCACAGGTGGGAACCCTGGTTAATAAACAGAGCGGTATGCTTGGAGTTACAGGGATTTCTTCGGATATGCGCGAAATTGAAGATGCTGCTTTCAAAGACAAGAATGAAAGGGCTATACTCGGGCTCGATATGTATCATTACAGGGTGAAAAAATACATCGGTGCTTATGCCGCCGCCATGGGTGGCGTTGATATCGTTGTGTTCGCCGGGGGAATTGGGGAAAACGGACCCGAAACCCGTGAAGAAGTATGCCAGGGGCTTGAATTTCTCGGTATCGATCTGAATCATGAAAAGAACGGCGGTTTACGTTCTAAAGAAGCGGTGATCAGTAAAGAAGGTGCAAAGGTGAAAGTGATGGTAGTTCCCACAAATGAAGAACTTGTTATTGCCATAGATACCATGAGAATTGTTAATGAGATGAAGTAATCATCAATTTTAACCTGATGTGAAAAGGCTTGAAGATCTGGTAGGAATGGCGGCCAAGAAAGGCCGGAGGACTTTGGTAGTTGCCGTGGCACAGGACAAAGATGTGCTTCTCGCGGTAAAATCCGCAACTGACGCAGGTTTGGTGAACCCTGTACTTGTAGGCAATCCTGAAGAGATCAAGGAAATTGCCAAAGAGGCAGGATTTGATATTTCAACCATAGAGATTATTCCGGCAACTGATAACCAGCAAGCCTGTAACCTCGCTGCAGGCATAGCCAGGGACAGGAAAAACTGTATCCTGATGAAAGGAATGATTCCCACGGGTATGCTGATGAAAGCAGTACTTGACAAGGGGAATGGACTTATGTCAGGCAGCCTGTTAAGCCACATCGCTTTTTTTGAGTCCCCCTATTATCACAAAATCATCTGTATAACTGACGCAGCATTAAACATCAGTCCCGACCTGCAGGAGAAAGCCGGGATTATCAATAATGCAGTTAAAGCGCTGCACCGTCTGGGTGTCCCTCTGCCAAAAGTAGGCATCCTGGCTGCCGTTGAAACAGTCAATCCAAAAATGGAAGCCACCACCCATGCAGCCATGCTGGTGGCCATGCAAAAAAGAAACCAGATAAAGGGTTGTGTGATTGATGGACCCCTGGCCCTTGACAATGCGGTTTCAGCCGAAGCGGCCCATCATAAGGGAATTGAATCGGAAGTAGCCGGAGATGCAGATATCCTGCTGGTACCTGAGATCACATCAGGAAATATTCTGTATAAATCCCTGATCTTCCTGGGGGGGGCTATAACTGCAGCAATGATCGTCGGCGCATCAGTTCCGGTAGTATTAACGTCCAGATCCGATTCCGACAAAAGTAAATTTTTTTCCATTGCCCTTGCTGCTGCCATGGCATGAGGTTATCATCGGTACAAACGTATAAAAACTGAGGTATGGATCATAAAATTCTTGCCATCAATCCCGGATCAACTTCTACAAAAATTGCGGTTTACTTTAATGCGAAACCTGTTTTTTTGAAAAATATCCTTCATGATCCGAAGGAGCTTTCAAAATACAAACGTATCAGCGATCAGCATGAATTCCGGAAGAATATCATTTTGAATGAATTAAGGAATTCGCACCTTGATATTGAAAATATTGAAGTGATTGTGGGACGTGGCGGATTGATTCACCCGATTGAATCCGGGGTATATAATATTAATGAACGGTTACGGCACGACCTGCTCGAAGGGGTGATGGGCGAACATGCCAGCAACCTTGGGGGGTTGATCGCGATAGAAATTGCAAAAGACCTTCCGAATTGCAAAGCTTTTATTGCTGACCCGGTGGTTGTGGATGAATTGCAGGATGTGGCCAGAATTGCAGGCCATCCCAGGTTCCAGCGATTTTCCATTTTCCATGCGCTCAATCAAAAAGCTACAGCCCGCGCGTATTCCAGGCTGATGAACCGCAAATACGAAGAACTGAACCTTGTCATTGCCCACCTGGGTGGCGGAGTTTCAGTAGGGGCCCATCGCAAGGGAAAGGTAATTGATGTAAACCAGGCACTGGACGGGGAAGGGCCTTTTTCTCCCGAACGTTCCGGAACACTCCCTGCCGGAGCGCTCGTGAAGTTGTGTTATGACGGCACCATAACCCTGGATGAAATGAAGAGGATGATCACCGGCGAAGGAGGGTATGTGGCTTACCTGGGGACCAACAGCGCATACGAAGTGGAACTGCTGGCACAGGAAGGTGATGAAAAAGCCAGCCTGATACAGGATGGCATGTCATACCAGATCGGCAAGGAAATTTCATCCATGTGTGCCGTGCTTCACGGCGATGTGGATGCCATCATTTTAACCGGCGGCATTTCACATAACCCGATGGTAGTAGAGTACATCAAAAAGATGGTCTCATTCATCGCCCCTGTTGTGATCTATCCCGGTGAAGATGAAATGCATGCACTTGCCATGAACGGGCTGATGGTGCTGAAAGGCGAGATCAAGCCAAAGGAATACGATGAATCCACTATGGTGAATGTGAAGCTGCCATGCTGGGATTCAAGGGACAGGGAGAAGGATGAAATGATGAAGTAGTTAGTTGATTGTTGATAGGACTATCAACTAACAACCATCAACCACCAACTTAATCAAGGATTTACGAGGGACACTGGTATAACCTTCCCCCTCATCTGCTTATGCGCAGTAAGAGCAAAATGTCCAATAAATTCCGCCATTTCTTCGGGTAGAAGAGGAGCCTTGTAACCCGGAAAAGCTTCTTCAAGCATTTCGGTCTGCACTGAACCCAGCGCCAGGCAATTAAATGCTATCGACAAGTCCCTGTATTCCTCGCTCAGGCATTCTGTAAGGCATGCCAGTGCTGCTTTGCTTGCACTGTAATAGCTCAGACCAGGATACTTGACACTTCCCTGGAATCCGCCCATGCTGCTGATATTCACCACATGTGTCATACCATTCCTGCCCATGTAAGGCATCAATTCGCGGATAAGAATGGAAGGAGCAAAAATATTCACCCTGAAAATTCGTTCTACTTCATCCAGGGTCATCTGTTGAAACGGCTTGTTTATAAGGACACCGGCATTATTGATGAGAATGTCGATATGTTGTATCTGCGGGCGAAATTTTTTAATCAACGAACCGGGATTGTCGAGGAAGTCGTCGAGGTCAAAAATCATGGGATGAAGGACCGAAGTCTTGTTCAAACCGGCACATTCTGAGGCTAATTGTCCCAAACCCTTCTTATTGCGTGATAATGCGAAAATTTCGGCATCTTTCTTGCGGGCAAAATATTTTGCGGTCTCAAATCCAATTCCGCGGCTCGCTCCTGTGATTACTATTACCATATGAAAATTGCTTTTGAATTTGTATTTTTGACCGGATTACATGATAAAGATAACAAAGAAGTATGATAACCAGCCGTATAGTAACCGTAATAACTTTACTTCTCTGTTCCTTCACCTTGTTTGCCCAGGTTGAGGAACCAGTTCGAATTGAGGGTACAAAAAAACCCGTTAAGGAAAAACCGAAATTCAGCGACCGGCTTGTATTCGGCGGTGATATCGGTCTGAGCTTGGGAACCTATACCTATATCAATGTCTCCCCTGCCATTGGTTACAGGCTGACAGACAGACTAACCGTTGGACTGGGCCCGATGTATATATATCAAAATGATAAATATTACAATTACCAAAGCTCCATGTACGGAGGCAAAGTACTTGCTTCCTTTACCGTATTGCGAAGTACGGATATCAATCCTAACTTTCAAATCGGAAACCTGATCCTGCACATGGAAAATGAGGTTCTTAATGTGGAACCCTACAATTACCATATAGGGCAGCTAGACGAAAATCGTTTGTGGATAGACAATTTTCTGGTTGGCGGCGGCCTGAGCCAGGCTATCGGCTCTAAATTCAATGTTTCCGTGCTTATCTTATGGGACGTAACAAATAATGCCTACTCCCCTTATAGTAACCCGATATTCAGAATTGGATTTGGGTTTTAGGGGGAAGAAGTTCTGCAGTTCTGCGGTTTATGGGCATGCTTTCTGGAATTATCCTGTTGGGGGCAATAAATAAAAAAGTCATGCAGTCGTGCAGTCGTGCAGTCGGTTCCTCTTCGGGACAAGACTCCTAACAGCCTTTAGCCTTCAGCCTTCAGCCTAAAAAATCAACAGATCAACAAATAAAAAGAGCCTGCCGGATCTCTCCAACAGGCCTTTATCATAATGCCTTAGCGGTAAATGATACCTTTTTATGAATGATTACCTGAAACTGAAACCCAGTCCGGCGGTAAATACACTATAATTTGCCCAGCTATAGTCGAAATGAATGGTGACAATAGCCAACTTAAATCGTACCCCGGCATTCAGCCTGGGCTTGGTCACACTTCCGTCCTGGTTTTTAATTTCCATATCGATCGGGTCATTCAATGCATCTACAAAAGGTCCTCCTTCATCAATATTGATCATTGGATAATCTCCTTCGAGCTTAAGATTGGTTTTTGAAGAAACAATACCGACCGCTCCATATACGCACACCACAGGGAAATTTCCTGAAACGATAAGATTGGCAGTATGACTCTGGGTAACAAGGGTCATCCACTGGTTGTCCCATTCACTGTCTGTTGCACCTGGCAGTCCGCCTGCGCCGATCTCATTGGGTGTAATATTTATATCCACATTTGCATGCAGCTTTGTATAGCCATACATGACTGAAAGCTGTAATGCAGGGAGTTTCTTTAATCCGGGTATCCATTGTTTCAGACTATGCTTGCCGCCAATACCCCAAAATCCGATCTCATTCCCCCGGGAGCTAATATCGGGCATATAGCGGACAAGCACCTCGGTGCCCTTTATGAGTCCGATCCCTACCTGAACCATAGGTGTTGGAACATAGTTGGTATTTAATCCTTCGGGCATGCGGAAAGCATTCTGTGTAAATCCCTCATAATTATATACAAGTTGAGGGCCCTCTTCATTATCACCTGCGATAGTCGGTGTAATATTATCTGCCGGATCGGCCAATTGCAGTACATCCAGTTTCGACTCATCGATGGTAAACTTTTCATATTTTCCGGGAATGATCGCAATATTGGAAGTGAAGGTAATGTCAAAACCTCCCAGTTTATGGGGTTCGCCATTATTGTACCATCCACCGCCCAATGCTGCCCCGAAGGCATTGAGAGCCGGTGCCACATAGGGTTCCAGCAGGAGCTCGGCATCATGCGGACCACCGGCCATAAACCTGCCTATTTCCTCGATTTGGGCATAGCATATAGGCTGCAAGGCAAGAACAGTGAATAAAATGAATGCAATTCTCAATCGATTTACTTTTTTCATGATGCTCAAGTTTTGGTTTTAATTTAATTTGTGACCGGACTTTTGTTAATAATTTGAAAAATGATACATTCATTTTACGGTGATTCCGATGCTTTGTTCCATCCATCCTGAAAATAAATCAACTATTATACTAACATTATGTTAAAAAATTGTAGGGTTATTTTTTCACCGTTAGGAATTAGATACTATATTTGCACTTCTTTAAAAAGAGCAGGAATCCATTAATTCGATCTGGTAGCTCAGCAGGTAGAGCACATCCCTTTTAAGGATGGGGTCCTGGGTTCGAATCCCAGCCAGATCACAGAACCAATGATGCCCCTTCAGGGGCATTTTTTATTTGCTGTAGTCATGAAAGCACTTCCTGTGCTTTTGATGGCGGAAGCAAATAAAAAATGACAGCAGCATTGCTGCGACATCATTGGTTCTG
>JBGSSA010000051.1:0-16196 GCA_041737295.1 Bacteroidales bacterium | reverse complement strand
TTAAGCCTGCCAACATATGTCCCTGCCGGCATCCGTTCTTTAACGTTTTTTTTGGTCAGGTCCAGATCGGTAGGACGATATACCGGCGGCCGTATATTGATTACGGCACCCTGGTTTCGGTTAAAGCTAAAAGAACCGGGTCTGAGGTTGCTCACCAGGTAATATGCATTGTATTTTCCGCTCCAACCCCAGTTCAGGTGAAAATAACCGCGGAGGTCGACTCCATCGATATTAAATGCATGGCCAGGACTGTCATCATCGGGAAAACCGCTGTAAATTACAGGCCTCCCTGAAGAAAGCTCGTTTATCAGGAGGTTGGTCCATGCAGTATCGTTATCATACCTCGCCAAATACTTTGCTCCGCTGAAATATTTAAAATATCTCACGAGCGCTGTTGGAACATTCCTGGTTTGTGCTGATGATCCGTCGGCACCAAAATCCATACTTACCGAAACGGCACAATGATAAAGCAGTTTACTGTTAAACTTGTCTGGCGTGTCCATGGACATCGAATCCCATTCATAGGGAGTCTGGCGGCCATAATGCAGTACAATTGTACCATAGGTGCTGTGATAATATGTTTTGTCGCCCATTGGTTGTGCGGGGTATTTATAATAGGACATAGCCTGTGCGATGCAAACGCCCACACAACCGACATAGGCGTGTCCTCCCGGACCCGATTCATCAACCGGGCAATAGATATTCCAGTTCTTGCCCTGGTCCCATGTAACCGGTATCAGTGGAGCAACCGGGGTAATGGCGGAGGATTTCAGGAGAGGAGATCCGGGATTTCCATCCCATCGTGTATCTCTTGTCAGCGAATTGTCCTGTCCGGCACCCGAAATTGATTTTGAATAATGGTTGATCCAATCCCCCACCCCTTCTCCGGGTAAATCCGCAGTGTCAAACGAACCTGTATGGGAATATCCCAAAACAGGAATTACCCTGTCATCAGCAGATACAAGCACCCAGCCCCCGGGTTTTAAATTTACTGCATACATTGAAATTTCGGTACCATTTTTCATCGGGACAATCTCAATGATCCCGTAGGTATTCCCGGCGGGAAAAGCGGATGCAACGAAAGAACGAACTGCGTTACGGACATCCAGTTCTGTGACTGCCTCACCATATCCCCTCGAAAAGCAGCTTAAAATGATTATCCCTGTAAAAAGAATGCGGCGCATGATATCCCGGTTAGTTCCTGAAAATAGTTGAAATAAAGAACATATGCAATATTAATCCATATGAGGACAATTTCACCAAAAAGGCCCTGGAAATTGTCGGATAACCAGGGCCTCATATAACAATCGGTGCAGTTTATTGTTTCGTCCAGGTTGTGTTAAAAACATCCCACAACAGACCGGCATTTTCACCATCTGTGATCAGATGTCCCCAAAGATCGATATTTATTGTGCCGTCTTCCTGAATAACTCCTATCAGGGGTTCATCGAGAATGAGATCATCCCCTGCATCCGTTCCTTTGTAAACAGCAATATTTCCATACCCGTAAACATCACCAATTGATTGTCCAGGGGAAAGTGTGATGGACATTTCCTCCATATTGACAGTTGCTTTGACGGGCAGGGAACCATCAGCACCTATACCGTTGAGGATCAGGTTATTCACATCATCCGGATCAGGTTCAGTGGTTACCAACCATGCTTCATCCCAGGCGCCGGGACTGCCATAACTCGCTGCCGCAACTGCGTATGTTCCGATCCATTTTGCCAGCGGATGCTCATTATCCTTTAAGGTAACTGTAATTACATTTTCAGCACCGGTCGGATAATTTTTCGAATTAGAGGTGAGCACCAATTCAAAGGATTTATTCCCGGTAAATAGATCATTATCAATCGGTTGTATAGTAATATTGGCCATACCCGATCCATCCGGAAAATCAACTGAACCTGAGGATCCAATCGTAAAATCGGTTCCTTCAATTGCCGGATTGGCAATTCCTTCCGTCCTTACCTCAAAATTTACAGTCACTGACGGACTCCCCGTCAAAGCGGCAACCATTAAAGGTATAACCAGGGAATTTTCATTTTCAACCACAGATGCTGAAGTCGAGGTAAAGGCCACATAAGTCTTTGACTTATCAAACATAATGGGATCATTTTTACAGGATGTGAAAATGACAACCATCATGACAATGTATAATAGTTTATACGAATTTTTCATGGTAGTGAATTTATTAATCTTTAGTATCCGTCGTTTTGTTCCATATTCTCATTGGCATCAAGTTCACCCTGAATTATAGGCATTGCCCATTTATAGTCCGGGAATGGAACATCCTTATTCACCGAACCATCAAAATCGGTGCGGGTAAGTGATCTTTTGGTCCTGGCCAGGTCAAACAATTCATGTCCTTCAAAACAAAGCTCACGTCGTCTTTCTTCGTAAATATTGCTCAACGTAACTGTTGTGGCGGCTTCCAAACCAAGAGGTACACGGATAGCATTATAATCATCCACTGCTGCAACGCCATTGATTGTGGCGCCATGCAGGATTGCCTCGGCGCGGATCAGGTACATCTCTCCCAATCTCAATACGGGAATATTGTCTTCACGAAGGTTTCCGTTCTTGCCCGGATATTTGAGCGACCAAAGGGCGCCCGGGTAGTCGATAACCGAAGTGAACAACTGTTTACGTACATCATTGTCCACATACAGGCTATATACATCATTCGAAGCACCCACATCGCCGTATCCATCAGGTGACATAATGTAGGAAATCGTCTCCCAGTTTCCATGACTGGAGTTACCTTCCGCTCCATATACTTCGAAAATAATTTCAGAAGCAGCATCGGAGCCCCAGGCACCACCATTATCCCATGTAGTGTAGGTTGTGGCATCATACAACTGATAATCGCCTGAACTGATTATTTCAGTGGCATAGTTGGCTGCTGCCTGCCAGTTTTCCATGTACAGATATACACGGGCAAGAAGTGCCTTTACAGCATTTTTTGTTGCCCAACCCTTGGGATCGGCATCCCCATGCATGTTGTCTTCCATTAATATTCCTTCCGCTTCGGTAAGGTCTGACAAAATCTGCTGGTATACTTCACCAACCGTATTGCGTGCAGGTTTCCCAATTTCGGTAACCAGCACCACGGGAACACCCGGATTATCAGTTCCTGATGAATATGACTGTGAATAGAACCGCACAAGGTCAAAATATCCCAGTGCACGAAGGAACATGCATTCACCTTTCAAATTGGCGATTTGTTCTGCAGTTACGCCAGGTTCTGAAAAATCAGGAAGTGCATTGATCACATTATTTGTTCTTGAAATAAGATTATAGGCACTTGACCATAGATCAATTGTTGATGTACCTACATTTGCCCACTGGTATTCGGTTTGAAATCTGCCAGAAGTAACAGGACTGATCTTGGCATTGCCACTTTTAAGATCGGCTGTTACCACGAAATCACGTCCATACCAGTCTGTTGTATATAAGGGTGAGTATGCACCCACAGTTGCGGAGGTCAATCCCCTGTATGTTGACAGGGTAAGTTCATTTGTCTGATCCAGGTTAGGCATTTGGGTAAGAAAATCCTCGCACGCTGAGAACATCAGCGAGAGGGAGATTAGACCCAGGCCCAGGAATCGTATATTTTTTATTTTCATCGCTTTCAATTTTATGGGTTAAAGGGAAAGTTCTATGCCAAACATGATTTTCTTGGTTTGCGGATAAATTCCAAATCCTGTGCCATCCACACCACGCTCCGGATCCCAGAAATCAACTTTGTGAAATGTATATAGATTGATGGCGCTTGCGTAGATTCGCAGGTTACCTATACCCATCTTTTTAACCACATTGGATGGTAACATATAAGCAAGGGTCAGGTTCTTGATACGAAGGTAATCCCCGTTCTGCATCCATCGTGCACTGCGATAACCGTTTGAAGAAGTGGAATTATCGGCCAATGGTTTTGGATTTCGTGTAATGTCACCCGGTTTCTTCCAATAATCTAGTCCCGTATTGGCCTGGTTTGCACCCCAGAAATACCCGTCAGAATTGAGATAGCGGTTTTCCTCGATTAACACCTGGTTTCCGGTCCGGAACTCAAAATTAATATCGAGTGCAATCCCTTTCCATGACAAGGATGAACTAAATCCACCGGTTAATTTGGGTTCCGGCGTACCTGCCAGAATCTGGCGGGCTTTGGCATATTTGTTTGTAATTTTTCCATCGGCATCATACCACAAAGCCTCTCCGTTTACAGGATTTACGCCTGCATAATCAAACAGGTAGAACATATACATGCTCTCTCCCACTTTATGGATTATCCGGTTATTGTCGGCATCAATAAACTGAGTTTCACCGCTTGACAGGGATAGAATTTCGCTTTTGTTGTGTGAGATATTGAAACCTACATCCCATTTAAGATCACCATTAATAATATTGGCATTGATCAATCCTTCCACACCTGTGTTCTGCACTTCTCCGACGTTATCCTGGAAACTTGCAAATCCTGTTGTCCTTGACAGGGGTTTCTCCAGCAGCTGATCCGTTGTTTTGCGCTGATAATACTCGATCGTACCGCTGAATCGCTGCAAGAAGCCAAAGTCAACTCCAATATTATAGGTTTTATTCAATTCCCAGGTAAGGTCATAATTTGGTAAATTGGAGGGTGCCATTCCACCTACACCATTATATTGTACCGAGCCGTAAAGTCCCCATTGGCTGTAATCACCAATATTGTCATTTCCGTTGATACCATAACTGGCACGAATCTTCAACAGATCGAACAAACTCTGTGTTTCCATGAAGGATTCGTTGGACAGAACCCAGGAAGCACCTATCGAATAAAATGTACCCCATTTTGTTTCTTTTCCGAATCTGGAGCTTCCATCTGTTCTTAAGTGAACTTTAAGAAAATATTTCTTTGCCAGGTCATAATTAACAATACCGAAAAATGACAACATGGTATGTGTAGATTCGGCATAGTCACCATCGTCATCACCCGATGTTGAGGTGGTGGGAAAAGGAATATCCGGATTTACATCAGGGGAATAAATATAATAGGAATTGTAGTCATTCCGAGTCGCCTCCTGGCCTGCCAGGAAACTAAAATTGTGCCTGTCACCCAATAGCAAATCATAGGCTGCAGTATTCGAAGTGGTTAACTGGGAATATCTTGAATTCGATGTTTGCAGAGTGGCAACAGGGTTAGTGGTGCCGTCAGCCTTGTCAGACCAATATCTTCTTCCTTCGCCGTCTGAAGACTCATAAGAGTTGTTTGTTTTCAGGGTAAATCCCTTGAAAGGTTTTAATTCCAAAAACAGGCTGCCGTTAATATGATTCTGCTTTTCCCATTGGTCATCATACGCTGCATTGGCGCGGGGATTGGTGTTTCCGTTTTCAGGAATATCCAGGTTATACTCACCATCATCGGTATACAAAGGAGACCAGGGAGCAATTATCTGACCTGCAAATAGCGGATTTGCATAATAAAGATTCTGCATGGGCACATCATTTGCATTTGTATGTGCACCATTTATGCGTACACCGGCAGTAAGCCAGTTATTGATCTTATGATCAACATTGGCACGCAACTGGTATTTTTTAAAATCAACCCCGTAAAAAACACCCTCATCATCTGTATAGCCAGCTGAAATGTAATGCTTTGATTTTTCATTCCCGCCGCTGAGTGTCAGCTCATAATTCTGTGACTTGCCTGTACGGGTAACAATATCCATCCAGTCATATGTTTTACCGGTAGCCAGCGAAGTCGGCACATAATACCTTCCGTTTCCGGCAGTTTCATCATCAGGGTTAAACCCGCTGTTTGTAACAGCATCTCGCATATAGGTAACCAACTGGTCCGGCGACATAACATCATAACCATTGTCATTGGCCAGCTTCGACATACCATAGGATGCCCGGAAATCGACTCTTGATTTCCCCTGCTGGCCCGATTTGGTTGTAATGACCAAAACCCCGTTGGCTCCCCGGGATCCATAAATAGAAGTTGCGGATGCGTCTTTTAATAGTGTAATGGACTCCACATCATTGGGATTTATGGAAGCAAGCGCGTTTGAGGTATTTGTAAAGTAGGATTGGTCGCCCTGCATAACCGGAGATCCATCCACCACGATTAATGGTTCGTTACCCGCGGTGAGCGATGTAATCCCCCTTACCCGTATTTGAGATGCCGCACCCGGCTGTCCGGATACCGAGTTAATGGTTACCCCGGGGATTTTCCCACTCAGCATTTTATCGAAACTGTTTTCGGGGACATTCCTCAGTTTGTCACTCTTTATCACATTCACTGCACCCGTATTCGCTTCTTTTCTTACCGTGGTATATCCAACCACGATTACTTCTTCCATACCGATTACATCGGGCTGGAGTACTGCATCAATCACCGAACTGCCTCCGACAACAATTTCCTGTGATTTCATCCCAACGGAACTGAACACCAGTGTGGCATCCTGAGGAACAGAAATCGAATAATTCCCGTCTACATCCGTGGCTGTACCCGTTTGGGTACCTTTTACTATGACATAAGCTCCGGGGACAGGAATACCGTCTTCCGAACCGGTAACTGTTCCCTTAACCTGTACATCCTGTGCTACAAGGGAACTTAGTCCCGCCAGTAGTAGGAATACAAGCAAAAAAGTAAATTTTTTCATAGATTCTGTTTTTAGGTTTACAATAGGTTATTGAACTTGCAGTCCTTCAAAAATAACTATTTTGCAGATTAATCCAAACCATAATAGACTTATTATGTTGAAAGGAATGCGATTTGAATTGTGATAGTTTTTTCATTAGTTTTGAAGGATAAGCGAAGATTATGAATTCCTCCGGCCGTGGTCTGCCAATTGTTTTTTATCCTGCTCTTTTTCTATCCGGAATTGCATCATCAATGGCGATGCTCACATGGTTCAGAATGTACACGAACCTGTTCGGCATCCATCAATTTTCAGTAATATCAATACTGGCAGCGATTTTTATCTGCATGGCTGCCGGAAGCCGGATAGGGGGCAGGCTGGCGGACAAGCTTCCCGATCAGTTGCTCCTGTTCCTTGTTATTCAGGTAATTCTCGGTTTATATGCCCTTTTTCACCCTGTCATCTTCAATGTGCTCCTCTGGCTTTTCGACAGGATTATCCGCGACGTTCAACCGGCATCATTTGGCATGGGATTTACCCGGATCATTTTAACATTTCTTTTTCTGATCATTCCGTTTGCATCTATTGGCGGTGTGGTGCCGGTTTTGAGCCGGTTATTTACAAAGCACATTTTGCAGGCAGGTAACCGGTTCAGCCAGGTTATTTCTGTTTTATTTACCGGTGTAGCAACCGGCTTTCTCATCTATGGCTTTTATATCCGGCAGGCCGGAATGCATCGTTCCCTCCTTTTTTCTTCTGTTTGTTTCTTCATAGTCTCCGGATTTTCAATTCTCTTCCTGATCCGTGAGAAAACAAAAGATCAGGTTCCAGGCAATACGGATATGGCAACCCGGGTGAGAAACACTGCCATGCTTTTCCGGAAACGAAAACCGGTTCTTGAAGCCGGTGCCAGGCTCACACGGGCCATGATCAGTGTGCATGCGGTTCATGCCTTCGCCAGTGCTTCTTTGCTGATCATCGGGTACAGGATTATAACAGAACATGCCATACTGGGTCTTTCGCTGGTGCATATCCTGATGCTGTCGGTATTCTTTGCAGGCCTGGCAATTGGCGCATCAATGTATAGAAGAATCACGGCAGGTATGGTAAATGGCTACCTTCTCATGGCCTCCCTTGAAATTCTGACTGGTTTCGTTATACTTTTTTCATTCATGCTTTTCACCATTGCCGCCCCGGCCATGCAGGTGATGGCAGAAAATTCGGATAACCTGAAAAGATCTGCTGCATTCCAGATAGTATCCATTTGTTCCCTAATACTTTTACCGTCTGTAATAACAGGTGTTTTACTTCCCCTGGCTGCAAGAATATATCCCCGACAGATTCATCAATCCGGCAGAAATATAGGGAAGCTGGGTTCACTTTTTTTTATGGGACTGATGTTTGGTTCGGTGATCACCTATTATATACTTTTGCCCGTCGCGGGTTCCTTTTATTCGGTATTTGTGCTGATCGGGGTTGCGTTGTTGTCAGGATTCTTTTTATTGCTGCGGGATTCAAGGCTGATCCGTGGTTTCAGGTTAAGTTATACTGTGATTTCTGTTGCCTGCCTGACCGGAATTCTCTTTGGTGCTTTTAAACTGGGCTGGATTCATCCGGGTAGCGAGTTACAGAAAATCACCGGCAGCCAGGAAGGCAGCAGTGCCCTGGTAACCTTGCGGAATATGGATGGCAATGACAACGGTTTATATATTGACGGAGTAAATAACCAGGCGACAGGTATAGAACAGGTTCAACCGCTTCCTGCCATATTATCCTGCGTGATGAGCCCTCCCGCCCAATCCTCGCTGGTAATTGGTTTTGGCACCGGAGTCGTTGCTTCCACACTCGAAGACTGTGATATTCCTTCCATATTTATTGCCGAAGTATATCCTGAAGTGCTGACTTTTTCTGCCAATGCTTTCAGTGAGGAAAACCAGGATATTCTCACCAGCAGCCGGGTAAATATTGCCATTGAGGATGCCCGCCTGTTCCTTACCCGAAATGCACATACCTTTGATGTGATCACCGCCGGCTATACAAGCTTTCAAAACACGCCGTCTTTTTTTACCACCGGCTTTTACAAAACCTGCTATTTGAGGCTTTCCGATCAGGGCCTGCTTACCCAGGTACTGCCTGTCACCGGAATAAACAAGCAGGAATTCCGTTCCCTGATCAGGGCATGCATTGATGTCTTTCCCGGCGTAAGTCTATGGTATATTTCTCCCGGCAATGTAATGCTTATCGCACACAAACGAAGACTCAATCCGGACTATTGTTCCATAAACCAACGTTTCACAGACATTGATCATTTTGGAAGATACAGCAAGCCGGGAATTGCCACCACAGAATCATTGATAGCCAGAAGGCTGATGGATGACAGGCAATTGCGGATATTTGCAGAGGGAGCGCCGGCAAATACCGATGAACACCCTTATCTCGAATTCAGCAGGACCCCTGCAGGTTATATTGACCCTGAACTGATCAATCAACTGCTCCGGGAAATGGATAAATCACGTAATCCTTATTTTACAGGGTCAGACTGCACGGTTGACAATGCTGGAATCCGCATGAAAATTGATCAGTCAAAACAGGCAATAAAAGTTTATTTGCAGGAACTACTGAAACAGACAGTACAGAACTAATCTATAACAAGGCTTCGGATCGCCATGGATTTTTTTTGCTTCATGACCGGCTCCCTGAAATCACTTACTATCATTGAACTGCTGACCAATTCAGATACATCCCTTACCGGAGCCCCGGATACTTTTTCGAATGCCTTCTTGCAAAGTGGACAGGAGGTAACCAGGTATTGGGCTCCGTTGGGGTTGATCTTTGCATATGCATCGCCGGCCACTTTTCGACGTACGGAATCACTGGCGGTAAAGTTTGCCAGGCTGCTGCCGCAGCAAAGAGAATTATCTTTTTCAAACCCGGGTTGAACCAGGCTTACAATTCCGCTAAGCAGTTTACGGGGTTCATCATATACCCTTATATCGCGGCTCAATTCACATGGATCGTGATAAACTGCACTGACTTGTAATGGCTTCAGATGTATTTTATTCTTTTCTTCCAGTTCAAGCAGGTACTGTGTATGATGCATCACACGGATATTCAGGTTATATTCCCTTGCAAATATCTTAAAGCATATCGGGCACGAGGTGACAAGAGTTGTGGCGCCAGATTCAATGATAAGCTTCCTGTTCTTCTGCATCATGATGCCGGCCTGTTCGAAATGACCAGCAAGCATCATAGGCCTTCCACAGCACATTCCCCCGTCTTCATCCATGAACCAGTAATTAACGCCTGCCTTTGCCAGGATATTTTTCATGGCTTTTTTAATTGAAGGAGTCTGGTGTGTCATGCAACCTGCAAAATAGATTACATCAGCTTTACGTGCACCCGGCATCGGCTGCTGGCTGAAAGAAGGATCAGGTGACTTTCCGTTCATTTCATTCCGCGTGATTAAACGGATTTTGCTGATATCTATCCCAACCGGGCATACACTCTCACACCTGCCGCACATCATGCAGTTCAGGCTTTCATTGGCACTGATCTGGTTATAGCGGATTGCTTTCAGCTGGTAGGCCGATTGAACCGTATGGATTCCGGCCGCGAAAGATAGCTGGCAGGTATCAAGACAAATTCCACATCTTGAACAGGAATTGATTTCTACCTCGGTAAAGGAAGTCCGGACGTTGGTTTCAGCGAGTCCGAATTGTCGTGAGAAGATTAACACCACTTCGGTAGGGATGTGCATATATCTTGAAAAAGGAAGTGCCGTAAAAAATACGCCGAGGGAAGCAGAATAAGCCCACCAGGCAGGGTAAAACAAAACATCTGCCGGAAGAAACCAGCCAAGAAATTGTCCTGTGGAGGCAGTCAGAAAATCTCCGCCGCCCAGGGCCTCTGAGGTGAGTGATTCGGCCAGCAGGCGTAATGGGAAGATCAGCCATAAAGATGCCAATGCAAACCGGTCACCCGGCATAAGCTTCGTGGTTTTTTTCATACCATAGGCCCTGGAATAGATCCGTTTCGCAAAGGCAAGCATCACTCCGGACAGAACCAAAAGAAGCAACAGATCCATCACAAAGGAAAATACGCTGTGTAGCGGAAACACGCCGGGATTGGCATGAAAAAAGCGGAAAAATATCGGAACATATGGCGGATTCATACCGGCAGGTTGAAATACACGGCTTTCCATATTGCCGACAACAATAAGTAAAAACCAGCCGAAAGCCAGGCTCATATGCATGAAGCCTAGCAACCTGTTTTTCGAAAATATCCGCCTGTGCAATAAACTTTCATTGATGATCTCCCGCAACGCGCTGAATAGCCTGAGACTGAAAAATCCGGTGATAATTTTCGAACGGTCGTTCCTGTTCATCTGTTTAAACCAACGCGCATAGGTCACCGACAGGTAGCCCATCAAAAAAAGCAGGCCTAATGTAAATGGCAATACGAACAGGTCAAATTTCATGGCTGGCAATTTTTTTTACGGCAAGCTGCATCAGGAATACAATATTGCGGGTATTGACTCCACGGGGACAGGCATTCAGGCATTTGCCACAAAACCTGCACCTGTGGATAGTTGAAATAATTTCCTTTTCTTCACCTCTCCTGGCCAGACTGATCATCCGGCGAAGGCTGTATTCAGCAGAAAGTGAAGCCGTGCATCCTGAAGCACAGGTTCCACAATTCATGCACCAGTCAACTGAAGGTTCTCCTGCCCGCACATAGTCAATAATGCGCCGGCTATTCGAATCAAAGTCTATTTGCCTGTCCGTTTGTATTGTATAACCGAAATTGATCATAAACCGATTACAACCCTCTCGTGGCTGACATAGGTAATACAATCACCCAGGAAGGTAGTGATCTCTGCGGCCACAGCCCTCGCCTCATTAAGCGTTTCTTCAATGGTTTTGGGTCCTGTAACTCCTCCTGCACTGTACAATCCGGCAATACCGGTATTGAAAGGCAGCACATACTGATCTTCCTGCAACAGGAATCCATCAGCATCTTTCGACAATCCAAGTTTATCTATCATATTATCAGGTTTTTTATCGGGTTGTATACCGACCATTAAAACAAGCATATCCAACGTCATTTTCAACGGCTTGGCCAGCAGGGTGTCTTCAATACGGATCTGTACCGCACCATCAGGGTTTTCAAATGCCTCCGACAGCCGGGCCCGTATAAACTGAATACCATATTTTTGCTGGGCTTCCTTATACAATTCTTCATAATGCCTTCCGAATAACCGCAAATCCATATAAAAAAGAAAAACTTCGGTACCAGGGTACATTTCCTTCACCTCGATAGCCTGCTTTACGGCAGTTACGCAACAAACCTTCGAACAGTGCATGTTTCCGGCCTTCTCATCCCTTGACCCAACACAATGAATGAAACCAATCCGTTTGGGCGTTTTACCCTGAACGGTCTGCAACGGTTTACCGGAATTAAATGCTTTTTCGAGGTCTACTGATGTAATTACATTGTCATAGATCCCGTAACCGTATTCTTCTTTTTTTTCTGCTTCAAAAATATCAAAGCCTGTTGTGAGTAACAGTGCATTTGCTGTGATCATTCGATTATGATCGATATGAATGGCAAAACCATCATCGTTCTTTTCAACACCCATGACGGATGCATTAAAAACAAAAGTTACCCCGTTAATTTTTTGCTTTAACCGGGCAAGTAACTGATGTGCCGGCTCCCGTGTGGGAAACAATGCATGCCATTGGTTTAGCCTCCCCCCCAGCCTGTCGGTCTTCTCAATGACAGTAACGGCAAAACCCCGGCCTGACAGCTGCGCTGCAGCTTCCATCCCGGCAACTCCTCCTCCTATTATGGCTACACTTTTCATTTGAAATCAGTAATCAGCATTCGGTATTCAGTAATCGGTAATCGGTAATCGGTGAAGAGACCGTGTCCCCCTTTGGAGGGGGCAGGGGGATAACGTCACTTGTCACTAATAATTCATCCATATCAATCTTCAACTTATTCGGCTTCCGGGGTCTTCCCATAAATTCACCCCTTCTTCCCAGGTATTTCTTTTCCGGGTCGAAATCAATTCCCATTTTCACCAGTAAAGGCTCAGACGATACCTGGTGTGTTTGTAGTCCAATATCCCATGGATCATAGCCCAGGACTAGTCCGACCAGTTCCTCATAAGTAAGAACCGGTATTCCATGTCCATTTTCTCCGTATGTCTTCCCGTTCATCTCACTGACCACATATTGCCAGCGATCGAGAAAGTAAGGACATCCCGGACAGTTTGTAATGATCATATCCGGTTTATAAGGTTCCATGGAGTCAAATTTCTTTTTGCTGCACGATAGCGAGTAGCCCCTGTTAGCTTTGACAACGTATTGTCTGAACCCAAATCCGCAACAATGCCTCCGCTCCGGGTAATCCACAATCTCTCCGCCCAGGGCTTCAGCCAGACCGGCCAGCACATAGGGATATTCCGCCCCGCCCACGCCTTTGTGAGGAAACATTTTTGAATAGTGACAGCCGATGTGTTCAACAACTTTCAACGGTTCACCCGTGTTATGATTAATTAACTTATAAGGTGCCCTGTCAACTATTTCATGCCTGAGCTTATAAATGATATCACTGGCGTGGGCGAGGTTATTCGGAATGGTAAATTCCCGACCTGTAGCGTTGCGCAGGTATTCACGCGTTTTAGCCTCAGTTTCGGGAAAATGCTTCCAGGTCTCAAGGATTTCAGTGTACAATCCAAAGGAGGTTATGCAGGATACTGCAAGGTTTTCACAACCGGCTTCTGTCATCAGGGCAAACTGTCTTGCCACTACTGTCATGGTCGTATTGAAAGGGACTATATCGCAATGGTAGCCAATACCGGTGCATGTTGTATGCCCGGGATTTTCGTATACTGTTTTGCCAAGGCTTTCTCTTAAAATGCGCAGGAAGGTCTGTTCGGCGCCAGGAAAAAAATTCTGCCGCACACAACTGCGTACATAAAAGAAATTATCAGTTGCAATCTCTTTCTGGTATTCCTGCCAAAGCCGTTTTTTTCCTTCAACAATCATCTGCTATTCCTTTGTATGTATACCGCTATCATGGTTATATATCTCAGACATATATTCGCAATCGAGGCGTTTGTCGAATTCCAGGCCCATTTCCGCAGCCTTAATGGCTGACTGCTCTTCAACAAATTCATAAAGATCACTTGCACCTGTCACATCAAATATCCTTCGCAATTCATTCATGGCATCTTCAGGTATTTTGCGAAGCGGACCGGGTCCATCGCCTCTGTATACAGTTCCAAAGCGGTCAAAGAGCTGATCCAGATTGCTATTTTGCCATTCCCATGTCGGGCCCTGTTCGGGATGGTCTTCGATTGTCATTTCTTCCCGGTACAGGCAATACCCGTATTTCAGGATCCATTCCCCGATGGATCTCTTTACCATCAGTTGCTGCCTGCCCTTTTCCGATTCGGTAAAAAGTCCGGTCCGCATAGACAGAGCCCTGAGGGCCATGATTATCAAACCCGGAGTATTGCTGCGCGGACACCGTGTTTTGCATGACATGCATTCGCCGCAATACCATATCATATTGCCCGTGAGTAATTCATAAATTTTATGGTTATCCCGGGTCTGGACTGTCTCTGCTATTATGCGGGGATCATAATTATAGAATTCGGCAGCAGGACAAATTGCAGTGCAGGTGCCACAATTCAGACATCCCGTCAACCCTTCGGAAAAGCGGACATCAAGAGTTAATTCTTTGTAGTAGTCTGTAATCATCGGGAATTCGAATCCTAACAAATGTAGGGATTCGAGATCCTGGGGACATGGGGTCTTTTACTAAAAATAGATAGGTATAACTACCTATTGTTAGGAATTATGAATGATGAATTATGAATTATGAATTAATGACCGGGAGATTATTTCAACATGGGAGTGCCAAGTATCACACCTCCCGGCGTAAATTCCACTTCAGTAATACTTCCGCCCCTTTTGAGAGAAAGCTTGTAGATAGTTTCTTTATCCAGCTCTTCCACCTTTTGTGCTTTTGAAATACTTTTGCCTCCATATGCATGCAAAACAGTCCTTACTATAACGGCTGGAAGTTCACTCGATAAAAGCGAGGTTTCTGTTTTGTTCCACTTTCCATTCTCATCAAAATAGGATTTAACAGGTTGATCCGAAAGAACAAAGCTGGCAACATAGACTTCGTCAGAAGATAATTCCCACATTGCATCGACATCGTTGCCAAAACGTGATTCAAACGCAGCAACCACATTGGGTGGCGGGACGAAGGTTTTCTGGCGGGTACAGCCTGAAGCAAAGAAAAGGCTTAGCAAAAGGAGTTGAGTAAAGATTTTCATGGAATTGCGACTTAGTTATAATTTGATGAGTGGCTTTTAAATATAGCCAATTTCCTTCAATTAAAGTGCCAAACATGAATATTGCCGGTACTATCTTTTTATCCGGAGGAAATTTGTATACTTGTCAGCCTATGTGGATATTGCTCGGCATATTTTCCTCCGTGTTTCTGGGTTTTCACGAAATTTTTAAAAAGGTGTCCCTGAATCAAAATGCAGTACTTCCGGTATTGTTTTTTGGCTCGGTAGCCAGTGCATTGCTTTTCATTCCCTTTCTTTTACTTTCAGCGTTCTTTCCCGACTTTTCACAAACATACCGGATATATATACCGGGTGTGGTACCTGCAGCCCATGCATTATTCCTGGTAAAATCACTCATTGTATCGATGGCCTGGCTTTTCGGGTATTTTTCGGTAAAACACCTGCCTGTAACCCTGTTGGCTCCGTTAAATGCTTCCGGTCCTGTATGGACCATGCTGGGTGCCATAATTATTTACGGTGAGAAAATGAATGGTCTGCAATGGACCGGTGTTGCCCTTTCCCTGGGTTTTTATTACGCCATGTCTTTTGGAGGAAATATAAGAGGAAGCGATCAAAACGACAAGCGGTGGATATTTTTCGCCTTTCTAAGTATCCTTTTTAATAGCGCCAGTGCGCTCCTCGATAAATACCTTGTAAAGCAATATGACCGTATTGCCATGCAAGCCTGGTTCTCGGTATACACGGCATTGATTTTTCTGATAATTTTGCTGATCATCTGGTATCCGGCCAGGCATGGCACAACCCGATTTGTCTGGCGCTGGGCGATACCGTTGATTGGAATTGTGCTTGTCATCGCTGATTTTTTCTATTTCAAGGCGCTTTCATTTGACGATTCGCTTGTATCGGTTTTAATTATCATACGCCGGTCATCTGCAGTAGTTGTTTTTGCAGTCGGTGCCCTTTATTTCAGGGAAACCAGCCTGAGAAAAAGGGGCCTGGTGCTTGTGGGGATTTTGGCCGGGGTAGCTCTTGTTGTCATTGGAAGTATGTAAAATGAATATGAAGAAAGTCGTGCAGTTGTGCAGTGTGCAGTTTTGCAGTTCTGAATTCTAAGATATAAGCAAGTTTTTTAATTAAAATTTTGCTGATAAATATTCACATAAGGTGACTGTCTTTTAATAACCGCAAATACTCTATTTACCAATTTACATCTTATGGAGTTAATTATCAGATTATGTTCCTTT
>JBGSSA010000047.1:0-17656 GCA_041737295.1 Bacteroidales bacterium | reverse complement strand
CGGTTCTTTAGTTCACCTTAGTTTCCTCCGGTTTTGGTTATTAACAAAAAGCAAAGTTATGAACTCCCCCTAGAACCCCCTTTTTCAACATCATATATTTAAGATAAAAAATATGATTCAAATCTAAAGGCGGTTCTGCATCAGAAGAACGTTGTAGAGACAAGGCAATGCCTTGTCTGTACTATTCCCATCATATAATATGAATATAGTTTTGCAGTCGTGCAGTCAAAGAAGATTGCCACAAAATCCACCCCCTGCCCGCCAGCGGGGGATACCGTAGCCGCGTCAGCAAATCAACAAATCAACAAATCAACAAATGGGGAGATAAGAATAATATCAACTATATTTAGTGCTTAATTATTCTGAGATCCGCACATATGGAGGGCGTAATTGAATTCCTAAAAGAATTGGTAAATCCCGAAAGCATAATACGATACGGGGGGATTTATTTGCTTCTTTTCGTTGTTTTTGCTGAAACAGGCTTGTTTGTTGGCTTTTTTCTGCCGGGAGATTCCTTGTTGTTTACAGCAGGCCTGCTTTGCTCAACAGGCATTTTGTATATGCACCCTGCCCTCCTTGTATTCTTAATAATGTTTGCAGCGGTGACTGGTAATATGGTGGGATATTATTTCGGTAAAAAAGTAGGTCCCTTGCTGTTCAAGCGCAAGTCGGGCTTATTGTTTCGCCAGGATCATCTGATTATGGCAAATAATTTCTACAAAAAGCATGGAAAGAAAACGATAATTCTAAGCAGGTTCTTTCCTATTTTAAGGACTTTTGCTCCCATAGTTGCAGGTATTGTAAAACTTGAATATCATAAATTTGTTTCCTACAGTATTGTCGGTGCTTTCTTTTGGGTAAACATCCTTGTACTGGCTGGCTATTATATGGGGGAATATTTCCCGCAAACAAAGGATTACCTTGGATACATTGTTATTTTTCTGATTTTTATAACATCCCTGCCGTTTGCAATTAATTGGATTAAGAAAAAAATCAGGAATAAAACTAAAGAGATCAACTCCTGAGAAGAAAGCATAGCATCAGCTAGAAGAAAATCAATTGTACAGCAGATATCAGAACGGCCACGAGAAGTACATACCGTATAAAAACCGGGCCCCAGGAAACGGCAGACTTACTGCCAAGCCAGGCTCCTGTCATACTGCCCAGCGACAAAATCAATCCCGCCTTGTAGTCCACCTGTTGACCGATCATAAACACAGCAAGTGCAAAAGGTGTATACAGGAACACCAGTAAATTTTTGATTGCATTCGCTTTTACCAGATCAAGACCGGCTCCTAAAACAAGTCCGCCCAGCAGGAAAAAACCAACACCTGCCTGAATAAATCCTCCATACACGCCAATCAGGAAAAAAACAACAAAGTTAACCGGTGATCCTGCAGGCAGGGTGCCTGTCCTTTCTTTCAGCCAAACCTCAGGTTTGAAGAGGATAATGAAGAACATGAGGATGAGCAGGACGCCCACTGCCCTTTCCATCATTTTGCCATCGATAACCAGGGCTATGAGTGCTCCAACGATAGACCCCAGGATGGAAGGAATGCCAAGGCGCAGGCCTGTCTTCATATCGAGGGCGCCTTGTTTTTTGAAACCAAGGGATCCCACCAGGCTTTGCAGCATAATCGAGATCCGGTTTGTTCCATTAGCCACAACGGGCGGAAGCCCGATAAACATCAGCAAAGGCAGGGTCAGCAGTGAACCGCTGCCTGCCAGGGTATTAATAAAGCCGGCAATTATGCCGGCTCCTATAATCAGAACATAATGATACCATGTCATGCAGGCTGCTCCCAATTTTACCAGGCAAACAGCGGGTAATCCTTCATAAGGAGGTTCACTTTTTCCTTCACCGCAGCGATAGATTTGTCATCGTCAATGTGGAGGATCACTTCATCAATAAGGTCGACGATCTTTTCGATCAAATCTTCTTTTGCTCCCCGGGTGGTGATCGCCGGAGTCCCAACGCGCACTCCGGAAGTGGTAAATGGAGTCCTGGAATCAAAGGGAACCATGTTCTTGTTGAGGGTTATATCCGCTTTTACGAGTGTATTTTCAACCATTTTGCCAGTTACATCGGGCACCTTGGTGCGCAGGTCGATCAGCATGGAATGGTTATCCGTACCATTTGAAACCACCTTATATCCCTTGTCCATAAAGCATCGTGCCATTACGGATGCGTTGAGTTTCACCTGGGTAACATATTGTTTATAGGAATCCGTCAGCGCCTCTCCAAAGGATACTGCCTTGGAAGCTATTACATGCTCAAGAGGGCCGCCCTGGGTACCCGGGAAAACAGCGAGATCAAGAAGATTTGACATCATCTTGATTTCACCCTTGGGAGTTGCATATCCCCAGGGATTCCGAAAATCGTCACCCATCATGATCAGGCCACCTCTCGGTCCGCGAAGGGTTTTATGCGTTGTGGTTGTAACAATATGGCAATGGGGAAAAGGATGATTCAGCAATCCTTTTGCAATAAGTCCCGCGGGATGTGCTATATCCGCCATCAGTAAGGCACCCACCTGGTCGGCAATGGCCCTCATGCGCGCATAATCCCAGTCGCGTGAGTAAGCCGAAGCACCTGCAATGATCAATTTTGGTTTTTCACGAAGGGCGATAGCTTCCATGTTATCATAATCCACCCGGCCTGTATCCGGATTCAGCGTATAGGCAACAGGGTGGTATAGAATTCCTGATGAATTCACAGGGGAACCGTGGGAAAGATGACCGCCATGCGACAAATCAAGACCCATGAATTTATCACCCGGGTTTAAAACGGCCAGCATGACCGCTGCATTGGCCTGGGCGCCTGAGTGGGGCTGAACATTGGCCCATACTGCACCAAAGAGTTGTTTGATCCTTTCAATGGCAAGTTCTTCCACCTCATCCACAACCTGGCAACCGCCATAATACCTTTTACCGGGAAGTCCTTCGGCATACTTATTCGTAAGACACGATCCCATGGATTCAAGAACCTGGTCGCTGACAAAATTTTCAGAAGCTATCAGTTCGATGCCATGCAATTGCCTGTCATATTCTTTCCTGATCAGTTCAAATATCCGGGTATCTTTTTCCATAGGATGTAAGTTTGTATGTGACATGTCTCAAAAATAATGTTTTGTAAAGGAGTAAAAAAATAAATCCGGATTTGTTTATCAGAATTTTATAGGATACTATTCATCCGAAATTTCAATCAGCCATTTCCTGTAAAATGAAAACAGCTTGGATTTGGAAAGGAACCCGATATACTCTCCATTGTCAATAACAGGCAGATTCCATGCTTCATGTTCTTCAAATTTCCGCATCACGCTTTCCATCGATTCACCCGGGGTGATATGGGCCGGAGGCGGTTGCATCAGGTCCCGGACAAATACAGTATTGTACAATTCGGTATTGAACATGATGTGCCTTATGCTGTCGAGCAACACGACCCCAATCAGCATATTATTGACTGTAATGACAGGAAAAAGGTTCCTTCTGGATTTGGAAATGCTTTTAACCAGTTTGCCCAGTGAATCATCGGGAGAAACGGTCGTAAAATCCCTTTCAATTACTTTATCCATCTCAAGCAGTGTCAGAATGGCTTTATCCTTATTGTGCGTTATCAGTTCACCTCTTTTGGCAAGCCTGTGGTTGTATATTGAATGCGGCTCGAAAAATTTGATCGTGATGTAAGAAACAGTTGAGGTAATAATGAGCGGGATAAACATGCCATACCCCCCGGTTATTTCAGCAATAAGAAAAATCGCGGTCAGCGGTGCATGCATTACACCAGCCATCAATCCTGCCATTCCGGTAAGTACAAAGTTCTTTTCCGGTATATCGACAAAAGTGAACAGGTTCAGAAGGCGGGCTATTATATATCCGGTAAATCCTCCCATGAACATGGTGGGGGCAAAAATCCCGCCTACCCCTCCGCTGCCGGTTGTGGCAGTCATTGCAACCGGCTTAAGCAGTAATACAAGGACAAAGAAAGTTAAAAACAGGAACAGGTTGTCCTGGTGAGTAAAGAATATACTTCCGTGCAGAATTGAGGAAATGTCTCCCGAAAGAAATTCATTGACAATATCATATCCTTCACCATACAGGGGTGGGAAAAGCAGTACCAGGATACCCAGGGCCACGCCGCCGGTCAGCACCCGGACCCATATTTTTCCGATCGAGGTAAAGACCGATTCAAGAAAAATCGTAACCCGTGTAAAATAAAGGGAAACAAAGCCGGACAGAACACCCAGAATAAGGTACCAGGGAATATTCCTGAAAAAGAAGGTTCCCTGGAGAGGATAATGCAAGGTTACTTCATTTCCGATGAGAAGATATGAAATGGACGCTCCCGTAACAGCAGAAATAAGCAAGGGTACGATGGATAACATGCTGATATCCAACATGAGAACTTCAAGGGCAAAAACCACACCGGCAACAGGGGCCTTGAAAATACCGGCAATGGCGCCGGCAGCACCGCATCCGATGAGGGTAATTATGGATTTATAGTTCATCCCGAATAATCGCCCCAGGTTGGAACCCATGGATGAACCGGTAACTACTACCGGTGATTCGAGTCCCACTGACCCTCCCAACCCCACTGTGAGGGTGGAAGCTATAATAGAAGAGTAGCTGTTGTGCGGCCTAATAAATCCTCCCTTTTTCGATATGGCATGTAGTACTTTTGTAATGCCATGCCCCATCTCATCCCGGATAAAAACCCTGACAAATAAAATTGTCAGCAGGATACCCAGCAGGGGAAAAATAAAATACAGAAAATTGATTTGAGATATATTTCGTTGATGAGAAACAAACATAAGCGTCCAATGCACAATGTTTTTCAGCAAAACGGCAGCCAGACCGCTGGTAATACCCGTGATTAAACTCAACAGGTACATCTGCTGACGGTGATCGAGGTTAACTGTAATTCCGCGGATAAGGCGGACAAGTCGGGAATGTAATTTCATAAATTAGGCTTCTAGGCTTCTAGGCTAAGAGATTTGTTGATTTGTTGATTTGTTGATTTGTTGATTTGCTGATTGGCTGATTGGCTGACGCCGCTGCGGTATCCCCCGCTGGCGGGGGCTGGGGGTGGATTTTGTAGCAATCTTCTACAATACCGTATGCGTTCCGCGCAATTCGTACGGACAGGTCGCGACCTGTCCCTACGAATTTTTTATGCTTAATTTCGGAACTGCAAAACTTTCTTCCTTGTCCCTTGTCTCTTGTCACTTTCTTCTCGCTTTCTTTTCCATGGGCAATATACATTCATAAATAAACTTATTTACCGGTGTATGAACTCCGAACTGTTCGGCCAGCCTGACGACCGTGCCATTCTGGTATTCAATTTCAGAAGGTTTGCCTTCCCATACGTCCCTTGTTAAAGATGAAGTTGCATCATAGGCAAATGAATCGATGAACGACATGGTTCTCTGAATAAAATCACTTTCAATGCAGATACCCATTTCCTGCGAAAGTGCGAATATTTCCTCAAACAGTGAATACATCATCTGCCGGGTTTCCTTAATTTCCCGCAGCTCACCATATGTCGAACGCGTAATCGCCAATAAACCACTGGCACAAATATTAATGAATTTCTTCCATAATTCACTTTGAATATCCTGGGCTATCCTTGATTTGATGCCTGATTGATCAAATATTTCCTTTATCGCACCGATCCTGCCGGTTACCTTATTATCTGCCTCTCCGAAAATGATTGTCGGATCAAATCCGAGGTGAGTGATCACTCCGGGAGATTCAATTTTGCTGAAAATCCTGCACAGGCCATTAATGATTCGGGCACCGCCCAATTCCTGTGCGAGTTCATCGAACGCCATTACCCCATTCTGCAACGGAAGAATGGTGGTATCATCACCAATAACCCCGTTTAGTTCACGGGCTACCCCAGTGACCTGCCAGGCCTTCACGGCCAGCAAAATAAAATCAGCTCCCTGAAGGTCCATTAATTTGTCAGTTACCCTGGCAGGATTTACAGAAAAATCACCATGTATGCTCTTGATCTGCAGTCCATTTTCCCGGATAGCCCTGAAATGCTCTCCCCTGGCAACAAAAATGACATCATACCCTGCCCGTGCCATTTTAGCACCAAAATACCCGCCTACACCACCGACACCAATAATCGCAATTTCCATATTATATTAAGTTATATTTCGGATATATCAGCAATTCTCATGCTTTAACAATACCCGGATACTCTTGTTTACCCTCTCTTCATACCGATTTACCTGCTTAAATATCCCCGGTTTTATTAACGGTTTGTTCTTCCCATGAAAATCGCTGCCGCATGTCAGAAGCAATTTCCGCTGAACGGCGATACCTGCAAAATAGTCAATCTGATCATAATCGTGATAATTGTTGAATGCCTCCAGCCCCAGGGCCCCGTGATCGAAAAGTTCATTGATAACGGCTTCCCTGTTGCGAAGGTTGACACCCGGATGGGCTACTATGGGGATTCCATCCTGGCTCAAAATCAGATCAACAGCCTCACTATAAGGCATATACTCGATTCTCACATAGGCAGGACGGTCCTGTGCGAAAAAATCATGATAAAAATTTATGTATGGCATATCACTTCTCGATCCTCCCGGAAGATACGGCTTAAGCAAAGGATTAGAATGATATGCCGGATTTGTGACAAGAACCTCTGCTATTTGCTCTGCACAGGGAGGACGACCCTTTGCCAGGGCGATAACCTCATCAGGATCCACAGATATGCCTGCCTTTTTCAATAATCTCACCATTTCAGGAAATGCCTCCATGATCCTGCCGTTCACCTCTTCCTCGAGCAATGAGAAAGCCGTTGACTCCCAGTTGATATTATACCCGAGAAGATGGAGGTCGATACCGTTATAAATGCAGTCGATTTCAATTCCGGGAATTACAGATATTCCCGCGGAATATGCCCGCTCAATGACCTCTCCGATACCTTTCACGCTATTATGATCGGTAAGGGAAATGGTATCCAGTTTGTGCTGCTTGCACGCGGTAATCAAGTCCTCTATGGAGAATTCCCCATCAAGGCTGTAATATGAATGCATGTGCAGATCTGCTCTTGTAACCATCTGTAAATCGTTTATCAGATATATGCTGTAGTATCTGTTATGAAGTTGCTTTCTCCTGATCCTCCATAACCGGAAGTTGCCTGTCGATTAAAATATCCAGCGAAATAAAAGTCTCTGTCCGTGACACGCCCTTGATAGCCTGTATCTTATCTGCCAACACCACACGCAAATGCTCATTATCGCGGGCATATACTTCCACGAACATGGCATATTGTCCTGTAATATAATGGCATTGCGTGATCTCCTGTATCTTCAGCAACTTTTCCGACACGTTGTTGAACAAGGCAGCATTATCCAGGAAAATGCCAACAAATGCACAGGTTTTAAACCCCATTTTCTTGGGATCTACATTAAACTGCGAGCCACTGATAATGCCTAATCGCATCAGTCTTTGAACACGCTGATGAACAGCTGCGCCGGAAATACCACTGGATCGGGCTATTTCGAGAAAGGGAACCCTGGCATCTTTAGTTAAAATGGAAAGAATTTTCCTGTCCAGACTATCAATCTGAAAGTCATTTTTCATATTTTGTTCCTTAAACACATCAATTTTGCAAATTTCGGATCAATATATTGGTAAAATAATCACTTTTATTTCAATTCGTGGTTTACCTCAACGGGATTTTTTATACTTTTCAACCATCAATGTCTATTTTGCAAATGTAAAGCAGTTAACTGCCCGAATCAGTAACTTTAATTTTTATATTTTTGTTTAAAAAAATTCAACTTGCATGAGTAAACCACTGATTGCTCCCGCCCAATATAAGAGTCTGCTGGATCTGAGTCAGACCGAAAGGGCCATTAAACTTGTAAAAGATACTTTTCAACAGCAGCTCTCCGCTGAACTGAATTTAAGAAGGGTTACCGCACCTCTGTTCGTTTTAAAAGGAACCGGTATCAACGACGACCTGAACGGCACAGAGAACAAGGTAAGCTTTGCCGTAAAGGATATGAACGGTGCCACGGCTGAAGTTGTAAATTCCCTGGCCAAATGGAAACGCCTTGCCCTGGCTGATTATTGTATTCCGCACGGAAATGGTATCTATACCGATATGAATGCCATCAGGCCCGATGAAGAACTCAGCAATATTCATTCCCTGTATGTGGACCAGTGGGATTGGGAACGTGTAATTGCACAAAAGGACCGGAATCTTGATTTTCTGAAATATATTGTGAGGAAAATATATGAGGTGCTGAAAAGAACTGAATATGTGGTATATGAAAATTACACTCACGTTAAACCAATCCTCCCCCAGGAAATTACCTTCCTGCACTCGGAGGAACTGTTAATGAAGTATCCCCACCTCACGGCCCGGGATCGTGAATTTGAAGCAGTAAAGAAATACGGGGCCATCTTCGTTATAGGTATTGGTGGCATGCTGGCGAATGGTGAAGTGCATGATGGCAGGGCACCTGATTATGATGACTGGAGCACTCCCACTGCAGAAGGATTTCGTGGATTGAACGGGGATATTGTTATATGGAACCCGGTGTTGGAGACCGCATTCGAAATATCCAGCATGGGTATCCGCGTAGACCGTGATGCCTTGCTGAAACAGCTTGAAATTACAGACAACCTGGGAAGAAAGGATTTGCAGTTTCATAAAAGATTGATCAATAATGAACTTCCCCTGTCAATCGGCGGCGGCATAGGCCAATCCCGTATCTGTATGTATTATCTTCGTAAGGCACATATCGGCGAAGTGCAGGCCAGCGTCTGGCCTCCTGAACTGCTCGAACAGTGCAGGAATAATCACATTTTTTTATTGTAATCCAACCAAAAAACTATATATGGCAACAGCAGAAGCTCTAATCGCAAAGATTAACAAGGAAAATAAAACACTTCACGAACTTTACGGAAGTAATCCTGCCGATCTGGAAAGGCATGCAAAACGATATGTAAACCTGATCCATCAATATACAAGTATATTTGGCAATGCCGATCTTACCGTGTTTACCTCACCGGGCAGGACCGAAATTGGCGGAAATCATACCGATCACAATTATGGTCGGGTACTTGCCGGGGCAGTCAATCTCGACAATGTGGCCATTGTAGCGAAAAACAATTCAGACATAATTCAGATACAATCAGAAGGCTATCCGAAATTTGAGGTTGATCTGAAAAATCTTAATGCAGATAAAAAAGAGCAATACACCTCAGCGGCACTCGTACGCGGAATATGTGCACGGATGAAGGAACTGGGTTATACGATCGGAGGATTCAATGCCTGTATCGATGGCGGTGTTCCGAAAGGATCCGGATTAAGTTCTTCAGCCTCCTTTGAGGTTCTTATAGGGGCCATAGTAAATGAGCTCTACAATAATGGCAGAATGGATCCTATCCAGAATGCAATCATCGGGCAGTACGCGGAAAATAACTATTTCGGTAAACCCTGCGGACTGATGGACCAGACGGCCTGTGCTATGGGAGGGCTGATCACGATAGATTTTAAGGATCCTGCAAACCCGATAGTGAAGAAGGTGAATTTTGATTTTGTGGCCACAGGATTCGCATTGGTGATTACGGATACAGGTGGAAATCATGCTGATCTGAATGATGAATATGCGTCACTTCCTTCCGACATGAAAGCCGTTGCTGCCGAACTTGGTGCAAAGGTATTGAGACAGGTAACGCTGGAACAGATCATCGATATCGCCCCGAAAATACGGGAAAAGGTTGGTGACAGGGCCCTTCTCCGGGCAATTCATTTCCAGGGGGACAATCAGCGGGTTGTTGACCAGGTAGCCGCGCTTGAGAGAAACGATTTCAAAGCTTTCCTTGGCATGGTAGTGGATTCAGGATTCAGTTCATATATGTATAATCAGAATATTTTCCCTGTAAATAATGTGCGTGAGCAGGGAGTTTCACTTGCCCTTGCACTGAGCGAACTTGTACTGAAAGGGAAGGGAGCCTGGCGGGTTCACGGTGGAGGATTTGCCGGTACAATCCAGGCCTTTGTTCCGCAAAACCTGATTGAAAAATATGTAAGCACACTGGAGCATATTTATGGCAAGGGATCCTGTCATTCCCTTTTCATAAGGCCTAAGGGAGCGGGGAAGGTGGAGCTTTAAACGGGAGTCGGTAATCGGTAGTCGGTAATCGGTAGTCGGTAATCGGTAGTCGGTAATCGGTAGTCGGTGATCATAATTCTGTCAACTTTAATCTATACACATGCATAACGTCAGTGAAGAATCGTTTAAGTCGGTGCACCAGGGAAAGCATACCGGTCTGTTTACGCTGAAGAATAAGAACGGGCTGGTTGCCCGGATAACAAATTATGGTGCCATTATTGTCAGCTTGTATGTGCCCGACAAAAAGGGTAACCTGGTTGACATTGTACAGGGATACGACACCATTGATGAATATATCGATGGAAATGGTCCTTACCAGGGTGCCATTTGTGGCCGATGTGCCAACCGTATTGCGCGGGGAAAATTCCACCTTAAAGGAAAGGATTACACGCTGGCAGTCAATAACGGCCCGAATCACCTGCATGGCGGACTGACCGGCTTCAATAAAGTGGTCTGGGATGTTGTCAGTCATACTCCCCAATATGTTGTATTGTACTATCTTTCAAAAGACGGAGAAGAAGGATATCCCGGTAATCTCAAGGTAACCGTGACCTACACCCTGAATGATCACAATGAGCTTCGCCTCGATTATCATGCTACTACGGACAAAACCACCGTGGTTAACCTGGCCAGTCATTCCTATTTTAACCTGGCCGGTGAAGGCTCTGGAAATATCTATGATCAGGAATTAATGATCAACGCAGCTTATTTCACTCCTACCGACGACACGAATGTTCCCACGGGCGAGATCCTGAAGGTTGAGGGTACACCCATGGATTTCAGAAAATCAAGAAAGATCGGTCTTTACATCGATTCCGATGATCAACAGCTTAAGTATGGTTCCGGATATGATCACAACTTTGTACTGGGTCATTCTGAGGGTGAAGCGGGTCTGGCGGCGGTCGCAAGTGACCCGGCATCGGGACGCACAATGGAAATTTATACTACGCAACCCGGGATTCAGTTGTATTCTGCAAACTGGATCAACAATGAGCCCGGAAAGGGTGGAAAAAAGTATGGCAGGAGATGGGCATTCTGCCTGGAGACACAACATTTTGCCGATGCCATCAACAAGCCCCATTTTCCTTCAACAATACTAAACCCCGGGGAGGAATATAAACATACATGCATACACAGGTTTGTAACAAAATAACCATTATCTAATTAACAAATAAAATCCACCCCCTTCCCCCGCTGCGCCTTCGCGAAGCTACTGCGAAGCAAGGCCAGCGGGGGATACCATCAAACATTAAACAATTAAATAACTAACACATGCAAAAAGAACAATCCAAATTTCTGTTTCCCCTGATTGTGATGGCCTCGCTGTTTTTCCTTTTTGGCTTTATCACTACCATGAACAATTCCCTGATTGATTACCTGAAAGACGCTTTCAGGCTCAATGAGGTAGAAAAGCAATTGCCCAATACTTTTTTCTACGGGGCTTACATTCTTTCGATCCCTGTGGGATATTTACTTAACCGGATCGGGTATAAGAACGGTGTATTGGCCGGACTGGCCCTTGTGAGTATCGGATTTTTCCTCTGTATTCCCGGTGTGGCGTTGGGATATTATGGTTTTTTGAGCGCAGTGTCCGTATTCGCTATTGGTGTTGTTTTATTGCAAGTGGCTGCCAATCCTTATGTAAATGCATTGGGTTCACCTGAAACTGCCGCAAGCCGACTAACGTTGACAAATGCTTTAAATTCCCTGGCCACGGTTATAGCTCCTATCTTTGTATCCATGCTGATTGTATCCGCCAATACAGGAGGTGCCTCTGATCCCAAAACTGTCCAGGGTCCTTTTGCCGGCATCGGAATTGTAACCCTTGTCATTGTTGTCGTGATGTTTTTCCTGAAGCTTCCGGAAATAAAGGGAGATGAATCCACTGAAGGGTTGGCTAAAAAATTCAAATCAAGCGCATATAAATATCCCCATATGTGGCTGGGCTCACTTGCCATCTTTTTTTATATGGGAGTAGAAATCGGTATCCCCAGCTTTTTTGCTGATTATTCCAATCGGCTCGGATTTACTTTTGATGCAGAAATGAGGATTAAATTACTTGGTTGGTACTGGCTCGGTCTGATGATCGGTCGGATTATAGGAATATTTATCCTGCGCCTGTTCAGTGCCAGGACGATCCTGAGTTTTAACGCTGTAGTCGGTGCAGTTATCGTACTTCTTTCCCTTGTATTGGGTGGAATGGGCATGAATACGGTTGCACTGGTTTTATTCCTCGGAACCGGGTTACTCCATTCAATCATGTGGCCCTGCATTTATAACCTTGCCCTTGAAGATCTCGGACCGCATTCAAAGGTTGGATCCGGGGTAATTGCAACTTCTGTAATTGGTGCTGCACTTCTTCCCATTATGATGGGCGGAATTCAGAAAAGCGTTGGCCTGATCATAGCGATCAGTTGCCTGTTCGTATATTACGCATACATTACATTTTTTGCGGTTAAGGGATCGAGGATCCGGTAGTTAAGAAAGTGACAAGTGACAAGTGACAAGTGACAAGTGACGAGTGACGCTGACGCCTACGCATCTTTCAAAGGTGCCCGGCTTTCAAGACGCAAGACTGCAAAACTGCAAACTGCAAAACTGCAAAACTCACTCGTCTCTTGTCACTCGTCACTCGTCACTTTTTCATTTAACCCAGTTGATTTTCACCCCCTTTGCATCCCTGGAGTTCGGTCCGACAAACACAACAAAATCGCCGGATTCCCAATCATATTTCAAATCGCTGTTATAGAATTTGAGATCTTCAATGGTGACTTCAATCGTCACATCCTTCTTTTCACCGGGCTGCAGCATAATCTTGCTGAAATTTTTCAGTTCTTTCACAGGTCGTGAAATAGTAGCTACCGGATCCTGAATATACAATTGAACCACTTCCTCACCCGCATACTTTCCCGTATTGGTAACAGTTACTGTAGCAGTAAGGGATTCGTTGCCTTTCAATGCTGCTTTGGCCAGTTTAACCTCACCGTATGTAAAAGTGGTATAACTTAGTCCGTAACCGAATGGGTACAGCGGGTCATTGGACTCATCCAGGTATTTCGTAGTGAATTTACTATTGGCGTCAAACGGTCTGCCCGTATTCTTATGATTGTAATACAGCGGAATCTGGCCTACACTTCTTGGGAAAGTGCTTGTAAGGCGGCCGGCAGGATTATAATCGCCAAACAGAACATCAGCGATTGCATTTCCGGCTTCCGAACCGCCGGCCCATGCTTCAAGGATACTGCTCACATTGGCTTCCTCCCATGTCAGAGAAAGCGGTCGTCCGTTAACCAAAACAAGCACAACAGGTTTACCTGTGGCAAGCAAGGCCTTCAGCAGGTTTTGCTGAACAACGGGAATGCTGATGTCAGCACGGCTGGAAGCCTCTCCCGACCATCCGGCCGGTTCTCCCAGAACAGCGACTACCACATCGGCTTTCCCGGCTGTTTCAACAGCCTCTTTAATCAGCTGATCCGGCGATTTCTGCACGGATTTTTCAGCTTTCTGGCCCGGAATGCCGAATGCATTGGCAGCCTTGATCAACAGCGGATCATCAGTATATTCGGATCCTTTTGCATATAGGATCTTTACAGCACTTCCACCAACATTTTTCATTCCATCAAGCACAGAGGAAATAGTATTGGGATCGCCGCCCATTGCCCATGTTCCTAACATCTCAGCCTTTGCGTCAGCAAGAGGTCCGATGAGGGCAACCGTTCCTGATTTCTTCAGCGGCAAAAGCTGCCTGTCATTTTTCAGCAGCACCATGGAGCGGGCAGCGAGTTCCCGGGCTGCCGTGATATTTCCGGCTGAAAGGACCTCCGTTTTTGCCCTGTTTTCATCCATATACCTGTAAGGATCTTCGAACAACCCAAGCTTGTATTTTGCTTCCAATACCCTTTTGCAGGCGAGGTCAATGTCCTGAAGACTTATTTTACCCTCAGCCAGGGATTTTTTCAATGTGGTAAGAAATCCCTCTCCAACCATATCCATGTCTGTTCCGGCTTTCAGGGCAAGTGCGGACACTTCCTGCAAATCACCCATGCCATGATTGATCATTTCATTAATGGCCGTATAATCGGTGACAACAAATCCATCGAATCCCCACTGGTTTCTGAGCAGGTCCGTCAGCAGCCAACGGTTACCTGTTGCAGGAATGGCGTCAACCACATTGAAAGAAGTCATTGCACTGCCGGCATCTGCATCAATAGCAGCCTTGTAAGGAGGGAAAAAATCGTTGAACATGGATACCCGGCTCATATCAACCGTGTTGTAATCACGTCCGGCTTCTCCTGCACCATAAAGGGCAAAGTGCTTGACGCAGGCCATCATTGTATTATTCTTTGTCAGGTCATCGCCCTGGTATCCTTTAACCATGGCAATTGCAATTTGCGAGCCTAACCAGGGGTCTTCACCGGAGCCTTCGGCAATACGGCCCCAACGGGCATCCCGAGCAATGTCCACCATGGGAGAATAGGTCCAGCAGATGCCGTTTGAAGTAGCCTCATTGGCGGCAATCCTTGCACTCTGCCCTATACGCACAACATCCCAGGAACAAGACATAGCCAGGGGTATGGGAAATATGGTACGGAATCCATGGATCACATCCATTCCATAAAGAATGGGAATATGATTTGGCGATTCCTTCACGGCCAGGTCCTGCATTGCCCTCATGGAAGCAATTGAGAAGCTGTTGAGGATGCCGCCGATCTGGCCGGCACGTATTTTCTGCTGAACGTTATCATTCACAGCAGCCCCCGTTACAAATCCACCGGAGGTGGTAAGATTTAACTGGCCAATTTTTTCATCGATCGACATTTTGCCCATCAAATCATTGATGAAGGCGGTCATCTTCATATCCTGGGCGTTCAGTACAAACACTGACAGAAGAAATAAAACAAAAATCCGTAATCTTTTCATATTATAATTAATTGAATGATTGAATGAATGATAGTTTTGGCCTCAGTATATACAGGCCTTGATCTCGAACCAAAAGTAGAATTATTTAGTGCGAATTACATTAGAATTCACAATAAAAAAGCTTAATTCCGGTCAACAATTCCGAGTCTGCTAAAACCAGAATCCAAGGCAAACGTAAATTAGTATTTTTCTATTATTCGCCTGCATAATTGAAATCTCAACAGGCCCCCCCAGGCTCTTATAGACATAGGATAACCCCCCGCCTATTAACAAATTGTCTTTCGTAAATACTTTCTTATATTCTGTTCCTGTATTTCCCATATTGAATCTGGCAATCAGGTAATGATCCCCGGCGAAATTCAATTGGAAATCGGATCTTAATACCGCGAGATTTTTAGTTTGCAATTCTAAAAATTTATAGCCGGGAAAAGAATAGGAGGACAAATCTATTTGCGTGCGGTTCAGACCACCAAAGAATAAATAATTATCCCATGGAATAATATTACCCTGCAGGGTTGCCGTATTAAACCCGGTTATGAAACTCAGGTTGTTAGCAACTTTAAAAGCATGCACAAATGAAAGGTAATAATGATAAAAATCTGAATTCTCCGCTGAGTTCTCCGCTGAATTTCCACTAATATTCAATACATTACCATATTGAATTCCTGCCTCAAGATGTGTACCTGATTTAGGATACCACTTATCATTAAATGAATTATATTCTAAACGGCTGAATACCATAATTGTATTTGAAGTTGATTCATCCACAGGAGAATTAACCAGAACCTGGCCCTGCGAAGAATGCATGAATACACTGCCTGTGGTCAGATTCAAATTATTGCCGAATTCATGAAACAGGAATATGGAAGGGCTGCTCCGGATAAAATGAAAATTACTGAATTCATTACCCGTACTATCATATGAATACGGATCATAAGCCTGGTAAGAATATGAAATGCCAATATTTGGCAGAAGTCTGCTATGATTGTTTCTCCAATGGGGATAGATAACGTTTTCAAATTTATACCGCTGGTAATTGCTGATAATAGCATCAGCTGTAAAAGTGAAATATGTTTTCGCTATACTGTATCGTTGTGTAAAATTCAGAAGCATCCCTGCTTTAAAATCTGAATCATAATGAACTCCCAATTGAAAAAGCTGTGGTGGTTTTTCTTCCACCCTGATAATCAGCTTGTTTTCTTCATTTGCTGATTCAATCCTGTACGTAATATTAGAAAAGAGCATACTTCCATACCCATTTTTAATTGATTTGTTCAGGGTGCCCTTAACCACGTGTCCGGGAATCTTTAAATTCAGCCGCCTCTCCAACAGGTCTCCATTGGCACTTTTCAATCCTTCAATGCGCATCTCGTTAATAAAGTATATCTTTTGTGGATCCGGACTTGCTTCATATTTGTTCCGTTTGAATTTTTCCTGGGCATCAGCCAGGGCTTTGAACTCGTTCATATGCACTCTTGCCGCCCGCTCTCCCACTGCAATCAAGCTATCTGCATTATTGAAGTTCATGGCGCCATATCCTGTAAAATCAGGAGAAATCAATATATCACATAACGATTCGTTTCTTTCTTTAATATTTCTTGAATGCACAAAAGTTGTCTGAAACATAATGCTTCCTATACTGCCGGGTACATTAGGCATGTCGGTGGATGGCCCAAGCGAAACTCCAATGATAATATCCATTCCTTTAGCCTTGATTGCCTCCACAGGGAAATTGTCGGATACCCCTCCATCGATAAGATACATAGAGTCGATATACATGGGTGTGAAAAGCGATGGTATTGACATACTGGCCCTTACTGCATCCGGTAAAAAGCCATTATCAAGGACAAAAGGGCTCCCATCTTCAAAATTTGTGGCTACACAAAGGAACGGAACAGGCAATTTGCTGAAATCGGTTTCCGTCAAATAGGGCCATACCAGTCCGCTGTATATTTCTGAGAAACTCTGCCCCGTATTAAGACCGGTGGGCAGTTTCAATTTAAAACCTTTCCCCGGAAATGAAATCATATACCTGTCCTGTTCAGCTTTATTGCGGATAGACATATAATTCATATCGGTATTGTTCGTAAAAATGCCCATCCAATCCAGACTTACAGCCACTTTAGCCAGGGAATCACCTGAATAACCTGCTGCATAGAGTCCTCCAATGATACTACCCATACTTGCCCCGCCCACATAATCGACTTTTATTCCCAATTCATCCAGGACTTTGATAACACCGATGTGGGCTAACCCTTTTGCACCTCCACCGCTTAAAACGAGCCCGATTTTGGGCCTTTCCTGCGTATGTAACGGCTGAACAAAAAGAAGCCATGAACAAACCAGCATAAGTGCTATCCTGAACTTCATGAAAAGATAGTTGAATGGATAAAATATAAAACCATGCGGCTAATAATGAATTAGGGTAACAAATTTATAACATATTGATTGATTGCAATTTTAATTAATTTGAAATATGTTTACATTAAAATCCCGATATTGAAACAATGAATTTTCGTTGGTTAAAATACCTTTCACCGGCTTTACTGTTCGTAATTCAGGCATGCAGTTTCAATCATTTCTTTTAT
>JBGSSA010000042.1:0-27350 GCA_041737295.1 Bacteroidales bacterium | reverse complement strand
CAGCACACTGCGGATCGTCAGTTCGGGATTTTCCTCGATGGGATAATCCTTCAGATTTTCATCACCGCCATCCCCGTCAATAATGTATTTCCATTCAGGGTAACGCGACCGTATACCCTGCAAAAGCGCATAATTCATCGTGGCAGACTGTATATCGAGGGATTTATAGTCTTCGGTGATCCTGACAGTCTTTTTCCAGTCCAGTGCCGTACTGCTGATTTCAATGGGTTCAAGGAAAATTTCAAGGTTAAGTGCTTCAAGGAACTTCCTGGCCTGCACAAGATCAGCCCCGTCGCCATCTACGGACAATGTAAATGCCTTCAGCCGGGATGGACTTTCACCCAGATCTTTCAGAGCCTGGTAAGTCAGCAGAAACACCGAACCACTGTCAATTCCCGCGGAAAAAGTTACTCCGACCGGGCCTGACACGGCACGATATTTCAACCACTTCCTGATTTCGAGGTACAATGCTTCCATGTATTGGTTGCCAATAGTAGCCGGATCATTTGAAAGTTTATTGCGTTTCGGCGTGAAAAACCGGCTGTATTCGGGGTTTGGATCCGGACAACCCAGCAACTCGATCTTTGTAATATAATGGGCCGGTGCCATACGGGTGTAGGAAGGATGGAACTGATCATCGAGACCCTCTTTTTTAAGAAAGTCAAAAATGGCATCTATCCGTTCGGCAATTATAAGAATGGGGCCGATTGCCTTTTTTGCTATGAAATAACGCAAGGGACGGCCAATCGATCTTGCCATCCTGATTGTCTTGCCATCCACGGCTATAAGGGCAAACTGGCCGTCGATCAACCGGATAGCATCGGTATTTCCTGATTTCACAATATTCACCGCTTCCTCGTGCGACATATTGTAAATGACATTCCTGGAGTGATCCGTAAGATCTACAACCCGCTCAACATATTGGCTATTCATATTTTCAGTTTTAAATGTTTTTTAATTTGTCCCTGCAGGGTGTTAATACTCCTGAATCTTACTCTGAAACAATTCCCTTGCCCTGCAAAATAGTAATATATCTGTCTGCAACAATATTCCTGTAAGATTCCTTTTTACCATCCGACCAGCTAATTTCTAGCAGATCCACCTGTTTTAGGTCTCCCAGCCCCACATGTACCCGCGGATCATTATTGGACAAATAGCTTGTAGTCCACTGATTTATGAAGACCTGTTTCTTCCCTCCCGACGTTACGGTAACTTTCGCGGCAATGGCAGATGCAGGTCCTTCTTTTCCCTTAAGGGTTATTCCAATCCAGTGGTTAAGATTTCCGCCGTCATTTCTCAAAAGCACAGGAATTCCAGGATTCTCAACATGTGAAATAATCACGTCCACATCGCCGTCATTATCAATGTCTGATATGGCCAGTCCCCTGCCCGACCGTTTGGTGGAAAAATAGGGTCCATGGTCCTTTCCGGTATTTCTGAATTGTCCTTTTCCGTCATTTTCAAGCAGCAGCGGGTACTGCAGAATAAGCTCCTCCGCATTGCCATTGGTGGCAATGATGTCAAGGTCGCCGTCATTGTCAAAATCAAGAAAAGATGCGCCCCAGGTGTTTTTGCCTGACATGGCGCTTTCAATGCCGCTTTTCAGGGTAATATCTGTATATATGCCATTCCCCTTGTTTTTGTAAAGGGCTCCGTAATCAAGGTCTGTAACGAGGATGTCAATCAAGCCATCGCCATCCACATCCCCGAGGGAAGCATGCATTGAACCGGTTCCCTTGCCCTGGCTGTTGGCTGCCACTCCACTGGCCACAGCCACTTCACTGAACTTGCCGTTATCGTTCCTGAAAACATAATTCAGATGGTGATCGTTAGCCTGGAAAATGTCGTCATCACCATCCCCGTCATAATCGAAAACGGTTAGTCCCATGCATTTGGAATCAGGATAATACAACCCTTTTTTCTTTGAAACATCCATGAATTTTCCATCGGCCTGCTGTTCATACAACATTGAGGCCTGGCCCTTATACTCGGTGGGACTGGGCATCCTGTCGGGTGATGACGGGGTAAAATAGGCAGGGTCATAGGCCAGGAAATTCCCGACCATGGCATCCAGCCGGCCATCGCGATTATAGTCCCAGAAGGAAACACCTATGCTCCACTTGACAAAACCATTCAGCTTTTCAGGACCGGCCAGTCCCAGCGAACCGGTGATATCCTTAAAGGTACCATTGCCATTGTTGTGATAAAACACATTGGGCCCGTAATTCAATAAATAGAGGTCCTGGAATCCGTCCTTGTCAAGATCGGCCGCCCCGGCCGCCATGCTCCAGAAAGCCCCTTCAAGTCCGGCCTGCTTTGTGACATTTGTAAAAGTGCCGTTGCCATTGTTTTTGTAAAGGGCATTCGATGAATTTTTGAAAACCTTGCCGTTGTCATCGGATATCCCCGGAAGGTACGTGCCATTCATCAGAAAAATATCCATCAGCTGGTCATTGTTGTAATCGAATATGGTGATTCCGCCGCCACTGCTTTCAAGGAGATTCTGATAGGAATAGTCCCCGAAATTATACCTGAAATCAATCCCGGCTTTGGCGGTAATATCCGTAAATACCACATTCTTTTTCTGCGCCCGGGTAAGCTGGTGGCAGGGGATCAGGGCCAGAATCAAAAAAAACTTTATTCGCATTCGTATGTACATTTTTAAATTAATCATTTCCTCTATCCCCCGCCGGCGGGAAGGGGGTCTGACCCTGTATCCCCCGCTGGCGGGGGTCAGGGGGTGGATTTTGGGCAACCCTTTTCTACCTGTAGTAAATCCCTATCGGGATTTCAAAGCATTCAGGTAAGTATCCCCATCCACCTTCCTCGTGTTGTACTCCTTCACATATTGCTGATGTTCCGCATCTGCCGGGTAAATATCGTTCTTACCCGGGGGGTAGCTTTTCATGCCATGAAAAGGCAACGGCAACACCGTTTGCCCATGAGCTGTATTGATATCCCCATCCTTTACCCATCCCACGCAACGGATCAGGAAATCCCTTTTCCAGCCTTTCGGCAAGGGAGGAAGCCCCTTTTCTGAAAAAGACACGGATGTTTCATCCCCTGCATTGCTGATGATGTATTTACTATCTGCCTTGGCAAGCAGGGGAAGCACGTCTCCATATCGTGTATAGTCGCCCGTCAGATCACGCCATTTTGGATCTGCGGTAACCTTTGAGTAATCGAACCAGTGAGGCCCGTAACGTCCGCCCTTCCTGAAGCTCTCCGAAAATCCCCTGAAATGCAGATCCGCGGAAACCGGGTCAAGCACATTATACACAACAGGAGCTTCATTGCGGTTATCGGAGAAAAATACATGGTCCCAGTATATTTCCATATTCGTGCTGATGCGGATGCGGTGATCCGAAGTTGTCATAAGTCCCGATAGATCAACCACTGCCGTTTTGTCCTTTCCCATCGGAAAGCCCGGGTTAACATTGATAGTCTGCCATTCCCCGTTTTTACCGATTACCTGGATAACCGGGGGAATCACCTTTATGGATGATGACTGGGAAATTGCCACGTTGATACTGGCATCTGTGGGAAAGATCCATCCATTCAGGAAGAGATGCAGGTTTTTGGTCTGAATATGATCTCCCGGATCAAGGATCAGGTCATGCATTTCAGTTATACCCTGGTATTTTCCCGGTGAAAATCCCCCTATGTACCGATCATCCTTTTCAGCGATCAGGGGCAATAGGTCGTTCCCCTGGCCATCCGTGGCAGACACGGGCAGTATCTTATCATTTACCTGGTAAACCTGCTTACCGGGGAACGGAGGCGGCGAAAATTGTTCCGGTACAAAAATATCCACCGAATCAGGATGATCTGCCACTACCAGTTGCAACTTGTCGAAATAGATTGTCTCCCATAATTCAGATGTGATCTGCATGGTATATAATCCCTGCTTTGCCTTCAGCTGGTTGCCCGAAATCTTGATGTAATCATCGGATGCATCGGCAAATGCATAGGCGGTGTTTCCCCCCATGATTCCCAGTGGCATTCCCAAACCGCTCCTCCACAATATATCCTTTGCAAATTCGAATTTCTCACCGTTCCAGGTATACAGGAAGGGACATGATCCTTTGAGGGTTTGCGATTCGATCAATGACTGGTCCGCATCCGGCAGGAATATATTCTGTGGCACCCCGTTGGTCCAGGTTATCCGGATAATATCTGCTTTTGTCCTGTGACCCAATCCGAAATGAACATTGGGATCAGTTACAACCTTGGTCTGGTAAAGATCCCCTGACCGCATCTCCACCTTGGCCCCTATTCCAAAATGATTGTTTTTGGCACTTCCGGCACGTAATCCCACTAGTTTCATATTCACATAGTGGTTCATATCGCCGCCGTCATTCCTCAGCAGGTGTATTCCACCGTGAAGTCCGGCAACTACTACATCCAGGTCGCCGTCATCGTTATAATCAAAAATGGTGAGTCCATTTACCGATTTGGGTTCATCGGGCAGCAAATCCGAAACGTCTTTGAAACTTCCTTTTCCATCATTATGATAGAGAAAAAGACCCCTTCCGCCGGTAGTTCCCGGTGTGCCTCCCAATATCAGGTCAAGGTATCCGTCATTGTCAAAATCAAAAAACACGGCGTCTTTGATCTGAACCTGTTGAACGGCAGAAAATATGGTGGACGTATTTTTTACCATTTCAAAAGTACCGTTACCCCGGTTCCGGTACAATTCAGGATTTCCTTCTCCGGCCGAACTTATGAACAGGTCGAGGAATCCGTCATTGTTATAGTCCCCCGTAGTGACTGCCCCTGATCCGTTGCTGTTCAACCCGCTTTTTTCAGTAATATCTTTAAACATACCCTGTCTTTCATTTGAATACAGGATGTTATTCCCTTTTTCGTTTATAACAACCAGGTCAATGTCCCCGTCATCGTCAAAATCGCCAAAAGCTGCATCCCTGCTGGGTGTACCGTTGCCCGATAACCCCATTTTCGCTCCTTGTTCCATAAAGGTACCATCGCCGTTATTCCGGTAAAGAAGATTTGATTTTGTTCCTGCTTCAAATAAATCGAGGTCACCATCGTGATCCGCGTCAAAAAACAAGGCTTTGTTTGCTCCGGGGTTTTTGCTGATGGCCGATTTAGAGGTAACGTCACTGAAAGAGGACTTGCCTGAATTGTTGTATAGTATGTCTCCCTTTTCACCGATCACATACAAGTCGGGGAAACCATCATTGTCATAATCGGCAAAGGCAGCAGAAGTCTCATTTCCCGAATGCCTGATACCGGCTTCTTCAGATACATCCCTGAATCTGCCCAGCTCATTATTTAGCAGAAAATGCCTGTAAGTAGCGGAGACGGTATCATAGCAACCGGCATAGAGATCAATATCCCCATCCCCGTCATAATCCATGACATCCACATGGGCTGATCTTCCGGCAGGAACAATGGTAAGTCCTGCAGATTCGGTAACATTCGCAAATTTGATCACTTCAAGCAGGGAAACTTTTTCTGAGGCAGCGGAGGCCATCTGTTTGTCGAAGGTTATCAGCGGAAATCCGATCAGGGAACCACCCGGCCCCTTCAGGTCCATAATTCCGGCCTGGTAAGGCGACGTCACTTTCAGATAGTTGTGAAAAATAATAAACTGGGTTATGGCACTTTCCGGTTCATTCTTTTTCAACAGGGAAATTGTTGTATTGAAATAATCAACAGCCTCTTTCGGGAATTCGGGAAATTGTTTATGAATGATCTCCAGCTCTTCCGTGGCTTTGTCCGTTTCCTTTTTCCGGATGTATATTTCCACCATATGTAACCGGGGTACGATATTTCCCGGGGCATTTTTCACCAGGGCAAGCAGGCAGTTTTCACGTTGACGGTTCGATTCTTCGTCAGATGACTGCGCATACAATTCTGAAAGATAGTAGAGCGCTTTGATATGGTTTGGGGCGAAGGTAAGGGCTTCTTTCAATTCATTTATTGCCAGCCCGCGTTCATCATTCATCTGGTATACTGTCGACAATATCAGGCGGATATCCGGATCTTTGGGGTCAATTTGGATCGCTTTTGCAAGATGCTTTTTCGCGTCCTCATACTTGCCACTTCGCAAATAGGTCAACCCCAGGTTGGCATATCCCAGTTTCTCTTTTGGCGACAGTTTAATAAATTTCAGGAACTCCTTTTCAGCCTCCTCCAGCTTAAATTCTTCAAGATAGGCAATTCCAAGGGTTTGTGTCGACATCAGTTCCTGTGCCTTTTTCTTATTCTTTTCTTCCTTGCTCTGGCAACCGGAAAGAATTAAAGCGAATAAAACGGCCACATATAGCCATTGCATTTTATTCAGCGGCAAAACCGACTGTAATCCGTATTTTTCCATTTGCATGTAATGTATTCTTATGAAACTGCTCTGTGTTTTTCCGATGCTAAATTAAACTAATCTCCGCCGGCTGTATCCGGAAGTCCATTTAATATTTTCATTACGACAAAATTCCCTGCACGATTTCCGTTGGCATCAAAGCGGATCGCGCCGGTGACTCCCTCATGGTGAATCTTCATCAACGCCAGTTGAATTTTCTCAAGTTCCGGACTTCCGGATATCCTTAAGGCATCAATAAGTAAATTCATGCCATCGAAGGCATACGCAGCAACCATTCCGGGCGGTTTCCCATACAATTTCATATACTCCTGCCGGAAGGCCGTGTATTTTGGCATACTCCAGGTTCCGGAAGTAACTGACATTATTGTATCAAATTCCCTGAGTTCCTTTACGGACAACATATTCTCATTCAGGATTGACAAAGTTCCATAGACAGGTTGGTTCAATTTTCGTTGCCGGATAAGCCGGATTATTTTTAAGGAAGCTGTCGGCTGGCAAAATAGCACAATACATTGGGCTTTCGCGGTGATAACCTGGTCAGCTAAACGATCCAATTCCGCTTCGGAGTTTTTATAAAGCAGATTTACGGGTTCATTTTTACCGGACTTTTTTATCCGCTGCAAAAAACTTTTCAATGACTGGTTCGAATCATATGAATCATCTGCAAGGGTTATTACCCGGGTAAATTTTTGTTTATTGTAAATCTCGGCTATCAGTCCATCTGCCTGCTGACCGTCATTCGGCATACAGTTGAAGAACCACGGGACAAATGCCTGCGAAAGAGTCGGATCAGATGACCATGCAGAAAGAAAGACAACTGTCGATTTTGTCGCTGCCTGTTCCACGAGGTGTGCATTTCGCCCGTCATGAGATCCCAGGAGGGCCAAAACCTCATCCTCAAATATCAGGTCTACTGCTTGTTTTGACCCGGTTCCCCACGGCCCCTCCATATCTTTTGTAACGAGTTGAAACCGGTATCCCTTTCCTCCCCTTTTTTCATTGGCCAATTTAACAGCCATTTCTGCTCCCTGCTTAGCAGCCGGCGAAGCCTTGTCCTGAATTAACAGTCCTATTTTTATGAGTTCTGTTTGTTGCGACCTGACCGGAAAAACAGTAAAAACAAGGAAAATAGCCAGGAAGACTTTAAATATCATTGTTGATTAAATAATTAATCCTGCGCAATCGTAAATCGTAAATCGTAAATCGTAAATCCCAAATCGTAAATCGTAATTCATCATTCCTTTCAAATATCCCTGCCAACCGCTTCCGCCACCTTTTTCAAATCAGTCATCAATTGGGCAAATTCAGGCAGGCTGAGTGATTGATGCCCGTCACACAAAGCTTCTTCGGGTTTATAATGCACCTCCATGATCAGGCCGTCGGCCCCGGCCGCCACAGCGGCTTTGGCCATGGCAGGCACCATCCACCTGAGGCCTGTGCCATGACTGGGATCAACGATTACCGGCAAATGGCTCAAATGTTTTAACATGGGCACCGCGCTCAGATCGAGCGTATTCCGCGTTGATGTTTCAAATGTGCGGATACCTCTTTCACACAATACTACCTGGTCATTGCCCTGGCTGAGGATATATTCTGCTGCCAGCAGGAATTCCTCAATGGTAGCCATCATGCCCCGCTTCAGCAATACGGGTTTGCCGGACATTCCCACCTCTTTCAGCAACGGGTAATTCTGCATATTGCGTGATCCGACCTGGAGCATATCGGCATATCTGCAGACTAATTCGACCTGCCGGGTGTCCATTACTTCCGTTACAACCGGCAGTCCTGTTTTATTGCTGATCCCTCGCAGCATTTTTAAGCCCTCTTCACCAAGTCCCTGGAAACTATATGGTGATGACCGTGGTTTGAAAGCACCTCCCCGGAGTATTTTCGCATGGCTGTTCCTGACAGAAACTGCTGTTTCAACCAATTGCTCCATACTCTCTACTGCGCAGGGACCCGCGATAATCACCACTTCCCGGCCTCCGATCTCGGTACCGTTTACCGTAACCCGTACGGGCTCTGGTTTTGGTTTCTTAGTTGCATTCATAGGTACGAAGCATTCAATTAATCCCTGGTCGCTGCTGATTTTCGTTTCCATCGTGATCAGTATTAATCTGGTTTAACTCATCGCAATTCCCTTTTATAGGGAGGAGCGGGTGAGAATTCAAATTTGTCATTAGTGATTTTTGCAAGATAGATAGGCCTTACATTGTTCCATGTTGCATCAAATACCATTTTCCCTGAAGCACCCTCATAACCCTGGAATGTTTTCATATCAGTGAGGACATCACGTATCAGGGCGCGGTTGGGACCTGCCTTTTCTATGGATTTAATGATAAGGCTCATTCCGTCGTAGGCATGCACAGCAAAAACATCGGGTTCCATTCCGAACCGTTTCTTATAACTAGACTTGAATGTAGTCAGTTTCGGATCAGCTGAAGCCGGATTATACTGACATGTGGTAACGACCCCGTTGGCCAGCTTGCCTGCGATACTCAGAAACTCCGGGTTAACAATCCTGTCGGAACAATACACGGGCTGATTCATCCCCATCTGCCGTATAGCTTTCAGGATCAATGCGGATTCCCTTGCATTTCCCCAGATCGCGATGGCATCCGGTTTCGTGTCTTTAATTCGTTGCAGTTCTTCGGTAAATACAGTTTCGCCATCCTTGAATCGTTCCTCGATCACAATCGGATAGCCTAACCGTGAGGCGGTTTTGTTGAAATGAAGTATCCCGACCCTTCCATATCGGTTATTTGCCCGGATCACAGCAACCCTGGCATGGTTGTTCAGGTTGAAAATATAGTTTACCAACGCGTAACTGCTTTGCCTGTCGTCGGGAATAACCCTTACCACCCAGGGAATATTGGTTTCCGTAAAGGTAGGATCGGGATCCCCGGTGCAAACCATCGGTATTTCCAGCTTAAGGGTAGCCCGGATGGCAACATGGGAAACAATATCATCAATAGAACCCAGCCAGGCCCATACTCCCTCATCGTCCATCTTCACAACTTCATTGGCTGCAGCGCCCCATAGCCCGACATCATTATGAACCATCATCTTAAAGGGGGTACCCTTGTATCCACCCTTCCTGTTTGCTTCCTCAATGGCCAACGTGGCACCCTGGAGCATTTGTGTACCGTAAGAAACCAGTACGGATCCCTCAAGGGGGCCAAGAAAGCCAATTCTGACCTCTTTCAGACCCACAGGTGCAGGAACCTCGCGTCCGGCTCCATAGAAATTCATCGGTGTAAGAAAATGGTACTTGTATGCCTTCTGGTATTTATCATAGGCAACATAGGTCTTGGGAACATTGCCATAATTATCGCCATATCCCTGCCCTTTCAGCATTGAAACAGTAAAGAATATCAGGTACACCAAGGATATAACTGATTTCAAGTTTGGTTTCATATTTTTAAGATTTAATTCATTTTTGAAATTGCATACACTTCAATTTCATACAGAAGGGTTTCCCAGCATAACCTTGCCTGTATGCCGGTGCTGGCTGGCAGGGGATCAATTTTCATCCAGTTATAGAAAGAGGTGCGGATCTTGTTGAATTCATCATAATCACGCTCAATATCACGGAGATAGTTCGTGGTTCGTACCACATCATGCCATGACATCTCCTCGGCTGTTAAAAGTGTTGTGATGTTTCGGTAGGTTCTCCATACCTGGGCTTTAAAATCCCCAATGTATTCGGCTTTGCCTTCTTCATTGACACTGGCTGTTCCTGAAATTAACAGTACCTTGTAACCCCCCATATCAAGGCGCAGGGCTCTTGAAAATGAAGAAGGTTTTTGATAGTTGTAGGCTTCATTGAGTGTATTGGGAATATGCACCACATGCTTTTCAATGGGAGGTCGGTTTTTGTGAACAGGCGGATGGACGAAATCCTGCAATTGGTTGTCTGCGGTAAGGATTCCCAGTTTCTTCATTTCACTCTTTTCACCTTCTGTAAGTTTGGACAGATCCACTAAAAATTTCTTATCATTCATGGTAGTCGTTTATTTAATATAGTTAGTTTGCTATTATCTTATCACCTCGCCGCGGCTTAATCCCTTGGATGTAGCAACCCAGATCACATCATCTTTTGTATCGCTATTAATGACAAAACTGTGTGCAATTGAGGGAGATAAGGGAATCTCTTTGGTTTCCTTACCGGTTGTGATTATGGCTACGCCGTTGTTATCCTTTTCGTTCCTTTTATAGGTCACCCATGTGGTGCCGTTTGTTGTGCTTAATCCCCTGTCCGTGCAGGCATAGGCAACTCTCCCGTCAACCTGGATGAAGTTTATAAAATTGCTGGCCAGGCCGCAATCGTGGTCAAAATATCCCTTCCAGTTTTTACCATCATACCGGCTCATGCCAAAATAGGAGGAGACCCAAAGAATTCCGTTCGCCCAGGCGGTAGCCGTTGTGATATCATGAACGACCCCGTCATCCGGGAGCAAATCAATCTCCATAAAGCCGTCAGGGTCAACATAATCCCTGAAATGTTTGGTTTCCTTATTGTATTCGATCACTCCGCCACCCCAGGCGGCAATAAAGATTTTTCCATCGCCAGCTGAAAGGGCATATGTCCAGGGTTCATGCATCGGGGCATTCGCTTCGGTAAAGATCTCCCACTCCTTTGTATAAGTATTATAGTGCCCGACTCCGCCACCGGTTGCCATCCATACATCCTTTCCGTCGCATACCACATTATATACAAGGTCGTTGGGCATACCGCTGTTGAACTGGTTAAATGTTTCAAACTTGCCTGAAGACCAGTGGCTGAGTCCCCCAAGGGTTCCGATCCATACATCCCCGGTAACCGGGCTGACATCAACCGAAACCACACCATTATGTGCCAGTCCTTCTTTGGTTGTATAGGTTTTCCATTTTCCATTCTCATAAACGGCCAGGCCATGGTGGGTGCCTGCAAGCACACGGTCACCGTCGATTTTAACAGAATATACTTTATCGGAAGGAAGCCCGTCTTTCATGGTGAAATTACGCCAGTTGCCATACACCGGCATGCCATTAGCTTCCTTAATAGAGGCAGTGGGGGATGGACCTGCAACATACTGGTTGTCAGGCTTCGATGATGGTTCTGCCTGGTGCGCCCCGGTGTTTGCCCGGCTTTGATCCGACTTATTTAACAGCACAACCGCGATAACTACAACTGCTATTAAACCAAGGGCTGCAACTGAATATTTGAGAATTTTTGATTTCATATGGTTTCAGATAGTTGATTTGTTACATATTAATGGTTCAGTACTGAGGCTTCTTTCGGTTCGTCACCCGTTTCTTCATATTCCGGTGAACGCAGTGATTTCAGAAACTCAATCAGCTGGTTCAGCTCGATTTTCGTAAGATCATTCACTGAACCGTGACGTTCTTCCTTTCCGTATATTGTCCAGATCTCCTCGAGTGTGGCTGCCCTGCCATCATGCAGGTAAGGGGCCGATGCATATATATTGTTTAAATGAGGGGTGTCAAACAGGATGGAATCGTCGGATGGCACAAGCGTACCCACATCTGCCGGCAACTGGTTTGTATAATACGGGGGGGGATGGCAGGTGATACAACGATTGTTGACAGGGATCTCGTTGCCATACATATCATGTGTGCGCTCAAAAATATCCTTGCCTTTACTCTGTGCTGCAGTTAATTTCCCATCCGGGTTATAAAGAAGATTTGGCGGATACTTTATCCCGATAATGATATAGGCAACCAGGGCATCAAGATCGTTGTAGGCAAATGGCTCGGACCTAGTCAGCACCGTGGAGAAACGCATGCCGTCCTGCTTGTAAACAGTCTGGTTTTTTCCGTTCCATTTGAAGGGTGGCGTGTCTCCGATATCCCGCAAGGATTGGGTATTCGTCATATTCCGCCCCATGTCCTTCGAGGCCATATTATACACAAGCCCGTCTTCGTGGGCGTCGGGATGACAGGTATAGCAGGAATACTGGGTCTGAAAGGTATGACCGGCATTGTTGAAAAGCCTGCGTCCCTGCCTGGCCACTGTTACCCGTCGTGGTCCGCCAAGTTCAATGGTACTGATGGTTGCCAGGTTCCTGGTATCGATAACAGCTATTCTGTCCTCCAGGTGTTCAGCCACATACAGGAGTGAACCGTCGGATGAAAGGGCAAGTCCCTTTGGATTGGCACCGGTGGGTATCCGCCTGATCACATACCTGGAACTGACCCCAAGATGATTGGCATAGGATTTCAGCATATCGTCGGATGATTCTTCGATAAGCGCCCTGATTGAATCTATATCGATCACGGTTATATAATTCACCCCGGAGCTTGAAATAAAGGCTTTTTTGCCATCAGGCGTAATGGCAATACCATAGGGATCCGCGTAATAAACATTGGGCTCATCGATCAGCAACTGGATTGTCCGGCCACCGGGCTTTAACTCCATAATCCCGAAACCATGTGTCATCATCCACCCTTTCTCAACCTGCAGGGTGGGCATGTTGTTCTTGGGGCGTATCAGCGGGAAAATAGCCAGGTCACCGGACGGGGTAAAGTCAATATTTTCCATCATATACGCCGACTTGATGTCCCTGCGTTCCAGCACCCGCTGATTATTATCGTTGATCAGCGTCATCTCGCAGATCACTGTATCGCCGTATGGCCTGGCCATAGTCCGCCTGCTGGTGACATACAATACCTTTCCATCCGGGGTGGCTCCGATTCCTGTCGGATTGTTGCCCAAAACCAGCCTTTTTTCCTCTTCCCGGGTCTCCAGGTTTATCACGGACAAATTATTTGTATAGGAATTTACCGCATACAGGAACTTCCCATCAGCACTAAATGCAAGTTCTGCAGGACCGCTGCCGGTTTTCAGGGTATCCGTCACGTTATGCGTTGAAAGATCTATTACGGATATGTTATCTGACCATTGGTTGCTTACATAAGCCATGCTTTCATCCTTGTTCAGCACAACACTGTGGGGGTGTTCGCCAACCCTGATCTTACGGATGACCTTTTCCCTTTGTGCATTCACCACTAGAAGGACGTTTCCTTCCTCGGCAACAACATAGAGTTTCTTCCCGTCTTTCGACACAGCGATGTTGAACGGTGAATAATAATCCGCATTGATCAGCCTTGACGCAATTCCTGTCTTCTGTGTATAGAGATGACACGATAAGCAATACAGGGGATGGTCTTCTGTCGCTGTCTTATAGTTCACGTGTGCCCTGGCCCAATGGTGCGCTTTAGGATAAACAAATGCGACGGACAAAACTACCAACGCCAATATGGCCATCAGGATGTAAAGCTTTTTCATACTATTCCAGTTCAACTTCTTTTTCGGTGACTTCAGTTATATGTATGGGAATGATCACAGGATCCTTTGATACAGAAAGGGGCACATTGTTTTCCGGGGCCAGTTCCCTGTCTTCATGGCAACCAATACAACCCCTTCTTTCATTGGGTCGCAACCATATCCAGGAACAGGGCCCGTCCACGACTTTACCATCCTCATCCAGGGTTTGGATCCGGAAGGGTGTGTCAGCCATCGCCTTTAAATAAAAAGAACCGTCCTCTTCAACAGCAACGATTCCGTAGGAGGAATTCAGGCCCAGCACTTCAATCCGGGTTGCCTTCTTTTTTGTTGATACACTGACAGGGAACCGGGGATCAAGGACATGGATATCCTGGCATAACAGCAACCCTGTTTTCACCCCTGTGTCCACCTCACTCGGCAGCTTTTTGGGACGAATCCTTTCATCCACGATAACAGCGTCAAGTACATCATAATCACCGGAAGCATACACCACCTGGCCGAGAACCTTATTTTCAGGATCAAATTCGTACAGTGCATATCGGTCAGTGGCCGATTTTTTGTAGGTGACAAAGTACTTTCCGGAAGGCCCCGGGATCACGGTGTGGAAACTGCCTTTAATTCCGGATGTGAGATTGATCCTTGTATTCAGGGGCCGGCCATAGTTTACCGAAATAAGATGCCCGGATAGAGGGTTCGCGCTGTCACATTCCGTGAATACGATCTTTCCGCCTGGTGCTTCCATGGCGCGACCTGTTAAGGCACTATGAGCGGATCCTTTATAAAACAAATCGGCTTTGGTTCCGTCCGGGCGCATAACGATCCAGGCCGGATCTTCCTGTTCGGGATAAAGTTCCCTGCTGATGGTCAGTAAGCGGCCATCCTGTAATGTGTTCGATGCGAGATAGCTGTTAGGATTGAATGTGATCCGGTGCATACCGGAACCATCCAGGTTACCTGTATAAAGGGAAAATCCTGCTTTTAAGGTATCATATGCCAGGATTTTGCTATAGACCAGCCGGTTGCCGGGAAGATAAACGGGGTCCGTGCAGTTATCCTCCGAAGTCGTGATCTGCCTGGTTTCCGAATTTCCCAGATCCATTTCCCAAATCTGCCAGGTATCACCCTCTTTTCGTTGTCCGGCAAACAGCATGAAATTGCCGTCATAGGATACATCGGGTGAACAGGCCGAATAAAATCCATCCGAGAGAACCTTCGGTGATTTTCCGGGCTTACCGGGATCAATTGCAACAAGGCGCGAACCGGGGATATAGCGCCAGAACTCACCGGTAACGTAATTGGTGCCGGGATCTTTTTCCGCACGTTGTGTGAGGATAATCATACCGGTCACCGGTCTGCTTTTACACGACACCATTAAAAGACCTGACAATCCAACTGCTGCAATGATCCCTTGTAGTAAGTATAATTTTTTCCGCTTCATGCACCTGAGAAGTTAGGGTTCTGTAATGGTTAGTATCTGGTTGACTTTTATGTTCTCCAGGATCTGCGATTTTCCCGATGGCCATTTAATTTCAATCTTTTCGGCGATTTCATTTTTGGCCAGGCCAAAATGCATCCTCGGATCATTTTGCGAGAGATACCCGGTTGTACTTTTTTTCTGGGCCGACTGGGTTTTACCGCCTGAGGTTACTTTTACCCGGGCGCCAATTCCATCGCGGTTGCTGCTGCTTCCTGCCAGGTTAATTATCAACCAGTTATTTTCATTTCCCTTGTTGTTTCTCAAAAACATACTGTGGTTGTTGAGATTCACAATATAGACATCCAGGTCTCCATCATTATCGTAATCACCAACGCAGGTACCACGCCCTACATATTCCTTGTGGAAGTAATCGCCGAGGTCAAGGGAGACATCCCTGAATTTTCCGTTCCCTTCGTTTTGAAATAACTGATCTTCATGGCCATACAAATGCTTCAGAGCACCATTGGTTTTATAAATATCCATGTCCATGTCATTGTCAAAATCGACAAAAGAGGATGACCAGCCCACAAATTGTGCCGCCTGCGAGGAAATACCTGAAGGATTGGCTTTATCGGAGAATACACCTTTACCGAGGTTTTCATATAGCGAACAATAGCTGTCATCAGACACAAAAAGGTCCAAAAGACTATCCCCGTTAAAATCCGCAAAGTCCACAGACATACTTACAGTTGCTTCTCCGGCCTGGCTGAAGGCGGTACCCGACATGGTTCCGATATCTTTGAATCCTTTGCCTCCCTGGTTGTGCCACAGGTAATTCAATGTATGATCGTTGGCAACATAGATATCCACAAACCCGTCGTCATCCAGATCGGCTGCACCCACACCCATGGCCCGGCCATCCTGGTCGGCAATTCCCATGTTCAATGTTACATCTTCAAAAGTGCCATCCCCTTTATTGTGATATAGCACATCGGGCTCACTTTTATAGGCCATGGGAGGCGGAAAGCCATCCGGGGCATAATAATACTTGTAATCCGGGTCAAATTCCAGGTAGTTTCCGACATACAGATCAAGATAGCTGTCATTATCATAGTCAAGCCACACCGCCCCTGCGCTGCAAGTATGTTCCCCGGCCACTTTTGCACGATCGGTGACATCGGTGAAAGTTCCGTTCCCTTTATTTTTAAGCAAAACATTCCGTCCATAATTGCTCAGGAACAAATCGGGATAACCATCGTTGTTATAATCTCCAACCGTAGCGCCCATGCTATACCAGGGGCCACCAACCCCCGCTTTTCGGGTAACATCCTTATAGGTGCCGTCTCCCTGGTTCCTGTACAGGTGATTTCCGGGCAGTTGATCCGGCTTTTCGCTTTTGGTAAATCCTTCAAGCCATGTCCCGCTGCATACATATAGATCAATATATCCGTCCTGGTCATAGTCGAGAAATGCCGTTCCGCCACAACTTGATTCAACTATGTTGTTCAAATCGGGACCTCCGATGGAGTGAATAAAATCCAATCCGATCTCCCTGCCAATTTCCTGGAAAAACTCATTGGTTTCAGCGGGTATGGATTCACTGGTTTTTCCCTTACCCGTTGACGGCCCGCCAGCCTGTTTACATCCCGAAAGGATGAGGATGAACAGGAAAAGGAAAATAAAGATCCCCGGTACGCCGGTAATGTTGAAACTGGAAATTTTTTTGCTGAGAAGTTGCATTTAGGGTTAATTTAGGTTAAATGTATGGTCTATGGTTCCTTAATTGTGAGTACCTGGTTTGCAGCAATATTTTCAAGTACCTGTGATTTCCCCGAAGGCCATCGGATTTCAATTCTATCGGCCAATTTATTACCGGCAAGCCCAAAATGCATCCGCGGATCATTTTGTGAAAGATACCCTGTAGTACTCCTTTTCTGGGAAGTCTGTACCTTACCGCCTGCTGTCACCTTCACCCTTGCACCGATCCCGTCGCGGTTACTGGATTTTCCAACCATTTTCAGTTGCAGCCAGTTATTCTTATTTCCTTTGTTATTACGCAGGAACTTGCCCTCATTATTCAGATTCACAATATAAATATCAAAGTCCCCGTCATTGTCATAATCTCCCAGGCAGGCTCCACGACCTACAAATTCCTGAATAAAATATTCACCCAGCTTAACGGAAACATCCTTGAATTTTCCTTCGCCTGTATTTTCAAATAACTGGTCCTGGTGCCCGTACAAATGCTTTAACGCCCCGTTGGTTTTGAAAATGTCTTCATCCCCGTCATTGTCATAGTCCACGAAGGAGGATGACCACCCCACGAACTGTGCTGCTGCCATGGCAATGCCGGCGGAGCTTGCCTTGTCAGTAAATATGCCGTTCCCCTGGTTTTCATACAGCGAACAGAATGAGTCGTCGGATTTGAAAATATCCATCAGGCCATCCCCGTTATAATCGGCAAAGTCAACCGCCATGCTGATTGTGGCTTCTCCTGCTTTGCTGAATGCAGTTCCGGAAGAAATACCCATATCCGTAAACGATACACCTGCATCATTGTGGAAGAGATAATTCAGGGTATGATCATTCGTCACATAGATATCCACGAAACCGTCATCGTCATAATCAACTGCACCCACTCCCATAGCCCGTCCATCCTTATCGGCAATGCCCATGGTATCCGTTACATCCCTGAAAATATCATTTCCTTCATTGTGGTAAAGGATATCCTGCTGGCTGTCATAGGCATCCGGAGCCGGAAATCCATCAGAGCCTTCCGGGTACTTGTAATCCGGATCGTAATACAGGTAATTCCCAACATAAATATCCAGCAACCCGTCGTTGTCATAATCCAGCCATACTGCACCCACACTGCATTCGTTGCCCTCTATATCCGCAATTTTTGAAACATCGGTAAACGTGCCGTCGCCATTATTTTTATATAAAATATTGGGACCATAATTACAGACATAGATGTCGGGATACCCGTCATTATTATAATCTCCGATGGTTATTCCCATGCTGTAGGCGCCGCCCCCGTCAACACCGGAATTATGCGTAACATCCTCGAATGTGCCATCCTGGTTGTTCCGGTAAAGGCGGTTGCCTGGTGAGTCAGTCTGTTTACCGGAGTGATTGAATCCTTTCAGATAGGTTCCGCTGCATACATATAGATCAATATATCCATCCTGGTCGTAATCGAGGAAGGCAGCACCGCCTCCGACTGATTCAATAATATTGCTCAGATCATTATCCCCGATAGAATGGATAAAATCCAACCCGATCTGCTTTCCTATTTCCTGGAAATAATCCTTATTAGCTGCAGGAACTGCTGAAGAATTCTGCGACTGTTGTTTACTATGCTTGTTTTGACAAGCAGTAAATGGAAGTATTATAATTAAAAAATAAAAAAAAACAGGTGTTCTTTTCATTAATCAGGGTTTGTACTCGGTTACAATGTATGTTGCCACTATTAAAAACTGATTAAATTGGAATTAAAAGCGGATTAATTTGTATCCCCGCTGGCAGGGGCCAGGGGGTGGATTTTGGGCACTCTGCACGAAGGAAAGACTTCTGGGCTACTAGACTGCTAGACTGCTAGGCTTCTAGACTGCCAGGCTACTGGACCGCAAGATTGTTTTCAAAACAGAAATTGTACAGACAAGGCAATGCCTTGTCTCTACAATTATCATCGTGCACAACTGCACAACTGCACAACCTTACTTAGCTAATGGGCAGCAGAATGGTAACCACCGTCCCAACATGTATTTCAGAAGAAATCTTTAACAAGCCATTATGGTTTTTAATGATCTGGTTAACCAGGGGCAGGCCAATACCAGTGCCCTTATGAGTCAATGCGTTGGCACCCCTGTAAAAGGGTTCATAAATACGGGGCAAATCCTCGTGTGAAATACCCATTCCCCTGTCTTCAAAGATAACGCCGATCTGATTTTCAATGTGCTGCAATTTCACATGCACCTTATGATCTTCAGAATACTTGCATGCATTATCAATTACATTGGAAAGGGCCACCTTCAGGAGTGATTCATCACCCGCCACCATCATCTCATCGAAATCAGTGAGGGATGGATCAATGGATATATGTACCTTATAATCGGTATTGAATCTCAATATTTCTTCCCTCACCTGCCATAATACATCATCTATTCTGATCTTCCCGCTGAAATTCACCGGCCCCTCGGCGCTTGTGCTGGCGATAAGCAGCAACCTGTTTGACAGATCGATCAATGACCGGATATCATCCAATACGGATGACAACGCATTCTTATATTCAAGGGTTGAACGCTCCTTCATCATCAGCACTTCCAATTGTCCGTTTATGGAAGTCAGAGGGGTGCGCAATTCATGTGATGCATTGGCAATAAAAACCTTCTGCACCGCAAACGCGGTTTCCAGGCGTTCAAGCATATTATTGAAGGTTTTTGCGAGTCTCCCTATTTCGTCTGTGCCATTGCCTTCATATATCCGTAAATCCAGACTGGTGATGGTTATTTTTTCAACCTCCTTCACCACATCGGATATCGGTTTGAGTGCCCTTCCCGAATAAAGCCATCCGGTAATAAAAAACAAGATCAGGCTGATGAAACACACTATAAAAAGTATGGTCTTTAATTTGGACATGTATATCAACCCTTCCGGATCGGTGGCGGCGGCTATCACAACGTAGCGGTCATCACCGACAACATACAGGGTGCCCAATACTTCGTAAGAGCCCTGCAGGTATTCAACCTTCAAACCCGACTTTACCTTGTCGATAACGTCCTTTCTTAACTCAATTTCACTGTTTGCATCCGTGCTGTATATGGTGTCATTTTTGGGATCGAGGATGATGATTCTTTCATTGTGAAACTTCAGGGGATTTTCAAGTTGAATTTTGTTAACAAGAACGACGTTCATTTCATGCACAACAAGAAATAATTTTGCTGTATTACGGGCCTTTTCTCTCAACCGGTTATAAAAATCATCCTGGCGGAAACCGAGCGAGGCATAAAAAATCGCTACCGATGCAATAACCATGATTGCTCCGCCTGACAGGAGAAACTGTAATGTTAATCTTGTCCTGATCTGCATGCTACGCTTCGCCAAAAACATAACCAAATCCAACTTTTGTATGGATCAGCTTGTTATCAAAACCCTTATCGATTTTTTTCCGAAGGAAGTTGACGTACACATCGACAATGTTTGAACCAAAATCAAAACTGACATCCCAAACCTTTTCGGCAATGTCATTTCTTGACAATACACGGCCCTTGTTTCTCATAAAATATTCAAGCAGGGTAAACTCTTTGGCAGTGAGTTCAATAGTACTGTTTCCTCTTCGTGCCATCTTCCTGTCCATGTCAAGTTCAAGATCTCCAACGACAAGTTTATTCACCTGCGCATTCGGGAGTCCGCTTTTTTTTACAAGCACCTTAACCCTGGCAAGCAATTCCCTGAATTCGAATGGTTTAACAAGATAATCATCGGCCCCTGCATCAAATCCGTTAATTTTATCATCCGTTGTACCCAACGCGGTGAGCATAAGCACAGGGATGTCGGGATTGAGTTTCTTGAGCCTTTTGCATAATTCTATTCCGCCAATCCCGGGGATAATAATATCAAGTATATAAAGGTTATACTCATTTTGCTGCGCAAGATTCTCGGCAGATAACCCGTCATGGGTTACCTCAGCCTCATAGTTGTTTTCTTCAAGGCCATTTTTTAAAAATGAAGCAACTTTTGGCTCGTCCTCAACAATCAATATCCTCATTAACCGGCTTTATTAATTTTACACCCCATCCATCACATCCGACTCTCCATATCTGAATGACTTCGTTTTGCTACAATACCGTATGCGCTCCGCGCAATTGATAAATCCCAAATCGTAAATCCCAAATCGTAAATCGTAAATCAAATCGTAAATCCTATATTGGTCTAAACTACTAAAAATAATACTTTTCCTCCATGTATTAGTTAAAAACTTCATGGGCATACCCATCATACAGCTTGCCGTATACTTCACTATCCGCACCCGGAAAGTATTCTTCATACCGGTTGTCCATTGCCTGGTAGGCTTCCTCCACAGTTGCATAAACTCCCATGGCAGCAAATGCAACCAGGGCGGCTCCCAGGGCGGTGGTTTCTTTCATGTCCAGGGCCCTTACCGGAATACCCAATACATCAGCACGAAGCTGGTTCCAAAGCTTGTTCCGGGATCCACCCCCGACACAGATCACATTTTGAGCCTTATAATTACCGGCATTCTGCAATTTTTCGAGGCCGTTCCTTGCATAAAAACACAATGCCTCGAGTGTAGCCCTGTATATATGGGCCCGGTTGGTTTCATGGGTAAAGCCAGTTATACTTCCCCTTTTTCCGGAATACCCGCCCGGAAATAATTCCGGTATGACGGTTACTCCCCCGCAGCCGGGAGGTACGCCACCCGCTTCGCTGATCATGGTGCTGTACTTTGCATTTGTCTCCTGGATATCCGGATAAAATATCCGGCCAATCCATTCCAGCGCTCCGGATGCAACCCACTGAACACCCGGATTCACGAGTCCCGGCCGGCTGTCGAGTTCAATTGTAATACCCGATTCCCTTAACGGGATCTGCAGCGAGTCTGCTGAAGACCGCACCATCAGTATTTCCCAGGTTCCTGAGCTGAGCACGGGCTGATTCACTCCCGCTCCTGAACCCACAATGGCAAACTGGGTATCATGTCCGGCTGCTACAACCGCCACTCCCGGATGAATACCCAGGGATCCGGCAGCTGAAGCATTTACCTCGCCAATGACAGTCCCGGGTTCCACCAGGGGCGGAAAAGCAGACTGGTCCAACCCCAGCGGTTTCAGAATTTCATCGGAAAATGCCCTTTTCTTCAGATCGGTCAACATGGAAGTTCCTGCCATGGTGGCATCCGTTACAAACCGGCCGGTTAATTTATGCAGGATCAACGAAGGCATCATCACATAATGATCCATTTTTTCCAATACATCCGGCCTGTTTTCACGCAGCCAGATCAGCTTGTGAATCGTATTGAAATGATAGGACTGAAGTCCGGAAACCCTGTAAAGCCATTCCGGGTCAGCATATTTGCTTCTGTTTTTTTCAATCTCCCCGGTTCGGCTGCATTGCCAGGATATTACAGGATAACAGAGGGTTCCGTCGGTTTTCATGGCTGCACCGTCAACTCCAAACGTGGTTACCGTAACAGCTATGATCTCCGTGTCTTTTATTCCGCTGCATATCGTCCTGCTGCAAACCGACAGTTTATTCCAAATGCTGTCTATATCCCAGATCAGGCCCCCGGCATAATTCGGATCGGGTACTGTTTCGTTTGAAAGGGAATGAGATGCAATTATTTTTCCGGCCGTATCCACCAGGCAGGCTTTTACATTCGTGGCACCACAATCGAGTATGAGAACGGATTTCAGCATGTTCAGAGACTTATTTTTAAAATGTAATTACGTTTATTTTTTAACCTTGATTTCTTTTCCCGAATAGGCGATTTCAACTGCCTGCTTAGCCGGCTCTACTCCAATGCCATTTTTCGAATTCACCCATACGATCCTGAACGTACGATCATTAAGCATGCCTTCAAAATCACCCTTCCGGTTCCCAATGGTAAGGGATTTTTCAGTCTCGTTCCAGGTTATCGGAATCACTGAATAGTGGCCTTGCTCGTAGTTATAGGTGTCGTTTTCGTCCTCATACAGCGTAAATTCGGCATCAGCCCCGGAGTAAACCCTGATCTCGATCGGATCTGCCGCTTTTTCGGTGGCATACTGGAGATAGGGGCCCATGGGAACGATCGACCCGGCCTTTATGTAAAGCGGAATAGTTTCAATAGGAGCGGCGGCTTCAATTGCTTGTCCTCCCTCAATGATCTTTCCTGTCCAGAAGTCATACCATTTAACTGACGCCGGCAGATATACCTTCCTGCTTTTTTTCACGTTCCTGCTGTCGGGAATACTGTATAAACGCGTTGTTACCGGGTTTACAAGGAATGCCGGGCCAAACATATACTGATCGGGAATCGATTTGATGTTTTCATCGGTTCTGAAGTCAAAAGCAAGCGACCTCATGATTGTATAGCCTTCACTGGTAACTTTCCACGACAATGAATAAATATAGGGCAACAACCGGTAACGCAGGTTGTCATAGTTCATGAGGATTGATTTCATTGGGGCATCCCAGTTGTCGGAGAACAAGGCTCTTTCCCCTTTTCCGTGGATCCTCATAATAGGACTGAAGGTTCCGAACTGAAACCAACGGGTAAAGAGTTCCCGGTTAATAGGGGCTGACCAGTCGGGTGCCTGCCAGTGATAATGGTAGCCCCCGATATCGGATGTCCAAAAAGGTATTCCGGAAGCACATGAATTGATCCCCTGGGGTATCTGATTTCTGTATGCATTCCATGTGCAGTGGATATCGGATGACCACAATGTGGCTGCATTCCGCTGCTGCCCGGCAAATGCCTGGCGAATAAGGAAGAATGCCCTTTTATTTGGAATATCCCTTCTCCAATATTTATACAAGCCCGTGGAGTGCATCAAGGCATACGTATTAAAATAATCAATGCCCCTGCCAATGGCAAAATTGGCTTGTCTCCGGGCATCCAGTAAACTTCCGTTATCCGGTTCGCACTGGTCCACCCACCATGCATCCCAGCCATGACGCCCGATCAGGCTGTCCTTTGCCTGTTGCCAGTAAAGGGCGCGGGCCTCAGGACTATGGGCATCGTAATAATTATCCATTAAATGGGTCATAACGTTATCCCAAAGAATGCTTGTCATGCCTCCTGAATTGGCCATCTGGTTGGAGGTATTGGTTCCCTTCGAAAAAACAGGCCATATGGAGATCATTGCATGGATATTGGCTTCATGGAGTTCATCCACCATGGCTTTTGGGTCAGGATACCTCTCAGGCCACATTACGTGTGAACCAATGACATTCGGCTCCCAGTAGAACCAGTCCTGTACAATGCAATCAACCGGTATCTTTCCATTCCTGTATTTATCTTTAACCGATAAAACCTCTGCCTGGCTTTTGTACCTGTCCTGTGACTGAAACAGTCCGAAGGACCATTTCGGAAACATGGGCGCCTGGCCGGTAGCATCGCGATAGGATGCGATGATCCGGTCAAAATCAGGACCATAGATGAAATAATAATCCACCATATTGCCACTTTCGGAAGTGTACCTGATTTTCGTATTGCCATCCTCAGCCCCATAGAAATTAGAGGGGGAATAGTTATCCCACAGGAGTCCGTACCCGCTTGTCGACAGAAGTACCGGGATGGCTCCTGTCATATAGCGGATAACCATATCCTGGTCGCGTCCCTTATAATTGATGGATAATGAATCTTCGGGATGACAGCCGAGTCCATATAATGCCTCACCGGTGGGAGAATTGAATTTTGACTCACAATTATATACCGAAATGCCTGCTATAGTGGCGGGTGTCATGGACTTACCCACGGATTCATCCTCACTGAGAATGGTTTTGCCATTCAGATCCGTAAATTTTACCGAGTTGGTTTTTTTATTGACGATTACCTTTACGCTTGCGGTTGCAACGGTTAAATCATCGCCGTTTTCGCTGACGGTGAATGCCGGAACAGTGCTCCATGGGTTAACCACTACAAGGGATTGTTTATCCAGAAATAACGGCAAAGTAGTGTACTTGATCTCAATTACATTTTCGCTGCATACTTTCACTTTCATGAGTCCCATATCCAGTGTGCAAAGTATTCCATCCTCCACCTTTAGATAGGAAACCACCTTGGCCTGAATGTCAATCTTCATACACACCAGCGCAAGGACAAAAACGAATAGTTTTGTTTTCAAATTAAGATTTTTCATGATTCTATAACTATTGTTACCGCTTTTAATAATTTTTGCGGTTGAGTTGTGCTCATCGATTCCTTTTCAGAATTTCACCACCCGGGTCTGTTTAGAATTGTTTGTAATGGATACCTCAACTGCATGTTCACCGACAGTCAGAAATGGAGATGATTGGGAAAGATATGAACTTCCATGATAACATTCCTGTTTTTGGAGTTTCCCATTGGCATACCTGATTTCCGCATACCGGTCATCCGGCTGCCATGGAATTGATTTCAGATTTTTTTTAAGTTCAAATAAAACAAGAGGTCCCCTGTATTGAGAAGCAACCACCAGATAGTTGTCATTTTTACCTCTTAGTTTAATAAGCGCCTTGCTGTTGCCCGGTATAAAAATCCCGCTCTCCAGGATGGTTTTTGAAGTAAACCCTCCCTGACCATCGCCTTGAAGAAATAAACCATTCATGGCATCATTTCTTCCGACAGAGACTTCTGTTCCATAATCATTTCCGGCTATCAGTACATCGAGGTTCCCATCCCCGTCAAAATCATCGGGTATCATACCATTCAAAATGGAAATCTGTGCCTGAACCGGCAATGGTTCAAGAACAAACTTGCCATTGCCCTCATTTCTGCAGTAACTGGAACTAAAATAGTTGGCACTTCGTTTCAGAAATCCTTTCAATTGCTCCTGTGTAAATATGTCCTTCATTGTTGCCCTGGCAAAAGATTTATAATCAGGAAACTTTTTGGTCAGTACCATCATCTGTTCAACCACATCATCCCTTGATTGGGCGGGGAATTCTTTACGTGTTGTATCCATATGGTCAACAGGCAGGAATAGAGACAGAAAGGCATAATACCTGTTATTGTTAAAATCAGTGGCATATACGGAAACAGGATGCTTGTCTGATGCCCTGTAATATGAATTGAGTCCCAGGTTGCCTGCAATAAAATCTATGTCGCCGTCATTATCAAAATCACCGGCTGACAAAGAATTCCACCATCCTACCCGGTCGGCGATACCTGTGGAATTGGTCACGTTCCGGAAAGACGTGCCATTGTGATTTTTAAAAAAGGTTAAAGGCATCCATTCGCCGGCTATAATAATATCGATCCAGCCATCATTGTTGAAGTCAGTGAAAATCGCATCATTGATCAATCCAATATCCTTAAGTTCCGGGGCAATGATGTCTGTAACATCCGTAAATCTGATCTTTCCATTCCCGGTGTCATTTCTGTAAATGAAGCCGGATAAAGGCCTGGGATATTTCCACGGTTCAATCCTGGCGCCCACAAAAAGATCCAGGTCGCCATCCTGATCATAATCTGCTGATCGCACATTCAACTTACTGGAATAATTCTTTGGAATGGCATTTGTATCTTCCAAAAAATTTCCGTTGCCGGTATTGATATAAAAGTGATCCTGGTATGCAGCGGTATTACTCTTGTATTCATAGCCACCGGAGGCGATATATAGATCCAAATCTCCATCATTGTCGGCATCAAATAACAGGATACCTGCATCTTTAGATTGTTTGGTTTTGATGGTTTCATTTCCGAGGAGCGGCTTCTGAACAAATCTGCCTTCCTTTTGCAGAAATAAACGCGCACTCTGATTGGCAGAATTTCCGCAAATGAAATCATCAGTGCCATCCCCGTCAATATCACCCGAAGCCAATGCCGGACCAATATCTGAAAATTTATGGGGCATGATGGGCTGTTTTGAAAAGTCATTAAACTCGCTTTCATTATGTGAATAGTTCAACGCCATTGCCCGTGTTACATTTCTGAACAAGGCATTTTTAGCCAGGGTATCTTTAATCATTGCATATTGTGATTCCGCCCTGTTGATTTCAATGGTGATTCGCTGATCGGCAGGCACATTTCGAACTACATTCTTCCTGCCATTTTGCCACAGTACAATTACAGAATCAACAACTGTTGAACTCCCCAGTCCAAAGCAGGCCATATTATCCACAGTGGACAAATAACCTTTGAAAGGATTATTTTCCCATACCTGCCTTCCTTTCTGATCATAAATTTCAATCCAGGCTCCTATTCCGCTCCGGTTGCCGGAATCTCCGATCAGCCGGATCTGAAGGTAATGGTTACCCTGCTTGTTGCGTTGCCGCTGATTATTGCGGTAAAGTGAAGCCTTGTCATTGATATTATTCATGACAAGATCAAGATCACCGTCCAGGTCAAGATCTGCATAGGCCGTTCCATTGGTAAATGTAGGAGTCGCCAGTCCCCATTTTTCTGAGACATTTGCAAACTGAAGATCTCCCAGGTTGCGATAGGCATAATTATGCAATTTCACTTCCGGTATCTGGGTTAACATCTGTTCTTTCGGAATCACCATGTAATACTTTTTTCTGAAAGTGGCAAAGTCAAGGTCGGTCACATCTTTTGGAAAGCCATTATGGATAAGGATGTCATTATTCCTGTC
>JBGSSA010000255.1:0-4949 GCA_041737295.1 Bacteroidales bacterium | reverse complement strand
ACTTTTTTTCAGGATCATTATTTTCATAATAGGGCATCCTGTTGTAATCATGCGAGCATTCCAGTCCCTTCCAATATTCAAATCCCTGGCGGCGCTCAGGTTCCACATTATCCTCACGGCCGTGACCGTCGAGGTGCCATTTGCCAATATAGGCCGTGCCATATCCGGCCTGTTGGTATATCTCTGCCATGCAAACTTCCTCAGACGGAAGATAAATATCATTCACAAACATGCCGGTAGAGGTAGGATATCGGCCTGTGATCAGTGAAGCCCGGTAAGGGGTGCAGACAGGGCAAACAGAAACGGCATTGGCAAAATTTACCGACTCCCCGGCAAGCCTGTCAATATAAGGTGTTCGCACAACCTTGTTGCCTGTATACCCGAAGGAGGATGACCTCCACTGGTCAGTAAGAATAAATACCACGTTGGGTTTTTCTTTCTTACATGACACCATGATAAATGAAATCAAGGTGAGAAACAATACCTCCAGTTGCGATGCAATATTTTTTAATTTCATGGCAATACAGTTATAAGCTTACAAAAAATAAGGCCTGCGGGCCCTTAAGTTCAAGCCGGAATTCGGTCATATCAAACCCGTTTGCGACCGAATGGCTGGATTCGATCTTCCGGGATTCACCTGTCAGGGGATCCCATATAACCAAATTCTTTTTGCCCCTCAGCAGGACTTTAGTATTAACCGTCTCCCCGGTGGAATTGGAAACAAAGTAAACATCATGACCCTCTTTCACCTTATGCGTATAGGTAAGCGCACCATGATAATTCATTATCGAATCATTGTTAAAGAATATATAATCCACTTCCCCGATTTTATTCGGGATCGATCTAACCTTTTCATAGGGATTCCCCAGGTCAAGATCCGTAAAAGTCACATCCCTCAAGGGCAAACACAGGTTAATGGATTCATTGAGCAGTACCGGTGCGGGGTTGGGCAGAAAACAGGCTTTCCCTCCCTGCGTATTTGAATTTACGAGGTATTTTCCGGTCAAGGTATACCGGTTATTCAGCAAGGCTTCCTTATCAATTCCGAAAATTTTTATCATGGCATTCCGAACCACTTCATCCTTACCAAACTCTGCAGAATAGTAGGGAAGCATGCTTGTGGCAATGATCTTTCCTCCCTGGTTATAATAGTCCAGGAGTTTTTCGGCATTGCTGGCCTTTATCGTTGAACCTCCGGGCAAAACAATCAGCTTGTAATTCTCCTCATTGATCGCATTGACCAGGCGGATCTCATCTTTTTCAAGGTTGCATTTTCCATCGAATACTTCCGGGTGCAGATAGGTATAGTCCATCCTGAGCATCCGGAAAAGGTACTCCCCAACTGACATATAGTCAAATTCAGCCGGCATCTTACCTCCCAGGTAGGCGTACTCCCACCCTTCCCCAAACACATTGTAAGCCATGGCGGAAGCTATCGGATACAGAACTGCGATATCCGATACATGCCTTCCGCCCTGTAACATATAACTCATCCGGCCAATATATTTATTGAATTCCTGTATTTCGCCGAGGCTCATTTTCTCTTCAATCCCTGACGGGAAAGGGGTCTGCATATTAATCCCCATGGCATACTGATCCATGGCAACCCGGTAGGCGGTATCCTTATTGATCACACCATAGGCGGCATAGGTCTCTGCCCAGGTGACGGGTTTGTCATAGTTATAGGAAGCCGAAGTGACAATTTTATAGCCCGTGTTTGCCCTTCCCCAGAAGAAAATATCATCTGCGGCCGGAATATCCTGGAATTCAAAAATCTTCATCAAGTCCCCATTGCTCATTACGGGATTGGGGATTTCCTCCTGGTCCATATGTCCCGATAGTTTGAGATTATGGTTGGAACACCATTCATTAATCTGTTTTATAAATGCCTCAGAGTACATTTCCGTCCTGATCCCATGCAGGGCATTTCGTGCGGATGCGGTTTTGTCCCCGATGTCATACCATAAGGATGGGTAATAAATTAATGGCGACTCCCCGTATCTTTCGGTAAATTTTTCATTGAGTTCCGCTGACCACATTCTTCCGTCGAGCCAATGAAGGGAAGGTTCATCATAAAATGACATCGGGATCACCGTTCCAAAATATTCACCTACAGCATCATAAAATTTATCGTACGAAATTGTGAGGAACTTCGCTACCGATTCCTTTTCAATATAATTGATGATCCCGGGATTACGGATCTTCAGTACTTCTTCATGATTCAGGTAAAAGCCCATAAGCTTCCAGTCACCTTCGGCAACAGGGATATTCACTGTTTTTCCCTTAATCTGATCGCTCACATCTTTCAGGGATTTGTCCGCCTGGTTCATCAGAACAGCCCCGAGGATTGTACCTTCGGGAAAAGTAACCTCCATTGTGCCCGTTCCCTTCTTATTCACTTCAACCTTGTCAAGCCTTGAAGCCATCAACTTGGGGAACTTTTGATAAAACTGGCCTGCCACGGTGCCCGTTGGGAAAGCATAATCATCATACATAATTACCTGCATTCCCGCCTTTTTCGCTTCCTCTACAGCAGTTTTATAAACATCAAGGAATTCCTTACCCAGGTAGACCATTCCTTCATTTCCCAGTTTCATATGAGGTTTTCCCTGGATTACATAGGCAGAATCAAGATCTCCGGAATTGCCGTAGTTTGCGACGATGAAAACACCTCCATACCCCTTATCCCTGGAATCAAGAATCATATCTGTTGCACTTTTGGAGTCCAGGGTCCTCAGGTCAAATTCGCGTCCGGCAAAAGCCCTGTATTTAGCCTCCGGGCTTGAGAATTCTGCCAGGTCTGGAAATTTGTTTTCCTGTTTTGCTTTACATCCGGGCATTATGCCGGATATAAGGAAAAGGAGAAAGGTGAGAAGGTAGTTTCCGGATTTCATGAGATTTACTATTTTATAAGTTTCGGATCAGTGGGTTTGAAGATGACCTTTTCTTCATTCCAAAATCACCTCGGTAAAAGAATAGGCGGGTATATCCACTGAATATGTATTCTTTTTGAGGCTGATTTTCTTTGATATTGTTGTTCTTTTAATGGCCTGGGGATTTGACAGTGTGTTCATTGACACCGGACTATCCGCCTGCAACCGGTTGGTGGTAGCGTTCATAAATGGTGCTTTCAGATCACCCAGGTCAAAGACGGTGGTTCTGGCAGCAGCCGTGCGGTTGCACACGTACAATACAAGTTTTTTGCGGTTGATATCCCAGGCAGCCTGCACCTGGTAATCATCGTCCGCGCCGGGTTTATAATTTTCAATTGCAAGAAGCCAGGCGGCCGGCGAATTGGAAAGCAATTGAAGGGCCCTGCCTGAAGCAGTCAGATATGCACCCTCCCTGGGCGTTTCCATGGCGCTTTGACTGTGTGTATTGGCCAGGTTGTTGAAGTTCACAAACAACATATCATCACCCAGCCGCTGAAATGCCATAAAGTTCTTTAACAGGTTCAACCCATACAGCCATTTGCTGAAGGCATAACTTTTCGTTATTCCTCCCTCAGTCTTTGCCATATTATACGCATCACGGTTTTGTTCTGTATTATAGGCAAGCCATTCCGTATCGCAGTATTTTATGGCTGTGTTATGAGATTTATTGTATTCCCTTACTTTTCCGATCATATAAGATGAAATACTGTCTGCATCGGCACGATCCGCCAGAAAATCAATATAGGGTCCGGCAATTTCAAGCATCTTATCGATATCCTCGTGGTAGGAAGGACTTCCCGGCCTGTTCCCGTAGGACGAAAGGCCAATTTTAATGCCAGGGTCCACGGCTTTCATGGCTTTGGAATAAACCACCGCCGCCCAGGCGTAATCCTCTGCCTCGAACCAGCGGTGAAGCTCATTGTCCAATTCCCAGTACTTTATTCCAAACGGCTGGGTATATCCATGTGATATCCTCAGATCAGCCATGTTATGTTTTCCCCCTGCCAGGTTGCAATAGGCTACCAATTCAGCAGCCGATTTTGCGCCATCGGTAAGGCTCATGAATTTAACAAATTCCCTTCCCATATCGGCTTGCCAGGTAGGAAAATCCACATCATACCTGCGCTTGGAAGGATGATATACATTCACACAATAACTCATTTCCGCACCGGCAGCCTTGCATAACATGGCAAATTCAGCCGTTCCGACATCGTTGTAATTTTGTCCGCCCCAGAAATAGGAATCCCTGGGAATCCTTTCGGAATAGGGTCCAATTCCTTCTTTCCAATCATAAAAGGATGCAAAACACCCGCCGGGAAAACGGACCACCTTCGGGTTCAACTGCTTAAATACCTCTACAGCTTCATTTCTCCAGCCGTAATAAGTGGAAGCAGGCTTCAGGGAGAAATCATCGATGAGCAGGGATGATTTTCCGGGAATCCATAGACTGAATGTTACATATCCGTCATAGACAGTATTGGAGATTGAAATCAACTGCCTTGAAAAACCGTCTGAGAGATTATCCAGGGGAAATGTAAATAACGGCGAGTCCCATTTGCCTTGCGGATAGATCCTGATCTCAGCTTCATTTTTTCCGGAAATTGATTTAAGCATTCCGGTGAACTGATACGTTTCGCCCCTTTTAAAAAGCTTTCCTTCCTGGGCAACAGCGCCCCATTCGGTATTTTCATTATTGGTTACCATCAGGCATTGTTCGCCATGGCCGGAGCCGCCCTTAACAGGCGAAAGCACCACTTTTCTCAAGGGTGTGGAAGTTACAAAGAATGTAGATGAATCATCAATCCATGAAGCTTTCGGAGGAGTTCCGGGGGCTGCAAACCAGCTGTTGTGCTCATAACCCGAATGATACCAGTCGAATTTGCTCCAGTCCCTTTCATAACCCTTTTCAGGGTATTTCTCATCATACACCACATCAAACCAGAGTTTATTGATGATCCGGTATGGCATAAATTTTTCAAAACTCCGGTTGAAGAACATTTCACTCCACATCGATTC
>JBGSSA010000251.1:0-48919 GCA_041737295.1 Bacteroidales bacterium | reverse complement strand
CCCCTTTATGAAAAAAATTCTTGGTATCGGTAACGCCCTTGTGGATGTAATCATTTTTCTGAAAAACGATGAAGTATTGCGGAGCTTTTCGCTTCCGCGCGGAAGCATGCAACTGGTTGATGCCGATACGGCTCGCCGGATCGAAAAGGCCACAAGTGACTGCCAAACGCATATGTCCTCGGGCGGATCAGCCGCTAACACAATACATGGGTTGGCCGGACTCGGGTTACCCACCGGATTTATCGGTGCTGTGGGTAAGGATAGCCTGGGAGATTTTTTCCATGAGGACCTGAGAAAGCAGGGCATCATACCCCTTCTCACGGAAAGCAATTCAATTACAGGCAGTTCACGGGCACTTGTATCTCCCGACGGGGAACGTACAATGGCCACTTTCCTGGGCGCTGCCATAGAATTATCCGCTGACCGGCTGATCGAGAATACCTTCACCGGGTATGACCATTTGCATCTCGAAGGGTACCTTGTGTTAAACCATGAGCTTGTTGAAAAAGCACTGCATTTCGCCAGGAACAAGGGAATGACAGTGTCACTCGACCTGGCCAGCTACAATGTGGTGGAGGCGAATCTTGATTTTCTAAAACGGATTATTCCGGGTTCGATTCAAATCGTGTTTGCCAATGAGGATGAAGCCCGTGCCTTTACCGGTGAAGATGATCCGCATAAGGCCCTCGAAGCTATTGCCGCCATTTGCGAGACAGCCATCGTTAAAATCGGCGATAAAGGTTCCCTCATCAGCCATCTTGGCAAAAAATACGTGGTGGGTGTGATCCCTGTTAAATGTCTGGATACAACCGGTGCCGGTGACCTGTATGCATCGGGTTACCTGTTCGGAATGGCCGGTGAAAAGTCACCGCAGGAATGCGGCAGGCTGGGAGCCCTCCTGGCAGGCAAGGTAATAGAAGAGGCCGGTGCAAAAATCAGTGAAGCCTCCTGGGAGTATATCCGGGAGAAGGGGCTTAGGGGCTTAGGGGTTTAGGGGCTTAGAACAGCCCGTGAATGGAGGCATTCACCTTGTCGATCACCACATTCAGATCTTCAGGCTTATCAATAAAGTTGTAGGTGTCCACATCAACGATCAGCATCTTCCCGAGTTTATAGGATTCAATCCATGCCTCATATCTTTCATTCAGCCTTTTCAGGTAATCGAGGCGGATATTGTCTTCATATTTTCTTCCCCTTTTTTGGATCTGTCTTACAAGGGCAGGAACTGTCGCTCTCAGGTATACCACGAGGTCAGGAGGCTGAATCAGGGAACTCAGCATGTTGAACAGGGTGAAATAATTCTCAAAATCACGGGTTGACATCAGTCCCATGGCATGAAGGTTGGGTGCAAATATGTAAGCATCTTCATAGATGGTACGGTCCTGAACCAGGGTTTTGCCGGAACGCCGGAACGAAAGGATCTGGTTAAAACGGGTATTCAGAAAATATATCTGCAGATTGAATGACCAACGTTGCATATCATTATAAAAATCATTCAGATAGGGGTTGTCATCTACATCTTCGAAATGGGCATCCCAGCCATAATTTTTGGACAAGAGGCTGGTCAGTGTTGTTTTTCCCGAACCAATATTGCCGGCAATCGCAATGTGCATACTCATAAAACGAAGTTTATTCTGATAAAATTAACCTATTTTTTGACAGTTCTTAACCTGGCATCAATTTCAAGCAGGTCTTCCAGGTATTTCCTTTCATTGTTGAGACGGGGTACCTTATTTTGCCCTCCCAGTTTTCCTTTCATCTGCATCCATTGATAGAATGTACCGGTTTGTGCCTGGTGAACAATCGGTTTATCGAGTGTCAGATTCCGGTACCGTTTGGCTTCATAATCTGAATTGATCGACATGAGTGCATGATCGAGCAGGGTTGCAAAATAATCGAGTTCCGCGGGTGGTTTGCTGAATTCGATAAGCCATTCGTGGGCGCCCTGCTTTTCAGCACTCATAAAAACGGGTGCAGCCGTATAATCAGTGATTTCAGCCTCGGTTTTATCGCAGGCCACTCTCAGGGCCTTATCCGCATTGTCAACAATCACTTCTTCTCCGAATACATTGATAAAATGCCTTGTCCGCCCGGTAATCACTAATTTATGCGGGTACAGTGAGGTAAAACGTACCGTATCGCCGATCAGGTATCTCCACAATCCGGAATTGGTTGAAATGACAAGCGCGTAATTCCTGTCCTTTTCCACCTGCTCAATTGTATATACCGGGGGATTGTCTTTACCAACATCCTCTACCGGGATAAACTCATAAAATATACCGTAATCGAGCATCAGCAGCATATCCCCTGTATTGGGGTCATCCTGGATGGCAAAAAATCCTTCCGAGGCGTTGTATGCCTCCTGGTAATGCATTCCCCCGGAAGGGATCAGGGATTTAAACTGTTCCCGGTACGGGATAAAACTGACGCCGCCATGTATAAACAATTCAAGGTTAGGCCAGATATCCAACACGGAGGAAGCCCCGGTTGATTTGAGGATATGTTTAAGCATCACGAGGTTCCATGAAGGGACACCCGCGATTGAAGTTACATTTTCAAGGATGGATTCACGGGTAATACGCTCGAGCTTTTCCTCGAATTTATCGAGCAGCGCGACTTCATGGCTGGGTGTACGGATGAAGTCGGTCCAGAAGGGCAGGTTCTCAATCAGGATGGCAGAAAGGTCACCATAATACGACTGTGTGTTGAAATTGTCTATTTTATGACTGCCTCCCAATGTAAGTCCTTTTCCCGAAAAGATCCGGGTTTCAGGATAATATTGGCAATACAGGGCCAGGGCATCCTTACCTCCCTTGAAATGACATTCTTCGAGGGATTCTTTACTGACGGGCACGAACTTGCTTTTATCGTTGGTTGTTCCCGAAGATTTGGCAAACCATTTGATCTCCCCGGGCCAGAGCAGATTTTGTTCGCCTTGCCTGAGCCTGTTTATGAACGGTTTTACTTCCTCGTAGCTCTGTATGGGAACACGCTCCTGAAAATCTGAAATTGAATTGATTGAGTTATACTTATAGGTTTGCCCCCATTCCGTATCGGATGCCTTTGATATGAGTTTGACAAAAGTTTCCCCCTGCACTTCGGCAGGATATTTCCTGACCAGGTCAAGCTGATGTACACGTTTAACATTCAGCCAGTTAATTATGGAAGTGAGTAAAGGCATTGGTGGCAGATAGAATAAAGACAAATATAGGATAAAGTTACCTACTATGGTTATTTCGCCTGAAAATGGTAAGCATGGCACCGGCAAGAACGGTCACGGCGGCCGCAATTGTAACAGGGGTAAAATATTCATGGGTGATCCAGGTAGCCCCGGTATGGCTTATAATGGCCATCAGTATGAAGGTTAGTATCGGATTCAGGATAAGGATCACACTCACCTTATTGGCTTCGGTATATTGTATGGCAAGTGAAAGCAGTCCGTATGCAATGAGTGTATTCGCCCCCAGGAACAACAGAATGAACCAGCCGGTAATGCCAAGTCCGAGGAAGTGGCTGAATTGGACAAACGGAAGATAAACAAGGGCAGGCAGTCCGAAAATCACAAGGTTCAATTGCATGGGCGGATATTTCAATACAAGCACTTTCAGAAGAATTGAATAGGCGGCCCACGACACGGCTGCAATCAGTATCCATACTACCCCGACCGACCAATTGGCTCCGCCGGAGGAAAGCAGATGGGTCTGTTCCCTGTAATATATGAATAACCCGGCAATGACAATGAATAATCCGGCCACCTGGCGGGCCGATATTTTTTCATGAAAAAAGGCAAATCCTGAAATAGCCAGGATAACAGGACCAAGCTGAATAAAGATCTGGGCCACACTGGGGGATGTAAACTGAAGTCCCTGGATAAAGCCAAAGTAGTTCAACGCAAGGCACAGGGTGGCAATGATGAGTAATAACGGGGGCTGTTGCAGGATGCGCAGGTAAGCCGGCTTCCGGAAATAATAATATATGGCAAGAACGGCAAAAGCCATAACAAACCGGAACCATGTAATATCAGCCGGGGTCAGATCCGACAGGGATACCTTCAGCACGATGGCCAGCGTCCCCCATAAGATTGCAGTAATAATGGCATATACTATGCCTCTCATGGAGGTTGACATGGCGGTTGCTGCCTACTTGTTTTTTCGTAAAAAATTATCCACCGACCGCGCGAGGTTGCGGCCCTGGAATATTGCCCTGACGACAAGGCTGGCGCCAATGGCCGCATCGCCTGCCGCAAAGACCTTATCCCTGCTTGTCCGGAAATTTTTATCCACTTTAATATTTCCCCTGGCATCAAATTCAAGTCCGAATTCATCCGCAATCCCCTCATGGGTGCAATGCACAAATCCCATGGCCAGCAATACCAAATCGGCGCCTATGACCCGGGTACTTCCGGGCTTTTCAACCATCGTGGTTTTCCCGTTTTCGTTTACCCATTCCACTTCCGTCAATTCAAGTTTTTTTACCTCTCCGTTTTCCCCAAGGCAACGTGTTGTGGACATGCTCCAGCGGCGTTCGCATCCTTCTTCATGGGAACTTGAAGACCGGAGCGTATTTGACCAGAAGGGCCATGGGTTATTGGGGTTACGCGTTTCCGGGGGTTTGGGCAGGATCTCAATCTGCATAACACTCCGGGCACCCTGCCGAATGGATGTTCCCACACAGTCGGAACCGGTGTCGCCCCCGCCGATAATGATCACATTCTTGTCTGTGGCCAGTATTCTCTCCCCGTCGGGAATTTTAATACCCCGGTTTACCTTATTCTGTTGTGTAAGAAATTCCATCGCATAATGGATCCCCTTCAGATCAGAGCCTTCAGCAGCCAGGGTGCGGGGCTTCATGGCGCCGATTGTAAGACAAACGGCGTCGAACCCTGAAAGTATTTCCGCACCGGTTATATCGTTTCCCACATAAGTGTTGGTGCGGAAATCGATCCCTTCCTCCTGCAAAATTTCAAGCCTCCGGTCTATGACCTTCTTGTTCAGCTTGAAATCAGGAATTCCATAACGAAGCAGGCCCCCGATGGCATCATCCTTTTCAAAAACGGTAACATGATGCCCCCATTTGTTCAGCAGGTCAGCACAGGCAAGACCTGCTGGTCCGGAACCGATCACGGCTACCTTAAGGCCGGTCCGAACGGCGGGGGGATGGGGAAGAATGAATCCCATTTCAAAGCCTTTCTCGGCTGCTGCTGCCTCATTTTCCCTGATTGTAACCGGGTCATTCTGGATATTCAGGGTACAGGCATGTTCGCAAGGAGCGGGACAGATGCGCCCGGTAAATTCAGGAAAATTGTTGGTTACATGAAGCAGGTCGATGGCGCTTTTCCAGTCGCCCCGGAAAATGGCATCCTGCCATTCAGGCATATTATTCATAACCGGGCAGCCCCACTGGCAGAAGGGGACACCACAATCCATGCACCTGGATGCCTGGTCCTGCCGGTCCTGTTCGTTCAGTGTCTGTTCAACCTCTCCAAAATCATAGACACGTTCATTCAGCGGCCTGTAGCCTGCTGTCTTACGCTGTACCTGTAAAAATCCCTTTGGGTTTCCCATTGTATGTTATCTGAAAATTAGATTCAAAAATTAGTAATGAAAATGAGGTTCGTCCTCAGTCTTCTGTATCTTCTCAATCAGCTGGTTCAGCTTTTGTTCCTCCAGCACCTTTTTGTATTCAAGCGGAATGACTTTTATGAATTTTGGCAAATATTCATCCCATTTTACAAGGATACTTTCAGCCAATTCACTCCGTGTATATAAATAGTGATTATTTATAAATCGTTGCAATTCAAGTAAATCATCATGGTCACCTACAGGACTTAATTCAACCATTCCCTTGTTACAGAAATAGTCGAAATTGCCCTTTACATTCAGCACATAGGCAATGCCTCCGCTCATTCCGGCTGCAAAGTTACGCCCGGTTTTACCCAGCACAACCACCCGGCCCCCGGTCATATATTCACAACAATGATCCCCTACTCCTTCAACCACGGCCACAGCCCCGCTATTCCTGACGGCAAACCGCTCCCCGGCCACCCCGCGGATATATGCTTCCCCTATGGTAGCGCCGTATAAAAGGGTATTCCCGACAATAATGTTTTCTTCAGGCCTGAAGGTGGAACCCTTGGGAGGGACAACCACTATACGGCCTCCTGAAAGACCTTTTCCAAGATAGTCGTTCGAGTCGCCCTCGAGTTCAAAATGCACACCCCGTGAGAGAAAAGCCCCGAATGACTGACCTGCAGAACCTTTAAACTTGCAGATCAGGGTTCCGTCGGGCAGGCCGGCTTCCCCATGAATGCGGGTAATTTCACCCGATAGCATGGCGCCGATGGTACGGTCGGTATTGGTTATGTTGCGGGAAATCCAGACCTTCTCCCTGTTTTTGATTGCCTTGTTGGCCATTTTGATCAGTTCATGGTCCATCACGTCTTCAATCTTGTGTTTTTGAAGACAGGTGCAATGGTTTGCATATTTCGAAGCTTCCTTAGGCCTGTAAAGGATTTGCGACAGGTCGAGTTTCGAGGCTTTCCAATGGTCAATATCTGTTCGTTGTTCAACGAGGTCAACACGGCCAACCAGGTCTTCAAATTTCCGGAAGCCCATCTCGGCCATTAACTCTCTTACTTCCCGGGCGATGAATTTAAAATAGGTAATCAGGTACTGTGATTTCCCGATAAATCGCTTCCTGAGTTCGGGATTTTGTGTGGCAACACCAACCGGACAGGTATTCAGATGGCATTTACGCATCATAATACATCCCAGGGTTATCAGTGAGGCGGTGGCAAAACCAAACTCCTCGGCGCCTAGCAGTCCTGCATAAACCACGTCCCTTCCCGTTTTCAGCTGGCCGTCGGTTTGCAGGGTAACCCTGTCACGCAGGTTATTGATCACCAATGTCTGTTGAACCTCCGAGATGCCAAGTTCCATCGGAAGTCCGGCATATTTGATAGAACTTGCCGGGCTGGCGCCGGTGCCCCCTTCACATCCGCTGATCGTTATGCTGTCGGCATGGGCCTTGGCAACTCCGGCTGCAATGGTTCCGACTCCTTTTTCCGAAACCAGCTTCACATTGATCCTTGCCCTCGGGTTTGTGCATTTCAGGTCGAAGATCAGCTGGGCCAGGTCCTCGATGGAATAGATATCATGGTGAGGAGGTGGCGATATCAGCGTAATCCCTGTTGTGGAATGCCGCAATTTGGCAATGATCTTGTCTATTTTATGTCCGGGTAGCTGGCCGCCTTCCCCCGGTTTAGCCCCCTGGGCAATTTTGATCTGTATCTCATCCGCATTGATCAGGTAATTCGTATTTACACCGAATCTCCCGGATGCAACCTGTTTGATGGCACTGCGCGCACTGGAACCATCAGCCCTGGGTTTAAATCGTTCCGCGTCTTCCCCGCCTTCCCCGGTATTGCTTCTTCCGCCAATTGCGTTCATTGCGATAGCAAGCGCCTCATGGGCTTCTTTGCTGATCGATCCATAGGACATGGCCCCGGTTATAAAACGTTTCAAAATAGCTTCCTCCGGTTCCACTTCTTCGAGCGGAACAGGGTTCCCTTTTTTCAGGTTCACACAGCCCCTGAGAAAAAGAGGGGTGCGGTTCTCCTGGTTTACCAGGGCACTGAATTCCCTGAATTTCTGGTAGTCTTCCGTACGGGTGGACCACTGCAACAACCCTATTGTTTCAGGATTCCATGCATGCTGTTCACCGTTCTTCCGGTAATGATAGGTGCCCTGCGTGGAAAGTCCCTGTAAATTCTGCCTATCGGGAAGATAGGCGTTATTGTGCATGATCAGGGCTTCACGGGCGATTTCATCATGGCTGATCCCGCCGATCCTTGAATCGGTGCCGCTGAAATATCGTTCGGTTATATCCTTTGATATTCCGATGGCCTCAAATATCTGGGCACCATGGTAACTGCGGAGGGTGGAAATGCCCATTTTCGACATGACTTTGAGAAGTCCCTTGTCAATTGATTTAATAAAATGCTCCCGGGCGGTAACATAATTTTCCTGTATCTCGCCTGATTCACACAAGTTCTCAATAATGGCAAAAGCACCGTAAGGATTGACAACACTGGCACCGTATGCAAAGAGCAGTGCAAAATGGTTCACTTCCCTGGGTTCGGCGGATTCTACGATCAATCCCACCTGCATCCTTTTCTTTGTATTGATGAGATGATGATGAATGGCAGAAACGGCCAGCAGTGATGGAATGGGAACCAATGCCGGCGATATGCCGCGGTCAGACAGGATGATAAAATTATGACCTTTATCCACAGATTCTTCGGCTTTCCGGCACATATCGGCAATCGCTTTTTCCAGTGCTTTACCGGGGTTGTCGGCATCGGCGGGGAAAAGCATCGGGATCACACCATGAGAAAACTGGGTCTGATCCAGGTTCCGTATTTTTCCAAGGTCAGTATTTGTAACGATCGGGCTCCGGAATTTGATCAGCTTACACTGGGCTGAAGATTCCATGAGCAGATTGCGTGAAACGGCCCCTATATAATTTGTAAGTGACATAACCAGTCCTTCACGGATAGGGTCGATTGGGGGATTGGTCACCTGGGCAAAATGCTGCCTGAAATAATTAAACAGCCGCTGGGGCTTATCTGACATAATTGCCAGCGGGGTATCATTTCCCATCGAACTTATCGGTTCCTGCCCCTCAATGGCCATCGGTTTAATCAGGAACTCAAAGTCCTCTTTCGTATATCCGAAAACATTGAGGTAATTGTCAAACTCCTCACCCAGTGAAGTGGGTATGCGTTGTTTAACTTCGATATCCTTAAGGTCGATCCGGTTTTCTTTCAACCAGTTTGCATAGGGGTTTCTTTCTGTCAACTGCCGTTTTACCTCATCATCCGGAACGATAATTCCAAATCGTGTATCTACAAGCAGGATCTTTCCGGGACGCAGACGGCCTTTTTCCTTGATCTGCTCCGGCGGAAAAACCTGGACTCCCACTTCGGAACCCATAACGATCATGTCATCCTTGGTAATGATATACCGTGACGGCCGGAGTCCGTTCCTGTCAAGGGTTCCCCCGATGAACCTGCCATCGCTGAAAACGATGGAAGCCGGTCCATCCCATGGCTCCATGATGGTGGAATGATACTCGTAAAAAGCTTTGAGGCTTTCCGGGATCGGGTTTTTATCGTTCCATGATTCGGGGATCAGCATGCTGAGGGCGTGTGGAAGCGACTTTCCGGTAAGTACGAGAAATTCAAGTACATTATCGAGCGAAGCCGAGTCACTTTTATCAGGTTCTATCACGGGAAAGATCTTCTGAAGATCTTCACCGAACAACCCTGATTTCATCAGGGATTCCCTGGCACTCATCCACATCCGGTTTCCCTTGATCGTGTTGATCTCGCCATTATGACCCAAAAAACGGAAAGGCTGCGCCAGGTCCCAGGTTGGAAATGTATTCGTGCTGAATCTCGAATGAATGAGGGCGATTGCACTTTCAAGCCGTATGTCGCGAAGATCATTGAAATAAAGGCGCAGCTGGTGCGAAGTAAACATTCCCTTGTAAATCAATACTTTTGTAGAGAGGCTGGGCAGGTAAAACGATTCCCTGCTTTTCAGGGAAGATTGCCTTACCTTGTTTTCCGATACTTTACGGGCAATATATACCTTACGCTCCAGTTCATCCTGTTCAAAGTCCCCCGTCACAAATATCTGACGGATGAAAGGTTCCGAACTCCGGGAAATCTCTCCCAGTATGGAATTGTCGACTAAAATATCAATCATATCAATGACATCGAGTCCCTCCGCAACGAGGGCATCAATGAGGATCTTTTCGCAGGCGGCCCGTTCACTGGTTCCCTGGGGAAGAAACACCAGCCCGGTGGCATATTTCCCTTCCTCAGGTACTTTTATCCCTTTTGCAAGGATGAATTTATGTGGCACCTGTATCAGGATACCGGCGCCGTCCCCGGTAACATTGTCCGAGCTTTCTGCTCCGCGGTGCGACATGTTTTCAAGAACCTCGAGTCCGCGATGAATGATGTCATGTGATTTGATCCCCTTGATCTGGGCTACGAATCCTATTCCACAACTATCTTTTTCTTCAGCGGGGTCGTAAAGCCCTTGTTTCTTTGGCAATCCTTTGCTTATCATATTATTGTCTCCGGTTAAGATTCCTGTTCAAAAAAAAAGCCATTCTCAGGTACAGAGAATGGCTTGTGTTATTCCACGATGAGTCCACTCTCAACAGGGTTGAGTTTTATTGAGATTATTATCATATTTATGCCATAAAATCATCTTACATCATTTTCTTGTAGGCAAAGATAATAATTTTACAACTATTCAAATAACTATGTCCCCTTTTTAACAGGGATCATGTGAAAAAAATTAGTTTCTGTCATTCAGAAGTTTATAATCTATTCTGCCAAATACATTTTTATAGGCCGGGCGAATGATCCTCTTCGAAGCAAATGTAACCTCTTCAAGCCGGTGGGCACACCATCCTGCCATACGGGCAACTGCGAAAATAGGGGTGAAAAGCTCCTGCGGTATGTCAATGCATTTATATACAAATCCCGAATAAAAGTCAACATTGGCGCTTATCACCTTGTTGCTGCCTTCCTTAAAGCTTGTAAAGGCTTCCGGGGCAAGCTCCTCCACTGCTTCATAGAGTTTATATTCCTCAAGCTTGCCCTTGGTTCCGGCAAGTTCCCTGGCCTTGTCCTTTAGCAGGATAGCCCGTGGATCTGAAAGCGTATAAATGGCATGACCGATCCCGTACAATTTTCCGGATCCATCTCCTGCCTGGCCTTTCAGGATTTTTTGCATATACCCCAGCAATTCCTTTTTATCTGTCCAGTCTTTCACATTTTTCTTGATGTCTTTCATCATTTCTTCCACCTGCAGGTTGGCCCCGCCATGCAGATAGCCTTTCAGGGAACCCAGACCGGCCGAAATGGCAGAATATGTATCGGTACCGGCAGAACTGATTACCCGGGTGGCAAAGGTTGAGTTGTTACCTCCTCCGTGTTCTGCATGCAGTACAAGGGAAAGATCGAGGATGTCAGCTTCGAGCCTGTCATATTTCTCACCCTTGAGCATATACAGAAAATTTTCCGCAGTACTGAGTGCCGGATCCGGATGCCGGAAGATCAGGGATTTTCTCTGGTACGTATGCCGGAATCCGAAATATACGTATGCCGCAATCACCGGAAATTTGGCAATAAAATTCAATGATTGCCGCAGCAGGTTAATATGGGAGTAATTTTCAGCCTCGTCGTCCTGGGTATACATTGCCAGGATGGAGCGGGCCAGCATATTCATGATATTCTTTCCCCTGAATGAAAGGATCAGGTTTACAAAACTGTTTGGAAGATCCCGGTGGCCTGCCATATAAGACGAAAAAATGTCGAGGTCGTTTTTAGCGGGTAATTTTCCGGTAAGCAACAAATACACCGTTTCATCAAAGCCATGTCGCTTATCTGTCTGGAATCCATGCACAAGGTCTTCCACATTGATACCCCTGTAAAATAACCTGCCCTCAACAGGGATCACTTTGCCATCCTTTTTTTCATAGCCGATCACATCACCGATGTTTGTAAGTCCTACCAGCACCCCGGATCCGTCCTGATTCCGGAGGCCGCGCTTGACATTGAAGGTCTCAAAGAGTTCCTTGTCAATTTGTGAAGCACCGACTGTCAGTTCTTCAAGCCTTTGCATAAATTCATTCAGTTGCATGGTAGTTGTTGATTTATTGATTTGTTGAATTATTGATTTATTGATTTGTTAGTCATGCAGTCGTGCAGTTTTGCAGTCGTGCAGTTTTGCGGTTCTGCTCCATGGGTTTCACCCACGGTTATTCAGATTATGCCCCTTCGGGGCGCTGGCGCCTCCCACGCTCCTCTCATCTCTCATCTCTCCTCTATTCCTCGTCCCTCGTCTCTAGTCCCTCGTCCCTCGTCCCTACTCCCTACTCCCTACTCCCTGACCTGTCCGTTTCCAAACACGATATACTTCGGGGCGGTTAAATCCTTGAGTCCCATAGGCCCCCTCACGTGCAGCTTCTGATTGCTGATGCCCATTTCAGCACCCAGTCCGAATTCATACCCATCGTTGAACCGGGTGGACGCATTGATAAAACAGGCTGCTGAATCAACCTCCGATATAAACTTCATCCCCTTGGAATAGCTGTCTGTTACTATGGAATCCGAGTGATGTGAACTGAACGTATTAATATGTTCTATGGCTTCATCGATATCCCCGACAATTTTCACGGATAACACAAGGTCAAGGTATTCTGTACTCCAGTCCTCTTCCCTGGCAGCTTCAATGCCCGGCAAAATGCTGAGGGTTTTTTCACATCCCTTCAGTTTCACGCCTGCCCTGTCATAATCAGCCTTCATAAGAGGCAGGAAGGAACCGGCTATGTGCGAATGTACCAGCAGCGTTTCCATTGCATTGCAAACACCGGGCCGTTGCACCTTGGCGTTGTAACAAATGGACCGGGCCATACCCGTTTCGGCAAATTCATCCACATAGGTATGGCAGATACCCAGGTCGTGGCGGATAACCGGGATCAGCGAATGTTCCTCCACGAGCCGGATCAGGTTGAGGCCTCCCCGGGGTATGATCACGTCAATATATTCCTTCAGCTTTACAAGGTGAATCACCGAGTCATGTGATGTATCTTCCACCACCTCCACACAATCCTCGGGAAGTCCCGCTTTTTTCAATCCCGACCGGATCAGGCTGCAAAGGATCGTGTTTGAATGTTTTGCATCCGATCCTCCGCGCAGTATTACGCCATTTCCCGATTTGATGGTAAGGGAGGCCACTTCGATGCATACATTCGGACGCGATTCAAAAATGATCCCGATAACCCCGATGGGAACACGCATCAGTCCAACCCTTAACCCGTTCGGCATAGTGTTCATATCATAAATTTCACCTACGGGGTCATGAAGATGTACCACTTCCTTCAATATGCGGATCATTCCGTCGATCCGGTTGTCGTCAAGGGTAAGGCGGTCAATGAAAGCCGCCGATAATCCCTTATTTTTGCCTGATTCGATGTCTTTCCTGTTTTCTTCCCTGATCAGGGCACGGTTGGCCCCGATTTCCTCCGCAATGATCTCAAGGGCCCGGTTCTTTGCACCCGTATTCTGTTTAGCCAGTTCACGGGAAGCTTTTTTAACCCTGACCGACTTTTCAATCAGTTGTTCCTTTATATCATGCATGGTTGATCATATTTTCATTTTGCGCCACAAAATGAGTTCCTACTTCTTTTCCCTGGAGAATCTCAAAAATGATCGCCGGGTCTGAACCGCTTGTAATCAGGCAGTCAATCCCGTCCTTCAGGCATATTTTAGCGGCCGATATCTTGGTAACCATTCCGCCGGTGCTAAAAGACGAGCCCGCCCCGGTGGCCAGCTGCTCAAGTTCCGGTGTTATTTCCAGCACCGAATGGATGATTTCCGCCGATTGTTCCGTCCGCGGATCAGCCGAATACAGCCCGTCAATATCCGAAAGCATCACCAGCAGGTCAGCACCGACCAAAGCGGCTACCATGGCAGAAAGGGTATCATTGTCGCCGAATTCGATCTCATAGGTTGCAATGGTATCATTCTCATTGATGATGGGAATAATATTCATATCCAACAATTTGAGAAGGGTTCGTTTTGCATTCTGATTCCGCGAGGGGATAATCACCACATCCTTTGTAAGCAGCACCTGGGCAACTATCTGGTTATATTCTTCAAAAAATTTCTGGTATATCTTCATCAGTTCTGCCTGGCCAACAGCAGCCAGTGCCTGCTTTTTATCAAGTTCCCGCGGTTTCTCAGTGAGGCCCAGCCTTCCTGCCCCCACCCCGATAGCGCCTGATGTCACCAGGATTACCTGGGTTCCGGTTCCCCGGATAGCGCTTAATACGTAGGCCAGCTTTTCGATGCTCTGAAAATTCATCCGGCCGTTCGGGTAGGAAAGGGACGAAGTCCCTATCTTCACCACGATCCGGTGTTTGTTCTTGAGTACATCGCGATAGTCCATATACCAACCCTTTCTTCTCATCATTGCACCTGTTTAAAAAACTATTTCTCCAATGGAAGCCGGAAACTGCTCCGTTTCCATTTTATCTTCCGCAACCATAACCTGGCAGAAGGACTCCAGCTTTTCCTGGAGCTCTGTCTCGCCATCCACAAGCAAGGCCGGCCGCTTGCCGCGGGGGACAATAAGGTATTTATCATCCATTTCAAGCTTGATGACTATAAAATCAGCCTTCGCAATATCAGCCACCATCAGGGCCAGGGGATAATTATCATCAAATTCGATATCGGCCGTTGAAACGGAATCATTTTCATTGATGATCGGAATGATACTCATATCAAGCAACCTGTTAAATGTATTCCGTGTATTTTCCACGCGCTGCGGGTAATGCTGGATATCGCTTGTCAGCAACACCTGGGCAACGATCTGGTTGTATTCATCAAAGGAATGCTGGTACCACCGGATGAGTTCCGCCTGTCCCACAGATGCAACAGCCTGCATTTCAAGCTGATTGTCGGGCATGTTCTGAAGCTTGAGCTTTTCTGTTCCCAGCACAATGGCTCCCGATGAAACCACCATCACATGTTTTCCGCTGTTATGAAGGTTGGTCAGAACCATGGCCAGCCTGTCCATTTTCCGGCGGTTTATTTTTCCTTCACTGCTGATGAGCGTGGAAATCTCAATTCTCACTATAATTGTCTGCTTTTTCATATTCCGTTCCCTAGCAATTTTTCAATGGCCTTATCTTTTCGCTCAAATTGAAACAATGAAATAGCCGTGTCTATTTTATCCGCTATCCTGTCATTGCATAAGTTGCCGATTGACCCTATATGTGTGTGTTTCACAGTGCTTTCACTGCTGTATGAACCTTCGGCAATTTTTGCAGCCACTTCCTTGTATGCCTGCCGGAAAGGTGTGCCTTCCATAACGAGCCTGTTGACTTCCTCAACCGAAAATATATACCTGTACCGGTCATCCTCCAGCGTATTTTCCACCGGAATGATTTTTTCGAGGGCATAGGCGGCTATGGCAAGGCAGGTTTTCATTTCTGAAAATACAGGAAGAAAGGATTCCTTGATGATCTGCATATCCCTGAAATAACCGGAAGGAAGATTCAAAAGGATATGGTCTATTTCTCCGGGCAAGGACTGTATCTTATTGCACTTTGCCCTGATCAGCTCGAATACATCGGGGTTTTTCTTATGCGGCATGATGCTCGAACCGGTAGTGAATTCGTCGGGCAGGTGAAGCAAACCGAAATTCTGGCTTGCATACAGGCAAACATCCCCCGCCAGTTTCGACAGGGTTGCGGCCACTGAGGAAAGCCCGAATGAGGTCATCCGCTCGGTACGCCCCCTGCTCATTTGTGCATTCACAACATTATAATGCATGTCGGCAAACCCCAGCAGGCTGGTGGTCAGTTGCCTGTCAACAGGGAACGAAGACCCGTAGCCCGCGCCCGATCCCAGCGGGTTCAGGTCAGCGACCCGGTAAGCCGCCAGCATTACCTGGAGGTCTTCCGCCAGGCATTCCGCATATGCAGAGAACCACAGGCCAAACGAAGAGGGCATGGCTACCTGGAGATGGGTAAAACCCGGTATCAGCACTTCCTTGTATCTTTCGCTCTGCAGCAACAGGATTCGCGATAATTTCCCCGCAAGCATAACTGTCTGCTGGATTTCTTCGCGGATAAATAATTTTATATCCAGCAAAACCTGGTCGTTTCTTGATCGTGCCGTATGTATTTTTTTGCCCGTGTCTCCCAGTTTTTCTGTAAGCATCAGCTCTACCTGGGAATGGACATCCTCCACGTCATCATTGATTGTGAAGCCACCCTGTTCAATTGAACTGTAAATTACCTGCAGCCCGGTACGAAGAGAGATGAACTCTTCCTCGTTCAACAGCCCTATACTCCGGAGCATGGAAACATGCGCCAGGGACCCGATCACATCGTACCTGGCGAGCAGGAGATCAAGCTCCCGGTCTTTTCCGACCGTAAACTGCTCAATCAGCCTGTCTGTTTCTATTCCTTTTTCCCAGAGTTTCATGACAAAAAAATAGTGTTTCCGGAACAATTATCCCGAAGCAAGCGAAAGTTGAACATGTGCTGCAGGATGCTTCAGGTAGTTTTTCCCTGCCTTTTTGTTATGGCATGGTGAGCCATGAGTCTGATTGCATTGATCTTAATAAACCCTGCGCTGTCTTTCTGGTCAAATCCACCGGCAATATCCATACTTGAAAGTTCCTTGTTGTACAAAGAGCTTGGGGATTCGCGTCCGTCTATCTGAATGTTGCCCTTGTAAAGGGTGAGCCAGACCTTCCCGTCAATGAGCTCCTGGCTTTTGTCGATTGCCGCACGGAGGAAATCCATTTCGGGACTGAACCAGAACCCGTTGTAAACTATTTCTGCAAAAACGGGGGACAGCATATTCCTGAGCCGCATTACCTCGCGGTCCATGGCAATTCCTTCAATATCCATATGGGCCTGCAACAGGATCGTTCCGGCCGGTGTTTCGTAAACACCCCTTGATTTGATCCCTACAAACCGGTTCTCTACCATATCAAGCATACCGACTCCATTCTCGCCGCCCACCTTATTCAGGTAAATGAACAGATCGAGCGGATCGGAAATGTCAATGTTGCTTTCCGCATTGACAACCCTTACCGGGATGCCGTCCTTAAAGTGAATTTCAAGGTGGACTTCCTTATCGGGAGCAAGCTGGGGGGGCACGATCTTGGTGAACATTTCCTTTTCAGGCTTGTAGGCCGGATCCTCAAGAATGCCGGCTTCATGACTGATGTGCATCAGGTTGTCATCTTCGCTGTAAGGTTTCTTAACAGTAGCCTTGACCGGGATATTATGATCCCGGGCATAATTCAGCATGTCTGTCCTTCCCTTGAACTGGTCAAGGAATTCCTGAGTTTTCCAGGGAGCCAGCACCTTAATCCGGGGATTGAGGGCGTAATATGACAACTCAAACCGTACCTGGTCGTTTCCTTTCCCGGTCGCACCATGAGATACAAGCGAAGCATTTTCCTCTTCTGCAATTTTGATCTGGTATTTTGCAATAACCGGCCTGGCAAGGGATGTTCCGAGGAGGTAGCGGTTTTCATACACTGCATTCGCCTTGAGGGCCGGAAAAATATAATCGGTGACAAATTCCCTCCTCAGGTCTTTTATATAAACCCGGGAAGCCCCGATCTTTAATGCCTTTCTTTCAACTTCTTCAAAATCATCATCCTGACCTACATTCGCCACATAAGCAATTACTTCGTAACCCTTATCGATCAACCATTTTAAAATGACCGAAGTATCCAGACCCCCGCTATAAGCCAGTACTACCTTTTTGTTATCCATTTTACTTTATTTTATCTTTTAATTCAGGAACGATAATGATCAGGGTATTGATAATATCCTTTTCAGTAACGTTGTCATGGGGGATGATCAGAATTGTATCATCACCAGCCAGTGTGCCAATGATCTCAAAAGGATTTACTTTGTCGATGAGTGAAGCAATGCTGGGTGCATACCCGGGCAATGTTTTGATAACACCCAGCCTGTTAGCAAACTGAATTGAAACAAAACCTTGTGCCGCATAGCTTTCAGCAAGCTCGTGACCCGGAATATGATGCTGATCGGGCAGCTCATAAATGTATCCTTTCTCGTGATCCGAAATTTTATTCACTTTTAAAAACTTCAGGTCGCGGGAGAGAGTTGCCTGCGTATAATTCAATCCCTTTTTCTCAAGAAGGTCGAGTAATTCTTCCTGGCTCGATACTTTCTGGGAGGAAATTATATTCCTGATGGCTAGTAACCGTTCTGTTCTGTTTCCCATGATGAATAGTTATTCATTGACGATGCAAATTTATACAATGTTTTATAATTATGCAAGGTGAATTTAAAAATAGTTGTACTTTTGGGCCAAATATATGACTAATTTTTTATTTGGGGCTGCGGCAAACTATGGACAAATCAATCAGAAAGGTCATTGTACTCGGATCCGGCGCACTTAAGATAGGCGAGGCAGGGGAGTTTGATTATTCAGGATCACAGGCATTAAAAGCGCTTCGTGAAGAAAACATAAGGACTGTTTTAATCAATCCCAACATTGCCACGGTACAAACATCCGAAGGTATAGCTGACACTATATATTTTCTGCCGGTTACCCCCTATTTTGTGGAACAGGTTATTGAAAAAGAAAAGCCGGATGGCATTTTGCTTGCTTTTGGCGGCCAAACAGCCCTGAATTGCGGCATTGCCCTTTTCAGGGCCGGTATTCTTGAAAAGCACAATATCCGTGTACTGGGGACTCCCGTCCAGGCGATCATGGATACTGAGGACAGGGATCTTTTTATTAAAAAGCTGGATGAAATCGATGTAAAAACGATCCAGAGCTTCGCGGTGACAACCATAGACGATGCCATAAAGGCAGCCAATGATCTTGGCTATCCTGTCATCATCCGTGCCGCCTATACCCTTGGCGGACAGGGAAGCGGTTTTTGCAACAATGATGCGGAATTACTCAAAATGTCAGAAAAGGCATTCTCGTATGCCCCCCAGATATTGGTTGAAAAATCACTGAAAGGCTGGAAGGAAGTGGAATATGAAGTGGTACGCGACTGTTATGATAATTGCATCACCGTTTGTAACATGGAAAATCTCGATCCACTGGGCATTCATACCGGTGAAAGCATCGTGGTGGCTCCTTCACAAACCCTGACCAATTCCGAATATCATTCGCTCCGGCAGCTTGCTATTAAAATTATCAGGCATATCGGCATCGTAGGTGAATGCAATATACAATATGCCCTTGATCCCGTCTCTGAAGACTACAGGGTGATCGAGGTCAACGCCCGGCTGTCGCGTTCCAGTGCCCTGGCCTCCAAAGCCACCGGGTACCCGCTTGCATTTGTGGCTGCCAAGCTTGCCGTCGGTTATGGCCTGCATGAGATCAAAAATTCAATTACAAAGACTACTTCAGCGTTTTTTGAACCCGCATTGGATTATATCGTCTGCAAAATACCGCGATGGGATCTGAATAAATTTATTGGGGTTTCAAAGCAGATCGGCAGCAGCATGAAAAGCGTGGGTGAAGTGATGGCCATCGGACGCTCTTTTGAAGAAGCTATACAAAAGGGCTTGCGCATGATCGGCCAGGGTATGCATGGGTTTGTAGGTAACCGTGATCTTGAATTTGAAAATATAGAAAAGGAATTATCCGAACCCACGGATATGCGCATCTTCGTCATTGCCGACGCCTTTGCGAAAGGATTTACAGTAGAAAAAATACATGCCCTTACCCGGATTGACCCGTGGTTTCTTCATAAGCTCCAGGGAATTTTCGATCTCAAAAAAGAACTTGACCAGCATAATACACTGGAAGAAATTCCTTTCAGGCTGCTACAACAGGCCAAGGTAGCCGGATTTTCCGATTTTCAGATAGCCCGTTCTGTTTTCAAGGATGAAAATGAATTCATGGAGGACGGGTTGCTCGAAGTACGTGAACACCGGAAAAAACTGGGCATAATTCCGTATGTAAAGCAGATTGACACCCTGGCGGCGGAGTATCCGGCCCAGACAAACTACCTATACCTTACATACAGCGGTTCGTCAAATGATGTCAGGTACCTGGGCGATCACAAATCCGTTATTGTCCTGGGCTCAGGAGCGTATCGGATCGGCAGCAGCGTGGAATTCGACTGGTGCAGTGTGAATGCACTCTACGCCATCAACAATGCAGGATACCGCTCCGTGATGATCAATTATAACCCGGAAACTGTGAGTACGGATTATGATGTATGCGACAGGCTGTACTTTGATGAGTTGTCTTTTGAACGGGTGATGGATATTATCGAACTTGAAAATCCGCATGGCGTAATTCTTTCGATGGGCGGACAAATCCCCAATAACCTTGCCATGCGGCTTGACAGCCAAAAGGTAAATATCCTGGGAACCTCGTCCCAGTCAATTGACAATGCGGAGAACAGACATAAATTCTCCCAGCTCTGCGATGATCTTAAGATTGACCAGCCGCGTTGGAAAGAGCTTACCAGTATCCGTGAAATCCATGACTTCGTGGATGAGGTGGGTTTCCCGGTTCTCATCAGGCCATCTTACGTACTATCGGGCGCCGCCATGAACGTGGTTTCCAACCGGGATGAGATGGAACACTATCTTACACTGGCTGCAAAGGTCTCCAAGCAATACCCGGTTGTTGTTTCAGAATTCATTGAACAGGCCAAGGAAATCGAGATTGATGCAGTGGCACGGGAAGGTGAACTGATTGCCTATGCGATCAGCGAACATGTTGAATTTGCAGGCGTGCATTCCGGGGATGCAACCATTGTTTTCCCGGCCCAAAAAATATATTTTGAAACCATGCGCCGTATTAAGCGCATTTCCAGACAAATAGCCCAGGCCCTGAATATCACAGGGCCATACAATATCCAGTTCCTGGCCAAGGACAATGATATTAAGGTTATCGAGTGCAATCTTCGTGCCTCCCGCAGTTTTCCGTTTGTTTCAAAGGTTCTGAAGGTTAACCTCATCGAACTTGCTACCCATGTGATCCTGGGAATTCCTGTTGAAAAACCGAACAAGTCGGCATTCGACCTCGATTGCATCGGTGTCAAGGCACCCCAGTTCTCCTTTTCACGGCTGCAGAAAGCAGATCCCGTCCTTGGCGTAGATATGGCGTCAACCGGTGAGGTGGGCTGTATCGGGGAAAACTTTTATGAGGCCATACTTAAATCAATGCTTTCAGTTGGATATTCTTATCCCAAGAAAAACATATTGTTATCAACTGGTCCCATGCGGTCGAAGGTCGAACTTGTCAATAGTTGCAAGTTGCTTGAAGAAAAAGGATATAATCTTTTTGCCACCCGGGGCACCGCACAATTTCTTGAAATGAATGGCATAGCAGTTACCATGCTTCACTGGCCTGATGAAGATAAAAAGCCCAACACGCTCGATTACCTCCGGAATAAAATGATAGACCTGGTCATCAATATTCCGAAGGATTTGTCCAAGACCGAATTGAGCAACGATTACCTGATACGCCGAAGTGCTGTGGACTTCAATATCCCGCTTATTACAAACGGCAGACTTGCCAGTGCTTTTTTGATGGCCGTTTGCAAACTGCCCCTTGAAGAAATTGCCATCAAAAGCTGGGATGAATACTAATCGAACGCCGCTGGTTTACCCGGATCGTTTTTATATTCATACATCAGGCTGATCTGTTCCATGGATATCCTTGGCACTGAAAGGGGCGGAAATTTGTGGGGTCCGAAGAAACCGGTTTCACTGGTTTCCATCCCTCCCTTTAATTCTCCCCCGGTTTCCCTGCATAAAATGAATATTTTATAGATATGGTACATGTCGGGCGGATGATTGTGACGCTTTTTATCGAGCACAGCCAGCAGCCGTTCCGGAACCACAACAAGACCCGATTCCTCCCATACCTCTTTTACAGCCACTTCAGAAGGTGTAAGCCCTACATCGGCCCAACCCCCGGGAAGCGACCAGTTTCCGTCAATGGTTTCCCGAACCATGAGGATCTGGTCCCCCCTGAAAACAACACCCCTCACATCCACTTTGGGCGTTTGATATCCCCGCTCCGAGGCAAAAACCTCGACAAGTTTATCCATCCTGAGTTCGGTAAAGTCATGCATGATCTCCAGGCTCATCTGTCTCAACTGCTGATACCTGTCCCTGTCATATTTGTTCTCTGTATATTCAAGTCCCGATTGAGCCAGTGCCTGCATGCGCTTAGCCATATCAAGCCAGGAGTAGCTGGTAACCTCTTCCATATGCTATAAGATTTTTTTTCTTTTCATAATCAAGTACATTATACCCGCAGTGATCAACATAATCAATCCTGTAAAAGGATAACCCAGTTTCCACCCGAGCTCCGGCATAAATTTAAAATTCATGCCATATATTCCGGCAATTAAGGTGAGCGGTATAAATAAGGTGGTTATAATTGTGAGGAAATTCATGCTGCCATTCAGCCTGTTATTAATATTGGCGTTGTTCAGCTCTATGAGGTCAGACAGCGTATCCCGGCCGGATTCATACATCTGGATTATATGATTGATGTGATCCTTAACATCATGAAGGTAACCGATCGTATCCTGTGAAAGAAGCGGATAATCACCCTGCACCAGGTTCAGCAGGGATTCCCGCACGGGATATATGACACTTCTCATGTCACTCATGGATTGCCGTATATTGTAAATATCTTTTATATAATTCTGTCCCTGAAGTTCGAGTAGTCGCTCTTCCAGTTTATCAATTCTGTTATATATCTCATCTATAACGTTATAATAAGAATCAACTAATGTATCAATCAACAAGTAAAACAGGTAATCCACTTTTTTATGGCGCGCATTGCTCTTACTGTTCGTGATCCGTGTTTCAAGGTCGGAGAATACATTTTTTTCAAAATCTTTAAATACAAGTACATAATACTCTCCCAGTATAAAACTGATATGTTGACGCTCCAGTTCACCGTTGCCGGTAAAATTGAAAAGTTTAAGCGTAAGCAATAATTGTTCCCCCGATTCCTCGGCCTTGGGAAGGTGTGATGTATTCAAAACATCTTCGAGTACCAGCGGATGAATGTGAAAGAAACCACCTAATTCTTCAATTAAAGTAACATTCGTTATATTATTTAAGATTAACAGATTTACTTTCTTTGGATTCAATTGCTTTGACATCCCAGACAATGAATCTGCTGTTTTTCGCTCACATCCGGCTTCATTATAAATAAGCATATCGATCGTGGCAGTGGAAAATTTCTGTGAGCCTGTATAAACCAGACTTTCCGGTGGAAGTCCGGCTTTCTTGCTGTAGTTGGTCCGTACTTTTTTCATGATCAGATCTCAGTTAAGTTGGATGCTGCAAAGTAAGGCCATTTTAGGGACTAATCGCCAAATATTTCTTTCAGCACTGCTACCGATTTGATTCTTCCCATGCCTTCCAGATGTTCTTCATAATAGGTAACCAGGGCATCGAGCAGGATTACCCGGCCGGACCTGGTGAGGGGTATTTTTTCAGCCCCGGCCAGGGAGGTTTTCAACATTTCAACAAAAATCCGCCTGGTTTCCCCCGGCAGGTTCCTGAATAATTTAAGATCTGCAAACCCTGAAACATCTGTCAGTGCATCCGGATCGGATGGAAAAATTCCAAGGTAACGTGAATAGTGGATCAAAAAAAGAAGGTGAAAATTGGCCACTCCTTCATCCTTTGAATCCAACAATTGAAAGGCATGGAAAAGGAAGTTAAAAAGTTCCTCATTCGCTTCTTCTTCCCGCAGTGTAAGCCACACAATTTCAGCAAGGAAAAGGGAAATTGTACTCTTAGTGATCGAAAAAGGAATGGATGTATAATGATACGGGCATGAAATCTCTTTTAACCGGTGAATTTCGCGGTTTGACTTATAATAGATTTCCGCTTCAAGCAGGGTAAGAGGCTGAAAAAAGGGAAGGGAGAGATGTGTTTTTTTCGAACGGATACCGCTGACCATGCAGGTCATCCGTCCGTGTCGTTCGGTATATAATGTTACAACCAGGCTCGACTCACCATATTTTACATGATGCAGGACTATGGCGCGGGTTTTGATCAGCATGCTTGTGCTAATGGATGAACAACAATTTTGTTACGTGTGTTTTAGACCCGTCATCGTTGGTGCAAAAAACAAGATAAACCCCGGTATGGACCCGTTCACCATTGAAATTTCTGCCGTTCCATATGGCTTGTCCGCCGAGCGCCTGGGTTTCATAAACAAGATTACCACTGATATCGGTTATCTTAACATTTACGTCCCTCGCAAGTCCCGTAACCGTTATATCACCATCATAGGTTTCCCTGACCGGATTGGGATAGACATACACCTTGCCGAAATCATCCCCTGCCTCGGTGGCCTGCCCCTTAAATGACACGATACCTTTATCCGTTCCGAAGAAAACTTCCCCACTTTCATGCTTGACAGCCATTGTGAGCACATTATTGGAAAACAGGGGGCTGTTTTCTTCCGTAAAATGATGGATCTCCTTTAACCCGTCAGGAGATATAAGGAACACACCCGATTTTTCTGTAGCGAACCATTTCTGGTTGGCCCCGTCAATAGCAATGTCATTGATTTTTTCGGTTGAAAGCAACAAATCCGCCAGGTCGGATCCATCCTTCCTGGGGATTTTGGGCTGATAGCCAACGGGTGTTTCCTCATCAAAAATTTGTGTCGGATTAAAATACACAACTGGTCCCTTATTTGTTCCGACCCAAATGTTACCCTCTTTATCTTCTGCAAGGGAATAAACCACTTCGAGTATTTCACCTTCCTGGTTACGAACCGCAAAAAAGCGTTCCAATACCCTATCTTCCCTGTCTGCGCTAAAAACAAGTACCCCGGCATTCTGTACCAGCAGCCAAACCTGGCCGAAGGAAGTAGCAAGTATACCATTTACACGGGTTCCGACGCCAAAATTTTCATACTCCAATGTAACGGATTCCCATTCCCCTCTAACCTTCCGGCGATAGACAGGTTCATCGCTGAAATTTGTACACACCCACAGGGTGCCATCGGTATCGATATCCACACCGGTGACATTGACGTAGCCGTGGCCATACCCGGGCACCGGTTTCAATATGCTGTTGGTTTCATCGGTTATACCGGTCACCGCCTGATCTTTAAAATCAATAATGCCATACCCGTTGGAACCGCCGACAACATGGGTCGCATCGGTGGGATCGATGGCAATTTCCGAAACATTCAGGAAACCTTCGATTCCGGGATCTGTCTGGTAATTATAACTTTTCCAGTGTCCGTCTATAAATTCATAGGCACCATAACTCGACCATTTGGTGGCCTCTGTGCCTCCTCCAACCCACAATTTGCCATAGGTTACGTCCATATCTCCGGCGGTTCGGTAAGCAGGGCCATTGGGATAAATGCTATTTTCCGAACCGCTTTCCGAAATTTTAACCAGTCCGGTATACGGGTTGGCATACCACAATCCGCCGCGGGAATCCACTATGGCATGCTTACCATAATAGCTGCCCACCTCTCTTACCAGGTTGTCATTTTCATCATACAACTTTGTGCGGTTGCTGGTGCAAAACACGAGCATTCCTGCCTGTTCTCCTAAAAATCCCACTACGTCATTCGGGCTGTTCGGCCATAGCTGCCATGCATTTTCGCTTACTACAATTAAGTCGTCGAGCTTGCTGACCGGATTATTGTAAACTGTAAATAACCGGTTACCATGCCAGGCGAGAAAAGGATAGGAAGCATTGTCATCCGGCAATGCCTGCAGTTTTTCCCATGCATTGTAATCAACCAGGTTCGGATTGTTAATATCGGCTTTATAAATTCCTTCCTCCGTGGCTGCATATAAAAACCGGCTGTCAAAAGTGATATCATTCACCTTCATCTGGCTGCCCCCTTCACCAAACATATAGGTGTCCTTGATTTCATATTTTATCATATCCAGCAGTACGATTCCAAACCCGCAGGCCATGTAGGCATAATTTCCCCTGAAGAAAAAACTGTTTATTGACTTCTCACCAACAATGATCTTACGCTTGATGTCAGGCACATTTATCACGGAGTCGTTTTTTACAAGATCAATATTCCCGTTTTTGTACCCAAGAATCAGCACGTTAATTGCCGGATTAAAAGCTATACATGAAATATCCGCATCGGATAATCCGTTCGCCTTTGAATACTGATCCAGGCTGTTATCCTGCACATTATAAGAAAACAATGCCCCTCCCGATGTTGAACAAAAGATCTTATTGTTTCCTTCTGCCAGGCGTTTCCCATCGTTATAGGGCATATGATCGCGCCATTCACCATTGGCTAATTGTGCCGCAGCGGTCAGCGGATGCATCAGCAAAACAACTAGCAACAACGGGGTAAACCGGGAAATATTAAAATACATAAAATGCTTCATTTGTAGCGGATTGTGAGATAATCAATCAGTTTCTGAACGGCAATGGCCCTGTGCGAAATGCGATTTTTTTCAGACAGGTCCATTTCAGCAAAAGTCCGGTTAAATCCATCCGGCAGGAAAACAGCATCGTATCCGAATCCACGAAGACCCTGTTTTGTGCGGGTGATGACCCCCGTAATTTCACCCTGAAAGGTAGTTAATTTGGCGTCTTCAACCAGCGCAATCACGGTTCTGAATCGTGCTTTCCTGTTTTCAACGCCCTCCAGCGCCAGCAGTACCTTCTTCATATTATCCTCAAAGGAGCAGTTCTCCCCGGCATACCGTGCGGAAAAAACACCGGGTTCCCCATGGAGCGCGTCAATTTCCAGACCCGTATCATCCGCAAAGCAATTGATTCCATACCGGTCATATATAAACCAGGCCTTTTGTGATGCATTGCCTTCTAGTGTATCCTGCTCTTCAGGAATATCGCCGGTAAATCCGAGATCCTGCAGGCTGAGCAATTGGATATGCAGCAAAGCCAGGTTCCGGATTTCTTCAAGCTTATGCTTGTTGTTAGTAGCAAATACGAGTTTAGTAAATTCCTTATTATCCACTGTTGATTCTTTCATTAAATACGCTAGGCGGAGTGGGTAACTCCGCCTAGAATTTTGCTTTATGAGACAGCCTCTGTTTTATACTAATGAATTAATATTACCCGCCGCTCGCACTGAAACCACCGCCCACTTTGGCGGGCCTCGGGTTGATGCAGATGACGGGAATTTTTTCGTTGTTGGCGATCATATACTGTTCCTGCGGACCCAGCACATAATCAGTAAAGCCAATGTCCCTTGTAGTCATGACAAGGATAGCATCTGCTTCTACTTTTTTGGCGTACTGGATGGTCTCCTTTCCAAAATCAGTTTCACCAACGCTTCCCTGCGATTCGAAATGGATTCCTTTACTGCCAAAATACTTGGAAATAAAAAATATGTTTGATTCCAGGCCTTTACGGAAATTACTGTCTGTATACTTTGCCCTGAACAAGTGGAACCGGGTGCCGAATTTCTTTGAGAAAAAATGGGTCCATGCAACACATTCCTTGGTTTCCTTCTTGAAATTAACCGGAAGAACGATATTTTTCAACGCATCGCCCCTGGGGGATTCCTGCACGACAATAAAGGGCGCCTTGCAACTGGCGATAACCTTCAATGCCCAGCTGCCGAGAAATTTCTGCATTCCAACAATTCCGTGGGTTCCCATAATAACAAGCAGGGCATTGTTTTCAGTGGCAATTTCTCCTATCGTGTGAAAAATGTTACCGGTACGAACCACGAAGTTGAATTTCAATCCGGGATCCGTAAATTTCTTTTTTACTTCTTCAGCCATCTTTTTCTGGGCATCGCGAATTTCCGATTCCTTTTTAACAATATGGACAACCGCAATTTCACCCTGTAATACGGATGACATCTTTACAGCATGCTCAAGGGCGTACACGGACTTTTCTGTAAAGTCCCATGTAACCATAATCAAGTTATTATCATGTTCCATGCTTATGGTATTATTTAACTATAAACTATAAAATTATTTCTTTATTTTGAATATCAGATGAAATTGCCGAAAATTTATGATTTAATGACTTTTGATCATGGATGATACGGGTGAAAAGGTTATTTTTGAATCCAAATTGAAACAGGAAATCATGGAAATCTACGACTGGAAAAACTTGTCATTTGGTTATATAAAGACTGATTATAATACTCGCTGTAATTTCAGGAACGGGCAATGGGGCGAACTGGAAATTTCATCTTCCGAGTATATTCAAATGCACATGGCTGCAACCAGTCTGCATTATGGGCAGGAAGCTTTCGAAGGTCTCAAGGCCTTCCGGGGCAAGGATAACCGTATCAGGGTTTTCCGTCTGGATGAAAATGCCAAACGGCTTGAGAATTCTGCCAATGGGGTTAAAATGGCTGTTGTTCCGAAAGATTTGTTCAGGAAAGCGGTATTAACCGCCGTAAGGATGAATGAAAAATTCGTTCCTCCATACGGAACCGGCGCATCCCTGTATATTCGTCCCCTGTTGGTGGGTACGGGGGCAGAAGTGGGTGTGAAACCGGCAAAGGAATTCCTTTTTATGGTTTTTGTTACGCCCGTGGGGCCCTATTTTAAGGAAGGCTTCAAACCAGTTGACATCATGGTTTGCCGTGGTTCTGACCGTGCCGCGCCACTGGGCACCGGACGGTACAAGGTAGGCGGGAATTATGCAGCCAGTCTTGAATCACTTGAACTGGCTCATAACAAGGGTTTTTCCACCACGCTGTATCTCGATCCGAAAGAGAAGAAGTATGTGGATGAAGCGGGACCGGCCAATTTTTTTGGAATCAAAAACAATACATACATCACACCGTCGTCCAAATCCATTCTTCCTTCCATTACCAATATGAGCCTGCAGCAATTAAGCCTCGACCTCGGTATGAAAGTTGAATGCAGGCCGGTGGACTTTGATGAAGTGCCTTCATTTGAAGAAGTGGGTGCCTGCGGAACGGCTGCTGTAATAACGCCTATCCGTAAAATTGTAGATCCCGATACAAACAAAATATATGAATTTTGCTGTGACGGCAAGCCCGGACCGGTTTCCACGAAATTATACAACAAGCTGATTTCAATCCAGTATGGGGATGAAGCCGATGTGCATGGCTGGCTGGACTTCGCAGATTAACGTACCGATATAATTCGGGCGGTGCGATAAAAATCATATCTTTGCATTTTCAACATCGGGAAGATGGCACAAGACATTACGATCCGCAGGCGTTTAACGGCATCCTATCTTACTTCCGTAGTGAGTATTGCCCTCGTGCTTTTTATGGTGGGACTGGTTGGCATGCTGCTGCTGAACACGAAAAAGCTTTCCGATTATGTAAAGGAAAATGTAGGCATATCCATATACCTCAATGATGATATCCGGGAGGTGGATGTATTTTCGCTTCAGAAATTACTGGATTCCAAAAAATACGTCAAGGAAACCCGTTATATCACCCGGGAAAAGGCAGCTGAAGATTTTCAAAAAGAAATGGGTGAGGATTTTGTCGATTTTCTGGGATACAATCCATTACCCTCCTCAATTGATGTAAAAGTTCAGGCAAATTATGCTAATTCCGACAGCTTTGCCATACTTGAAAAAGAATTCAGGACCTATCCCCAGGTTGCCGATGTGGCCTATCAGAAGGATCTGATCTACGCGGTGAATGTGAATGTTCGCAAAATCAGTATAGCCATCCTGATCCTGGGAGGCCTGCTTACCCTTATCGCCTTCACGCTGATTAATAATACAATAAGGCTTTCTGTTTATTCCAAGCGTTTCATCATCCGCACGATGCAGCTTGTGGGTGCAAGGCATTACCTGATCCGCCGCCCCTTTTTGCTAAAGGGTATAACCCAGGGAATTATCGGTGCATGCATTGCCATCCTGCTGCTTATTGCCACGATGTTTCTTGTAGACAAACAATTGCAGGGATTATTCAGTTTCCAGGATTATCGTATCCTTGGCATCATATTTACAGTTATGCTTATTTCCGGCGTGGTGTTGGCCTGGATTTCAACCTGGCTTTCCGTGAATAAGTACCTCAACATGAAAACAGATAATTTGTACACTTAATAATACAGACATGGCTAAGAAATCTGAAGAAACAACTCCGGATACCGGATTTGCAATTGCAAAAGAAAATTACATTTACCTCATCATTGGATTCGTTGTGGTCATCCTGGGTTTCCTGCTGATGATGGGGGGAAAATCATCCGATCCGGCAGTCTTCAATGCAGAGGAACTTTTTAGTTTCAGGCGGATAACCCTGGCTCCTCTTGTTGTTTTGGCCGGATTTGCTTTTGTAATTTGGGCCATTATGAAAAAACCCGGTTCATCCACCAGGCAATAAATTATTCGACAGGTTAATCAGTCTTAATTCTCGAACAGGAGTATAATGGAAAATGATTTGATGGCCGGGGAATTTGTACTCGGTAAAATACTGCTGTTTGATAAACCGTTATACTGGACATCATTCGACCTTGTAAGAAAAATCAAGGGAGTATTGAGGAACCGTCTCGGCCTGAAAAAGCTGAAGGTTGGCCATGCCGGCACGCTGGATCCTCTGGCCACTGGACTGATGATAGTATGCACGGGGAAGGAAACACGGAATATCGAAAAATACCAGGCCGAATTTAAAGAATACAAGGCCATAATTATGCTGGGCGCCACCACGCCCTCTTTTGATCTTGAAACCAGTATCGACGTAACCTATCCGACGGATCATATCACCCGGGCTGATGTGGAACGGGTGCTGAACGGATTCCTGGGAACAGGGATGCAACAACCCCCTGATTATTCAGCCCGTTTTGTAAACGGTAAAAGAGCGTATACCCTTGCGCGAAAAGGGGAAACAGTAAACCTGCCGATGAAGGAAATTGAGATCCGGTTCATCGAACTGATCCGGTTTGAACTACCGGTCGTTGAATTCCGGGTGGTTTGCAGCAAAGGCACCTATGTACGTTCCCTCGCCAGGGATATCGGCACCCTGTTGGGCTCGGGTGCACACCTGACGGGGCTTGTAAGAACATCCATCGGTAATTTCCTATTAAAAGATGCAATAAAAATTGAAGAATTTGAAAGAAATTTAGTTCTTTTGTAACTTTTTTGCCCGCAATGCGTATATATTTGGTTAATTTATAATATTTTATTCTATCCATGAAACTTTCTCAATATAAATACAACCTTCCGGAGGATCTGATCGCCAAGTACCCGGCTGACAAGCGGGACGAATCGAAATTGATGGTGGTTGACCGAAAAACCGGAACCATCGGGCACAAGGTATTCAGAGAAATAATTGATTATTTTGAGGAAGGTGATGTGATGGTGGTGAATAACACCAAGGTTTTCCCTGCCCGCCTGTATGGCAATAAGGAAAAAACCGGTGCTGAAATTGAAGTATTCCTGCTTCGTGAACTCAACAGGGAACAACGCCTTTGGGATGTCCTCGTTGATCCCGCCCGCAAAATACGGATCGGGAATAAACTCTATTTTGGTGACGATGAAGAGACCCTTGTTGCCGAAGTAATCGATAATACAACCTCCAGGGGCAGGACTCTCAGGTTCCTGTTTGACGGGGATTATGATGAATTCAAAAAAACACTGTTTAAACTGGGTGAAACTCCCCTGCCAAAATTTATCAAACGGGCTGTTCAACCAGAAGACAGGGATCGTTACCAGACTATCTTTGCAAAACATGAAGGTGCAGTTGCAGCTCCTACGGCAGGACTTCATTTCAGCCGCGAACTGCTGAAGCGACTTGAAATAAAGGGAACCCATTTCGCTGAAATCACGCTTCATGTCGGCCTTGGCAATTTCAGGACCGTAGATGTGGAAGATCTTACCAAGCACAAGATGGATTCAGAACGCATCATCATTACGGATGAAGCAACCAATATTGTGAATGAAGCCAAGGATGCCAGGAAACATGTTTGTGCCGTAGGTACAACTGTTTTGCGAACATTGGAAAGCTCGGTTTCAACGGCCGGTCACTTAAAACCTTATGACGGCTGGACCAACAAATTCATATTTCCACCTTATGAATTCAGCGTTCCTACCCGGATGATATCAAACTTTCACCTGCCCCTTTCGACCCTGCTGATGATGGTGTCTGCTTTTTCCGGTTATGAGCTGCTTTTTGAATCATACAAGGTAGCCATCAAGGAAAAATATCACTTTGGCACCTATGGGGATGCCATGTTGATTCTATAAACTTGTTGATTTGTTGATTTATTGATTTGTCTGCGGAAAATCATACTCACCAAAGACTTACCCGTGAATTTTATGGCCGGGATGTGCTCAGTGTGGCACCCGAGCTGCCTGGTAAAAATCTTGCCCTCTCGCGGGCCGGCATTATAGAAACCTATACAATAATTGAAGTAGAAGCTTACCGGGGGGAAGAAGACCAGGCTTCCCATGCCCGGTTCGGGAAAACCACGCGAAACAGGATCATGTATGAGCAGGGTGGTCTTCTCTATATCTATCTCATATATGGTATTCACTGGATGCTGAATATTGTGACAGGGCCCGCCGGCAGTCCCCAGGCAATTCTTGTACGGGGATTAAAGACCCTGTCCGGGCCGGGAGTTCTTACCCGCGGACTGGGAATTGATAAATCTTTTCATGGCGAAGATCTTGCCCTTTCCGAACGAATATGGATTGAGGACAGTAACATAAAACCGGTGATCTTACAAAAGCCGCGGGTTGGCATCAATTATGCCGGTGAACCATGGATAAGTAATAACTGGAGATATATAGGCACCTAATTCCGGTCGTCTTCCTTACTCAAAATTTTGAAATGACGGGTCAGCTCCTCCCCGTTTTCATCTATCAGAACAAGGGTATGTTTTCCGGGTGAAGGCAGTATTTCAACCTGGTGAAGATAATGTGTGCCCGCTATAAATGTCCCGTCGAGATGCCAGTACACTGTTGCATCCTGGTTCCTGTGTACGGCTTCAAAAATTACCTTTCCTTTGTTCCCGCTTAGTTCTACAGGAATGAATATGCCTGAATTTTCCCTCGGATAGATAAGATCCATTGAACCTGCCCGATTGGTTCCGCATCCGGCCTTGTAAGGCGGCAATAATCTGTAATCGGGATGTTTCCTATGAAAGTACCATTCCTGAACGGGAGGCAGGACAAACCACGAAGACCGGACCATCTCCGAATCATCAGCACAATCGCGGTCTACCCGGAACTTTCCGTCAGCTGACAGGTGAATCATCCTGTGAAATGTGCAGACCGGCGCATGCAACCCGGGGAGCGGAACCAGAATGGAATCACGGTCACTGCAATTCGGACCGGCAAGCAAACCACTCTGCCGGCAAATTACAGTTGTTGCCAGTTCTTCCGCCGGTTCCTTAAACCATTCTGATACGGGTACGATACCAAAAAGCTCAAAAAGCAACGGAGCGGCAACCGATATCCCGGTCAGCCCGGGACGACCCTCTCCATCGGCATTCCCGATCCAGACACCTATGGCATACCGGGGAGATGTGCCGATGGCCCATGCATCCCGGTAGCCAAAACTTGTGCCTGTTTTCCATGCAATCTTCGGAGAAGATCCGAAATATTTCCATCCTGATTCCTCTTCAGGACGGCTGACCTCATTCATGGCCAGGAAGGTAAACCAAAGTGCTCCCGCACTCAACCGGTCAGGTTCTTCCCTTCCTTTTGACCGCGCGGGCTGCTTCCCGCGGATCAGGTTAAGTGGCCTGAAATCGCCTGAATAATACAGTCCATCCTCCTGGTAATGATTGAGCACCCGTGAAAAAGAAGCGTAAAGGCCCGTCAGTTCTTCAAGATTCCCTTCAGCACCGCCAAGAATAAGCGACAACCCATAATGTTCAGCGGAATGATTGAATGTAGTCAGTCCCAGGTTTTTTAACAACTGGAGAAAGCGGTCCGTGCCATAATCACGGAGCATACCAACAGCCGGAATATTCAATGACCTTGATAATGCCTGGCTTGCAGGTACTGCTCCTTCATACTCACCGCTAAAATTCTGGGGTGCAAAACCCGACAGGTTGATCGGGATATCCGCTACCAGACTGTTTGGAAGAATTTTTCCATCATCCAGCATGGCAGCATACAGGGCCGGCTTGAGTATACTGCCGGTACTCCGGGAGGAACGGATAATATCCACTTCGGTTCCGTTATTTCCGTTCCCGCTTGCCGGCACATTTCCTACATAAGCGACAATATTACCCGTTTCAACTTCAACTATCAGTACGGCCGCATTGTGTATTTGATTATATTGTAAGATCTTATGATGCTTTTCTACAATTTCTATTGCCCTGTTCTGCAATTTCCCATCAATGGTTGTATTGTAATTACCTTCCTCCAGGGATCCGAGCCTGTCGAGTAATTGGGATGCCCTTTGGGGCATGGACACCGGCTTTTCCGGTATGGGTTCGGTCAGCGAAAGCTGATAGGTGGTATTGTCAATCCATCCCAGTGTATTTAGCCGTTTCAGCAGGAGGTTCCTTTTATTCAACAGGCGATCCCTGTTTTTCCCGGGATTGATCAGCGAGGGTGAGTTGGGAAGAACTGCCAGTGTAGCGGCTTCTGCCCAGGAAAGATTTTTACTGTCAGTGCCATAATATCTCCATGATGCAGCTTCGGTGCCTATTACATTTCCTCCATAGGGTGCATTGGCGGTATATAATGCCAGTATGTCGTCCTTGCTATTCTTCAGTTCAAGCCGGGTGGCAAGTAAAACCTCAACAAGCTTTTCATAAATTGTCCTGTGCTTGCCCTTACGGGAAAGCCGTATTGTTTGCATGGTTATTGTGCTCCCACCGCTGACAATCCTTCTTCTTTTCAGGTTTAAAAGCAGTGCCCGGCCGATTGACCAGGGATTAAATCCCGGGTGGTAATAAAAATACCGGTCTTCGAAGGCAAGTGTCGCTATTTTTATTTTTTCAGGTACTTCCAGGTTACCTGAAAAACGCCATTGCCCGTCGGAGGCAACCCGTGCCCCAAGCAAATCCCCCTGGCTGTCATAAATAACTGTAGAAAGGGGATCACTAAAAAGCGGACCGTGCAGAAGCGCAAGATAGAGCGACAGGATGACCGCCAGGGTCAAAAGGATATATTTCCTGTGCGTAATCCAGTTGGTAAACCGGGTTCTCATCCACCCGCTTTTTTTGTTTTATAGCCTTCCTTGTTCAGAAAAATAATTATTTTTTCACGGAAATCACCCTGGATTAATATTTCTCCTTCCTTTGCCGAACCCCCTGTCCCGCACAATGATTTTAACTGCCTGGCCAGGCTTTCAAGATCCTGTTCCGTCCCCTTGAAACCCTTGATCAGTGTGACTGTTTTGCCTTTCCTGGCCTTTGAGTCAAGCCATATATACAACAGCTGCTGGTTCGCAGGCAGCGTAGCCTGTGACGGGGCTTCCTTCCCGAAGTTATAATCAGGATTCGTTGAATAAACTATCCCCCCGCTTTTTTTTCTATTCATGGTGAACCTGTATTCGTTTATTTTTACGTATTTTGATCCGAACAAATATAATACAATGATTTGCGCATAAATTTGGAATTTATTATCCAAACCGAAATGCAATACAACATGCTAACTAACTAAATTTTTTGGAATGAAGAATTTCCGTCGACTTAACAACCTCCTTGGCTGGGTCATCTTTGCCATATCTGCCCTGGTTTACCTGCTTACAATAGAACCCACAGTAAGCCTTTGGGATTGTGGCGAATTTATATCGAGTGCTTTTAAATTACAGGTGGGCCATCCTCCCGGAGCTCCCCTTTTCATGATCATGGCCCGGACTTTTTCAATGATTGCCGGGGAACATCATGACAAGGTAGCCCTTATGGTAAATGCTTCATCGGCCATAGTCAGCGCATTGACTGTGATGTTCCTTTACTGGTCGATCGTTCACCTTGCCCAGAAGCTTATGGTGAACCGCTTACAAATGACCACCGAAACAGGGGTATCCCTGCCCTCATTCCGGGATCATTTTATCGTAATCGGAAGCGGTATTGTTGGTGCCCTGGCCTACACATTTTCTGATTCATTCTGGTTCTCTGCCGTGGAAGGGGAAGTTTATGCCAGTTCCTCCCTGTTTACGGCCGTTGTTTTCTGGGCCATGCTTAAATGGGAGAATGAGGCAGATGAAAAATATGCCAACCGCTGGCTGATTCTGATCGCCTATCTCATGGGGTTGTCGATCGGTGTCCACCTGTTGAATCTTCTTGCGATCCCGGCTATTGGGATGATTTACTATTTCCGCAAATATAAGGCTACAACCAGGGGAGTTATTGCTGCGCTTACAGTGTCACTGCTGCTGCTTGCCTCCGTCATGTATATTGTAATCCCCGGTGTGGTATGGCTTGCCGGCCGTTTTGAACTTGTTTTTGTCAATGGTTTCGGAATGCCCTATAATTCGGGTGTACTGGTGTATTGTATTCTTCTGGTGGGCGGACTTAGCTATGGCCTCTGGAAAACATACCGGAATAAGAATTATGCCGTAAACACGATTCTTCTGGCATTCACTGTGATCCTTATCGGGTACTCCTGCTATGCGATGATTGTGATCCGTTCCTCGGCTAATCCGCCGATGGATGAGAATAACCCTGACAATGTATTCTCCCTCCAGTATTATCTCAACCGTGAACAGTATGGCGACAGGCCCCTGGTCCGCGGACAGTATTTTAATGCAAGGCCTGTTGGCATAAAGGAAGGAAAAAATACCTACTCACAACTGGATGGGGAATATAAGGTCACAAACAAGAAATTGGCCTATAAATTTGATCCCCGTTTTACCACAATTTTCCCACGTATGTATAGTTCAGATGAAGAACATACAAAAGTATACATGGAATGGGCAGGTTTGCAGGAAAGCAAGCTCTATCAGCCCCGGCAGGATGCCCAGGGCAATGTTGCACGCGATCAGAACGGAAAATTACTGTATGACCACAATGCACCTAAAAATCCTCCCGGGTTCATAAGCAACCTGAGGTTCTTTTTCAGGTATCAGCTTGGTCATATGTATTTTCGTTATTTCATGTGGAATTTTGTGGGTCGACAAAATGATACCCAAGGCATGGGTGATCCGCTGAACGGTAACTGGATCAGCGGTATAGCGCCTGTTGACCACGTTCTGATCGGTTCGGAAAAATACCTGCCTGCCGAAGATGCCCATGCCCCTTCACGAAATACATACTATTTCCTGCCGCTGTTGCTGGGTCTGTTCGGACTGGTCTTCCACTTTCAGCGTGATGTAAAAAATTTCTGGGTTGTGATGCTGCTGTTTGTGCTTACCGGAATTGCCATAGTAATCTACCTGAACCAGACTCCCATACAGCCCCGTGAACGGGATTATGCCTATGCAGGTTCATTTTATGCATTTGCCGTATGGATCGGCCTGGGTGTTTATGCGCTTTTTGACTCCCTGAACAACAAACTGAGAAAAGGATATATGGCTATTCTGCTAACCATAGTATGCCTGGCGCTCGTTCCGGGAATCATGGCCAGCCAGAACTGGGATGATCATGACCGTTCAGGCAGATATACGGCACGTGATATTGCAGCAAATTATCTGAACACCTGTGCCCCTAATGCAATCCTGTTCACCAATGGCGACAACGATACTTTTCCGTTATGGTATGCCCAGGAGGTGGAAGGGATCCGTACCGATGTACGCGTCGTTAACCTGATGCTGCTGAATATGGATTGGTACATTGATCAGATGAAACGCAAAGCATATGAATCTGAGCCGCTGCCAATTACGATGAATACAGATAAATTCAGAAACGGTACCAGGGATTATCTATTTGTGCAGGAGCGAATTAAAAAAACCACTGCTGTAAAGGATGTCCTTGATTTTGTATTAAGTGATCTTCCCGAGGCTAAAATTGCTTCCTCCTCGGGAGAAAAATTCAATTTTGTTCCTACCCGCAGCTTTCGGATTCCGGTAGATACTTCGCTTGTGTTGGCCAATGGGACAGTCCGGCCGGAAGACCGTGCAAAAATGGTTCCTTATATTGACTGGAGATTTTCCCGCAACAGCATGGGAAAAAGCGAACTGGCCGTGCTTGATATCCTGGCCAATAACAACTGGAAACGTCCTGTGTATTTTGCCTCCCTTGGACATGAAGGTACATTGGGACTTGAAGATTACATGCAGCTGGAAGGATTTGCTTACAGGCTGGTCCCGATTTTTTCCCATAGCAACGGACGGTACGAGGCAGGCCGCATTGATTCCGAACTACTGTATGATAATCTCATGAATAAATTTCGTTATGGTCGCATGGAAGATCCGGATGTGTACCTGGATGATTTCCATGTACGCACTGTTTCAATTGTACGCCTGAGGTCACGTTTTATACAACTTGCCACAGATCTTATCCAAAAGGGTGATACAGCAAGGGCAAACCGTGTCCTCGACCGGTGTATTGAGTTAACACCTGACAGCAAGATCCCGTATGACCATACGATCATTCAGATTGCCAGTGCATACTATCAATGCAACCAATTTGACAAGGCGAATGCCCTGGTTAAGACGCTGGGTGAAAAATGCAACAATAAGCTTACCTACTATCTCGATCAGAAGGAAGCCTTTATTTCGAATGTGAATGATCAGATTGTATATAATTTCCAAATCCTGCAAAACCTGCAGATGTCAGCCCGTAATTACAATCAGACACAGCTGAGCACTGAACTGGATTCTATTACAAACAGGCAATACGGGATTTATACAAAGAAAGCAAAGTAAGGAACGGTCCTTGCGAGCGAAGCAATCTCCCGATAATCAGGAGATTGCTTCGCTTCGCCCGCAATGACGTTTGGATTACTTATCCCTTTTCATCAGCATCTCAGAAAAGGCTCTCAGCTCTCCTGTCCTTGAATTCGTTCCGGATATTTTATTCAGCAGGGTAAGTGCCTTTTCATGATAAAATTCAACCCTTTGCCGGCTCAGTTCATCAATATGTAACTGATCATATATGCCGCGTATGTGCCGGATCTTTTCATTCCTGTCGAAACCCTCCGCACCAAGCCAATGAAGCAGTTCCTCCCTCGATTTACCCTTTGCAAGTCGAAGGGCCTGGATCAGCAGAAGGGTTTTTTTATTGGATACAATGTCATTGCCTGTCTCCTTGCCAAATTTCCCCGGATTCGCATACACATCAAGAAAATCATCCTGCAGTTGAAATGCTATGCCAATATTCCGCCCGAATTCATATAGCAGACCGGCATCCGCATCATCTGCTCCCCCGATTATGGCACCTGCTTTCAGTGAGGCCGCCAGCAATACCGCCGTTTTTAGTTCTACCATCTGCAGGTAATCTTCTTCAGAAATGTCTGACTGGCTTTCAAAATCCATGTCATATTGCTGTCCTTCACATACCTTGAGGGCTGTTTCATTAAAGAGGGAAAATATCGGGAGGAAGGACGGACCTTTTATTTCAGCCAGCAGCTCATACGCTTTGATAACCATGGCATCGCCTGAAAGGAGGGCGATATTGGGAGTCCACTTTACATGCACCGAATGTTTGTTTCGGCGCATCAAGGCCTGATCCATGATATCATCATGCATAAGGGTAAAATTGTGAAAAACCTCAATAGCCATGGCAGCAGTCAGAGCCGGCTCAACGTCATCTGAAAACATATTGCATCCCAATAAAACCAGTGCCGGCCTGATTCTTTTGCCCTCGGGTTCCAACATATAACGAATCGGTTCGTATAGATTGGCAGGAGATTCCGGAAGGGTGATCCTTTTAAGATACTCATGGATAAGATCCTGACATTCTTTCAGGGTAAGCATGGGAAATTGGGGCTTTATTTATTGGTCAAATATAGAAAATATGCGTGACAGGCAGGAAACCAACATCCTTAATTTACCGTACTGTCATTTCAATTATGGAATTAATAACTAATTTTGGCGGTTTGATTATTATAACTGTCTGATAAAACCTGTTTATCATGATTCGCAAGGGCAATTGTTTTCTTCTTTTTTTCTTCCTTTTCTTTTCATTTTCAACCCACGCAGAGGGGTATGATATTCGTATAAGGGTAAATGGGTTGCATGATACCACAATCATCCTGGGTCACTATCTGAACAAGTCTATGTACCCTGATGATACAATCCGGCTGAATAATAAGGGAATGGGCCAGTTTACCGCGAATCATCATTTGCCGGAAGGCATGTATCTTGTATATCTGCCTAACACCAGGTACTTTGAAATTATTATGGGAGTAGATCAGGAGTTCAGCGTTGAGATTGACACATCCGATTTCATTAATTCAATGAAAGTGACGGGTTCCGATGAAAACCAGATTTTCCTTGATTTTCAAACCTACATGTTAACCTTGCGGAAACATGCGGATTCAATTACGACCCGGTTAAGGGCTGAAAAAGATCCCGGGGTGCGTGAACAACTGACAGCCGAACTGAAGAAATCGAATGAGGACCGGGTGGCCCATATTGACAAAATCAACAGGGAACACCCCGGGCTATTTGTCTCTGATTTCCTGAAGGCAACCCTCGATGTGCCTGTACCTGACGCCCCCCGTGATGAAAAGGGCAATATAAAGGATTCTACATGGCAGTATTACTATTACCGGAACCATTATTTTGACAATTTCAATATAGCTGATCCGAGATTGCTCCGCACTCCGTTATATGAAGATAAGGTAATGACCTACCTGACAAAGATTGTGCCCCAGATTCCGGATTCTCTTTACAAGCCGATAGACTTCCTGGTTGAAAAATCGCGGGCAGACTCCAATTTGTTCAGGTTTATGCTCATTACACTCTTTAATTATTACGGAAAGAGCAATATCATGGGAATGGATGCTATACAGGTATATATCGCTGACAAATATTACCTGAAGGAATCCTGGTGGAGTGATACAAAGTTTTTGACCGACCTTAAGGACCGTGTTGATAAAACGCGGCCACTCCTCATTGGAGCAACAGCCCCGGAAGTAGAACTGATGATCGTCCCTTCACAACATTTCAAGAGCGCCCTTGTGGATACCAGCCTTCGAAGATATCCTCATGTGGGGACGAAAACCACCCTGCAGCAAATGAAAGCAAATTTTACTGTTTTGATGTTCTGGGAATCCGATTGCGGTCATTGCAAAAAGGCTGTTCCGGACCTGTATTCCGTATATGAAAAAAGCCTCAAAAATATGGGCGTGGAAGTCCTGGCTATCAGTACCCTGTTTGGAGAAGAAGGAAAAGTTAAGTGGGTGAATTTTGTTAATGAGCATGGTTTGTATGATTGGAAAAATGCCTGGAATCCGTATTCATACGATTTCAAGTTAAAATATGACATCATTTCCACTCCCCAGATCTTTATCCTGGATGAAAATAAAAAGATCATCGCGAAACGGATCGGACCTGAGCAGGTAGAAGAGATCATTAAGGCAATTATGAAGAGTAAAACTGCAAATAAATAATGATGGAAAAAGGAATTGACAGCAAACTGGTACTGGAAGACGGAAAAGAATTTTCGGGTTATTCATTCGGATCCGATAAATCAGTTTCAGGAGAAGTGGTCTTTAATACTGCCATGACCGGTTATCCCGAAAGCCTTACAGATCCCTCATACAGGGGACAGATATTGACCCTCACGTACCCGATCATCGGGAATTATGGCGTTCCCGACAATCGTGTGCAGGATGGCATGAACAAATTCTTTGAATCCTATGCCATGCACATTTCCGGCCTCATAGTATCAGGATACACAAGTGAATACAGCCATTGGAATGCTGAAAAAAGTCTTGGCGACTGGCTGAAGGAATTCGGGATCCCCGGCTTATATGGCATAGACACCCGTGAGTTGACCAAGATTTTGCGTGAAGAAGGTACCATGCTGGGAAAGATCATTATCGGAAACCATGATGTGGATTTCTACGACCCCAACCTGGTCAACCTGGTTGACGAGGTCAGTATCAGGGAAAAAAAGATCTATGGACAAGGAAAATACCGGATACTGCTCATTGATTGCGGAGTTAAATACAATATAATCCGGAACCTGATCATGAGGGACGCTACGGTGATCTTAGTCCCATGGGATTATGATTTTTCAACGGAAAAGTACGATGGTCTTTTTATATCGAACGGACCGGGAGATCCGAAGCTATGTGACGCAACTATTAACAATCTGCGAAACGCAATACAGCAGGATATCCCTATCTATGGAATTTGCCTGGGAAATCAATTACTCGGCCTGGCCGCGGGTGCCGATACCTATAAACTCAAGTATGGTCATCGGAGCCATAATCAGCCGGTATTGCTTGTAGATTCGAACAAGGCATACATTACCTCTCAAAATCATGGCTTTGCCATAGACAGTGCCACCTTGCCGGCAGATTGGGAACCCCTTTTCATCAACCTGAATGACCAGACCAATGAAGGGATGAAACATAAGCATAAACCATTCTTTTCCACCCAGTTTCACCCAGAAGCTTCAAGTGGTCCTACAGATACAGAGTTCCTTTTCGATCAGTTCATGGATATGGTAATCCGGTTTAAGGGATAACAACGCTCACTTCCCTGCCCTTCTTTAAGGCGGATACTGTATTGTCATACATGGCTTCGCAATACACTCCCGGGAGATAGAATGTGCCGGCATATGCTGCATTAAGCATTACCTTGAAGGTCTTGGTTTCCCCACGGCTGAGATTGAAGAATGTATTTACCCTGTCATCACGGATATCCTGGTATGTAAAATTGGTCTGGCCCGGTACGGTAATATCCGTCATCCGCGAATTTCCTATTTCCCATCCCGGAGGAAAAATCTGGGTTAACGCCAGCTGTCGTTGATCAAAATCGCCGGAATTATATACGGACACGGAAGCGTAAAAATCAGTTCCCTGGGGTATGGACGAGACATCCAGCGGATTTCCATCGGTGGTGCGATATGAAACTTCCATGCTCAGCTGGTTATTTACTTCTTCTTCATTTCCTTTTTCAGGAATACCTTCCATAATAATCCGGGTAAACAACAAACCGGTGTTGTTATTTTTGACAATGATCTGCCCGGTCTGCGAATTCGTCGCCATAGGCAGGGTAATCTGGATGGAAGGTTTCGCAGTATTGACCTGGATTGCCTTTCCATTTCCCAGGGTATAGGTAAAGCCCATTTTATTGGTTGTAATACCCTTGCTGAATTTTGCCAGGGCCAGCATTGTATAGGCAGTTGTCTGCGTACTCATCCAGTAGTTTTTGGAAAGCACATCGGATATTTTTCGGGCAACGGTCATTCCCCGTGTACGGTCATTTAAAATAACCAGTGTTTCAAGGATCATGGCCCAATCCCTTTCCCGCGAACCGTAACTTGAATAAGTACCCCTGTAGGATTGGATATCCGTTGTTTCCCGGGCGATCAGGTCTTTGGCCACCTGGGCCTGTCCCGACAGGGCATAGGCAGCTGCCAGCCGCCATCTTGTCTGGATGCTGATGTCCTTCATCTCTTTCAGTTTATTCATCGCCCCTGTTTCGGGAGCCCCCGCAAGAGCAAGTGTAAACAACCTGTAGGCCTGTTCCAGGTCATCCTGAAAATAATAATATCTTTTATCGGGTGTGGCGGGCCTCCATTGGCGTGCAAGTTGTCTCTGCGCCTTGATCCATGAAGATTTCAAACCGGGGGGAAGAACATATCCTTTGCTTTCAGCCTCAAGGAGGAAATGACCTGCGTAGGTTGTAGCCCAGCTATCGTAATAATTTTGACCCGGCCAGTAGGTGAAACTTCCGTCAGACATCTGAAAAGAGCTAATCCGTTTTATTCCGTACTTGATATGATCATCAATGGCTTTTTTAAACTTATCGTTCATCTCCATTACATCATCGAGATAAAGCTGGGCAAAGGCAGAAGAAGTTGTCTGTTCAATACAGCCATAGGGATATTGAAGCAGGTATTTCAACCTTCTCCCGGCATCCATAGGTAAAACAGCCGAGACCTCCAGTATAGCGGAATTAGTTCCTTCCATACCCGGAAGGGTAAAGTCAGTTTCCCAGTTTTTACCCGGCTCAGCGCCACCGGAAACAAAGGTGGTAACCGGGGGATTGGAAGCACGTATATCCATTTCCACATCATATTCTGAAACCAGTTTACCGGATGTAGCAATTACCTTTACCCTGGCTACCCCTAACCTGGAGACAGTTTTCAGATCGAAATCAACCATCTGGTCACCCTGTTGCTGGAAAGATATTTTTTTGACCCGTGTATCCCCGGGAATAAAAAAGTCATTTGTCTTTATCTGCACCTGTACGTCTTTCACCTGTTTGTCCATCGCAAATACGGTTACAGGAAGGGTTACCGATTCGCCGGGCCCCATGACACGCGGAAGAGTAGCCAATACCATCAGGGGCTTTTTCACGGGTACTGCCTTTTCTGCGGATCCGTATGCTCCGTCCTGTCCGGCTACTATCATAGCCTTCACTGAGCCGATATAACTGGGCAATTTAACATTGTGCCTGTTTGTGCTTCCGGCACCCAGTGTAAAGGGTCCGAGAACGGTAACCACCGGTTTAAAGCGATTCGCCTTATCGGCAGATTCATTCCCTACGATGTCATTATCGCCCCCAATTCCGATAATACTGCTCAATTTACCTCCGAAAGCGCCAATGACCATGTCGTACAGATCCCATGTTTTCACCCCGAGAGCTTCCCTGGCGTAAAAGAGACTCCATGAATCGGGGGTTTTAAACCGCGTAAGATCCAGCAGGCCTTCTTCCACGATTGCCACTGTATAGGTCATTTGTTTCCTGTCCTTTTCGCTGACCTGGATAGTAAACTGCTGCAGGGGTTCCAGCACGTCCGGCATTTTTACTACAGGTTCAAGGCGTGTTCCGGGATCTTCAACAAGGATGGGTATAACCCCGTACAACCGCATAGGCATATCGTTCACGGTATTTGCATGGGGCTGAACAAGCGTGACATAGGCATATACATTGGGGGCCATTTCGGGTGTCACAGGGATTTTGATTTTAGTTTCCTTTGCCTGAACAGGGATCCATTTCCGGCTTAGAATTTTTGAGCCTGATTCAATGCTCAGCAAAAGGCGTCCTTCACCGCCCGTAGGAACTATAAGTTCAGCTTCTTCTCCCACAGCATACTTTTTCTTGTCTGAATTGAAGGTTAGTATGCTGGCTGCTTCCGGATTATCGCGCATGGGTCTTCCTGCCCAGCCTGGCCAGTCGATACTCACAATTTTTCCGGTTGAATGACCCCCCGCGGGATCATTTACACGGATGTAAAACTGTCCCCATTCCGGCCGGTCGATCCTGAAACTGAACCGGCCTTTCCCATTCACAGTTGACAGGTTCTTTCTAACTATGGGTTCCCTGTAGGTATTCCCCATAAATGAAGCAAGCCTGTCCCCGTTGTATTCCCACCAGCTGTGCCAGTCAAGTTTATATACTGTTGCCTCCAGTCCTTCGAGAGAAACAGGTTTGCCGTTGTCATCCAGCGTGACTACATCCACCCAATGAATTGTATCTGTCAGCAACATTCCACGCCTGTCGCCTTCAGGTGTTTTTATACCCACATAGGATTTGTAAGGAGAATAAACCATGCTGAACCTGTCAATGCTGAAATCACCGCCCCTTTCAAAAACCCGTACCGTAAAATTAGCCTTCAGCATTCCCGGAGCATTACTGCCGCCTTCTATACGGGTTGGAATTACAGCCTTTCCGTTTTCATCCATATTTCCTTCGAACAGGGTCTCTTCCGCAGCGGAAAATCTTTTGGAATAATCTGTAAATTGATAGGAATCATATGTTGCAAAAGTGGTCACCTCATTGGTTAACAGGATGTCTATTTTTGCTTTCAGGTTCCGGGCAGTTGCACCCTGGAGCCACTTAACGCTGAGATCTCCCGTAACGTCACGGGTGCTGGCGGAAAGCCTGGTTACAGGAAAAGAAAGGTTAATTTTCAGCCGGTTAGGCTTCACCGTTTCTATTTTCATTACCTTTTGAAAAACGATTCCCCCGGCTTTTACTTTCAGGTTCCAGTTTCCGGTAGGTACATCGGGTACTGTAGGCAAAGCCATCAGATAGAATCCGTTTGTTCCCGCAGTTTTAACATGCCTGCTGTATAATTGTCCCTGGGGATTGTACAGTTCCGCTATTACAGGGTGAGAAGCGGGCAATATCTTTTGCTTGTCCTCAAGAAGAAAAGTAACAAAAAGGGTATCCCCCGGCCTCCAAACACCCCGTTCGCCATAAATAAATCCTTTAAGACCCTTCTTCACGGCATCACCTGATACATCAAATGCACCAAGCGATAGGGAAGATCCGTCATCCACGCGCAGGTAGCCGCGTTGCTTATCACGTTGTGCTATAATGAGAAAGGGCTTCCCCTTTATATCAAAACTCACAAACCCATCATTGTCGGTAGTCCCTTTTGCAATGGGCTGCTGCTGGTAATTCAGCACGGTCACATCCACATTGCCGATTGGTTCGGTACTGACCAGGCTGGTTACGGCACAAAAAAGTGATCCTTCATCTGACTTCGCGATAATTCCCAGGTCAGATGCCAGGATATTCCTGGTCACTGCACGGTTCTGACTATAATAAGAGGATGAACAGGGATTATCACGCTCATCATAATCGTAGTCTTCATAATAATCCTCGTCATAATAATCGTAGTAATATTCCTGGTACGAATCCCAGTATGAGATTTCCTGTTCCAGGCTTTCCTCATCATCCTGCGTATCGGCGCCTTCTGTTTGATCCTTTTGTTCCCCCTCGCAAAAATAGAGCGAATACGATCGTCGAAAACTAATTTCAACCCTGTATATAGAACCCGGATCCGGTTTAATCAGCTTCTCGAGGTCAAGATAAAAACGGTTCCACTTACCCAGATCAACCGGTTCATGGCTTAACAGCACAGTCTGCTTATGCACAAGCCTGCCTGCCCTTTTAAGCTGGTTGCTGCCATCCAGGTTATTGACCTGCAGAAAATAGCCGATATTGTTTTCAAAGATTTTTATGATTTTTACATCCACGGCACTTAGATTCACTGCTTCAAAGGGAAATACAAGTCCCTTCGATGAAGGCAATATTACACCTCGTCCGAGAAACCTAACCTGCGGCTTGGCCAGCTCGAAGGTAATGATCTCACTATAGGAAGCTTTCAGCGGGTAACCTAAAATATTTACAATTCCTTCCTGAACGGAAAAATTATCATCGCCGCTTTGACGCGATGCCGGATAGGCTTTAATAATATTCCCTTCAATTGTAAAATTGAGGCTGATCCCTTTTCCCAGAGAAACCAGGCCCTCGAAATTTTGCTTTTTACGGATCGGGTCACTGAACATCACCTGGATAAACTGCTCCGGTTGCTGGATAACCTTAACATCCATTATCTTGAAATCACCCAGGGCAGGCATTACAAATTCACTGCTTCCTTTCAATCCTTTCATTTGGGAAGAGGCATCCCAGGATAATTCTACTTTTCCGGGTTCTTCGGTTCGTCTGACGCTATCAATATAAAATTGAAATGACCTGCGATCTATTGAATTATCCCATGTTATCTTAAGCTTTTCTTTATCCAACCGGGCTGTAAAATAAGCAGCCAGGGTCTCGCCATCGATGAAATCTGCCGTATTTACTGCTCCTTTCAGCCTGTTCCACACCAGGTCATTATCCTGGGTAGTCTGATATCCTTCAAACTCAACTGTAAACACCTGTTTTACCGCTGAAAATTCAAAATCAAGAACAGACAGGTTCCTCGGGACCTTCATCAGTTTTGACAAATAAAACTTCGCGGAATAGGTTTCTCCGGAAACAAGACGATGTTCAGGGCGGAATTCAATCGTACGATTGTCGAGCCAAACGGTCTGTCCGGCAATATCCGGTTTAAACTTAAACACGGTTTCGGTTACCGGAGTATTCCGGGTGATCTGACCGGGGTAGTCATTCGCCAGCACCACTTGTATAGTGGATTCAGAAGATATTACCCCGCTTGTAAAAGCAGCGATCTTTTCAGTAAATGCCGGATTAATGGCAGTGCTTTTTCTGCCCTTTTTGCATTGTGCCGAAGTGAAAAGAATGGAAATGAGGAAGGCTGTCCGGATTACCCGGTGAATGGTGAAGGAGGGTTTCATGAAAAGAGGGATTTGTGAATGTATGCAGGATGAATTTACTAATTTATTCCCAATTCCGATAAAAGGTGATTTGCTAATTTTTGAGAACCAGTTTATAAAGTTTGTCAGCGCGGCGTACCTTGCGATCTACCGGCATTGAAAATTTTTCACCTGCATGGGCAGCCGGGGCAGGATCCAGATCAACCCGTAATTCCTTTATTTCCTGCTCAATTACTCCTGTTGAAGGTCCTATTATCAATATTCTGTCCCCAACGTTCAACGAGCCCGATTCACATAAAAACTCTCCAATACCCGCTTTGGCAAAATAGTTAAGGCTTTTTGCCACATATGTTTTTGTATAAGTAGCCCTTGACCCGTATACATCATTCCATTCCCCAAGCCGCTGTCCAAGGTAGTATCCATCCCAAAAGCCCCGGTTAAAAACGGAAGAAAGCTTCTGTTGCCATTCGGATATCTTTTCCCCGTTATAACTTCCATCAAAGTAGCTATTCAGGGCTTCATTATAGACAGATGATACCACTTTAACATATTCCGGCGACCTGGCCCTGCCTTCAATTTTCAGTACCCTCACACCCGAATCAATTATTTTGTTGATGAAATGGACCGTGCATAAATCCTTGGGAGACAAAATGAACTCATTATCAATCTCCAGTTCGTTTCCGCTTTCTTTTTCTGTTACAATATAGCTTCTCCGGCAATCCTGAAGGCAATCACCACGGTTAGCCGAATGGTTATGCTGATGAAGACTCAGGTAGCATTTCCCTGAAACAGACATGCAAAGTGCCCCATGCGCAAAAAGTTCAACCCTCATCAAATTTCCCGACGGCCCCGTAATCCTTTCCGATTCAATCTGCTTAGCGATTCCTGCTACCTGGCCGAGATCCAATTCCCTCGCCAGGACAGCCACCTCCGCGAAACCCGAATAAAAGCGCAGGGATTCGGCATTGCTGATATTTACCTGGGTAGATAAATGCACTTCAATTCCCTGCCTGTGCGCATACTGTATGGTTGCCTGATCAGCCGCGATAATAGCATCAATGCCATTTTCAACAGCCAGGTCAACAGCCCTTTTCATATCGTCGAGTTCCCTGTCGAAGACGACTATATTCAGGGTGAGGTAAGCCTTCTTCTGAAATTGGCGGCAAATGCGCATTATCTTCCTGATATCATCCGGAGTGAAGTTGACAGAAGACCTGGATCGCATGTTCAGCTTTCCGAGGCCGAAATAAACTGAATCAGCATTCCCCTGGATGGCAGCCATAAGAGATTCGAATGAACCCACGGGGGCCAT
>JBGSSA010000250.1:0-3597 GCA_041737295.1 Bacteroidales bacterium | reverse complement strand
TAGTCACCCCAGGGACCATGGGGGGCCTTAAAACTTATGGAAAGACAGAAGGGTTTCCCGGGATCACGCTGATCAAGGAATTTCCTTACCTTGTCAGGAATTACATAGGTTTCCTGGTGAACCGGGTCGTTTATGTTTGCCTTTCCCGTCCGGATCTCTTCCCCACGTTTCCCATGAGAATCCGGAGGACAGTCACAGAGGAAATGATGTTTTTCCGTTGTCCCATTGTTCCGGACGTAATTGCAATCCCGTTCATGCCAGTAATTCGATTGTCCCATGCTGCCGGCCCAGAAATCAAAAAGATCGGCGGCTTGCATAAAATAGGCGGTATCCGTTTCCAATGTTCCCCATTTACCGATAAAGCCGGTAAAATAACCTGCCTCACTAAGATATCGGGGATATGTAGTTTCCAGCCTGATGGGAGTAAAAAAATCCTTTACCCCGCTGAAGCGAGCATACTGGCCTGTGAGAATACTAGCCCTGCTCGCACAGCAGATTGCTGTGGTAACGAAAGCATTATGGAAATAAAGGCCTTGTTTTGCCAGATTGTCAAGATTGGGAGTCTTAATCACAGGATTGCCCGCGTATCCCAGGGCATCCCATCGCTGATCATCAGTTAAAATGAAAAGGATGTTCACCTGATCTTTTTTAGATTTTCCGGTACGATTCTGGCAACCGGCTGATAATAAGATGGTAAGAAGTCCAATGATAAGAGGTGAAGTGCAGGATTTCATAATTTTTCGAAAGTTTGAGATGAATCAGTGTCGGATAGTATTCGCTGTTGTTTTCGCCGCACAGATCCTTGAATAAAATAAAGATATGAAAAATATTCTCACGGACCCCTAAAATGGCGGCTGGTGGAATTCTATAAAAAATTTTGCTAAATTCACATTGGGAATTATATTGAATATAAGTACTGAAAATCAACTGCATATAAAAGCCGTGAACGACCAATAATACGAATTGTCCATTTGTATTCTTTACATGGCATTAAGGCGTATTGTTCAATAAAGACATTCTGGAAAGTGAAATTGTATGTTGAAAATCAGTAAGTTGAAATTCTTTATAGTCCTGTTTCTGATCCTGTTAATACCTGTTTCAAAGGAGTACAGGTTATTACTTTTTGGAACCAGAACTGAAGGAATAGCAGTGGGGTATGGTGAAATCAAGGGAAAGTCTACCTTGCCCACAGGATTCTATTATACTTTTTTCAGGTTTGATGCCGGATCAGGAAATTTTGAAATCAGGGGACCGGAAAATGCTATTTACGAGCTGGGCGACAAGGCCAGGGTCATTTATGATAAGAAGGATCCGAACAAGAGTATTATTTTTTCGTTTGCTTATTTATACTCTTCTCCCAACGCAATGATACCGGGTGTACTTGTGCTTTTCTGGATTGCTTTATATACATCCTTTGCAAAACCCGGAAGGAATCAGAAATCTTACCGGAAGCCTTCTTCATGAACAAAATAAATTCCGGCATGTTGTCATCTTAAGATCTTTCCACCTTACTTTCTAATCTTTTTCTTTTCATATAGATCATTTGTATCTTATAGATTATCAGATACATAAATTCGTATTAACGGAATTGCCATGGTGTATTCTGAAAATGCAGATTCTTATAATGAACATATGAAAGTATATGAAATCTCCACGATAGAAATCGTTGGCTTATGCCGGATGGTTGGGAACACATATCCGCTATGCAATGAAAAATAAGGCAAAAAATAAGCTGATAATCCTTGAGGATGTACCCGAACATGCTGAAGCTATCCGTCTGGCGTTGCCTGCAGTGGATTATGACTGTTATTTTGCCATTACACTGAAGGAATTTAACCAGATCATTACATGTATTGTTCCGGATTTGGTCATTGCAGATATAAATCTGCCTGACGGTACTGCTTTTGACTTACTTCCCGGCAGCCTCGAGAGCCAGCCATGGCCTGTTCTTGTAATGACTTCATTCGGAGATGAGGAACTGGCGGTAAAGGTAATTAAATCCGGTGCCCAGGATTTTATCGTAAAATCACCTGAGGTTTTTAAAAACATCGATCATGTTGTAAAGCGCAATTTGAGGGACTGGACAAACCTTCAGAAAAGCAGGGAAAATGAGAGAAAATACCAGGTATTGTTCGAAACAATGGCCCAGGGTGTAATTTATCAAAACAGTCAGGGGGTAATCATATCTGCAAATCCGGCAGCGGAAGAAATGCTGGGTTTCACTGTGGAACAAATGAAAGACAGTATCTCATTTGATCCGCAATGGAAGTCAATTCATGATGATGGCAGTGTATTTACAGGAGATACGCATCCTGCCGTATTGGCCCTTCGCACCGGATTACAGGTAAAGGATACGATCATGGGATTGGTAAATCCACAGAAAAATGAGTATATATGGCTGCTCGTCAATGCTATTCCCCAGTTTAAAAATGACGAGGTTAAACCCTATCAGGTATGTACCACTTTTTCGGATATAACCCATTTAAAACTAATTGAGGATGAACTGAAAAAAGCAAAGGAAAAAGCGGAGGGAAGCGACAGGCTTAAATCTGTGTTTCTGGCTAATATGAGTCATGAAATCAGAACCCCCATGAACGGTATCCTGGGATTTGCTGATCTGCTGAAGATCCCTCAACTCTCCAAAGAATCCCGGAATAAATATATTGATGCGATTGAATTAAGCGGCAAACGGATGCTTGACATCATTAATGACCTGATTGATATATCCAGAATTGAAGCAGGCCAGGTTGAAGCAAGGAAGGAAAAGGTTGACATTCCTTCATTGCTCATAGAATTATTGTCGTTTTTCACCCCGGAATCAGAGAATCGCAGGATCGAACTTAGCATAAATATACAATTGCCTTCGGATGAATTTTTAATTGATACAGATAAAACCAAACTGGCACAGATCATTACCAATCTGATCAAAAATGCGCTGAAATTCACAAAACCTGGTGGCAGTATAGAACTAGGCTGCAATCTTGATGACGCAACTCACCTGTATTTCTATGTTAAGGATTCAGGAATGGGAATTAAAAGGGAACTCCAGGATAAAATTTTTGAACGCTTCAGGCAGGGTGAAAACTCAAAGGAGTTTGAAGGTGTGGGCCTTGGACTTGCCATATCAAAGGCCTATGTGGAACTGTTAGGAGGAAAAATCGGAATCGAATCAAAATTAGGAGAAGGTTCGGTTTTCTATTTTACAATACCCTTTGGATCATCTGTTTTCCCCGCATTAGCGTCCCGGGAATCACCCCCGGAGGCAATAGGAATAATGCCCGGCCTGACTGTCCTGATTGCTGAAGATGATGAAATAAGCTATGTGTTATTGAGGGAATCTTTAAAACTTAAGAGTATTAAAACGTATCGTGCAAAAAATGGCCAGGAGGCAGTGGAAATGATTAAAAATCAATCTGATATAAATCTGGTGCTGATGGATGTTAAAATGCCTGTCATGGGAGGCATTGAGGCTACAAAACTAATTAAAGAGATCAGTCCCGGTACCCCGGTAATTATTCAATCTGCGTATGCCAATCAGTCCGAGATACAACAAACATTCCAGGCCGGATGCGATGATTATATGACAAAACCGGTAAA